>QAMW01000023.1 GCA_003150235.1 Bacteroidales bacterium
GCATCCTCCGTATTACCGCGGCTGCTGGCACGGAGTTAGCCGATGCTTTTTCTTCAGGTACTCTCAGCTCCCCACACGTGGGGCACTTGCTCCCTGACAAAAGAGGTTTACAATCCATAGGACCGTCTTCCCTCACGCGACTTGGCTGGTTCAGGCTCCCGCCCATTGACCAATATTCCTCACTGCTGCCTCCCGTAGGAGTCTGGTCCGTGTCTCAGTACCAGTGTGGGGGACCTTCCTCTCAGAACCCCTAGACATCGTCGCCTCGGTGGGCCGTTACCCCGCCGACTAGCTAATGTCACGCATGCCCATCCTGCACCGGAGTCGCCTCCTTTCCCCGCGGAGCCATGCAGCACCGCGGGGGCATGCGGTATTAGTCCGGATTTCTCCGGGTTATCCCACTGTGCAGGGCAGGTCGCATACGCGTTACTCACCCGTGCGCCGGTCGCCGGCAGGAGAGAGCAAGCTCTCTCCCCCGATGCCCCTCGACTTGCATGTGTTAGGCCTGTCGCTAGCGTTCATCCTGAGCCAGGATCAAACTCTCCGTTGTTTGTATCTTTTTTTATTTATTTCATACTTTCACGAAGCCCCCGGCTCATCATCGCTTGACTTATCTGGACTTGAATTGACTTGAGGCATTATTTACTAATGCTCTTGTACTGTTTCTTGTCTATTTAATCATTTCAATGTTCTTGCGCTTTCGCCTGCCAAATTATTGGCGGAAAGGTTTTGCAAAGTTAAGTCAAAATTTTGAACTGACAAAATCTTTAACATATTTTTAATTTCAGTCCCGATTATTCATCGGCTGCAAACTCTTTTGCAATTCGTTGCTTTCCCAAAAGCGAGTGCAAAGTTATGCGATATATTTGAACCTTCCAAATATTTTCACGACTTTTTTCAAGAAAAATTTCAGCCAATCGCACTATCAGCTATCAATCAGCAACTTGCATCACTTACAATTTTTCATCAATCTCCTGATATAACGGTAATGGATATAGATGGAAATGAAAATTTGGGTATATGGAGCGGATTTACTAATTTTGTTATTATAGAATATGACAAATATGATGAAACACTTTTTAACCGGAATAGTTCTGACAGCAGCCCTGACCGCTAACTGCGCCAACCTGCACGATATACGATTTCACGACGAAGCAAGTGACACGACAAAAATAAGCGCAATACTTCTTGACGCGACAAAAGCCACTGACGGGATGACTCCGGAAGCACGTGTGGCATACATCGGGAAACTATTTCTCGGCACACCTTACAAGGGAGGAACGCTTGAAGCCCCGGAAGGTGAAACGGAGCGCCTCACCATAAATCTTGACGAACTGGACTGCACGACCTACGTGGAGACGGTAATGGCTCTTGCCTATACTATAGGTGAAGGACGCACATCGTGGCGCGATTTCGCATATAACCTGGAGAGGATGAGATACCGGTCGGGCGAAGTAAACGGCTACGGGTCGCGCCTGCATTACCTGAGCGACTGGGTGGTCGACAATGTGCACCGAGGCAACTTCAAGGATGTGACCGGGACGCTTGCGGGCTGCGAGCACCAGGTGAAATCGCTCGACTTCATGAGCCGGAACAGGGAGAAGTATCCGGCGCTTGCCGACTCACTAAACTACGACAAGATACGCAATACCGAGCTTGGCTACCGCAACCACCGCTATCCATATATCAAATCGGGCAAACTAACGGTCAAAGAAATCGCAGCACAACTGCGGGAGGGCGACATCGTGCTTATCACGACAAAGACACAGGGACTCGACGTGCAGCATACAGGCATAATCGTAATCGAGAAGGGCGAGCCATACCTGATGCATGCCTCGTCGGCCGCGGGCAGCGTGGTCGTGGACAAGCACCCGCTGAAGGAGTATCTGAGACGTAACCGCACAGCCAACGGCATAAGGGTTATACGACTCAACGAGTAAACGAAGCGATCACACCGCAGGGCATAAAAAAAGCTACGGACCGCAGTCCGTAGCTTTTCTTGTATAATGTCGAAGGTTGATTATTCCTGGGGCATCTTGGTGCGCTTGCCATAACCATATTCAGCATCAGAGCCGAGCTGCTCCTGGATGCGGAGAAGCTGGTTGTACTTAGCCATACGGTCGGAACGGCTTGCAGAACCGGTCTTGATCTGACCTGCGTTGGTAGCCACAGCGATGTCAGCGATAGTAGCGTCTTCAGTCTCGCCTGAACGGTGAGAGATGACTGCAGTGTAACCGTTGCGCTGAGCGAGCTCAACTGCACGGAGAGTCTCGGTAAGCGAACCAATCTGGTTAACCTTTACAAGGATTGAGTTGGCGCAGCCAAGCTCGATACCCTTCTTAAGATACTTGACGTTGGTAACGAAGAGGTCGTCGCCTACGAGCTGGCAACGCTTGCCGATAAGGTCGGTAAGAATCTTCCAGCCTTCCCAGTCGTTCTGGTCCATACCGTCCTCGATAGAGTCGATAGGATATTTCTCAACAAGAGTCTTGAGATATTCAGCCTGCTGCTGAGAAGTCAACTTGGGAGCGTCGGGACCCTGCTTCCAGGTGTAGTCGTAAAGACCATCCTTGTAGAACTCGGAAGAAGCGCAGTCAAGACCGATGGTGACATCCTTTCCGGGAACATAGCCGGCAAGCTCGATAGCCTTGATGATCACGTTAAGAGCATCCTCAGTACCGTCAAGCGCGGGAGCGAAACCACCCTCGTCGCCTACTGCAGTAGAGAGACCGCGGTCGTGGAGCACTTTCTTGAGGTTGTGGAACACCTCGGTACCCATGCGGATACCTTCCTTGAAGCAGCATGCGCCGATAGGACGGATCATGAACTCCTGGAAACAGATAGGAGCATCAGAGTGAGCACCACCGTTGATGATGTTCATCATAGGCACGGGGAGAACGTAAGAGTTGCATCCGCCGATATATTTGTAAAGGGGGAGGTCAAGATAGTCGGCAGCAGCCTTGGCAACTGCGAGAGACACACCGAGGATAGCGTTAGCACCGAGGTTAGACTTTGTCTCAGTACCGTCAAGAGCAAGCATAGTCTCGTCAATCTTAATCTGATCGAGAGCCGACATGCCTACGAGAGCCTGTGCGATAGGACCGTTGACATTAGCCACAGCCTTAGACACACCCTTTCCCATGTAACGGCTCTTATCGCCGTCACGAAGCTCGAGAGCCTCGTTTTCACCGGTAGAAGCACCAGAGGGAACGGAAGCACGGCCGAAAGCGCCTGATTCAAGAACTACATCTACTTCTACAGTGGGGTTACCACGAGAGTCAAGGACCTCACGTCCAATGATTTTTTCAATTTTCATAATGTTTCTAATAAAAAATTATGTTGTGTATAAATTTTGGTCATCTAAGTGTTGACAAAGATACAAAAAATTTCGCTGTGCGATTAACAAAAATGCTTAATAAAAATAATCATTTCATTATATTAGCCCGCAAGCACCGGTGAGCGCCCCGCACAACGGGCGAATCTTAGCGTCAAGAAAAAATGCCGCCTACCGGAAAGTTTTTCCAGATGGCGGCATTTAAGGGTTGAATATCCTGATGGAAATTATTCAGCGGCAGGAGTCTCAGCTGCGGGAGCTTCGGCTACGGGAGCCTCTGCTGCGGGAGCTGCCTTCTCTGCACTGCTGCTCTTGCGAGAGCGGCGGGTGCGGGTCGACTTCTTGGCTGCTGCTTCCTTCATCATGTTTTCATCGTAGTCAACAAGCTCGATGAAGCAGGTCTTCGCGTTATCACCAAGACGGTTGCCGGTCTTGATGATGCGGGTGTAACCGCCGTTGCGGTCGGCGATTTTCTGCGCTACCTCACGGAAAAGCTCGGTGACGGCATATTTGTTCTGAAGGTGGCTGAACACCAGACGGCGGTTAGGAGTGTTGTCCTCCTTAGCGCGGTTGATCAGCGGCTCAGCATACATGCGAAGAGCTTTAGCCTTTGCAAGCGTAGTGAAAATACGCTTGTGCATGATGAGCGAGATGGTCATGTTAGCGAGCAAGGCGTCGCGGTGAGCCTTCTTGCGGCCAAGATGGTTGAATTTTTTATTATGTCTCATCGTTTATTACTCTTTATCTAATTTATATTTTGAAATATCCATTCCGAACGACAGGTTAAGATTGGCGAGAAGCTCGTCAAGCTCGGTGAGCGACTTCTTACCGAAGTTACGGAATTTCAAGAGGTCAGTCTTGTTGAAGACCACCAGCTCGCCCAGAGTCTCGACCTCGGCGCTCTTAAGACAGTTGAGTGCGCGCACTGAAAGATCCATATCCACAAGCTTAGACTTGAGAAGCTGGCGCATACGCAATACTTCCTCGTCAAATTCCTCGTTACTGTCGGTCTCGGTAGTCTCGAGGGTAATCTTCTCGTCGGAGAAGAGCATGAAGTGGTAGATAAGAATCTTGGCCGCCTCCTTGAGAGCATCCTTGGGGAGGATAGAGCCATTGGTGGTAATCTCAATAATCAATTTTTCGTAGTCGGTCTTTTGGTCGACGCGGAAGTTTTCAACTGTGTACTTCACGTTTTTAATCGGCGTGTAAATCGAGTCGATCGCGATAACGTCGATAGCGTCGGCGGGATTGGCATTTTCCTCAGCGGGAACCCAACCGCGACCCTTGTTGATCGTAATGTCAAGCTGAAAACTTGCACCGGGATCCAAATGACAAATGACCTGGTCGGGATTGAGAACCTCAAATCCTGTAAGCACCTTGCCAATGTCACCGGCCTTGAACACCTCCTGACCTGACACTGTGATTGTAGCCTTTTCACTTTCGGCATCTTCGACTATCTGCTTAAGGTCGACTTTCTTGATGTTAAGAATGATGTTGGTGACATCTTCCTTTACACCGGGGATAGTGTCGAACTCATGCTTTACGCCATCGATGCGAATCGAGGATATGGCATATCCTTCAAGTGAAGAAAGGAGAATGCGGCGGAGCGCATTACCCACAGTTATACCATATCCGGGCTCCAATGGCTTGAACTCGAATTTACCGAAGAAATTATCGGCTTCCAACATGACAACTTTGTCAGGTTTCTGAAATGCTAAAATAGCCATGGATCTACGTGTTAAAATGATTATTTAGAATACAACTCAACGATAAGCTGCTCCTTGATGTTTTCGGGGATATCTTCGCGGGTAGGCACATGAAGCATCTTGCCTGACTTGGTGCTTTCGTCCCATTCCAACCAAGGATACTTGCTGTGGTTGAAACCTGCGAGAGCGTCAGCGATGACCTCAAGCGACTTGGAACGCTCACGTACACCTACAACGTCACCCGGCTCAACATGGTAAGAAGCGATGTTCACCACGCTGCCGTTGACAGTGATGTGACGGTGGAGCACAAGCTGACGGGCAGCTGCGCGTGTAGGAGCGATGCCAAGACGATAAACGATGTTGTCGAGGCGAGACTCGAGAAGCTGGAGAAGCACCTCACCGGTGATACCCTTAGTGCGTGAAGCACGGTCAAACAGGTTATGGAACTGCTTTTCGAGTACACCGTAAGTGTATTTAGCTTTCTGCTTTTCACGGAGCTGTACGCCATACTCCGATGACTTGCGGCGCTTGTTTACGCCGTGCTGTCCCGGGGGGTAATTCTTCTTAGCAAGAACTTTGTCAGCACCGAAGATGGGCTCGCCGAATTTGCGGGCAATCTTTGTTTTTGGACCGGTATATCTAGCCATTTTTTGTAAAATCTTAAATTTTGGGATTGACTATGGTTCGTTCATCTTAGTGCAGCCGCGACCACAGAGAGGTGATAAAAATTGTGGTCTATTCACATTCAATGCCGCTTCACAGTCAAAAGCCTCAGTTGATAGATAAGTGAAAGTAACTTTAAATAAAGATCTTATTATACGCGACGACGCTTGGGAGGACGGCATCCGTTGTGGGGAAGCGGAGTCACGTCGATGATTTCAGTGACTTCGATACCGGCACCGTGAACGGTACGGATAGCAGACTCACGGCCGTTGCCGGGGCCTTTAACATAGGCTTTCACTTTGCGCAGACCGAGGTCGTAAGCGACCTTTGCGCAATCCTGTGCCGCCATCTGGGCTGCATAGGGAGTGTTCTTTTTTGAGCCACGGAAGCCCATCTTACCAGCGCTTGACCAGGAGATGACCTGACCTTCCGAGTTGGCAAGGCACACGATAATGTTGTTGAAAGACGAGTGTACGTGAAGCTGACCGTTAGCGTCAACCTTGACATTTCTCTTCTTTGCTGCGACTGTCTTTTTTGCCATACTAATTTATTATTTTGTAGCTTTCTTCTTGTTAGCAACTGTTTTCTTGCGACCCTTGCGAGTACGGGCATTGTTCTTGGTGCTCTGACCACGCACGGGCAGACCGATACGGTGACGGATTCCGCGGTAGCAGCCGATATCCATCAGACGCTTGATATTGAGCTGGATTTCGCTGCGGAGGTCACCCTCTACCTTGTAGTTGGCACCGATTACCTCACGCACAGCAGCAGCCTGGGCGTCGGTCCAGTCTTTAACTTTGATGTTTTTGTCAACTCCGGCTTTCTCAAGGATAGAGTTAGCGGCGCTACGACCGATGCCGAATATATAAGTCAAGGCGATTTCACCTCTTTTGTTTTGGGGGAGATCCACTCCCACGATTCTAACTGCCATATTGATTGACTAAATTTTCTGCAAAAATACTAAAAATTATCCTTGGCGCTGTTTATACTTCGGATTTTTCTTATTAATCACGTAAAGGCGACCCTTACGACGCACAATCTTGCTGTCGGGAGTACGCTTCTTAATTGAGGCTCTTACTTTCATATCTTATTGTTGTTTTTATTATTTGTATCTAAATGCAATTCTACCTTTGGACAAGTCATAGGGCGACATCTCCACGCGTACCTTGTCGCCGGGGAGGATGCGGATATAGTGCATACGCATCTTTCCGGAAATGTGGGCTGTGATTTCATGCCCGTTTTCAAGTTCGACACGGAACATCGCGTTGCTTAACGCCTCCACTATTGTACCGTCTTGTTCGATTGCAGCCTGTTTTGCCATAAAATAAGTTTAAATTGCGTTATTACCCAATACCTGATCCACATAGTCAAAAGTAGTGAGGATTTCGGTTTCGCCGCCCATGATGGCTACCGTGTGCTCGTAATGAGCCGAGGGCTGACCGTCGCGGGTGCGGCATGTCCAGCCATCCTTGCCTATCACGATGTTGCGCTTGCCCATGTTGACCATCGGCTCGATGGCGATGCACATACCGTTTTTGATGAGCGCGCCCATGCCTTTGCGCCCGTAGTTGGGCACTTCGGGATCTTCGTGCATGCTCCTGCCGATACCGTGACCGCACATCTCCCTGACGATGGAATAGCCGCGACGCTCGCAGTAGGTCTGCACTGCGTTGGCGATATCCCCTATCCTGTTTCCTTCCTTGCAGGCAGCGATGCCCTTGTAAAGCGACTCCTTTGTCGTCTTCAAGAGAGCCATCACCTCAGGCGACACCTCCCCTACCGGGAATGTATAGCACTGGTCGCCGTTATAACCGTTAAGCTCGACCACACAGTCAAGCCCCACGATGTCACCCTCGCGAAGGGCATAGTTGGAAGGAAATCCGTGAACCACTACCTCGTTGACCTCAATACAAAGAGTGCCGGGAAACCCGCCGTAGCCGAGGCAAGCAGGCTTTCCGCCATTGTCCTGTATAAACTCGCGCGCGATAGTATCGAGCTTAAGAGTCGTAACACCGGGAGTCACCCACTTGGCGACTTCACCAAGTGTGCGACTCACGAGATTACAGGCTTCGCGCATAAGCGCTATTTCTTCTGATGTCTTGAGATAGATCATTTATCGATGATAAATCAAAAATTCAACTTAATCAATAAGCGCTGCCGGTCGTGCGACCTTTAATCTTACCATCTTTCATAAGTCCGTCGTAGTGGTGCATCATCAGGTGAGACTCAATCTGCTGTAGTGTGTCAAGCACTACACCGACGAGAATCAGCAATGAAGTACCGCCGAAGAACTGGGCAAAATTCTGGCTGACGCCGAAAAGGCGCGCAAACGCAGGCATAATCGCTACAATACCAAGGAAGAGAGAGCCTGGCAATGTGATGCGCGACATGATGGAGTCGAGATACTCCACTGTCTTCTTGCCGGGCTTAACGCCGGGGATAAATCCGTTGTTGCGCTTCATATTGTCTGCCATCTCGGTAGGACGTACCGTGATAGCCGTATAGAAATAAGTAAATGCAACAATAAGGATGAAATATGTGATATTATAAGCCAGACCGTTAATGTCGGAGAACTTGGCGAAAATCGAGTTCTCGTTAGCGCCAAAACCTGCGAGGGTGATGGGCACGAACATAATTGCCTGCGCGAAAATAATGGGCATCACACCGGCTGCATTAACCTTCAGGGGGATATACTGGCGCGCGCCGCCATACTGCTTGTTGCCTACGATGCGCTTTGCATACTGCACGGGCACCTTGCGCGTACCCTGCACGAGAAGCACTGCACCTACTGTCACGGCGAAAAGCAATACAAGCTCCACGATGAACATCACGAGACCGCCCTCCGAACCGGTGGAACCGGGGAGACGGCTGACAAATTCATAATAAAGAGCCTGCGGCAGACGGGCTATAATACCCACGAGGATGATGAAAGATATACCGTTACCTATGCCACGGTCAGTGATACGCTCGCCAAGCCACATAATAAACATTGAGCCGGCGGCAAGAATGATCGTGAGATAAAGGATGGTCCAGAAACCCATAGAGGCGTGACCGCCCGCACCGTTGACCTGGTATTGCAGGTTCATAAGATACGCCGGACCCTGGAGCAACAGGATAGCCACTGTAAGGTAACGTGTGTACTGATTTAACTTCTGGCGACCGCTCTCTCCTTCCCTCTGCATCTTCTGGAACGACGGAAGCACCATGCCCAGCAACTGTATCACGATTGACGCGGTAATGTAAGGCATGATACCCAGCGCGAAGATTGATGCCTGGGAGAACGCACCACCGGAGAACATATCGAGGAGCTGCATCAGACCACTGCCCGAGGTAAACTTGGCGAGTGCGTCAAGGTCATCGGGGTGGATACCCGGAAGCACCACGTAACATCCCAACCGGTAGACGAATACCAGAAGGAATGTCACGAGGAGACGCTTACGGAGCTCTTCGATTGTCCAAATGTTTTTGATGGTTTGAACAAATCTCATTATAATTAAACTTTAGCGATTGAACCACCGGCTGCCTCGATTGCCTTTTGGGCGGCTTCAGAGAAAGCATTGGCTTCAACAGCGATTGCACGTGTGATAGTACCGGTCGCAAGAATCTTCACCAATTGCTTGCGTGAGATGAAACCGGCGGCACGAAGCTCTTCAAGACCGATCTTCTCGAGATTTTTCGCAGCAGCAAGGGTATCGAGGTCGCCCACATTGATAGCCTTGTACTCTACACGGTTGATGTTCTTGAAGCCAAACTTCGGAAGACGGCGCTGAAGCGGCATCTGACCACCTTCAAAACCGATCTTGCGGGAATAGCCCGAACGAGACTTGGCACCCTTGTGTCCGCGGGTAGATGTACCACCCTTGCCGGAACCGGGACCACGACCAATACGCTTTTTCTTCTTGTTTGACCCTACGGCGGGCTGAATAGTATTTAATTCCATAACTGTAAGTCCTGAATTATGCGTTGGTCACTTCAACGAGGTGATGAACGCGGTTAACCATTCCCATCACGTCGGGGGTGTCTTCCTTAACCACCGAATGATGCATTTTCTTCAAGCCAAGCGCGTCAAGGGTCAATTTCTGGACCTTCGGCGCATTGATGCGGCTCTTAATCTGAGTTATCTTAATTTTTGCCATTGTTCAAGTTGATTTAACCGTTATACACTTTTTCGAGTGAAACACCACGATTCTGTGCCACTTGAAGCGGGCTGCGCATCTCTCCGAGAGCCTCGATGGTTGCCTTCACAAGGTTATGGGGGTTAGACGAGCCTTTAGACTTAGCAAGCACGTCGGTCACACCCACGCTCTCAAGCACGGCACGCATCGCACCACCGGCCTTTACTCCGGTACCGTGAGAAGCGGGCTTGAGGATAACGCGTGAACCGCCAAACTTAGCCTCCTGCTCGTGAGGAATGGTGCCTTTGTGCACCGGCACACGGATAAGGTTTTTCTTAGCAGCCTCCACGCCCTTGGCGATAGCGGCGGTAACCTCATTTGCCTTTCCGAGACCCCAGCCTACAATGCCGTTTTCATTGCCGACCACGACGATAGCCGCGAAAGTGAATGTACGACCACCTTTTGTAACCTTGGTAACGCGGTTGATGGCAACGAGACGATCCTTAAGTTCGAGATCGTTGGTAGATTTAACTCTGTTATTCTTATTTGCCATGATTCTTAAAATTTAAGTCCGCCTTCGCGAGCTGCGTCAGCCAATGATTTAACACGACCATGGAACAGATAGCCATTACGGTCGAAAACTACTTCAGTGATGCCTGCGGCAAGAGCCTTCTCAGCGATTGCCTTGCCGACCTTGGCTGCAACCTCGGTCTTGGTGCCGCCTTCGAGACCCTTTGAAGAGCAAGCAACGAGAGTGTTGCCTGCGAGGTCGTCGATTACCTGGACATAAATCTGCTTGTTGCTGCGGAACACCGTCATACGGGGACGAGCGGCGGTGCCAGACACTTTACCACGGATACGTGTCTTGATTTTGTTTCTTCTTTGTATCTTGGATATCATGATTCTGTCTACTTTAATTATTTAGCACCTGCCGATTTACCGGACTTGCGACGGATAACCTCGCCGACAAACTTGATACCCTTACCCTTGTAAGGCTCAGGCTTGCGGAGCGAACGGATTTTGGCACATACCTGACCAAGCAGCTGCTTGTCGTCGCTCTCAAGAATAATAAGAGGATTCTTGTTACGCTCGGTCTTTGCCTCTACTTTAACTTCCTTGGGAAGCTTGATGAATATAGCGTGGGAGAAGCCGAGTGACAGCTCAAGCACCTGACCTTCGGAAGTGGCACGATAACCTACGCCGACGAGCTCCATCTCCTTGCGGTAGCCCTGTGACACGCCCACAACCATGTTGTGAATCAAGGCGCGGTACAGACCATGCTGAGCGCGGTGCTCGCGGTCGTCTGAAGGACGGGTGAGAGTCACATGTCCGTCTTCAACCTTTATAGTAAGTTCAGGATTGACTTTCTGCGAGAGTTCGCCTTTCGGACCCTTTACTGTAACAACATCACCATTTACAGTGACTGTCACACCGGCAGGGATTTCTATGGGGGCTTTACCTATTCTTGACATTGCTGTTTCCTCCTATAATTAGTAAACATAACACAATACCTCACCGCCTACCTTGAGCTCACGCGCCTTCTTGTTGGTCATGACTCCCTTAGAGGTAGAAAGTATGGCAATACCTAACCCGTTTAAAACTCTCGGCATTTCTTTGTAGCCGGTATATTGACGAAGACCGGGACGTGACACACGCTTCAGGCTCTTGATAGCGTTAACCTTGTCGACCGGATCATACTTCAAGGCAATCTTGATGACGCCTGCGGGATTTTCACCCTCTACAAACTTATAGTTAAGAATGTAGCCCTGTTCAAAAAGAATCTTGGTGATTTCTTTTTTCAAGTTTGAGGCGGGAATCTCTACTACTCTGTGCTGAGCTTTGATTGCGTTCCTCAATCTTGTTAAATAATCTGCTATTGGATCAGTCATTTTATTGATTTGTTTAAATTGATTCGGGATTATCCGAACAATATTTAATACTCGCGTTTATCTGGGTCTCGTGATTTTTACCAGCTTGCTTTCTTAACACCCGGGATAAGTCCGGCAGATGCCATTTCACGGAACTGGATACGTGAGATGCCAAACTGACGCATGTAACCCTTCGGACGGCCAGTGATGCTGCAACGGTTGTGCAGACGCACTGAAGAAGCATTCTTGGGAAGTTTCTGGAGGCCTTCGTAGTCGCCGGCTGCCTTGAGGGCTGCCTTCTTTTCGGCATACTTCGCTACGAGCTTGGCTCTCTTCACTTCACGAGCCTTCATTGATTCTTTAGCCATAGTATAATCTTAGTTGTTTTTAGCGTTCTTGAACGGTAGACCAAATTGCTTAAGGAGAGCGTAACCCTCTTCATCGGTCTTGGCTGAAGTCACAAATGTGATGTTCATACCCATCATCTTCGAAATCGAGTCGATGTTGATTTCAGGGAAGATAATCTGCTCGGTGATACCGAGGGTATAGTTGCCACGGCCGTCGAGCTTGCTCTCAATACCCTTGAAGTCGCGGATACGGGGCAGAGCCACACGGATAAGGCGCTCCAGGAACTCATACATTCTCTCGCGGCGAAGAGTCACGCGCGCACCGATGGGGTTCTTTTTACGCACCTTGAAGTTAGAGATATCCTTCTTCGAGAGAGTAGCCACTGCCTTCTGTCCGGTGATGGCTGTAAGCTCGTTGATTGCAGTCTCGATAATCTTCTTGTCCTGAGTGGCGGCGCCAAGACCCTGGTTGATGACAATCTTCTCCAGGCGGGGCACCTGCATCACTGTCGAGTAGTTAAACTCTTTCTCAAGAGCGGGGACAATGCGCTCCTTATAGTCTTTCTTAAGAGTGGCTGTGCTCATTACTTAATCTCCTCTCCTGATTTTTTAGAATAACGTACTGTCTTTCCTTCCTCATTCTTGCGACGGCCTACGCGACAGGGCTTGCCTGTCTTGGGGTCGAGGAGTGCGAGGTTGGAGATATGCACCGGAGCTTCAATCTTGATGATGCCGCCCTGCGGATGCTTTGCATTTGGCTTGGTACTCTTAGATACCATGTTGATACCTTCAACGATAGCGCGATCTTTGCTTACCTGCACTGTCAGCACTCGACCGGTCTTCCCGCGGTCCTCGCCTGAAAGCACGTAAACGGTATCGCCCTTTTTAATATTTAATTTGCTCATTGTGGTTTACTTCTTTTACTATGGATTAAAGTACTTCAGGGGCGAGCGAAACAATCTTCATGTTGGTGGCGCGAAGTTCGCGGGCAACCGGGCCGAAGATACGTGTTCCGCGAAGCTCGCCTGCATTGTTCAACAACACACACGCGTTGTCGTCAAAGCGGATATAGGAGCCGTCGGGACGACGCACCTCTTTCTTGGTGCGCACTACCACAGCCTTTGATACAGTACCCTTCTTTACGTCAGACGACGGGATGACGCTCTTCACCGACACTACGATGATGTCACCTACCGACGCGTAACGACGACCTGTACCGCCAAGTACATGGATGCAAAGCGCCTCCTTTGCCCCACTGTTGTCTGCAACAGTCAAACGTGATTCAGTCTGTATCATAATTACTTAACTTTTTCGATTATTTCTACTAATCTCCATCTCTTAGTCTTGCTCAGAGGGCGGGTCTCCATAAGTCTTACGGTGTCGCCTATGCTGCACTCATTATTCTCGTCGTGAGCGTGATACTTCTTTGTCTTGTTGACAAATTTACCGTAAATGGGGTGCTTCTCCTTCCACTTCACCATGACAGTGATGGTCTTGTCACCCTTGTTTGACGAGACAACCCCAATACGCTCTTTTCTTAAATTTCTCTTTTCTTCCATTTCTTGGGATTATTTATTGTTTAGTTCACGCTGACGCAACTCTGTCTTCATGCGTGCAATCATTTTACGGTCACGTGTAATGGACGCGGGATTATCGAGCGGAGAAACGGCATGATTGATCTTCGCCTGAAGATAATCTTTCTGTGCCTGCTCAAGACGATCCTTGAGATCCTGGGTGCTGAGTTCTTTTATTTCTTCTTTCTTCATAATCTTTTACACGTTTTGAGTTGGGTCATAATCGCGGCGCACAATAAACTTGGTGGTCACGGGGAGCTTCTGGGCTGCAAGGCGGAGTGCCTCTTTTGCCACGTCGAAGGGTACACCTTCAAGCTCGATAAGGATACGGCCCGGGGTTACGGGCGCAACGAATCCTTCGGGGTTACCTTTACCTTTACCCATACGCACCTCGGCAGGCTTCTTGGTAATAGGCTTATCGGGGAATATGCGGATCCAAACCTGACCCTGACGCTGCATGTAACGTGTCACTGCGATACGGGCTGCCTCGATCTGACGACCGGTGATCCACTTTGATTCCAAAGTCTTAATGCCAAACGAACCGAAGGCAAGCTGATTGCCACGCTGAGCGTTGCCTTTCATGCGGCCTTTCTGTTGACGGCGAAATCTGGTTTTCTTTGGTTGTAACATTGTTGTCTTGTTTCAATTCGTTAACGATTGTTTTTCGGTTTGCGGAAACGGTTGCCACGAGGAGCCCCGTTGTTGCCGCCACGGCTTTCCTTGCCTGAATTGGCGAAGACGGGGGCAAGCTCACGCTTTCCGTACACCTCACCACGGCAAATCCATACCTTTACACCTATCACACCTACCTTGGTGTGGGCCTCTACGAGAGCGTAGTCGATGTCGGCGCGAAGTGTGTGGAGCGGTGTACGACCCTCCTTGAACATTTCGCTACGAGCCATCTCGGCTCCGTTCAGACGGCCGCTGATCTGAATCTTCACGCCCTCGGCGCCGCTGCGCATTGTGCTCTGGATAGCCATCTTCACAGCACGGCGGTAAGCGATCTTGCCCTCAATCTGACGGGCGATGTTGGCAGCGACAATCTGTGCGTCAAGCTCAGGACGCTTTACCTCAAAGATGTTAATCTGTACATCCTTGTCGGTAATCTTCATAAGCTCCTTCTTCAGCTTGTCTACATCAGCGCCGCCCTTGCCTATGATAAGTCCGGGACGTGAAGTGCAGATAGTGATGGTGATGAGCTTGAGTGTACGCTCGATAACGATGCGAGAAACACTTGACTTGGCGAGACGGACTTCAAGATATTTGCGGAGCTTGGAATCCTCGAGCAAATTATCACCGTACTTCTTGCCACCATACCAGTTAGAGTCCCAACCACGGATGACACCTAAGCGGTTGCTTATTGGATTTACTTTCTGTCCCATCTCTTATTCTTTAGTTGTTTTAGTTTTATCAATTGTGTCCACATACAATGTCACGTGGTTGGCACGTTTACGGATTCTGTAGCCACGACCCTGGGGAGCGGGACGGAGACGCTTCAACATAGGAGCCGGTCCTACGAAGATTGTGCTTACATAGAGCTCGCCGCTCTCTGCCTTACGCTCGTTTTTAGCTTCCCAGTTGGCAACTGCTGAGCGGAGACACTTCTCCAGGCGCGCAGCTGCTTCTTTATTAGAGAATTTAAGGATACCAAGTGCACGGAACACTTCCTTGCCACGGATCATGTCGACCACCAGGCGCATCTTGCGAGGCGACGAGGGGATGTCGAGAAGCTTGGCAAATGCCTGCGACTTACGGGCTTCCTTCTTCAATTCGGCTGATTGTCTTTTTCTTACACCCATTGTATTTAATTTCTTTTCTTGTCAAAAATTTTTATATCAATGGCCCTTGTTATTTTTTCTTATTACCGCCGTGTCCGCGGAAGATACGGGTCGGGGCAAACTCGCCGAGCTTGTGACCTACCATATTTTCTGTGACATATACGGGAATAAACTTATTACCATTGTGCACTGCAAAAGTGTGGCCGACAAAATCGGGAGATATCATGGAAGCACGGCTCCAGGTCTTGATGACCGACTTCTTGCCGCTTTCTTCCATAGCAGCCACCTTCTTCTCCAGCTTTACGCTGATATATGGGCCTTTTTTTAATGAACGACTCATAATTACTTAATTAATCAGATTACTTCTTTCTTCTTTCAATAATGTACTTTGAAGAATGCTTCTTCGGTGCACGTGTCTTAAGACCCTTAGAGTAAAGACCCTTGCGTGAGCGAGGATGTCCTCCTGATGCGCGTCCTTCACCACCACCCATCGGGTGATCTACCGGGTTCATGACTACGCCGCGGTTGCGGGGACGACGGCCCAGCCAGCGTGAACGGCCGGCTTTGCCCGAACGCTCAAGTGAGTGCTCGCTGTTGCCGACTACGCCTACAGTAGCCTTACATGCCGACAACACCTTGCGAGTCTCGCCCGAAGGTAATTTGATAATTGCGTAATCGCCTTCACGTGACACAAGCTGCGCGAATGTGCCGGCTGAACGTGCCATGAAGGCTCCCTGGCCGGGGCGCAACTCGATGTTGTGGATAACGGTACCTACAGGGATGGCGCTCAAGGGAAGGGCGTTGCCTACCTCAGGAGCTGCATCCGGACCGCTTACCACGGTCGCTCCGACCTCAAGGCCGTTGGGTGCAATTATGTAAGCTTTTGATCCGTCTACATAGTAAAGAAGAGCTACGCGGGCTGAACGGTTAGGGTCATACTCGATAGCCTTTACTACGGCGGGTACACCGTCTTTGTTTCTCTTGAAGTCTATCAGTCGGTAGGCACGCTTGTGACCGCCTCCCATGTAACGGTTGGTCAGATGTCCCTCAGCGTTGCGGCCACCGGTAGATTTCTTACCGACCACAAGAGATTTCTCTGGTGTGTTTGCAGTAGTGGTGCGTACGATCGGTTTCTTGGTCTCCTTGTCGAAGCCTACCAATTCTGTGCGCTTGAACACACCAATAACTTTGTGTCTTTGCCCCGGTGTTGTGGGCTTGAATTTTCTTACTGCCATTTCTTATTATATATTGCTATAGAAGTCAATGGTTTCGCCATCAGCTACAGTGATGATGGCTTTCTTATAGTCCGATGTGCCGCCTTTGATGATGCCGCTACGGGTGTAACGTGACTTGTTCTTGCCACGCACGATCATAGTGTTCACCTTAACAACATGAACGCCGTAAAGCTTCTCTACCAGGTCTTGAATCTGGTATTTGTTAGCCTCGGGGGAAACACGGAAGGTGTAGCGATTCAGCTTCTCTGTAAGCATGGTCGCTTTTTCAGTGACGATAGGTGTTATTTCAAATTCCATTGTCGTAAAAATTTCCTCCTACGTTTTTAAATATTGTTAATTACATCAAGGCTACCCTCGGTTAGGATGATAGCTTTATTGTTGAGCAGAGCATAAGTGTTTACATCGCAAGCACTTATTATCTGAGCTCCCGGCACATTTCGAGCCGACAAATATACGTTTTTATTTTGGTCTTTTAAAACCAAAAGTATCTTTTGTTCAGCTACTTTAAGATTTTTAGCAAAATTTACAAAATCTTTAGTTTTAGGAGTCTCGAAAGTGAAGTCCTCAACCACGATGATCTGATTGTCCTGAGCCTTATAAGTCAATGCAGAGCGACGTGCAAGCGCCTTGAGCTTCTTGTTGAGCTTGGTGCGGTAGTCACGGGGACGCGGACCAAACACGCGACCTCCACCTACGAGCACCGGAGAGTTGATGTCACCGATACGGCTGCCGCCGCCGCCCTTCTGCTTGTGGAGCTTGCGGGTTGAACCCGAAACCTCGCTTCTTTCTTTTGACTTGTGAGTACCCTGACGCTGGTTAGCGAGGTATTGCTTTACATCGAGATAAACGGCCTGCTCGTTGGCTTCGATGGCAAACACGGCGTCGTTGAGCTGTGCCTTACGACCGGTGTCTTCTCCTTTTATGTTGTATATTGCGAGTTCCATTATTTCTCAATTAATAAGATTGAACCTTTAGCTCCGGGAACAGAGCCTTTTATCAGAAGCAGATTGTGGTCAGCGATTACCTTCAGTACCTGAAGATTCTGAACGGTCACACGCTCGTTACCCATCTGACCTGCCATGCGCATACCCTTGAACACCTTTGCGGGGTAAGAACAAGCACCGATTGAACCGGGCTTGCGGAGACGGTTGTGCTGACCGTGGGTAGCCTGACCTACTCCACCGAAACCATGGCGCTTTACAACACCCTGGTAGCCTTTACCCTTTGATGTGCCAACGATGTCCACGAAATCGCTTTCGCTGAACATGTCGACGCTGAGGGTGTCACCAAGCTTGTACTCTCCGTCAAATCCTTTGAACTCGGCCAAGTGTCTCTTGGGCGATACTCCGGCTTTCTTGAAATGACCCTGCATCGGACAGGTGGTGTGCTTCTCCTTCTTGTCCTCGAAGCCGAGCTGAAGGGCATCATAACCGTCTGTCTCCACGGTCTTAACCTGAGTAACTACACAAGGACCTACTTCGATAACAGTGCACGGTACATTCTTACCGTCGGCACTGAATACGGATGTCATTCCGATTTTCTTTCCTAATAATCCTGGCATTTCTCTTGATTGTTTAATAATGTTGATTTACTTTCTTTCTTAAAACCTTACACTTTCACCTCTACCTGCACGCCGCTCGGAAGCTCAAGCTTCATGAGGGCGTCTACAGTCTTGGCGCTCGAATTGTAAATGTCGATAAGACGCTTGAACGATGACAGCTGGAACTGCTCGCGCGACTTCTTATTAACGAAGGTAGAGCGGTTTACTGTGAAAATACGCTTGTGGGTGGGAAGGGGTATCGGACCGCTTATCACCGCACCGGTAGCCTTTACAGTCTTTACAATCTTCTCTGCCGACTTGTCGAGCAAGTTGTGATCGTAAGATTTTAACTTGATTCTGATTTTTTGGCTCATATTCTTTTTGATAAACTGTTATTTCAATAAGTCAACACGACCCTGGCACTCGGTAAGCACATTCTTTGCGATCGAGCTGCTTACCTCTGCATAGTGAGAGAAGGTCATTGTGCTGGTAGCACGGCCTGATGTGATTGTACGGAGTGCGGTCACATAACCGAACATCTCTGCAAGAGGTGCCTTTGCCTTTACGACACGGGCGCCGCTGCGGCTGGTCTCCATGCCTTCTACCTGACCGCGACGCTTGTTCAAGTCACCGATCACGTCACCCATGCTCTCCTCCGGAGTAACTACCTCGATCTTCATGATAGGCTCGAGGAGCACCGGATGTGCCTTCTCTGAAGCCTTCTTGAATGCCTGGATGGCGCAAAGCTCAAATGAAAGCTGGTCGGAGTCTACCGGGTGGAACGAACCGTCGATTACAGTCACCTTCAGGTGTTCTACGGGATAGCCGGCAAGCACACCGTTCTTCATTGCGGTCTGGAAGCCCTTCTGGATAGAGGGGATGAACTCCTTGGGGATGTTACCGCCCTTAACCTCGTCGACAAACTGGAGGTTGCCCTCGAAGCCTTCGTCAACAGGCTCTACGCGTACGATGATATCGGCAAACTTACCGCGACCACCGGTCTGCTTCTTGAATACCTCGCGGAGTTCAACCGGCTCGGTGATGGCTTCCTTGTAGGTTACCTGCGGACGGCCCTGGTTACATTCTACCTTGAACTCGCGGCGCAGACGGTCGATGATGATGTCAAGGTGAAGCTCACCCATACCCGAGATGACAGTCTGACCGGTTTCCTCGTTGGTCTCTACACGGAAGGTCGGGTCTTCCTCAGCAAGTTTCTGGAGTCCTACGCCAAGTTTGTCAAGGTCCTTCTGGGTCTTGGGCTCTACGGCTATACCGATCACGGGATCGGGGAATTCCATTGCCTCAAGCACGATAGGTGCGTCTTCTGCACAAAGGGTATCACCTGTGCGGATATCCTTGAAACCTACACCTGCGCCTATATCGCCACACTCGATTTCCTCTTTCGGGTTCTGCTTGTTGGAGTGCATCTGGAACAGACGTGACACACGCTCCTTCTTGCCTGAACGGCTGTTGAGCACGTAAGAGCCTGCCTCGACGTTACCTGAGTAAACGCGGAAGAAGCAGAGACGGCCTACATAGGGGTCAGTTGCGATCTTGAATGCGAGAGCACACATCGGAGCCTCGGTAGAGGGCTCGCGGGTAAGGATTTCGTCGGGATTGTCGACTGCGTGACCCTCAACGGCGCCTGCATCAAGCGGGCTGGGAAGATATGCACACACGCTGTCAAGAAGCGGCTGTACACCCTTGTTCTTGAACGAGCTGCCGCAGATCATCGGCACGATGCTCATCGAAAGCGTACCGGCGCGGAGTGCCTTGCGGATTTCGTCCTCCGTGATGGTGCTGGGGTCATCGAAATATTTTGCCATGAGGTCGTCGTCAAACTCGGCGATTTTCTCAAGCATCTTGTCGCGCCACTCCTCGGCTTCTGCCTGGAGGCTGGCGGGGATTTCCTCTACGGAGTAGTCGGCGCCCATCGACTCGTCGTGCCAGTAGATAGCCTTCATGGTCACGAGGTCTACGACTCCCTTGAATGTCTCTTCAGCTCCGATAGGTATCTGGATAGGACAGGGGTTTGCGCCAAGAATTTCCTTAAGCTGGCGAACTACCTCGAAGAAGTTTGCGCCTGAACGGTCCATCTTGTTGACGTAACCGATACGGGGCACATTGTATTTGTCAGCCTGACGCCATACGGTCTCTGACTGAGGCTCTACACCGCCTACTGCGCAGAATGTGGCGACTGCACCGTCAAGCACACGCAGTGAACGCTCCACCTCTACAGTGAAGTCAACGTGTCCCGGGGTGTCAATCAAGTTGATTTTAAATTTCTCGCCGGCATATTTCCAGAATGTAGTGGTGGCGGCAGAGGTGATTGTGATACCACGCTCCTGCTCCTGCTCCATCCAGTCCATTGTGGCTGCGCCGTCGTGAACCTCACCGATTTTGTGGGTAAGACCGGTATAGAAAAGTATTCGCTCCGATGTCGTTGTCTTGCCGGCATCGATATGCGCCATAATACCGATATTACGGGTATATTTTAAGTTTGCGTCTTTAGTTGCCATTATCGGATGATAATTGTTAGTGAATCATATTAAATTAGAAACGGAAATGAGCGAATGCGCGGTTGGCCTCTGCCATCTTGTGCATGTCTTCTTTGCGTTTGAACGCACCGCCCTGTTCGTTGTATGCGTCTACAATTTCAGCTGCGAGCTTGTCAGCCATGGTCTTGCCGCCACGCTTGCGGGCATAGATGATAAGATTTTTCATCGAGATAGACTCTTTGCGGTCAGGGCGGATCTCAGTAGGAACCTGGAATGTGGCACCGCCGACACGACGCGACTTAACCTCTACCTGGGGAGTCACATTCTCAAGTGCCTTCCTCCAGATCTCAAGGGCGGTCTTCTCTTCGTTGGGCAATTTTGACTTCACAGTCTCAAGTGCGGTATAGAATATGGTGTAAGAAGTGTTCTTTTTACCGTCATACATCAGGTGGTTTACAAATTTTGACACTCTTACGTCATGAAAAACGGGATCGGGCAATACAATCCGTTTTTTAGGCTTTGCTTTTCTCATTGTTTAATTAAGTTGTGTTTTTGGTTGCTTGGCTGCTTTTTATTCTTCAACTCGGCTCTCTTGCCTCGTTTACTCAACCTAAATCGCTGTCCAATAAATCAAAAACGAAGTTGTAATTAACTGGGTTTTGTTTATCTCTGCTGCTCTTTGAGCGCCGGGTGTTTATTACTTCTTACCCTTTGCTGCGGGGGCTGCTCCCGGTTTCGGACGCTTCGCTCCGTATTTTGAACGACGCTGGGTGCGATCCTTTACTCCGCTGGTATCAAGTGTGCCGCGTACGATGTGGTAACGTACACCCGGAAGGTCTTTTACACGACCGCCGCGCACAAGCACGATTGAGTGCTCCTGAAGGTTGTGACCTTCGCCGGGGATGTAAGAGTTGACCTCTTTTCCATTGGTGAGACGAACACGTGCGACTTTACGCATTGCAGAGTTAGGCTTCTTGGGGGTTGTGGTGTAAACTCTCACACACACGCCGCGACGCTGCGGGCAGCTGTCCAGCGCAGGAGACTTACTCTTATCCTCAAGAGCTACACGTCCTTTTCTTACTAATTGCTGAATTGTAGGCATCTTAGTTGTTGTTTTTACTTAAATGTTTATTATCGTTGTTATTCTTCGTTTATCCTCAGCATAACGGCGCAAGCCACCTATCGTCTTGAATTACAATACTGTAGACAGGTCAACTCGCGCTACACGCTCAAAAACTTTGCAAAGTTAGCTACTAAATTGCTATTTTCCAAATAATTCGCTCTAAAATCACGCTTTTTCACGATTATTATCGCTTAAAGCCTCTTTTCACCATTTTTCAGCACATTTTATTACCTTTAATATATTTTAACGGCAAATGATCTGTATAAAAAAATATCTGCGCTCCATGCCCTGACACCAACCTCGCGTAGCTGTAGGGGCTTGTGGAAGCTCAATGTCACTAACCTTGGTGACGGAGCCATAAATCCCCGAAAGGGGGATTCATCCTGTTATCCGCGGGTAATGCCGAAGGCATACCCGTGGCTCAAGCTCCTCTCTCCTCGGCTCAACCCCGAGAGCGGGTTGCATTGTTATTGTAGGACCTATATTCCACGGGCGCACCTCCGCCGCTCACGCTAACCGATAAGGGGCTCATTTCAGCTCCACCCCATACCCTTTAAGGGTCTCGCGCAGCTGGCTATGTGTAAAATTATCGCTCAACACCTTCCCGTCTCGGTCCAAAAGCACATAGTGCGGTATGCCGTTAAACCCGAACAGGTCTCGCAACCGGTTGAAATCTGTGGCACTGATGCGGTGTGTTGTCTCCCCGGCAAGATTGGCGGCTACATATTTTTCGTAAGTCTCCAATGGCGACTCTCCTTCACTTGTCACAAATATCATCTTGAAATCAGGGTTGTCGAGATTTGCCTTGCGCATTTCGGCGGAATGTTCGATGGTGTAGCGACATGGTCCGCATCCCGTGCTCCAGAAATCCACAAGCACATATTTTCCCTTGTGAGGGGCGATGAGTACTTTCATCACTCTTCCCCGTTCATCATCGGGAAGCTCGTATGAGTCTGTACTGAATATCTTTTTGAAATAGTCGTTTACTGCGGAAAGTATGACCGGCTCTGTGATTGCTTTTGACTGATTCAGCTCTTCAAGAAACAGTGTGATTCCCTCCCGGCTGAAGTTGTCAGGCTTCATGCCGCTCCAGCTGCATATCTTTGACGCGAGTGCCGCCTGCCATAACAGCGGGATACCCTCCGTACCCGCAAACTCCCTCATAAACTGCGATTGCTTCCCGGCATACTTTACCTCGTCGCATGGTCTTTCGGGAGCCGGCAATGTTACATTTTCAAGATAGGCTGTCAATTTATCAGTCATGCCGTTTCTTCTGGCAATTTCACTTATATTCACCGTGAAATATTTCAGCATGTCGTCAAGTGTCAGATATACGGTCTTGCCGAGATTTTCATTGATAAACTGCAGCGACACCTCTTCTGCAGGAGTGAGCGTCGCGCCCTGCTCTTTCAGGTAGCCGAGTCCCAGATCGCCCACATACACGGTATATAGATATGGAAGATTGTTGACCTCAAATATGCCGCTGAAAGCAAGCCGGTTGGAAAGCATATTCATCCCGACAAGCGTCCGGGGGTCACTGTCCGAAAGCAGCTCCTTCAGCGGAAGGAAAAATTCAGGGGTCACAGGCTCTCTGAGCGATGCGGCAAGGGAATCTTCACGTCTTACATCTCTACGCATCATCTCATAGTCGAGCAGCATCTTAGCCTTTAGCATCTTTCTTTGGCTGTCAACGAGCTTCTTTGTAAGGGGATTAAGTGATGCACCGGCGATATACCCGTCAATATCCGCATTAAAGTCTCTTAGCCATTCGTCAATCTGCGCCGACGCCTCCGTGGGAGTCATCGTTTTGTAAATGTCGCCGATCCATGTAATTTGACATGTCGGTGCGTCGTCGATTTCCCGGTTGATGTCACCGAGCTCTCCGCCATACCTCGCTATAGGCGGCTTCGCCGTGGTGCGTTCCATGACTCTGTCGTTCTGATAACGCAGCATCTCTTCCCAGTCAAGCAGGATATCCAGGTCTCTGGACGGCTCAAGATAGAAGCTCAGCCATCCGTAACGGCCGAGATTGGCGGAGACGCAACCCGGCATGTTCATCTTGATTGTCTTTTCAAAATTTCCATCGGCATCCACGTCTACGCTCAACGGATTGCTTTCGCCGGTCAGATTATCGTATGCGTAGATAAGGAAATTACTTATCCCGACACGAGGGTCGTAACCGTTGATATGTCCGGTGAGGCGGCTTTCACCATGTTGAAAGAACTCCGTCGGCTCTCCCGGATAAGGCTTCTCATGCCGTGTACTCCACTCATCGGGATTGACAGTCGCGGGTTTGGAGGCAGTGCCGCCATCAAGACGCAGCCCGCAGATACTCCATGACTCCGCGTCATAATTGACACATTTTACTTTCTCCGGAATCGGCGGGAACACGACGGTGAAATCCGCCGTGCCTTCATCGGGCATCCAGTATTGCTCGTTAAATACGAAACCTTCCGCCCTCACCGGACAATACCTCGTGTCGGTGAGCGTGTCTACCAGACAATACGTACTGTCCATCCTCACCCAGAAATGCGGTCGGTACTCGATATGCACATTCATCCGCGTCGCGGTGTCGCTCCGCTCTATGCTCGTCACTGTCATTACCGCGCTACCCCTCGCTTCATAATCGGGATGGTCTATTACCTCTGTACGGCTTCCCCGGGCGGCGGTTGCAGTTAACGCGACCGCCAGCACCTGTAGCAAAAATCCTTTCATTTTACTTATCTTAATATATATTCTTTGAATCTACCCTCTGTCACTCGCTTTGCAGCGATTTTTCTGATTTCCTGCAAAGGCAATCCTTATTATTTAATCCTTATTCCTTTATACTTAATACTTATTACTTAATCCTTAATTTGTCTCCCGCTAAATTAGTTATAATAGCTATGATAGCTAAATCAGCTATCTAAACTACTAAATATTTAGTACTCTAAATATAGTACATTCCTTCAAGCTAAACCTCTCTTTAACCTTATTTAACTTTAAAATTCCCTTTCGTAACTATTCAGCGACTCCAACAGCATGATTACTATTAAATTGTAGGGATGCTCCCCGGAGCATCCGCCCCATTATGGTCCATTAACCCTGGTTTCGAATGCGCCATGGTGCATCCCTACCTGATAATGAGGCTCTTATATTGACAATATTCGCTAAATAGTTACCTTTTCAATCAAGCCCGGCGCGCTCAAGCATGTTCCTGTCCGCGAAGATATCCTCCGTTTTTCCGTCGGCTACTACATGACCTCGCGACATCACTATCGTGCGGCTGCACAACGCCTTCACCATATCCATGTCATGCGTAGCTATAATGCATGTATGCCGAAATTGCCCTATCCTCTCGATAAGCAGTTTCCGCGCATGAGGGTCGAGATTGCTCGACGGCTCGTCAAGCACAAGTACATCAGGTTCCATCGCAAGCACTCCCGCGATGGCTACACTACGTTTCTGGCCGCCCGACAGCTCATATACAGGTCGCTCACGCAGCTCGTATGCACCCACTGCTTTCAGCGACTCCGACACGCGACGGTTCACCTCCTCGTAAGGCAATTTCATATTTGCCGGACCAAACCCCACATCCTCCTCCACCGTCGGCATGAACAGTTGGTCATCGGGATTCTGAAACACAAGCCCGACAGTGCGCCTGATTATCGGCAACGTCTCCTTCGTAATAGGCACATCACCTATTACAACGCTGCCCTTTTGTGGAATAAGCAGTCCGTTGGTGTGCATTATGAGTGTGGACTTTCCGGCGCCGTTGGCGCCCACAAGCCCCACTTTCTCCCCATGAGTGATTAGAAACGACACATCGTCCAGCGCCTTCAGCCCATTGGGATAGCTATATGTCACATGATCAAATTTTACGTAATGATGACTCATCCTCTAAACCCTAAACTTTAAACCATAAACCCTAAACCACAAACATTAACCCACCTGCACAGCACCATTAGCACCGTGGCGACACCCACAAACACCGTGTCACGCATCTGCCATTTCATCTTCACCATCGACCTCAGCTCTCCGGTGAAGCCGCGCGACACCATCGCGCTATGAATGCGCTGCGCACGGTTCACGGTTCTTATAAGCAGCTGACCCACGAATGTGCCCCACATCTTCACGCCGTAATTTTTCCTGCCGTAGCTGCGCGACTTACGCGCACGGTCCATGTCGATTGCCTCCTCCACGAGTACATATATATAACGGTACACAAGCAGCAGCTGGGTAGTGAAAATCCCCGGCACACCCATTTTACCCAGCCCGCGGCACACTCGGTAAAAACCGGTGCTCATTACAAGCACAAGCACCATCTGCACCGAAAGCAAGCCCCGCAGCAGTATCGACACAAACTCCACCCATCCACGCGTTATGACGAAATCCCCGATATGAAGCATCGGCTCTCTCTGGAATATAGGGTTGAATATGCCTATAAACGCTATGAATGGCAGAGTGTACAACGACTTTCTGAACACCTCGCCATAACTCAATCCCCCCATCGCACACGCTATGATGGGAAATATCCAGAATATCACGATGCCCTGAAGCGCATCGAGCGACACTGACAGCACAGCTATTATATATAGGAGCGTAACGACCGTCTTGGCACGAGGGTCAAGACGGTGGAGCATGCTCTCGCCACGCGAGGCATGTTCCACCGCTTTAATCTCTATCAATGCCTTTTCAAGCGCCGTCATGTCGTGCTGTTATATATTTCCCGATATCTTTACGCCGTGTGCTTTTTCTTGGTAAAGGCGGCACATACAACCCATACGAGCGCCACCACGATACCACACCCTATGATGCCTGACCACGTGCTTTCGTAATCGGGCAGAAACGACGTCGACTTCTGCACCGAAGCTATGGTGTGAGCCATTGCCGCACTCGCGGCAGGCAAATCGGTCGAACCCGTTATTTTCGCGATTGACCACTCAAGTCCGTCGGGATTTGCCGATGCTATCCACGTGAATGCCACTCCGAGCACCACGGCTATACCCAGAAACACAAGTGCCGCACGTTTATAATTGCCCGCACTCTTGCCCGTCTCCCTCCGATAACCGGCGAGCAGCGACGGTTGGTAAAGCTTCACGAAATAGAGCACCGCTGCGGTGGCTATTCCCTCTCCGATACCTATAAAGAAATGTATGGATGTCATCAATCCTAAGAATTCCTTGGCGGGAAGTGCAGTCACACCTGAGAGTTCCGTCTCTGCAGTCACAAGCAACGCTCCAAGTTCAAGACCTACAACCGATGCCACGATAGCGGCGGTTATCACGCGCCACGTCTTTTCTCCGCTGCCCGCAATCGGGCGATATATAAAAGGATATGCAATCAAGGTCGAGCACACACCCATATTAAGAAGGTTGCATCCGAGTGCCATAAGCCCCCCGTCGGCAAATATCAGACATTGCACCACAAGCACCGATGCAAGCGTCAGGAATGCCGCCCAGGGACCGAGCAATGCCCCAAGCAGGATACCCCCTACTATATGACCGCTCGACCCGGTGCCGGGAATTGTAAAATTTATCATCTGGGCGGCAAACACAAATGCGCCCATCACCCCCATCAGGGGCACGAGGTTTTCGGTGGCACTCTTTTTTACCTTACGTGCCGATACCGCGAGCAATGTCACCGACACTGCCGCAGCCACTCCCGCCACCGCCGGCGAGACAAGTGCATCAGCCATGTGCATAATCTGTCCTTTTTAACATTTCAAATATAAACACCTCATCCCCCCATTCAGTTTACCGCCCCCTTACACCTCAACCTGAAACCACACCCCGTTCACCGCGCGCAACTGTAGGGGCGCATGGTAGTGCAACCACCCCCAACACCCCCTAACCTCCCCGCCATCCCCAACCCCAAATCCCCTAACGACCCTAAACTCCCTATTGACCCTATCGACCCTAAACTCCCTATTGACCTTAGAGTCCCTATTGACCCTATTGATCCTAAAGCCCCTATCCAAAATCTACAAAATCAGCCCATGTCACAAAATATTTATAATTATGTAACAATTATGTAATTATTAATTAAGCCCACTCACATCTGATTAACAGCATTTTATAAATTAACAAAAGTTAAAAATAAAATTTTACCCTAATTTTTATTTGATTTTTAAAAATTATCCGTACATTTGCATTGTAATCGTTCTGTAACAAGTTTGCAAGATGATTGCAACAACAAAACAGAATGATTAAACCAATTAAACAATTATCGATTATGGGTACTTCTTCAAATTTTCAGACAAAGCTTCTCGGACTTCAAAACAACCTTTTGAATTTTGCTTATTTGCTCACTTCTAACCGTGACGACGCTTACGACCTCCTTCAGGATACCACGCTGAAGGCGCTCGACAATCAGGATAAATATGTCGACAACACCAACTTCAAAGGATGGGTGTTCACAATCATGCGCAACATATTTATCAATAACTACCGCAAGATTTCTCGCGCCGCCACAGTAGTGGATCAGACTGAAGACCTCTATCATCTAAATCTTCCGCAGGATTCCGGATTCGAGACTCCGGAAGGATCAATCGCGGCAAAAGACATAACCGCAGCTATCAACTCGTTCAGCGACGAGTACCGCATACCGTTCTCTATGCATGTTGCGGGTTATAAATATAATGAAATTGCAGAACAAATGAACCTCCCTCTTGGCACAGTCAAGAGCCGCATATTCTTCGCGCGCCAGCGCCTTCAGGAAATGCTTAAAGACTATCGCTAAAAAGCGGCATTATTGTGATTCTGATGAAGAAATACCCGATAATCTAACACTTCGGGCGGTCCTCTCGGCCGCCCTTTTCTTTTCCCGCACTTAACTTACTACATCACAAAACAATGTTGGCGACCAACCGGAGGTTGATCGCCAACAAATGTCATAAACCGCCCTATCCGATTAGCGGCGACCGCGACGCGGCGGCTTGGGCGAACGACGCTGACGCGCCGGTTTCTTCTTGCCCTTAGCCGGAGTTGAAGAAAGCGCTTCTTTCACCGACACATCATTTCCGGCAATATCTTCCTTTGGACGGCCCTTGTCATCAATCAGGGCGAAATCTACCATCTTGCGCTCGACATTGACACGCGCAACTTGTACGCGCACACGGTCGCCAAGCGTATAACGGGTTTTGTTGCGGCGTCCTACCAGGCAGTAATTGCGCTCGTCAAAATCATAGTAGTCGTCGGCAAGGTCGCGCACAGGGACAAGTCCCTCGCACTTATTCTCGTTAAGCTCGACATACAGCCCCCATTCGGTGACACCCGACACCACACCGTCATACATCTCTCCGAGACGGTCGCCAAGATACTCACACTGCTTGTATTTGATCGAGGCGCGCTCGGCATTGGCGGCAAGCTGCTCCATGCTGCTGGAATGCTTGCACTGCTCCTCAAGTTTCTCGACATTGACGCTTCTACCGCCCGCGAGATAACGCTCCAGAAGACGATGCACCATCATGTCGGGGAATCGGCGTATCGGCGAAGTGAAATGAGTATAATACTGGAAGCCGAGTCCGTAGTGACCTATATTATCGGTCGAGTATATAGCTTTCGCCATCGAGCGGATGGCAAGCACCGAGAGCAGGTTTTCCTCCCCCTTTCCCTTGACATCGGCGAGCATCTTGTTAATTGACTTGTTGATTTCATTAGCCGAGCCGGATGTCTTTATCTTGTAGCCGAATGTGCGGGCAATCTTGGCAAGGTCGGCGAGTTTCGTGACATCAGGCTGGTCATGGACACGATATACAAATGCTTTCGGCTTCTTCTTCCCCGCAGGCACTCCGATGGTGGCGGCTACCGTGCGGTTGGCAAGGAGCATGAACTCCTCTATGAGCTTGTTGGAGTCCTTTGACTCCTTGAAATATACCTTTATGGGGTGACCGTTTTCGTCAATCTCAAACCTTACCTCCTCGCGGTCAAACTCAACAGAGCCGTTTTCATAGCGGCGTTTCCGCAATATCTTGGCAAGACGGTCGAGGGTCAGTATCTCTTCGGCATAGTCGCCTTTACCCGTCTCTATGACCTCCTGCGCCTCCTCATAGGTGAAGCGGCGGTTTGACTTGGTGACAGTGCGACATATACGCGAGTTCAACACACGCGCGTCATTATCCATCTCAAACACGCAGGAAAATGTCAGCTTCTCTTCATCGGGACGCAGCGAGCATATACCGTTGCTCAGATGCTCCGGCAACATCGGCACCACGCGGTCAACGAGATATACCGAAGTGGCGCGTCGCTGCGCCTCCTTGTCGATGATAGTGTCAGGGCGCACGTAATGCGTCACGTCGGCGATATGCACCCCCGCCTCCCAGTTGCCGTTAGGCAGCTTGCGCAGCGAAAGCGCGTCATCGAAGTCCTTGGCATCGCGCGGGTCAATGGTGAAAGTGGTTACATCACGCATGTCCACTCTCTTGGCAATCTCCTCCGGAGTGATGCCGGCTCCGATTTTGTCGGCGGCAGCCTCAACGGAAGAGGGATAGCGATAAGGAAGCCCGAACTCGGCAAGGATGGCATGCATCTCGGTATTGTTTTCACCGTTCTTGCCAAGCACGTCTATAACCTCGCCGGTAGGATTCTTGGCATCCTCGGGCCAGTCGGTAATGCTCACGATAGCCTTGTCGCCCGTCTTTCCGCCATGCAGCTTGTTTTTGGGGATGAATATGTCGGTGGCAAGAAACTTGGAGTCGGTCGACAGCGTGGCAAAATGCTTGTCTACCGTAAGAGTGCCGATAAACACCTGCTCGTTAGGCTCAAGTATCTCCAGCACCTTGCATTCCGGCTCGACGCCCTTGCGATGGGCGGCGACAAGCACTTTAACCTTGTCGCCGTTGAGCGCATGCATCGAATTGCGTTCGGCAACGAATATCGCCTCGTCGTCACCCTCGAGAATCACGCTGTTCTTGCCGTTGCTTCGGCGCGTGAACACACCTACAGCAACAGCACCGCGGCTCGGCGCCTTGTACTTGCCGGGCGACACCTCTATAATCTCGCCGTCATATTCCAGCTCCGCAAGACGCATCGCGACGGCTTTCAACGCCTGCGGATCGTCAACGCCTACACCATGAGCTACCTGCTTATAATTAAATGTCTTGTTGCCCTGACCGAGTATATACTCGTCGATAGCGGGAAACAATTCCTTTTTCACCTGGCGTTTGCCTTTTTTTGACGGAGCTGCCATATACTGATATTTTGGTTATACGTAATTGAAATCTATATGCAACATTAACGCGAAATCACGCGTCAATGTTGGCATAATTAGCATTCTCTTCGATAAAATCGCGGCGCGGACCCACATCTTCGCCCATCAGCATGGAGAATATGCGGTCGGCTTCGGCGGCATCGTTGATGTTGACCTGCTTCAGCAAACGATGTTCACGCGACATTGTGGTGTCGCGAAGTTCCTGCGCGCTCATCTCACCGAGACCTTTGTAACGCATCACCTTGGTCTTGTCGCCATACTTCTCGATGAATGCCTGCACTTGACCGTCGGTCCAGCAGTATTCCTCGTTCTTACCGCGAGTACACTTGTACAACGGCGGCGTGGCGAGATACAGATAACCGTTCTCGATAATCGGGCGCATGCGGCGGAAGAAGAATGTCATCAGCAGTGTGGCGATATGGCTTCCGTCGACATCGGCATCGGTCATGATTATAATCTTGTGGTAGGCAAGCTTATCGAGATTGACCTCCTTTGAATCTTCCTCGGTGCCTATGGTGACACGCATCGCCTTGAAAAGGCTGGTGATTTCCTGGTTGTCAAATATCTTGTGATCCATCGCCTTCTCCACGTTAAGGATTTTACCACGCAGCGGAAGGATAGCCTGGTATGTACGGTCACGACCCTGCTTTGCGGTACCGCCTGCGGAGTCTCCCTCGACGATAAACAGCTCGCAATCCTCAGCCGTGCGCGATGAGCAGTCGGCAAGTTTGCCAGGAAGACCGCCACCGCTAAGCGGCGACTTGCGTTGCACGTTCTTGCGGGCGTTATAGGCGGCATGACGTGCCTGGGCGGCGAGTATCACCTTGTCGACAATCAGCTTTGCCTGACGAGGATGCTCTTCAAGATATGTACGGAGTGCGTCGCTGACAGCAGTCTGCACCGCGCCCATCACCTCACTGTTGCCGAGCTTGGTCTTGGTCTGACCCTCAAACTGCGGCTCCATGACTTTCACCGACACGACCGCTGTCAATCCTTCGCGGAAGTCATCGCTGGCAATCTCCACGCCTTTGAGCTTGTCGAGCATCTTGCTGTCCTCGGCATACTTCTTCAATGTAAAGGTAAGACCGCGGCGGAAACCGGTAAGGTGCGTACCGCCCTCTATAGTGTTGATATTGTTGACAAATGAATATACATTCTCGTTGAAAGTAGTGTTGTAGGTCAACGCTACTTCCACCGGTATGCCCTGACGCTCGGTGTTGAGATGGATGACATCGTTGATAAGCGACTCTTTGCTTGAGTCGATATATTGCACGAAATCCTCAAGACCGGTCTCGCTGTAAAATGTCTCCGACTTGTAGTTGCCCTCGGCATCTTTTGTGCGCTTGTCGGTGAGATGCAGTGTGATGCCCGCATTAAGATATGCGAGGTCACGCAGACGGTTGGCGAGTGTGCTGTAGTCGTACACAGTCACGGTAAATATGCTGTCATCAGGCTTGAAAGTGATGCTTGTGCCCGAATGTGAGCTTTCGCCTATCACCTGAAGCTCGGTTGTAGGCTTTCCACAGGAATATTCCTGCATGTAAGCCTTGCCGTTACGGTGTACCTCGGCGCGAAGATAGGTCGATAGTGCGTTCACGCAGCTTACGCCGACACCGTGAAGACCGCCTGACACCTTGTAGGAACCTTTGTCAAATTTACCGCCGGCATGAAGCACCGTAAGCACGACTTCAAGCGCGCTCTTGTGCTCTTTCTCATGCATGTCCACCGGAATACCACGCCCGTTGTCCACGACAGTTATCGAGTTGTCCTCATTTATAGTCACGTCTATGTCTGTCGCATATCCTGCAAGAGCCTCGTCGATAGAGTTGTCAACCACCTCATATACCAGGTGATGAAGACCCTTCACACTAATATCGCCTATATACATCGCAGGGCGCTTGCGCACAGCTTCAAGTCCTTCAAGCACTTGGATATTACTCGCGCTGTATTCTTCTTTCTGTTCTGACATAATTATAAAAATGTACTTTTTCTTTCGTTTTATCCATTGTCCGGGCACACGTCACCGCGCGCTCCGGAAGTCGCCTTTTAGGGCAAACAAAATTACTAAAATTTCACGTCATATACAAATATTTAAGAGGTTCGTTTTTGCCTCATGCAGGCATATCCGGGCACAGTAACTATTCAGCGAAAATTACCAGTATAAGAGTCTAATTACCAGGTAGGGATGCACTATGGTGCGTCCGAAAACGAGGTTAATTAACCATAAACCAGCGGATGCTCCGGGGAGCATCCCTACAAATTAATTGCAATCAGACTGTTGGAGTCGCTGAATAATTACCTGGCACTTCGTTATCTGTTAATATTTGTAAATTATCCCACATTTTACGATTCACAGTTGCAAGTGTCGAAAATAACCACTACCTTTGCAACGCATTTCCAAAATCGGGGTGTAGCTCAGCCAGGTTAGAGTACGCGTCTGGGGGGCGTGTGGTCGGAAGTTCGAATCTTCTCACCCCGACAAAATTGCACCTAAAAGGGTTTAACTCAACGAGTTAGACCCTTTTACTAATTTTAGCCGGAACGCGACAGTCTCGCGACCGCCGAAGTTCCCCATTGTTTCACCGGCATTTTCCGCAAGAAAATGTCAAAAAAAATGTTAAACTTTCAGTCCGACACGCCTCGTAACAGCAGGCAAACCCCACGAAAAAAGAGGACATCCGCACCCGTTGGAGAAATTCTTCAGTACACACCGCCGCAGCTCCGTGAAAATGCAGCAGGAATTTATGTGGAGTTCTACGCCTACGACCCGAGCCTCATGCGCATGAGGCGCAAGACCATCAAGCTAAACCGAGTAAAAGGCACTCTCCGGCGTCGCCAGTACGCCCGCGAGATTATAGGCAGGCTAAACAACGAACTACAGCACGGCTGGAATCCGTGGATCGAGAAAGACACCGGCACCATGTATCTTTTCGAGGAAGCCGCCGACCGCTATGAGACACACCTTGAAAGGATGTATGAAGGAGGCTATTTCCGCAAGGACACCTACGCAGGCTACAAATCTTATCTCAAGATACTGCGTCACTACATCGAGAAGGAATGCCCGATACGGTATGTCTACCAGTTTGACCGCCGCTTCTGCACCGACTTCCTCGACTATGTCTTCATCATACGCGGCAACGGCGCCCAGACCCGTAACAACTACCTCCATTTCCTGCGCCTGTTCTCGACATTCCTTGTCGAGAAGTCATACCTTAACAGCAAGCCAACCGAGTGCATCACGCCGATATCAAAAAGGCTCTACAAGAAAGAGCGCACCAGCATCCCCCTCGAACAAATCGGCAAGATGGGAGCCTACCTCCGACACGCCGACCCCGACTTCCTTCTTGCTTGCTACCTGTTATATTATTGTTTTATCCGGCCGGTGGAGATGACACGGCTGCGCATATCCGACATAAACCTCGCCGAAGGCACGATCACCATACCGGCTGACGCGTCAAAAAACCGTACGCGGCAGACCGTCACCGCGCCACACAAGGTGCTGCTCTACGCCCTCGACCGGGGGCTTTTCGACGCACCGGGCGACTGCTTCATATTCTCGGAAGGGTTGCGCCCCGGAAGGACACAGATTGACCCCAAGAAGTTCCGCGACCACTGGGAGAAGATGCGCCGTGCCCTGCGGTTCAAGAAAGAGTGGAAATTCTACTCGCTCAAAGACACCGGCATCACGGCAATGATTGACGGGAAGAAACTCTCAAACAAGGCTATCCGCGACCAGGCGCGCCATTCATCACTCGCCATAACCGACCTGTATGTAGACCATGGCGACGGCGCCGACGCTGACATCGCAGTGCTTGACGGCGCACTGTGACATACCCGGCAACAACACGACACCCCGGCTCGCATCGAGTCGGGGTGTCTTCTTATCTGAGTCCGGACATGTCAATCAGTGTTCTCCAGCTTGACAAACGCATCAATCGTATCACGCAATTTCACCAGGTCTTCCACGGAATTAAGCACCAACATCCCGGAGCAGAAGCCTTCATACGACACGCCGACATTTATCACCGATGACTGCACGTCGTTTTCACTGAGCACATCCTGCCGGGTAACAGTTATCCTCGCTTTCGGTTTCATAGCTCACCCCCTTTCTTGCTTGAGTAATTTATTGCGGCGCACACGGTCACCACCAGCGCGCACATGCAGCAGGCTACCGGTCGGTCGGCGAGGGCGCATATCCACGCCCCGGCAGTTCCGGCTACGGCTGCAGGGATGGAGGCGCGGCGCAAAAGGTTGGTCACTTGCCCCGCTGAGATGCGGAGCGACGGCAGGTTCCGGCTCTGTGCCGGCATTGTCATTGTTGCTTTCATTTGTACAGCATTACATTTGAAAAAAATAAAAAATTATCTCGGCGCGGAACAAAAAAAGTTCCGCTCCCCGTTGCTGTACACCTTGAAAGAAGGCAGTGGGCGCATTAACGCTCCACACGGGACGGAACTTGTGATATCGCGAATGACGCGGGCAAAATAAATGCCGGCGGCAAAAGCGGTCGGTGACTCGGTCGCCTTCTTTCAAAAAATGTACAGCGTTGCAAATATCAGAATTATTTCCGATACGTGCAACACCTTTTTGAAAAAATCATCTGCGGAAACAGTCGACCATCTCCATCGCCCGCCGGTCTCTTTCCATGTACTCAGACTCATCGATGACCACATCCTCCGTGATTATCCCCATGCCGCAAATATACTGCCAAAGACCGACACAGTGCAACGACCGTTCAGTCCACGACCGGGAAAAATTCGCCTTTGAGCAGCTGCGACATACCCCTCTCGGAAAAAGTCGCTGTAATCTTCTCGCACAGATAACGCTTGCCGGCAATATGGAACACAGCCCGCACATCGGGAATCCCGTCGGCAATCCACGAGAATTTCACGCGCTCGCGGCGGTTAATCCTTATGCCGGAGAAATAGGCGCGCTGCCGGTCGCGCAGCGCAAGCGAGTAGCGGCTGTCAGGGGCGGGTCGCCCGTCGACAACCGGGTTGACAAAAGTGACCGGGGCGAGGTCTCTTACCGTTGGAGTCTTCAGTGCCGCGCCGTCCCAGTATCCGACAAATATCTTGCTGTAATACTCCGGACGCTCCTCCTTCTGCCCCATCAGCAACGCCGAGTAGGCGTAAGGCTGCTTCACGCCGTCGGCATCGGTCACCGACGACTCGTTGAACTCCGACGGCTTCAGGAACATGCACCTGCCATGGATGTCGTCGGTCTCCAGCACACACACCGGCACCATGTCGAGCTCCACCCAGTCGCCATCCTCGCCATCCTCACCGGGAAGGTCGGCAAAACGGTTTATCTGCGTGAGCACCATCCACCGGTAATCCCCGAAAGCCTTCTCGATGACATACAGGTAATACGCGTCCTCGGCACGGCAATACATGAGCTTCTTCGACGGCTCGTAAGCCACCGCGTCATCATCACCGAGCCACAACGCCTTGCGCGGATGGGGCGACCCGGGGAAAAACGGGCGCAGCCACTCTATCATGGCGGCATAAGAGTCAAACTCCTTGAAATACCGCTCCTGCTTCCGGAGTGTGTCGATAAGCCATCCGCAGTTGTCACGGCTCCAGGAGTCATATCCAGGCGACGAGTACCGCACACCCGACATCCCGCGGTATTCCGTCAGCTGCCCGTCATAGCCCACTTCGGCAGAAAACGAGTCGACCACCCTGTCTATACGCACCACCCCGTGCGGCTCCGCGAGTCCGGCACAAAAACGCATCGACACCGACCGCGCCTTATGGTCGATGTCAAACTCGGCGACAAGCAGTTTCTCCAGTTCCTCGACATACCGTGTGAGCGACCAGCGAGGCAAAGCGCGGGCAATATCGGCAATCTCCCATGCGCCCGGCAGGGAGTTGCAGCAGAGCAGATAGCGGTCATCCGACTCTTCCCACGCCGACAGGTCGCAGGAATATCCCGCCGATTCAAAGAGCCACCTGGTAAGCGCTATCAGATACACCTGGTTTGACACATAGCCCACCGACTTCACGCCGTCGCTCCATTTAAGCTCACCGTCAGTCACCACGACCTCATTGAGCATGGCGCCCGTATTGTCGTTAATCCATGGCAGCGACACCACCCCGCTGTACCCCGAAACAGGCACCCCGGCACGATACCGCGTCGCCCCGTAGGGCTTCAGCTGTTCCGCAGGGTCGACAGCCCCGATCCAGTCGGCGTAAGGAGACACCGGCAACCCCATGTCGTTGATATAGATATCGTCAAAGGTCGTGGCGAAATTCTGCACCGACCGCCCCTCGAGAAACTGCACCTTTATCTCCGAGCGGTTAGCCTCCATCACCGTGACCACGCCGTGAAGCGACAGGTCACGGTCGAGTATCGAGGCGTCAAGCATCACCTCCCGCGAGTCGGCATCCTTGCGGTCGAGCCATCCGAATATCTCACGGTTGGCGGCACACCCCGCAAGAGGGAGCGTGATGGAAAACGAATAACCGTCGGCATCGGAGAAAGCCCGGTTCTCGGAGACGTAGTCAAACGTGCTCCCCTCCTTCAATACGGCTACCCTGCCGTCGATAATCAGTCTCATGCCCTCTTGGATTTAGGTTTCTTGTTGTTCATAAGCCGCTCATATTCATCCTGAGCCTTCTTTATGCCGGCATCGCCCGTTACAGTGTTGACCGTCACAAATGGCTCGTCGAGACGCTCACGGAGTCCGTTTACAGCCTCCGATGACGAGACAAGCGCGGCAAGCACCAGCGCCGATGAATCACGGGCGGCGGCGCGGCTTATCACCGACCGTGACTGAATCTCCTGGGCGACATCCTCGGCACGGAGCGACCCGATGGTGTTGGTGCGCTGCACATAGTCGAGAGCCTCTATCATCGGGCGCGCCACAGGGGAGGCGAGCAGCCTTTGCGACGCCACCCATTCCCCGGCGTGAACGACACCGGCAGGCTCGTCGGCACGGCCCTTCCTGGTGAAACCGCCCTTGGAATAACCTTGCGCCTCGGAAGCCTGCTGCTGTTTCTTTATAGCCGCAATCTGTATTCCTCCGGCGGCAACCGCCATTGCTGCGGCGATAGGGGCGAGTATATATCCGATGACAGGCACCTGCGCCGCCGAGCCGAAAGCCGCGAGGGCATTCTGGGCGGTCTGAGCCACAGCCTGAATGACCTGCATGGCAAACATCTTGCGGTTAGCCTCGTTCTTTACCTTGGCAATCTCCGCCTCCTTCTTTTTCTCCAGCTGCGCGACCCTGTAGGAGTTGCCCTGTGCAAGCTCGACCTCACGCTCATAACGCGATTCGATGCCCGCTGTCTGCACCTGCAGCTCAGCCTGCATCATGGTCGACAGTCCGGAGAACACCGATGCCATGCCCGATGTCATCGATGACAGAGAGCCGGTCAACACCTGACCGCCCTCCGATTTCAGCCATTGCGCGGCGTTCATGACAGCCTCCCTGTAGGAGTTCTCTGTCTCTGTCGCCGCAACCTGGTTATACTCCCGGCGCATGGCAAGCTCCGCGGCAAGGTAAGCCTCCTTGATGCGCGATATTTCCGCCTCGTTGCCGGAGGCGGCTTCAAGCTCGCGGCGATACACCTCCTGCAGCAGCTCAAACTCGGCATCAAACTTATCTTTTTTCTCGCTATCCGAGTCACCGAAATATTTCTCCTTCACGGAGGCGATGCGCCGCTCGTAGTCGGTCTGTCCCGACTCATACGCCTTGCGGTGACGCTCCTGCGCCTTCAGGCGCGCCGCCTGGTAGGCTGTCTCGGCTTTCAGACGCTCGTCGGAACCCTCCTTTGTAAGGTCTACAAGCCGAAGAAGATGATTAAGCTCGGCGAGCTCGACTGCCTCGTCGTGGATACGCTGCTGCGCCTCCAGCTGCTCCGCGGTCATCGAGTCCGACTCCAGACGGTCGGCACGTTCCTGTGTCAGCCGGAGCATGATTCTCTGATGGCGGTCGTTCTCAACGGCAACGAGCCGGTCATTGCCGTTGACCGTCTGCCTGTTGACCGCCTCCCAATACTGCGACTCGGTTTCCAGACGCTCCGCAGCTGAAAGGTCCTGACGCTCCAGTATCTTAGAGAAATACCCCACGGCAATCTCATCCATCCTCCCGGTGTACTCGCGGTGGTCGGTCTCCCCCTTGCTATAGGCAATCTTTGTCTCTGCCTCCATGCGGTCACGCCAAGCCTTCTCCTCGGCAAATCGGTCTTCTCTCTCATCTGGCTGAGGGGTTGGATTTACTATCGGGTCAATCGGGTCTGAGGAAGGGCGTGATGTCCCGTTAACGACATCGTTAGCGACTGATGTGCCAAGCAACTCACGCTCCTTTCTTAGCTGTACAAGCTTCTGATCGGCATCAGCCCTGACCTGTTCGATATAACGACGTGTGTTTATAAATTCAGGGTGACCGGGAGAATTTATGTACGATTCCTTTCCTTCATCACCCATCGGGTAGAACATGCGTTCACTCTCCGGTATTGTCACATCGCCGAGAGCCGCCGAGACTTTACGGTCTCGTTCTCGCTCTATTTGGAGAAGATCTTTTTCCGTTTGAGCGAGCAACTCTTTTCGGGCTTCTGCCTGTGCGCTGCGCACAATACTTTGTCGCAGCTGTTCGTATGCATCTGCGGCATTACCCGCAAGAATTGCCTCCTGTGACAGATTCTTGAAATATTCGGGATACTGTTGCTGCAGACGGGTGACGGCATTAAGCCGTTGATCGAGAGCAAGACTTTGGTCCTGCGTCGCCCTGTACAGAGCTTCAAGGGTTTTAAGTTCAACCGCACAATTAGCCTCTGCTTCCCGCTCTGCATCCGCAATCTTTTTTTGAGCCCTGGCGAGACGCTCCGTCTCAGAGGTCGCTTTTGCCGATTTTACAGCAAATGTAATCAGGAACCCGACGGCTGCAGTTATGGCGGCAATGAGCAAGCCGAAAGAGTCAGCCTTTAAAGACCTGGCGAAAGCATTCCATATAAGGTGAGCCTTTCGTATGTTTCCTGAGAAAAGAGCAACCGTGGCGGCTCCAAGTTTCACAGCCGCACTCCACAAGAACATCGCGGTCTTACCGGCAACACATAAGGCAGTCCACAGTTTTTGCTTGATGATAGCTATATTCACTATTACCAAATAAGCTGCAACAGCGGCTGACAATGAGAGAATCGCACCTTTATGCTCTATGATAAAACGTACAAGAGTCACGAGTGCACGTACAACGGCTGACGACGACGATACAAGATGAGACATCAGAGGCGAGAGACGTTCCCCGAGTTCAACACGCAAATCGTTGATTGACTTTTTCGCTTTCTCGATTGAGGCTTGTACGGTGTTGTTTTGAACATTAAACTCATTCGTCACCGAAACGCCCTCAGAAAAAGCCTTGTTAGCCTCTATTTGCTGAGCCTTCACATCCTCAATATGTGTGGCGAGTGTCGAGAGTGCGGCGATTGCACGTGCACCGTTTTCTCCCATATCCTTGAACATAGGCGAGAGGGTGTCCATGCCTCCGGCATTATGTAGGGTTTCAAGGAATAGTATAAGGGCTTCATTGACATCGTTTTTCAGCAAATCGCTGAATTTCCTTACATCAAGACCCGCGACCTGTGCATATTTTGCAGGGTCTTGCATCATGCGGACAATAACCTGAGAAAGGGCGGTGGCAGAAGCCTCGACCGCCTGACCATTGGCATCAAGCACCGCACCGAAGGACATAATCTGAGGGATAGTCATTTTCGCCTGCGCACCTACTCCACCCATCCTGGATGCAAACTGGGCGAGATATGGCGCAGATGCCGAGCAGTTCTGCGACAGTTCATTGATGACCGAGCCTACTTTCAGAAGTGACCTCTCAGTGCCATAACGCTTTTCATCGCCGAAAACCCCTGTCAATTTGGACAATGTAAGTGTCGCCCCATCGCCAAGGTCATCGAGCGCGACATTGATTTGGTCGGCGGCACGAACAAATCCAAGCACATCCTCCTTAGAAGTCTTGCCCAGACGACCTGCCTCCTGCGCGAGCTGGTTAAGCCCTTCGCGGGATGTGCGAGTGTCCATCAGCTTAAACTCCTCGTTAAGGTCAGCGACCTGTTCGGCGGTCATGCCGGTAAATTTGCGGACATTAGCCATTTCCTGATCCATCGCGGCGAAAGCGTCGACAGAACCACGCATGACATCAAATAATCCACTACCCCATTGATGAAGGAGATCCAATGCCGGCCATGCGCCCATAGACCAATCCATGAACCGAGACCATAAGGATTCTTGTTGGGAAACCTCTTCCCTGACTTCAGACAATCGCGACTTCAGTTCTTTGATTTTCTCAACGTGTGAGTTCCATACCTCCGTGCCGGGAGTCATATCTTTCAGCTGCCTGTTAAGGGTTCGAAGAGCCTTTTCAAGTTCCCGTGGCGTTGCCTTATCGAGATTAGTGAGCGCACGGTTAACACCCTCGGTAGAAGATTTAAGCTCATCAAGTTGTTTACGGTACACACTGAGTTGCTTTCTCTGTTTCTCTATGGACTTAGGGTCTGCACCGGCGGCGTTCATGTCGGAGATTGCCTTCTCGGTGTCCTTGATTTTGGACTCCAGTTCTGTCATCATCTTTTTAGCCTGAGCGCCATTGACATTCAGGGTAACGGTAGCGGTATCTTTAATTCCACTCATATAATTCGGAGAGATTGATTTAGAGTAAAATTATAGATTGCGTCCGAAGCAATAAAAGACAAGACGCCCCGCCTTTGTTGGCGGGGCGTCTTTATAAGTTTTCATTTTTGACAGTATTTTCTACGCATTAGCCGTTTGCCTGGACCCGTAGGATTAAAGCGAAACATAAGTTTATGCCTCCATCGACGCTGATTCGGTTTAGGCTTCGGGAGATATTTGTCCGGGATGAATAATCCCACGACAAGAACAATGACGGGTATTAACAATATATATTCAAGCATATCAATTAGCCGGTCGTTAAATTTATCATTTTCACGAATATACAAAATTTGCGGGAATTTACAAAATTTACGCACAACAAATTTCAAAAAATTCGGCAGCATGTAAAAAGCTGTAAATCAAGGCAAGTTTCTTATCCAGACAGGGCTGGTTTTTATGATTTTCCACAAAATTCCGGAGGTTAGATTTGGAAAACACTAAAATACAGCCGATTAAGGGATTTAAAAGGGGGAAATTTCCCCTTTTTCCGTCGGAAGACCCACCTGCCCCCCTAAGGCAGGCGATGCCCCGCCCTCTTTCGATGATGCGGAATATGCAGGGTGCGGCGCGGAGTCGGCATGATTCACGGGGATTGACGAGGCGCGGTAATGGCTCGTGGCGCGCGTAGTCATGCCCGTGGAGGCAGAGGTGTGTCGCAGGCGGGGGTGTGGTCGCGAAGCGGATGTGTGCACAGTGTGCCGGAGTGCCGTCGCCTGACCGCCGGTGAGCGGGAGCAACGCGACAAGGAAGCCGGGAAGCCTCTGCCGGAAGCTGAGAGTATCGATTGTGGAGGCTGTGGCTCACGGCGACCGTAGCATCGGCGGTGAAGCGTCGACACGCAGTCATCCGCATTGGCGAGACACGGCAGGGTCTACACACTCCCGCCAGCGATGTGACACCGTGTGCCGTGCGGGCATGGTTCGCAGTGCCGCGAGGGGTGAGGGGCGGGCACAAAGAAGGGGGATGCCGGTGGGCATCCCCCTTCGCGAGGAGAGAGGAGAAGTGTGCTGTCAGGAGAGAGTCCAGTCGGCATTGGAGGTGACATTGACCGTGGCGGTAGCGGAAGCTGCTACCGCAAGAGTCGGAGCCTCCGTGTCAAGGGTCAGTGTCGGAGCGGCGGCAAGCTGCTTTATCTGTACCGTAACCTTTTTTTCCGCAGAGGCACTTGCAAAGGCGCCCCGGGAAAAAGACAACGTAATAGTCTTTGCCCTCGCTGTGGTATTGGCAGCCACACGCAACTTCACAGAGAAAGAGTACTCTGCCGTGGCTCCGGGGTCCCCCGAGATTGCAGTATCGAAAGTCGCAGCAACCCCGGCGACCATGAAATCGGAACAAAGGGTCCTCATGTTACAACCAATCATTGCAACATTGGACTTACCGGTTATCGTGATGGTGCCACCGGCTGCCGCGACATCCGCGACGGCATCGACGGTGAGGAACTCCGTCTTCGGCGACTGCTTCACGGTGACAGTCTTGGTGACGACCGGTGTCTGGGTGGTTTTCACCGTGAACGTGGCGGAACGCGACAGCCTGCCGGTATGGGCGGAGAGCGAGGTGATGGTAAGGGCGGCATTGTCAGCACCCGCTGACGGGCTGACCTTGAAAAAGCTTTTAGTGATTTCAGCCATGAGAGATTGGATTTTTGGGGTTATTACTGTATCACCCATGTCATAGGTGACTCGATGTTTACTACAGCCGACGCACCCTCAGGCTGCCCCAGCGTCACCGTAAGCGGCGACACCTTCAGCGGTCGGTGCCACACGACATTACCGGGGTCACGGAATGTCACGCGCACGACCTCCTTATGGGCGAAACGTATCTCATGAGGGTGTCTGAGGTCTATTCTTAGTGCCATGTCTACAGGTAAGTTTACTATCAGTCATTTATATGTCATGCGGTCGTGATGTCGAGCGTCTGTGTATCGTCATCATAGGAGAGCCTCACAAGCTGCCCGAGCGATTCGAGCGACTTGCGGTAGGTGGAGCCGAGCACATGGAAATTCTTGACGCGGTACACCGTGGAGCCGAGGATAAAACGTGTAGCCCCGTCATATCCGTGGCCGGCGAGCCACGACGGCGCGGCATATACCCGGCGCGCCGTGAGGTCTGTGCCTGGCACCGGCACCGTCGCCTCGACAACAAACAGTGACTTCCCGGTGACGGAGGCATCGCTGCCAGTCGCATGAGGGAGGGCGAGTACATTTACCGCCGTGGCGGTGTCAGGCACCTCAAGGTCGGCGACATCCGGAGTCTCCGACAGCACGGCGGCTATCGGCAGGACAGCGCCGACGGGCCAGTTCCCGAGGCGCGTGTCAGCAGCCTGCAGGTCGGGGAGCTTGATGTCGGCGATGGAGACGACCTTGGCTATAAGGGAGTCAAGTGCCTCGGGATGATGCATCTCCCACTCTGACCACGCCAACGGCTGCGAGCCGACAGCCGAAGGCGTCGCGGCGATGTTGAAGCGTCGCCGGTAGGTATAGTAATGTCCGGCGTCCGGGGTCTCTGAAATCACGCCGTCGACAAGTCGGTGGGAGGTCGACAGCACCTGCGTTATCACACGGCAGCCGGCATCCGACACCATGTCGAGGATACCCATCGGCACCCTCTTGACGGTGACGACATACCTGGTGCACGTAGAGTCGCGGGCGACCGCATTGGCGCGCTCGTAGTCCTGTATGCCGAAGTCTATGGCGGAGAGGTCGACGGTACGCTGGTTCTTGGGCAGGTTCTTCTCGAGAGCCGTCACATCTCCGGAGAGTGCCGACAGCCGCGAGTCGAGATTGCCGTGGTCGCTGTCGTCGGCATCAAGCATCTGGCGCAGTATTTCCCCGAGACGGTAAGGTGTGATCGCGTCGCGTTCCATCTCGGCGCGCAAAGCCATGACGAGTTCTCTTATCCTGGCATAATCGGTGAGCGTTTGCATAATGCAGTTATTTAAGCGGGTTTGATATGCGAATTTAGGAGCCATGGCGACGCCCGCAAAAGACAGAAGGGCTCAATTCCGGGCAGCGGCGCGCGGGTCAAAACCGGCAAACATGGAGATGAACTCCCTCCCCAGCGACTCGGCGAGGAAGTCACGGAGATTCATCACCGAGGAATAGTACTTCATCGAGAACCACCGGCGCGCCTCCCTTCTGCGCTCGTGCCCGAGGTCGCCCCCGTTGCCGCGCGGCGTGTCACGTCCCGACCCCGTGTCCTGCCAGATGCCGTATTCAAGAAACGACTCCGACAGGGTGATGTCGAGTACACGGTCATCCGTGTCGGTCTGCACCACTGTCACGGAGTTATAGAGAGCCGATGTGTCGATGACCTTCAGCTTGAAGATACGCTCCTGCCAGATGTCGACCATGGTCTTGTTCCATGCCTCGACAAACTGCCGGCGTTTCTCTACAGACTTATCGGCGGCGTTATCCATTCTTCAGGGTTGTAACGGAGGTCGGTGTAAGTGTTTACCGCAACCTGGAACACGGCGCATGCAGCCCCGTTGAAAAAATACCGGTCAATCTCCTTGAACGTGATGCGCTGGTCGATATAGATGCAGTGTTCCTCGAGCTGCGCTTTCTCCTGGACCAGCACCGACATGAACTGCCGGAACAGCTCGCGCATGTCATCCATCGCCGCGTCACGCGCCCGGAGGTCGTCGAGACGGTGGCGGCGCGCCATGAACACGGTCTTCACCCTGCGTGTGTGAGGTGAGTTGTCAAGGGAGGTCGACCCTTCCGAGGTATCACACACGGCGACAATCGACCTTGACGAGAGCGCCGATGACAGCGCGTCGTGGAATCCCTGCAGGGAGGTCACGCGGTGAAACACATAGCCTTCATTGACAGCATGGCGGTTGGAGGCGGTGAGACGGCTGAAAAACGCCGTTGCATCCCAGTTTATCATATCGGGTGTCAGTTTTTAGGAAATTTCCGGTTGATTTCTTCGTAGTCGCGGGCAAGCGCGTCAAGTTCGGTAAGTGCGCGCCACACGGGCATAGCGTTCACCTGCTCCTCCTTGGTGATGTCACCTTTGGTCAGGGCGCGGATCTGCGAGTCGTTGGCTCGGCGCATGGTGTTATAGTCGGCAGTCGGCGGCTCTCCGGCGGCAGGCTTGAAAAAGTCCGGGAACAGCGTCGTGAAAAGAGCCTTGACACCCGCCCACCAGTAAAACACCGACAGTGTCTCGGCGGCATCGGGCTGCAATCCCTCCCTGCTGTAAAGCACTTCCGCCATCTGGCGAAGCAGTCCGGCATCACGGGTCACGCAGTACCCCTGCCAGAGGTTTTCACAAAAAAGCCATTGGCTGAAGGTGAATCCCTCCGCAAGGTCAGCCACGACCGCCCTTGCGTCGCCGATGACATCGAGCCGGACAGGGGTCTCCGGCGGCTGTCTTATCCATGACAGGTGTGCCGAGGCGGCGGCAAGTGTCCCGGCATCGATATAAAACTCGTCAGGGAGGTCGGTGACCGACGAGTCACAGGGCACCGTCCGCCCCCTTTTGCGCTTCACGGGGTTGATTCGCTTGAATATCGCCCCGTCGTCATACAGGGTGACCACGTGCAGGGAGTTCCACCGCAGGAGGCAGGTGGTCTCGACCATGGCAACAGTCACGTCCGGCTCACTGTCGGCGGCGGCAGCCTTGTCAGCGAGTTCCTGAAGCAGGAAACGCAGCTGATCCTGCGTGAGTTCCTGCCACGAGCGCGGGGCAATAAGGTTTAGTCGGTACATGGGTCAGTGTCTTGTAAGTTAGAAATAAAATGCGCCCTTGATGTCGTTACTGAAGGGCTTGCGGTCAATCGCCTCCTTCATCTCCTCGCGCCACATCCCGTCAATCTCCGGATGGTAGCGCATGGCATGGAATATCGGCTGCACAACGCGCCAGAGGTTGAAATACGGGGTGAACGGCAAAGTCCGGCACTCTATGAAGCGAGCCTCGGCGAGACGGATCGCCGCCACTACCTCATGGGAAGCCGGCAACGTGCCGTCATTGTAGCTGTCGCGGAGGAAGGCGGTCGTATGGGTGCCAAGAAACTTTTCCGAGAGGATATCCTCAAACGCCATTGCCGCGTCACGGTAATGCGCATAGTCCTGCAGTATGTCCGTGCGCTCCTTTGACAACGGTAGCCTGGCGATGTCGTCAAGCGAGGAGAAGAACGTGGCGCAGAAATATCGTCCCTGCGGGGAGTCGCGCCACTCCTTCGACTTGCGGCACTCCGCGACCAGCACCCTCAGTGATGCCTCGCAGCTGTCGCGCAGTGAACCGATGAGTCTTTCGACACGCTCCTTCGACGCCGGGGCGATGGATGTCGTGTTCACGATGCCGAAGCCGGTGGGGCTCATCACAAGGTCAAGCGACGGCACGGCGCAGGAGAAAGCCCTGTTAACGATAATCCTGACGGAGAGGTCGACCAGTGAGGGGGAAAGGAAATCCCCATCGCCGGTCACATTAGCCGACAGCCACTCCTCGGCGGCGGTGATAAACGGCAGCAGCTTGTCATGGAGCCTCGTCTCGTCGTCGACCTCCGCGATGACATTCGGGATAAGACGGCGCACCGTCTTGTTGTCTATAAGTTCTGATAGTCGCATATATCCGGTATAAAAGGTTAGTGATGTCAGCCGACTGTCACCTCGCGGGCGTCGGCATGGCGGTCAAGGGTTGTAAGCTGTATGAACGGGAAATCCACGTGTACACCCTTCCAGCCGTTGTACATGATTATGATGTCGTGGACTGTGGCAAGCAGGTCGTGATACGGTTTCTGGAGCGCCTGGGCTATCGTGTACAGCTCACGCTTGTCGGAGCCGGAGTTGTTGGTCTGTGACTTTCCCGGCACGGAGCCCACGAGGTTGGAATGTACGCGCATGGTGAAACACACCATGTTCACCGCCTCCGCGATGTCGCTCTCCCAGTCGCCCCCCTCCTTTGTCTTGGAGTCGACACTCTTCACCGTGATGTGCGGGCAGTCGCCTTTCCCGTCAAGCGACATCGTCTTGCCGGTGAAGAGCACCGCTCCGGAATTTTCCGCGTCGGTAAGAAATTTCATCATCTCGCGCTTCTTCTCCTGCATCAGCTGATTTCGTTCCTCAGGGGTGAGCGTCGGGTGCTGCCTGAACACTTCCTCCCAGTACTGCGGCATCACCTCGATGACATACTTTATCGGGGCGGAGTTTTTCAGCTTCGCGAGCTTCGCCGAGCCGATAAGCCGCTTGATCGAGTACCATGACCCCTTGAACAGCGACGCGTAATGAGGGATCGGGTAATAGAGCGAGTCCACGCCGGGGAAAAGGGTCAGTATGGCAAATTTCCTGGCGGGTGCCGCAGTTCCCCTCCTGGTTGCGCGGCGCCCCATCCGTGACTGCAGGTCCTTCCACGGGGAGCGGGGGTCGAGCAGCGGGATGGACTCAAACGTGTCATCCAGTGCCGGACTGCGGAAAGGACCGAATATCACGTTCTCGATACGCCCCGTGGTCTTGTCCCTGGGAGAGAAGCGGCAGTAACATGCCGGCTTGCGGTGAAGCTCCACTATTTTTGTGCCGTCATCGTTCAGGATGATGACCGACACGGCGAAGTTGAAATACTTCAGGTCCTGACACACCCCCAGGAGATACCCCGGCATGGGGTTGTCAAGAAGGAAGCCCCGCACGGCGGCACTGACCCCTGCGTCGGCATCCTTCGTGCAATAGACGATACCCGACCCGTAGCACACCTCCGCATTGAAGAGCTGGCAGGTCGACAGCGTCTCGTCCTTTTCCACGAGGTCGATGATGTCGTAAGGCATCGTGTCATTCACGCCCCATGGCACATACTCTTTTCCGTCGACAGTCTTTGTCGTGCAGCAGTCGGAGTCACGGAACACCTCCGACATCTTCGAGATGAAGACCACACGTGAGTTGGACACATCAAGGTCCTCGACCGAGCAGAAGTCGAGGAGTTCCTGTATTGTTGGGTTAGGGTTTTCCATATTGCTGAAGATTTTATATGAACACGTCAAAATCGTTTATGCGGATGATGCACACGTCACGGATGGTGCGCTTCTTGCCGCTGCGCAGAAACTTGATGGTGCGGGTGCCTGAATAGATGTCGTAGCGGAGCGACACCACATTGTCGGCTTCAAGCAGCCGCCCGGAGCGCGTCACCACCGTCAGCGACACCGGCTTGCCGGCATCGAGTATCCGGCGCGCGTCATTTATGTGTACCGCGTCATCCATCAGGCAAACTCCATCGCGTAATTACTGTCAAACACCCGCTTCCGGCTCGGCATGAGGCCGGCGGTGTCGAGGATGCGCACACGCCCGGAGGCGAAGCGGAAGGTAAATGAATATGTCACGGGCGAAGAGTCGTCGGTGGTGTCCTTGCATTCGCTGTCGGTGATGACCACATCAAAGTCATCATCCCCGGCACACAGCTGCACCGAGTGCGACGCGACCATCTGCGACAGAGCCTCCGCCTGAGCCGTGGTGAGCGGGGAGGTCTTGACCGTGAACGACCGGGTTACCGTGATGTCATACCGCGAAAGGATGCCGCCGCACACCGCCGTGGAGCCGCCGGCCTCGGTTTCGGTCTCGACCGTGCAAGCCACATCGAGGAGTTCCGGCACATTGAACACGTTGCGGAACTTGAAGAGCAGGAAAAACGGGTGGCGGTCAATGAACACCATGCGGCGCAGACCGCCGCACGACACGGCGAGATAGTCAGCCCCGCCGAGTGCCGACACCAGCCCGTCGACCGGCAGGTACAGTGTGCCCCCGCCGACAGGGAAGGTCTTGGCAAGCTCGGCCTCGGAAACTGACGGGATTCCTGATGCGTCATGCGACACACCCTTCAGCGACACGGTCCTGTCGGTCCGGGGTAATACCGACAGGGCGATATGCGACCCTCGGTGGGTGCGGGTCACACCTGCCAGCGACAGGAACGTGTCGGCGGGGTCAAATGTGGCGGGGAGAAGCACAGAGCAGTATTGCACGTAGAGCGACGTGGACTCATCGCCGAAAAACGCCGTGACAGCCGCCATTGACAGCGATTCGCGGCGCATGTAGTCCTCGATGACAGATGTCGCGTCGTACAGTGTGGCGACACCGCCGTACACGGCGATGGTCGCGGAAAAGAACGTGTGTCCCGCGATTGAAAGCCTCACGGCGACAGATTCCGCTGTGGAATCGGCGCTGATGTCACCGATTGCCGACGAAAGCATCCATCCTGAGGGCGTGGGTTGTGTTGTCACTGATATAGCCATGCCCGAAATTACCATCCACGCGGCTGCGAATAAAAGACAACAGGAGTCGCGGATGTATCGCGGCTCCTGTCGTGTATGATTGTCGTTAAAGTCACGTCATCATGAAGCGGGCTCCGGCGTGTCTCCGCGGAGGAAGCTGTCAATCGCCTCACGCAGCCTCAGCAGGTCGGCGGTGGTGTCAAGCACGATGATGCCCGACCCGTATCCGGCATAGGCGACTTCTATCTCGATTACCGACGCAGGTTCATTGTTATCCGATATCACTACCCGGCGACCCACTTTCACTGTCGCCCCCGGTTTCATAGCGCGCCCCCTTTCTTGCTTGAGTAATTTATTGCGGCGTACACTGTCACCACGAGGGCGCAGAGGCAGCAGGCGACCGGGCGGTCGGCGAGGGCGCATATCCACGCCCCGGCGGTTCCGGCTATGGCTGCAAAGGTTGACATACGGCGCACTGTCGCGCCACTGATGCTCACTGTCGGGAGATTGAAGGCTCTCCCCGGTGCCTTTAATGAAATTGCTTTCATACTGTGATTTGTTTAGCGTTATCAGACAGAAAAACGGCTGTCATATCCCGTCGCTAAACAAATCACAGTATCTCCGCAGAGTCCTTATGATGGATATGGCAGCCGTAATAGGTTGCTATGTGTTGGACATAAAAAATGCCCGAAATATGTCCGAGCCTTAACCGAGACCCTACGGCATAGACAAACTATGATTTGTTTAGCACTGCAAAGCTAATACAAAGAATCTGATTTTGCAATAGCAGATTTGAAAAATCAGAAGCAGTGGAAATTTTTCCATTATTTATTTGGAAAGAATAGAGCTTTTTCCTATCTTTGTGTTGTTCTAATAAACAAGAGACATGAAGTATAAAGAATTTCATTTAATGATCAAGAAAGCCGGATGGAAGTTTGTAAAGGCGGAAGGCAGCCATTACTTCTATGAGAAAGACGGCAAACTATCACCACCGGTTCCCTACCATGGCGCGAAAGAAATATTCGAGCCGCTGAGAAGAAAAATCGCAAGAGAGATGGGGCTGTAGCCCCTCTCTCAATTCAACCCAAAATACGACATCAAAAAATCAATCAAATGGCAACAAAGTTAATAATCAACATCGGAGCGAGTAGCGACCATTTCGGCGCTTACTCTGAGAACTGCGAAGGCATATATGCCGCCGGCGACTCGGTTGCCGAGGCAAAAGCCGACGTGCTTGAGGCTATACGCCTCATAAAAGAGAACACACCCTATGACGAATTGCCCGAGCCGTTGAAAGGGGAATATGAAATCGAATGGCACTTCGACACCCAGTCATTGCTCAGATATTATCAGGGCATATTCACCAATGCCGCGCTTGAACGGCTTACAGGCATCAATCAGAAGCAGCTCTGGAACTACGCCAACGGTGTTGCGAAGCCCAGGGAGAAGGCGCGCCGTCAAATCGAGACCGCGCTTCACAATCTCGGTCATGAACTCATGACGCTGTCTCTTTGATTTATTAGAACAAATCCACCGACAGCGACAGCCCGACATCCCCGCGATGCCGGGCATTTTATTTGGCGCAAAAAATAGCTAAAAAGTTGCATGATATTGAAACTTTCTTTATACCTTTGTTGTATGAAGAAAAGAGAGATCAAGGCATTCGGCTCTTATTACCGAGAGTTCATGTCCACGCTGGATGAAGGTACGCAAAGGAAAATCAGGTATGGACTGGCTTTGCTGGTGACACAGGACCGTCTGTCTAAGAAATTCATAAAATTCATCAGGGATGAACTCTATGAATTACGTACGGAATGGAACGGCAACATATACCGCATATTCTTCATCTTCGACAGAGGGGATATCGTGGTTCTCTTCAATGGTTTCCAGAAGAAGACACAGAAGACCCCGGAAAACGAGATCAAGAAAGCATTAAAAATAAAGGAGGAATATTATGAAAGCAAAAGATGAGCTAACCGACATAATGCCCGAGCTTGAAAAAGAGTTCGGCGAATTTGGAAGTAAACAATGGGAGTCATCGATGGAGGAGGCGCGCTGCTTCTATACCGGTCAGATGCTCCGGGATGTACGCAAGGAGGCAAAAATCACCCAGTCGGAGCTTGCCAGCCGTCTTAATGTGACTAAATCGTATATCTCCCGGATAGAGAACGGGCTGATTACTCCGAGCGTGACCGTATTTTATTCGATAATTGAATCACTTGGAATGCGGGTAGATATAGTCAAGCCTGTGGTCTGAGACCCTGATATAATCCACCAAACCTCAATTAATTTAACTCATTAAATTTCTTAAGACACCGACATGCCCGACATCCCCGCGATGCCGGGCATTTTTATTTGGCGCAAAAAAGCCTCCGCGATGTGGTCACGGAGGCTCGGTCTTGGTTGAACGAGGTTCGCTATTGGAAACGATTTTATACTGCAAAGATACACATTTCCAATGGTATAACAAAACATGGTAGATAACTCACCGCCTGCGGTGTCGCACGGCAACAATCACGGCGATTACAAGCACCGCGCCGACGGCAATCCACAGAAGCGGGCGGTGTCCTCCGGAAGGGGTGCTTCCCGTTGTCCTTATATCGGCACCGGACCGGGACTCGGTGTCAACAGAGTCAGACACCGCCGACCTGACCGACACCGCCGACCCTAACCTTGTGGAGTCGGAAGCCTCTATCTCGTCGATGGTCACCACCACGGGACTTGCCCGCGGCTGTACCGTGAGGAGAGATGACAGTGACCGTGGCATTGAATCGGTCACGGCAGGCAGTTCAAAACGGATGGTGACGCCACGTGCCGAAAGAGAGCGGAAGGCGGCGAGAAAGGCTGCGGCATCCACCGACATGTCGGCGCGGGAAATCGACGTGACCCTTGTCGAGTCGACGGTAGCCACCTCAAGGCACGTGTCACGTCGGGCGCGGCATGTGCATAGCGACGCGGCAAGCAACAGCAGCAGCGGTATCAGAACCGGTCGAGCGTGAATGACGGGCATGCCTTCCTTGCATATTGGTTGTGACAACTAACCTTCGCGCCCGGAAACCGCCGCTGCAGGTCGCCGACAAGCTTATGCAACGCCGAGCGCTGGGCTGCGGTACGTGTGTCGCGCGGGGTCTTGCAGTCCGGTGCGCATCCCCCCACGTAACACACCCCTATCGAGCGGGCGTTATGACCGGTGCAGTGCGCCCCCGCCTTTTCAAGCGGGCGACCCGGATGCACCGACCCGTCAAGATAGACCACGTAATGATAGCCTATGTCGGAAAAGCCGCGCTGCAGGTGCCAGCGGCGTATGTCGTCGACTGTCACATGCCGTCCTTCGGGAGTGGCGCTGCAGTGCAGTATTATTTCATCGATCCGTCGCATCATACCGGGATGTTGTGGAGTTTCATGCGCTGCTCGAGCACCGCGTCGAGACGCGACATGTGTTCAATCTGCTCATGAATGAGCTGCCGCTCTTCGCGGCTGATGGCGGCGATGCGGTCAGCGTCGGCGGCAAAGGCACGGAGGTTGCGGAGATGGTTGGAGTTGCGGGAGTGCAGCTCGGCGAGACGTAGTTCAAAGGGTTTCATCTGAATCTGGAGTTTTTTTGATTTTAAGGTTAAGCAGCGCACCGGCAATCGCGGTGAGCTTGGCGAAAATAACGAGAGTGAAGTTAGACAGTTCCCCAACGGGAGGGCTGAAAAAATCATAGAGAAGCAGGGCTGTCGCGACGATTATAAGAATCAGTCCGAGAACGTGCCGCTGGTCCTGACGTGACATTTTTTTCATTGGAGAGAGTTTTTTAGGTTTGTCTGTTTCCGGTTTCTTAAGGTTGCGGGATGTCGGCTTGCAGGGGCAAATATACAGCCGTGCCACGCCCTTACAAAAGACATTACATTATTCCCGAGGAGTCACACATGGCGAGTCCCGTGTAGGGCCGTGACTCACACCCGATATACAATGTGTCAAAGGCATCTGTGCCGTCGGTGCGGTGTTCCAGCAGGTCTTCCTCCGTCTCGGCAAGCTTCTCGCCGCCCTTGAACTTGCGGAACCCGTTGCGCCCCCTCTCCACCGCCGCCGACTGGATGGCGAGTATCAGGTCGTCGTTGTTCTGGCGGTTGAAATACGGCGTGAGCCTGTTAAGCGACGCGAAACCACGGTTTATGAGATTGTATTTCTCGTCGTGACGCATCGGCGAGCCGAGCGCGATGTCGGCGACATACCACCCGTGACGGCGGAACTCCTCGATGATCGTGTAGCGGAAGTCGATGTTATTGACCGCATAATTTGAGCCGAGGGCGGTGGTGTCGAAGTAAAACACCACCGTCTTGTTGCGGTGATGGGCGTAATATGAGCAGAAGTCGGCGACCAGAGCCGGTATCTTGCGCTCAAACTTCACGTAAAACGACTTCAGCACATTCAGTCTTCCCAGCCTCTCGTCAGGCTGCCCGGCGACAATCCAGTTGATGTTGGCGTTATAATCCATCCCTATGCAGATCGGGGCATGGCGGTCAAGGTCTCGGTCGGCGCGGCAGTCCAGCGCCTCCGGCACGATGTCGAAGCCGAGCGAGTCAAGGTACTCGAAGTCGGAGGCGTCATACTTGTGACCCTCCCTCATTGAGGAATAGAACCCGTCGCGGGCTATGCCCACACGCCGGCACATGATGGATGTCTGGAAGGTGAGCGGCGTGAGGTCGCGCTTCATGTCGCGGAGGTATTGCTCGCCGAGCAGCTCTACATTCTCCACCGACGAATATTCCCGGTAGAACGTGGCAACGGAGCGCAGGCGGTTGATGTTTGCATCGAGCCTGCGGAGATGACCGCGCATATAAGCGGGCGGCTCGACACCCTTCTTCTTAAGTTCAAGCACCTTCTGCTTCAGCCGCCACACCTCGTGCACACCCGCCGCTATGGCGTCGATGACAGCCGGATCCATCTTCTTTTCATACTCAAGGAACCAAGACCCTTTCTTCGACTGGGGCATGTCAGACACGATGAGCATCGCGTGGTTGAAAGAATGACGGGAAAAATGGGTCTTGATGCCGCCGTTGGCGGGAAGTGTCTCCGAGGCAAGCTTCACGGGGTCGATAAACCTCGCCTCGTCGATAAGCAGCCACGACAGGGTCAGGCCGTTGGAGGAGCCGGGGCGGTCCTGTGATATCAGGATGGCGACCGACCCGTTGTAAAACGATATCACGTTCTCCCACTGCTGCGGCTCTATGATGGGGCGTTCAAACGACCGGGGAGGGCGGCGACCCACCACGTAGTGCACGTCGCGCCTGTAACCCCACCGCGCCCATGCCGCGAAGAGCGCGGGCAGCGTGTTGGTCAGACCGTGTTTGAACGTGGGCACGACTATGCCGCCTGTCGAGCCTTTCATGCGCTGCATCATCTTCAGTGCGTAAGGGGCGGCTATGGAGTCGGTCTTGCCGGTGCGTCGCCCCGCGACGATGACCGTCGTGCGCGCCCCGATGAGCTGCGCCATGAGCTGCGGGCGGTTGAAGTAGACCGGCTTAGCCTTGGGGTTGACCTGTGTGCTCATTGTCGGGAAGGAATAGTGAAGGCTCCTCCAGGTCGGCATCCTCCGCCTCGACATCCATGATGTCGGGGAAGTCGCGAGAGAGGTCTTTCGTGAGCCTTGCGATGTGATTGTAAATGTCAGGTATGGGCTTCACGCCGAGGAGCGTGACATCGGTCGAGGCGCAGAACGGCTGTATGGCGATCTCGTCATAGGGCAGTCCCCCGTCCTCCTCGCGCGCCACGTCGTTATACTTGCAGTACGACGCTATGACCCTCTCCATGGTCTTGGTGTCCTTCCGCGCCTTTGCCATGGTGTAGGTTTCCAGGAACATCTCGTTGGCGCGGGCACGGTGGAACTCCCGCGACTTACGGGAGAGGAGCGGCACGAGCTGATGGATGAGCGATATGTCGGAATATGCCGACGACTGCGAGACCCCGTACCGCGACATCAGCGTGTCGCGGAGCTGCCGGTCTTTCATCGACGGGTTGGAAAGCCAGTAATTGTACATGTCGCGTATGCGCATTAGGCGGTCGGCGAAAGCCGCCGGATATTTCGAGCGCAGCTCCGCCTCCGGAGAAAACAGGTCGAGGCGGCAGGCATCTATGGGAGAAGGCAGTGACATGTGAGGAAAAATGATATAAATGTATTATTCATCGTCATCCATGTCGAGCAACGCCTTCTCCGTCATTTCCAACGCCAGCGGCGAACCGACACGGGCAAGCGCTACCATCTGGCGGCGCACCTCCGTGCGGGTCGACACCTTCCCTTTCATGTAGGCGTCGCGCGCAGGGCTGCCGGGCATGGCGATGTCAGCTTTCAGGACTTCTTCCCTCACATCGAGGATGACGGCGATTTCACTCGGCTTGGTGCATATCGAGGCGAGATTCCGGATCTGCCCCAGTTGTTCTTGCGTATATTTCATGGAACGGTACTGATCTGGACTGGATTATTTCTGAAAGGCACCCGTCAAGGGTGTCAAAGATGCCGCGGTCGGTCGTGACATACCCCGATTCGAGGCGGTTGCCGCGGGTCAGGTTCTGCGACATGACCGCCGCGACCCTCATGCCCCCGGAGTCGACAAGCAGTATCTTGGAGTGGTTGTCGGCGAGATGGCACCGGTCAACGGTGGATGATATGAAGTTCCACAGCCGCAGGGTCTTGTGGGTCGCCTTGAAGTCAAGCACTATGTCAAGCGACCTCACCAGCCCCTCCCTGCGTATGAAGTGAAGCCGGCGCAGGAACTCCTCCGAGATGGAGAAAGAGGTCATCCTCACCGAGGCTGCGCCTGTCTGACCGAGAATCCACCGCAGCACGTCGGCGACCTGCAGCACATTGTCAAGGTAGACCTGATGCGGACACACGTCAAGAGGACGCAGCACCGAGGATATGCCGCATAGTCTTTTCATATCAATTTCGCCGATTTCATCTTGCCTGTCAATGCCGGTGTCGGGTTTATCACCTTGGCATAGGCGCCGGTGATGCGCTCCTTCAGGGAGGCGTCAGGGGCGACCGCATATTTCCCCAGGAGCAGGTTGCACAGCCTTGCGGCGTTGCGCGACGCGGTGCGCGGGTCGACGGCAAGGGGTGTATCCTCGACAGGGGTGCCTCTCACATAGTGGTCGTAACGGTTCCAGTTCTCGCGATACCGCTTGTCAAGGTCTATCAGTATCTTGGCAAGGGGAAACCGGTCGGAGTCCGGACACGTCGATGTGCGCGGCGATATTAGCCTTATGCGGGTATGCGCGTCGCGCATCTTCAGCCGTATGGACCCGTTATCGACCCAGAGCTGCTGTATCTCCGGGGGTAGGCTGTCATGATCGGCGCGCTTTCCTTTCTGGAAGTCGCTTCTATTTGCCGGTGCAGGATTTGCGAGACCGTGTGCCGCGGCGATACGGTCAACCTGCACCATCATCCCGCTCACCTGCTCGCGGGTGACCTTGGCGAGACGTTGCTTGTGGACCTTTGAAAGGTTATACTCAAGTGCCGCGGCGCGCGCCTTCAGGTTGCGGGTGATGTTGGCATAGAGTATCCGGTTGCGGGTCGCCTGAAGAAGGAGGCGGGCACCGGCAGCCAGGTCACGGCTCTCCGGCGGGGTGTCGAGCCATTGTTTTATCTGGTCTGTGAGTTGTTTGGTTATCATGGCTTGCGGTAATCGGTTGTTGAAACAGAAAAGCCCGGCACGGCTGCCGCCATGGGCGGAGTGCAGCCGGGTCGGACTTTATTCATGGCAGGGCGAGGGGCAATGTCACACCCCGGCTTCGGCATCCCCGTTGATGACACCGTCCTCGGTGGGGATTTTGCCGGTATATGTCGGAAGCGACACCTCGTCTGAGGCCTCGAGGGTGATGGTAGTGCCGGTGGAGCCGGTGGCACCCTGACCGAGGTCCTGGGCGACCGTGGCGACCGCGTCGGAATATAGGGGCGACCCTATGACCCTGATGTTGCCCTTCATGTCCTCGACAAGGAAGATGTTGTCCTGGTTAAGCAGAGAGCAGCCCGCGTCGGATGCCTCCGCGCCCACACCGGGGTGAACGATGGTGACCTTGTTCTTGAAGGTTTGCGACGGGATCTCGCCCTGGGTTTCCGACGACACCTGAGCCTTGGCGGGCAGATGGTCGATATAGTGGAACACCGCGCCCTCGGCGAGAACGAAGTCGCCCTCGTAGACAGTGCCGGTCGCACGTCCGAACTCGTCGCGGGGAAGACGGGGGAACTCCACGACAGCCTGCGAGTTGACGAAATAAACGCGCTTCTTGATGCCGGGAAGCTCGGGGGTGCCCTGACACCAGGCAAGCGACTTCTGGATGTTGGTACAGATCTTGTTTTCCATTTTTCAGAGGATTAGAGGATTGGCTGTTTACTCGCCGCCGAGGGGTTCGTCATCCTCGACAGGCACAGGTGTCCAACGCACGACCATAAGCTTGCGCGGGTCTATCGAGTGGAACTGCACACCGAACCATATATGCGATGCAAACGAAAGCGTGTAATGGTCCTTGCGCATTATGTCGACAAACGATTCATCCGACTCGTTGTCGGTACCCCATAGGAGATTGTCTTTCTGGGTGACAAAGAACCATGTGCTTCCCTCAAGTTCCGGAAGCGGCATGAGCGTGAGTTTCTTGTTTGAGCCCTCGACATACGCCTGTTCGTACTTGTCATTGTACGGGACTGCCGGATGCGACAGGAGATAGCCCTCGTTATACATGTCGGCAAAATGCTGGGAGCAGAAAAGGAACGAGTCAAGCTTGCGGAGCTTCGGATGAAGGTTACGCACGATATCCTTGGCTATGTCTACTGCATTTTCAGCAGTGATATCTTCGTGATACTCGTAGTAGTTGCCTTTGTCAAGCGAGATACGGTTGGCACCCCATTCCTTTTTAAGGATTTCAAGGAGACCGTCGCAGAGGTCGAGGGCAGTGTCCCCTTCAGGATTGCGTATGCCGTTGATGGCGGCATCGGCGAGCGATTCACCGCGCGCCTTGCAGAGCATGGCGAGCACCTTGAGTGTTGTCGATGCCTTCTTGACGCCCTCGCCTATCACGGGGTCGTCATAGCCCATGGCGAGCATGGAGTAGTCCACCGGGGCGAACAGTTCCACGACATTGCCCGGATGGGTCTCGAGGGTGCGGTAGTCGATGTCGACCGAGGCTTCCGACTCGCGGTTACGCTTGAACGGGGCAAACTGGGAGTGGCCCGATATAGCCCCGAAATGTTTCTTGCCGCGCACACCCTTGACACCGGTCATGAGACCGAGCACGTCCTTGGCGGCACGGATCGGGAGGTCGAGCAGTACAGGCTCCCACTTGTCAGCGGTCTTCTTGTAATCCTCGAAAACCTCCTCGGAGATTTTGATTTTGACTTCTTTAGCCATTGGAGAGAGTGTTGATGGTGGATATTTGATGATGTCAGATCTGGCTCAGGAGGTCGGCGGAAGCCTTGGCGATGTCCTCGCCCGGGCCGTCATCCTCCGTGGTCCTTTGCTCTGTCACCGTGTCAGTGACATCGGCTGCATCGTCCTTGAGCTCGTCGACCTGTTTCTGTAGCAGCGACGACTTTTCTTCAAGCGCCTTGATGCTTGCATTGGCTTTTTCAAGCTGTCCCTTGAGGGAGGCAGCCTCCTTGGTTTTCTTCCCGGCATCGGCGAGTGCGTCCTCGATAGCCGATGCCTGCGCCTCGGTGATAGAGGCGTTTCCCCCCGTAAAGGCGAGGGTTGCGCCGAGCAGCGCGCTCAGCAGCGTCAGTGTCTTGTCAGGCATTGTGGATGTGGTTTTGTCCGCCGCGGCTGTCTCGGCATCCGCGTCGGGGTTCTGGTTGGTGAATAGCGATGATAATCCATGGAGCAGCCGAGACAGCACGGAAGGCTGCCTGCCGTAGCCGGGCGGGATGGGCATACCGGCATCGAGCATCGCCGACAGTGTAGCCTCGTCGATGGCGGGCGACTTCGCGGCGGGGCCGTCGTCGGTGATCTCGTCGATGAAGCCCCAGTCAAGAGCCTCCTGGGGGGTGAGCCAGCGCTCCTTCTGCATGAGCTTGAGCAGATCGTCCTGCGGCTTCTTGCAGCGGCGCGCATACATCCCGGCGATGGTGTTGTCGAGCACACGCTGATTGTCGTTGAGTTTCTTAAGCTCCTTGATGTGCGTGTCAAGCTCGTCGGCGTTCATGTAGTCCCATTCAAACACGAGGTTGCTTGACTGGTGGACAAGATACATGGCGCCGGCATCCATGGTGACGCGGGCGGCTCCCATCGACGCGATGGTGGCGGCGGAGGCATTGGCGGAGATGAAATGCACGTGCACGTTGCCGTGATTGCGGAAAAGCGCCGAGATAGTCATGCCGTCATACGCAAAGCCCCCGAGCGAGTTGATGAGCACATGTACCTCTTCATCCTTGTGCTTGTCAAGGATGTAGGCGACCTGTTCGGACGAGAAGTTCCAGTACCCGACAGTGCCGCGCAAGTGGATGTGATAGTTTCTTGGCATAGCGAATTGGTCTATGCCGCGAAAATAGCTGACTGTAAGGGAGTACTAAAAGACTACAGGATGCAGCGTAACACAGATTTCTGCGCCGTGTGGGTCACAGTGTAGCTCCTCACGGCTGGGTCGCCTCCCGGCTTGCCGGTGGTCTCCGAATACTCGACCACGGGAAAACGCGGCTCACGGGTGCCTAAAAGATACTGTTCCCCTGAGGCGCACGTCACGACAAAGGCAAGCCGCTCTCCCTCGGGAAGAGGCTCGGTGGTGTCAAAACGCAGGGTCGCCTTCTCCTGCCTTGACCCGTTGACAGTTGTCCCCTCCCATGTCAACGCGGGAATCCCGTGGAAGGAGACGGTGACGGATGGTGCAGCAATAGCTATCAGGGCGCCGGCGATGGAGCGCAGCATGGCGTTGGGAAGGAGGTCGGAGCATCTTACCGCACGGATGGCGGTGATGCCGGGGAGGGAGTTGTGTTTCATATTGGCTCAGAGTGTGATGTGTGGTTTGTGCATAAATAAGTAAATGTGTCTCATGGTAGTTTTCAAGCGTGGAGTAAATGTGTTTTTAACATCATTTAACTCTGACTCCGGGTGCGTTTGCGCAGGCGGGCATACATCTGACGGATGGTCTCCCAGTTGCGCTCCTCGCGCTCGATGCCGTGACGCTCCATGAAAGCGTATATGACATCGGTGATCATCACGTCGTGGTCAAACAATGGGTTAAGCTCCTGCCAGAGCATCGCCTGGAACATCCTCTTGCAGGTCGACACAAGCGCCTTCTTGCCCTGCTCGGTGAGGTGGTTGTAGACTGCGGGGTTGACCCCCTTGAAGGTGGGGATCTCCACCGGAAGCAGCCCGTCGGTGCAGGGCTGCACATAATCGGCGGGACGCCGAGTGACGAGACTTTGTATCACGGCGCGGGGAGCGGAGCCTCTTGCAAACTCCACACGCCCCGTTTCATCGTTCCAGAACTCATGGCGCAGCCATTGCGCCAGGTAATCCGGGGTCTTGAGAAAGACAGAGTACTTTGACATGTTAGATTTCTAAGGCTAATAAATTGATTCTCAATAGCAAATATAAGAAAAAGATTGATTTTCAACAAATATATCATCGGGAATGTGACTGAATCATGAAAAAATTTCGCTCTCCATATTTTTTCTTGTAACCGAGCTGGCAAGTGCTTTTTTTCCGTGCAATCGTGCAGTCGTACCCCCACTATTGATTATCAGCACGTTACAGCGCACTATTCAATCGTGCAAAACGCACGAAAATCGTGCGCCTTTTTCCGAAATTCGTACACTCGTACAATCGTGCACAATCGTGCAAAAATCGTGCGCACTTATCTCTCTATTATTCAATATATTACAAAGGTCTGCACGATTGCACGATTATTTTCCCCTTTTATACGCGAGAAAAAATAAAAAAATTATAGTGTCTGTTTTTTCCTTTGTAACGCGCTGTAGCATAAATATATAAGTGGCAATATATATTTTGGGTACATCTGTTTTTACATGCATTCCCGATAATCGCAGGAAAAAATCGTGCGCAAATCGTGCGCTTTTTGAGACCCCCCGCGCCCCCTCTTTGTATCGATGCGCGCGGTGCGGCTGCACGGACGTGCGACCGCACTTCCTCCAATCGTTCCGGCAGGGGGGCGAGGGGGTCAAAACGCATAAAAAACGGCGTCATAAAGGTTGACAACTCATTGAATGATAATTTGGTAATATCATTGCGTTTGATTACCTTTGTATGTAGATTGGGAAATCTCATACGCAGAATTGAAAGAGAAATGCGAACAATTTTTTTTGAATACTACCGTTCGACAAAAAAAGCCGCGTTGTGAAACGCGGCTTTTTTTCATCGAGTGAAGTCCCTCCTGTGTCATGGCTTGGCTTTACTTACCGGAATCATGCGCCATCCCATCGCGCCATGATTTACGCGCTCGGGGCGGAAACCCCTGTCGAGCATCACCAGCGCCACGTCATCGATGCTGACGTCTACCATGTCGGCAAGCTCAGCCACTATCATCGAGGAGGTGTAGGTAACCGTGTCTTTCTCCGGCATACCGGGAGCGGCAGGCATAAAATCGTCAAGGAATCCATCAATCACCGTGCGCCATGCAGGGTCTTTTACTTTCTTCTTCATAATTAGCACTCTTTTATATTGTTGTCATGAATGAAACGGTCAATCGCCTCACGCAGCCTCAGCAGGTCGGCGGTGGTGTCAAGCACGATGATGCCCGACCCGTATCCGGCATAGGCGACTTCTATCTCAACCACCGACGCGGGCTCATTGTTCTCTGCAAGCACCACACGGCGGCTCACTTTCACTGTCGCCCCCGGTTTCATAGCTCACCCCCTTTCTTGCTTGAGTAATTGATGGCGGCGCACACGGTCACCACGAGGGCGCACAGGCAGCAGGCGACAGGTCGGTCAGCGAGGGCGCATATCCATGCCCCGGCGGTTCCGGCGACGGCGGCAGGGATGGAGGCGCGGCGTACAAGGTTAATCACTTGCCCCGCGTTGAAGCGGAGCGTCGGCAGGTTCCGGCTCTGTGCCGGCATTGTCATTGTTGTTCTCATCTGTAACGCATTTACATTTGAAAAAAAATAAAAATTATCTCGGCGGGGAACAAAAAAGTTCCGCTCCCCGTTGCGTTACACCTTGAGACAGGCAGTGGGCGCATTAACGCTCCACACGGGACGGAACTGTAAATTATGCAGACAGCCGGGCAAAATAAATGCCAACGGCTTCATGCTGTCGGCGACTCGGTCGCCTGTCTCAAAAAATGTAACGCACTGCAAAACTAATACAAAGATTTCGCCCCCGCAAGCATTTTTTGCAAAAAAGTCACCCCCGCCGTGATGGCGAGGGTGAAGCCAGAGCGAACAATGTAAAGGTGTAAATCAAACGAGCTGCAACTGGCAAAGCTCTTTTCCGAATGCCTGAAGAGCATTCTGTATTTTTTCCGTTGTCTTTGGCGAGGGATTCCGGTAGCCTGAGATGTACTGCGAGAGCTGGGCGGCAGAGATGCCGGTGAGCTTCGCGAGACCTTTGTAAGAAATCAAGTCAGCGTAATATACAAGGAATGAAGGGAGATCGTAAGAGAAAGCGAAATCCACCTCTTCAAAAGGCTTACCCTCCTCCTTGAAGAAAGCCTTCATATTTTCATATTCCGACTTAAAGTCGGCGATAGCGTCATTGACCGAAGCACCGTCACCGTTAATGCCCCATGAAAGATGATTGTCATCAGGCATATACGCGCCGTAGGTGCCATCTTTCCCTTTTTCGATAAATACTCTAACCGTTTTCATGACCAATAGTACATTAAAAATCCAATAGTATATTAAAAAAAATTTCAGAAAGGGGAGGGGGACAGCCCCCTTTCCCTTTACTTGATTCCGGCATCACGGAGTATTGACCTCAGTGTGCCGGGCTTTACATCTTCAGTCAGGTGGTTGCTTGTGGTGAAATACTTCCCGGTAGTCGGCGAGTACCATAGCGGGTGTCCGCTACGCTGGCGATCCGTGTCCCAGCAACCTGCTTTCCTTAGTAATTTGTGAAGTTCCTTATATTTCATTGTTCTCTCGTTTGATTTACAACACAAAGATAATGCTAAATTTTTATTTAGCAAAATATTTCGGTAGAAATTTTACCCAGCAATAAAAAATCAAAACAGCACCGGCTGCGGATTCAGCCTCTCGGCTCGGAGCTTATCCAATTTGTCTTCCGCCCTTTTACGCCGTGTGCGGGCTTCCTTTTCCTCCCCTATCGCGGAGTTTATCTCTTTAAGCAACGCTATCTCCGCCTCGTTGGTCTCGACTTGTCGGCGCAGACCTCCCGCAAAATGTTCGTAGAGCACCCTTGCACACTCCAATCGATAACCAGTCACCTTCGGTCGTACAGCTTCCGCCACGTTTCGCGGATTAATTGTGCCGAGCCAAAGATACACCAGCCAAAGCGGGAGGCACAATGTCTCATACTCCTTTCCATCGGCGGCAGTTATCCCCCTGAGGGGGACAACTGAAGAAGAAAACGTCTCGTCGTTTTGCAGCTTTTCAAGCTGTGTTGTGTAGTTAACCCCGATTGCAGCGCAAATAGGCTTGATGGGTACGTACACTTCCCCATTCTGTTCAACGGTCACTATATCCACGCCGTTGATTTTACTGATTAATTGCTCTTTCATATCCTGTCAAATCTGTATGGGTTTCCGGAAGCAGCACCTGTGCCGACATCTCTATGACAAGCGAGGTTTTGCCTGCCGGATCTTTTTCTTCGGAGATTAATTCAACCTTCATAAGTCCATCGGCAAGCATGCGTGTGGCAAGTCTCTCCGTCATTAACTTATAGTTCATGCGCAAAAATGCTTCCCGCCCCTTTCCGTTGAAATCTATAAACTCGGGCACAGTGACACGCATCTGTAACCGGGCACGTCGGATCCTTGACAACCTTTCAAAAAGTGGCGCACAGTCTTTTAACAAATCGTCTGCCGCCTCTGCCAGAATCCGCGCGCGGGTCTGCAAACGCGATGCCGTGCGTGACCATATCAGAGCCCCGATACACATACCAAGGTTGATCACAAATAAAATCAGTTGTATTGTAATATCCACTTTCATGAGTGTTTGTATTTATCGGGTAAATATCTGTCAATAGGTCTATAAAAGTTCACCTCCATGATGGCGAGATTGTATATCTCTGCGGCATGGTGCTCGAGACAGCTGCCGCGAGAGTCGCGCCATCCGGGAAGGAACACAGCGAGGTCGCATCCAAGCAACGCCTCGATGTCGCGCCCCATGCAGTGAGCATACTCCAGCCCCGGTGTGTCGCACACCTCAAACGGCGTGATTACCTCGCCGGTGGTCTCCATCTCAGATAACCACTGTTTCGCGGCATTGGCGACAGCCTTCCGCTCCTCAATGTCGTAGCCGGAAATAGGTAACGAAATATATACTTTCATGATCTGACATATTTCCAATTTTTATATCTTGACTTTCTTTATCCATTCAAGTTCCCCGCGAAATCCCCGCGCCCTAAGCTCATCCATGAGTTCACGCGGTTGAAACTTCGCAAGTTCAGGATTAGTGTAAACCTTTGATTTTTTTTTGTTTTACGGTCTTGGCTTCCTCTTTCTCGCAATCCTTGCATTTATGACGCAGACCGTCCTTTGAAAGAGAGTTTCTGGTAAATTTATCAAGCGGTAAATCCCTTCCGCAATTACTACATTTCTTAGTTCCCTGCTCCATGTCTTGTTTCATTTTTATAAGTTACTTCGCCCATGCCGGTTATCTCGAGATATTTATTCACAGCAAAAATAGCGGGGCGAGCAAAGAAAGGATTGAGAGCCATCATGTTCAGAAAGGCAGTGGCAAGTTCATGTTCCTTAGTGTAGGAAGTCGAAAGCAGATAGCGTCCCTTGGGGTCGCCCTCTTTGCGCTCTCCAAGCAAGAGATAATCTTTGAGTCCGGCGGCTTCCCCTGCTAAATAAGAGAAAAATGAGCCCGGATCACTAGTGAATGCACTTTTGATTTTTCCTGTTGATTCCATAATAGTAATATCTAATTAAAAAGTTTTGATTGTAGCAATGTCGCTTCCGCAGCCTTGATGTCAGCCTGCGTTGACGGTAAAAAATATTCAAGATAGATGTTAAAGAAACCTATTGCATGAAGCCGGGCATCGCGGAGAGTGCGGAACACGCCCCTGTCGCTCGACGGCTGGGCTGATGACGTGCGACCGTTAGCCCAATATACGATGTAGCCGTACACATAATGTCCGGAAGAGGTCATTCCGCAACACACGGTGACTGTCTCGCCGGCATTGTCGGTGAGAGTCCACGTATCGGTTGCCGGCACAGCGGCGCAATCCATGAGGATGTCACATTTCAACGAGTCATATCGATTGCCTGTCTTCATAAGCCTTCAGTACTTTTTTTAATTTGAGAGAAAGCGACGAGCTGTAGGCGATTACGTCTTCAGCCTTATGGCGGAGGACGGTTACAGTCGGACGCTGGCGGCGGATCACATCGGCTATGCGCTGGTCTACGACACCTTCACGGTGAAGCAGGAGCGTCAGCAGCATGCGCGCCTCCACGTATTCCCATTTGCGGGACGGGGAAAGGAAGTCAGCCTCCGGGATTCCGGTTACATGGCTGACAGCATTGATTGCGGATTGATACATAACAAATTGAAAGAATTTAATTAAAAAGGTTTCTTTGTTTTTTCATACTCCGGCGACCAAACCGTATAATATTCCGTTCCACCGGATTTATCATCGCCCCCGATGAAAGACTCGTCGGGGTGAGAGGGCTTCCAGTCAGAATAAAAATTTTTCTCGTCGTCCGGCTTGTTTATGTTGAAGTCGTAACCCTTGAATTTGCAGTACGCCTCGACCTTCTTACGGAAATTAGAGCGCGTCACACCGTGCCCGCTCGGACCGCCGGCATACTCAAAAAAGAGAGGCACAAGGTCATTGCGACGCAAACGCTCGTTGAGATTGTTTCCGGAGAAGTCAAAGAACTCCTCCGCCCATTTAAAGAAAATCTCCGACATTTCCTGACGTAACGCCCTCTGTTCGATATTTTTCATAGGAGGTGGTACTGCACCCTGACCCTCTCGGGACCAGGACCGCTCGAACGACCTTAGATAGAACATGACACACTCTGCCATGAGGTTGTCAAACAAAGCCCACTGGTAGTCATCCCAGTCATCAAAAAACATGTGGTGGAAATCGTCTATGAGTGTGTGATTGGGATTATACCACGTCGAGAACTCCATGTAGGTGATACGTCTCTTCGTGGCATTCTCATTCGCCTTATTGATGGCGTGATTGGTTGTTATCAATATCTTCGGAGAATCCGCGACCTTGATGTTGTAGCGGTCACGCCCTTTGGGGTTGATTGACATGTCTCCAGTGACCATGGCGAAGAGGCGTTCAAAATTAAAGTTGGTCTTAACGTCATCGATGAAGATATTGCGTGTCGCCTTGGTCACGCCGGAGAGCATGAACTCGTCATCGGCCTTCATCGCCTTTCCGTCGATGGTGAACTGGTCGAGGATTTTCCCGATGGCATTACCGACAACCGACTTACCGGCACCTCCCTGGCTCTGCCCGACCTCGGTCATGAGATGGTCCTGCACCACCACCGCCTTGCGCTCGGAGGCATATTTCCAGTCACAGAGGAGATAGCCTATGGTAGTGATTTTATTGACGACATGCTGGGCGAGTTCGGCATCCTCATTTTCCGAAAGGTCACGCACCTTGTCATGAGGATAGAAATTATTCGACGTGTTAATCAGATAATGCAGGAACTCGCAATTACGGGCATCTTCAGAATACGACAGGTAGAACCTGTCACCGACCTTCTCAATAGATGAAATTATCTCTATCCTGCGGAACTTGCGTGGCACGATACGCGAGCGCCATACATTTGAGATGGGTTTGCCGGGCACGATGCTGTCGGACGTAATCTCTACCTGACCGTTATTGTAGTATGTCCTCTGGATGTCTCTCTCGAAATTATTGAAATTGTCCGACAGTATGTCAAGCGACTCAAGCTTCTTATCAGGTAACAGCTGGTCGATTTTCCCCTTGAAGAATTCAAGCACAAGCCCGCTCTTGCAGTTAGTGAAGACATATTGCCTCACGAAATCCCGAACCTCGTAGGACGCCACACGGTCTATGATTCCATCGTCGATACGGATAAGGTCATATCCGGAGGCGGCATCCTCTGAATTACGGAGGCGATAAAAGCCCGAGGCATTCAAAAAGTTAAAAGTCTCGTTGTAATTCAACGACACCTTCCGCTCTCCCTTGGATGTCTCACTGACGGAATAGATATCGATGTCGGACGCATAACGGCTGAGCGGCACGATTTTTCCGTCCTCCACCTTATAGCGGATGCCTCCGAGTTTGAACGTGGCGACCTCGTCAAGTCGGCTCCTGTGAAGCTCATAGAATGCCTGCCTGTCGTTGAGCAACCAGAAATCACAGATTTTCATGTCGGAGACGGCAGTGATTTTATGGATGTCTATCCATTTCCCTTTGCCGTCATGGGTATGCATAACGGTGTCTATATCATCAAGCAGTTCCTGCTCGCGGCCCTTCAATGAGCCGCAGAGCAGGTCATCGACACCCTTGTCACCGTTTTGGTTCTCATTGATGTGACCCCACCAGATATCGACATTCAGCTTGAGATTATGGAACGTGGACATGTATTGCCGGAACTTGATGACAGCCTTGGCAAAAGAATTGGGACGCTTGTCAGCCTGGTCGCCGATGGTGAGATTCTTGTGGAGACAATTCCAGTCAGAGTCCATGACCAACACTATATTGTTGATGGTACATGCAGTCGCTATATCCTGTATATCCTGCAGAAGTCCCTCCTGCGCCGACCCGAAATTGTTGATTCCCTGGATGCCTATCGACATCATCCCGTGCTTACACGCTTTCTCCGCCTTTTTCTCCCCCTCCTGCAGGAAAAGGGTATCAAGATGCGTCTTGTTCTGATACGCCTTACGGATGCGCTCCGGAATATAGACACGGCACGTCGCCCCTGGCGGTGTCTGATACTTCATCTCTTTTCCGTCACGCGAAGAATGGATGGCTGGATTAGCCCACCGCACCCGGACATATTGCCTTGGCGTGGCGGACCCTTTGACTTTATATTGCATCGGGCGACCGTTCAGGTCGTAATAATAAATCAGCATGTCATCACCTGCCGTCGTCGGCCGGAAATTGTCATCAAGACGTCCCTTGCTGAAAGGGCACTTGTAAAGGTCCTGAGTGCCGTCCAGGACATGAGCGGTCACATCCTCCTCCGTCAACCCGGAAGCTTCCAGCTGCCGGCGGCAGAAGGTTGAACGGTTTGTGTCGGATGCCTGACGCACCGCATTTTGCCGGACACGCTCTTCGGGGATGATGACGATACCGCCGATACGGGCGGTATCCTCGAGAGCCTCCACAAAACGGTCTTTAGCAAGTCCGTTGTAGTGCATGTAGGCATCAATGGGGGAACTGAAACCCTCCTTGCAATGGAAGCAGTGGGCGAAATTCTTTCCTTTTTTATGGACAACGGACAGTTTCTTCTCTCCGCAAAAGGGGCATTTCACTTCCTGTGTCGTCTTTCGCAAATCGCAATTCGGAATAAACAGCCGGATATCCGCTCCGGAACGGACTTTTTCTACTTCAAATCGGCTGTACTTTTGGTACTCGGTCATAGAATAGGTTGTTAAGGCTCGCGAACCTGACAAATTCCACTCGGGAATGTATGCCAAGACGCTTGTATGCATTATAAATGTGATTATGTACCGTACTTAGTGCCAAGGAAAGCCTTTGGGCTATGGTTTCCTCGCTCATACCCTCATATACCAGTCCCATCACACGCATCTCTGCCTGTGAAAGCCGGTGGTCAAACTGAGGTCGACAGATTACATTGTCATGCTCGCATTCACCGCGAAGCGGGCAACTTATGTACTCAAAATTAAAATGAAGGTCTTTCGTTATGTCAGGTTTGTCATCAAGCTGCAGGAAATTGCATCTGATGAAACGGGAGACCATCCTAAATCGATAAAAAGAACCGTTAGGCTTGCTTGCGATATATCTATCCTGTAAAGCCGCGTAGGCTTTGGGATAAAATGTGGATATACACTCCTCCATCGACATCACGATATCGGTATCTTCCATCGTCAACCGGGAGGTCGTGCCATCTGCCAGGCGATACCACACTTCGCTCTCGTAGCAGAAAAATTCAATGTTTTCCAATTTCCTGTTCATACCAAAATTTCATTAAATGTAAATATAATCTGTTTATATCAAATAATCAATTTATGACATCACGAAATATGTCCTCACCTACGATTTTACTAATTTCACGCTGGTAAATAGGTCTTATTCTGGTTCTCCCAATACGCCAGTCATGAATCACGTACGAGCTAATATCCAAGAAAAAACGTAAATCTCGCGTCTTGGCTATACGGATATTGTTGGGTAACGAACTCAAGTAACCATCGAAGGCTTCATTTGCTGTCATATTCCTTTGAAATGTTAATAACTTATAGTATATTTACAAAAGCAAAGTAACAAAACATTCGGAATATTTAAACTATTTATGACATGATTTCATAAATAAATTATACATATTTAACATTACGTGAAATGAAACATATTGGTGCGACCCTAAAAAGCTACATTGAAAGCAACCATCTGAAGAAAGCGGAAATTGCACAGAATGCAGGTATAACCTACAACTACTTGTCAGAGATATTCAAGAAGGAAGATATCTCTGCAAAATTGCTTGAAAAGCTCTGTAATGCCTGCGGTCTGGATCCTGCGGAGTTTTTCGACGCCACCCCGCTATCTGGCAAATACAGCGACATAAAGGCGAGTGCGGTAATCGGTTCGGCAAAGGTATCAATAGGAGATTACGATGGATTGTGTAGGCTGCTCAATGAAAAAGACAAGCAGCTTGCCGATAAAGAACGTACAATCAAGATATTGATGAGACAGGCAGGAATAAATGATTAGGAACACGAAAAGAACGGAATACAACAATAACACCCCGGAAAAGACGGTGAAGCATCATGTAACTTCCTATGGGTCAGAAATGCTAATTTCTTCTCACCCCGACAAAATTGCAACCGCCGGGTTCAACTCTGAGAGTTGAATCCGGTTTTCTTTTATCCCGGCGACATTCCCTCGCGCCTACGGACTTACGCAGCGGGCACGACGGGGAGGGTGAAGGTGAAGCGGAGTCCACCTGTGGAGGCGTTGTCGACCGATATCTTGCCTCCCATCGCCGTGATGATACGCTGCACGAGCGCGAGCCCGAGGCCGGAGCCGCCGTTTTTACGCGAACGCCCGCTGTCAACGCGATAAAACAAGTCAAAAAGACGTCCGAGATGCTCCTCGTCCACTCCGACACCATCATCGGCAAACGAAAAGACGTGCATCCCCTCCTCCTCTCGAAGCCAGCACAATGACATTTTCGTACCGCCCGAATGTTTCGCGGAGTTATATACAAGATTCAGCAACGCATTGGTGAGCAGCGACTCATGACCGGAAACCAGGCACCCTTCAGGCACATCGTATTCAAACTCCATATTGTCGGCAAGATGTCCCTGCGCGATATCCTCGGCAAGACGCATGGCAAGCAGATGGAAATCGATGGTGACGCTTCCGGCAATCCTGCCGTTTTCCTGAAGACGCATCACCATGCCGACATCGTTCACAAGACTCACAAGCCGGTCGGCATTCTGCTGCACACGCACGAGAAACTTGTGGCGCACCTCTTCCGGCATGTTATCGTCGTTCAGCACCGTGTCAATATACCCCTTGATAATTCCTACGGGGGTGTTAAGCTCATGGCTCACATTAACGCCAATCTGCCGCTCATGAAGCATTTTTTCCTGTTCGGCATGAATTTTGTCGCGATAGAGAGAAAGCAGATTGCGCGACACATCGCCGAGCTCATCCTGCGAGAATTGCGATGCATCCACATCGTCGGGCAATTTATCGGAGGCAATCGCCTGGGCAAAATCCTTGAGGGCATACACGTTGCGGCTGATAGCCCTCGACCCGAAATAGGCGAGCACCGACGACACCACACCCAGCACAATCACGGCAATCCATATCATCGGGTCGACGCTCAAAAAATCAAGCACCTCCCCTTCATACGGCAATGCCGCAAACGACCTGATATGACGGTCATCACTCATCCGTGAGCTTATCATGCTCTTTTTATTATTGTAAGCCATATCCTGCACCGTCGCGTTGCCACTCTTTTCCCACAACTCTTTCAAGCCGGGATTAAATGTGCCGGTGCTGTCGCGAAGCAATATCGTAGCAGCCGGATTATCCGCGACCATGTTGCCGGCGTCATCATACACAGTGATTCGCAACGGGTCAAGCGCAGTGTTTACAGTAAAGAGCATTATAAAATCGACAGTGCTCTGGAGGTCTACCCCACGGTCGTAAGCATCAATAATCGTGTTATTGACATTCACGAGGCGGTTTTCAAGGTTATACTTCAACCGTTGCCTCTCATGCATCACGAAATAAGTGATGGTTATGCCGATAATAAGCCACAACAGCCCCACAATCGGGAAGAAAAGCTTCCAGTGCAGCCGCACTATATGTTTGTTTGCCATTATTTTCGTTTTGTATATTCTACAAATATAACCAAAATATTGATTTTACCGTCTTTGCGTTGACAGCCATTTTTACCTAAACACTTAAAATTGCCCCTATGGCTTGCAAACTTCAAAAAAACTGCTTACCTTTGCACAACTTTAGAGCGTAAGCTCTGAGTGACAAGGATTGTCTTATGGTGTAATGGTAGCACTGCAGTTTTTGGTTCTGCCTGTCCAGGTTCGAATCCTGGTAAGACAACGCAAATCGCTAAATCGCCTCCGCGCGTCATTTAGCGATTTTTTTTTGCATCATGAAAAATGCCCAAAAGTATCTTAGTTTTCGATATTGATAAGGTCATAAAACATCAACCGAGTCGGTTTCTCCTCATCGGCACTGCTCAGATACAGGAATCCGTTTTTCTGATAAAAGGGTTCAGCAGTCCTATAAGCATCAACTGTGATAAAACGGCATCCGGTCTTATTATCAGACACAAAATATCTTTTCAGAAAATCAAGCAAAATAGATCCGATACGTTGTCCCTTGACAACATTACTCAATGCAAAACGGCACAGTTTTACTGAGGGATAGTTTGTAAGCCTCTTCTCATTGACAAACCTATGCCTCCGAAATTTATTAAACTCATTATTTGAAGGAAAATCCTTTATGGCAATTCTATCATTTGCCAAGCTGAAATAACCGACAACCTCCTTATCTAAATTCCTTTCGATAATATAAGTGACAGCCAATAAAGCCTCACGGTACAATGGCGCATCATTGAGAATAAAATCATCCAAATCATCATCTCCGCAGGAAAACCTGGCGATATGCTCGTCTAATGCAAGCTTTCGTATGCCATAGCCGGAGTAAAATTCATCAAAAGTCATGTTCCTTATTGCGAGCGAGCATTTTCATTACTGTTTCATAGGCAGCATTTATCTGCTCCTTGCGTTCCGGGGTTTCAGGGCGTGGAGTATTCATCAATTCTACAAATCGACGTGCATCTTCACCGCAGAGAACCGGTGTTTCCTTAATCGGTCGTGCCATAATTATATATTTAGATTACAAAGATATAACAAAATTTCCACATAATCAATATAATACGTTATGAAATCATGGGTAGGATTGCATTAGCGGCAGTTTCTGCCGAGCCATGTGGAGCGGTAGTTGGAGGCGGAGCGGAGCATGTAGCGGATGAAGGCGCGGCGGAAGGTCGTGCGGTTAAGGTTGATGATGATGTAGTCGGTCGAGTGATTGATGAACAGTTCGATATGGTCGCAGAGGTCGGAGCTGCGGTAGAGCACCTTCCCGTGACGAGCCACCTCATCGGAGATATGAAGCAGCATCTTGGGGTCATGACGCATGATAAGGCTGTAATGCCGCAGCAACTCTTCATAGGACATCGGTGTGCCGTCGGGATGGTCGGGCACCCTGTCGTCAAGTTCATGTTCCCATACCTCGGTCTCGAAGGAAGGGCGGTTGTTGTCAATCTCCTCCTGTGTCCACATCGACTTGTGGGAGGCTTCCAGGTCCTTCCAGAAACGGAAGCGTGCCGCCCAGTCTTCCTCGCCGGGGATAACATCCGGGAGCTTGATTGCCGGTGCCGGAGGCTCGGGAGCAGCTAAGTTAGCTACAGTAGCTATTGTAGCTATCTTAGCTATTTTAGCCGGCTCAACTTGAGCCGACTGCTTGCGGAGGCGGCGCTCACGCGCCTTTTCCCGGGCACGGGCTCGGCGGTCGATGGTCGGGCGCAGAAACCCGAAAGCCACCATCAGCATCGGCGGGAGGTCGGGGAGAGTCCCGTCGAGCTGATAGCGGATGATTGCCTCGGTCAATAGCCCGGCTTCGGCTGCCGGAAGATTGGCAGCGATGGATTCCGACCATTGCTTGTCGAAACGCGGAGGGCGCGATGTGGCGGCTGTGTTTTTCATGGCTGTAACGGTTTAGATTCATGGCGTAAAGATACAACCTGAAATAGCCGCGCCAATGTACAAATGGGAAAAATTTCACGGCAACGCTTTCGGGCGTTGCCGTGGAAGGTTATAAGGTTAAGGGGTTAGAGGGCAAGCTTAGTTATAGCGTTGAGGGAGTCGCCTGAAACACGCATGATAAGCACACCATTGTCCTCGGGCAGGTAGAAGGAGGTGGTCGACCCGGTGAAACGCTGCGTCATGACCCGTACTCCGGCGCTCGTGAATATCTCAAGCATAAATGTATCGGCGGGAGCCGCATCGGCGATTGAAAGCATCACAAGACCACACCGTGCCACAGTAAGGTCCAGCCGGTCACTTGCGCTATCAGCGATGACATTACTGATACCGGCAGGTCCGTCACCATCGGTTTCCAGATATCCAAGGTCGGGTGCGATACCATTGTAGCGTATGCCTTCAGCCCAATAACATTCTCCTTCGTAAGGCACGACTTCCGACCCGGTGTCAATAAGCCTGACGTTGCCGGGGCGAATCTTCATGAAATCAAGCGCGGGAAGTGAGCCGTCGGCGTTACGCGGGTCAGTCGCGTGACTCCAGTCGATACTTACATAATCTTCGGGATCAGTATTCAGGTCGGAGGTGATTACGGTGCCGACAACGGAATAAGGCGCATAGGCACTCTTGTTGCGGTCGGCAATACCGTCGCTAATTGCGACACAGTTGGTAAGACGGATTTCATGGCCGGAAGCAACGGGCTCATCGAGACGATAGGTGTACCGGCTCTTGGAAGAGGTATCCTTGGCTGAATATGACGAGCAGTTGTTGAGAATCATATTGCCGGTATTGTGGTTCTGGTCAAAATTTTTGTTGACATTCTCAAACGCAAGACAGCGGTTCATGATGACATTGTTTCTGCCCTGGTTGCTGCCCATCTTGAAGCCATTACCGTTGCCGCTGCTCTTGGCGCCGCTCTCCAGATAGCCGTTGCGGAACGCCCAGCAATATTCAAGCGTGGTGGTGATATCGTCGGGGAAACCGCCCTCTTTCTTGATGAACTGGTCCCAACCGTCGTCACTGTTCTGCCATGCGCGGCATCCGTAGAAATAGTTGCCGTCGCCATGAGATATCTTAACCGCAAACCCGTCGGCATCGCCATGGTCGGGGTCGGTATTATAATAGGCATCACAGTTGACCACCTTATTGCGCGAGGCAAGATTTTTCATTTGCAACCCCGTGTCGGCATTGCGCACAAATGTACAGTTTTCTATAAGGTTGTCATGTCCCTGGGTGACATTGGCGGCGATATCCGAATAATTGCCGCCGTTGGGCTTGTCACGCTCGATAAGCAGACCGTTGTCACCGGCATTGCAGATATCAAGCCCGTAGAAATGCCAGTAACTGCCTGTATGACGGATACCCTGGTTGGCACCGTCAATAGCCTGCGCACTGAAATCGAGCACCGCCCTGCCGCCGCGCGACGAGAGCACAATCATGCCGCTGCCCTTCTCGCCGACTGCACGGATATTCACACGTGCAGAGTACCTGTAAGTGCCGCTGTTCATGTATATCGTATCACCGGGCATCACAAGGTCGACAGCTTTCTGGAGTGAGAAGAACGGAGCCGATTCCGAGCCGTCGGCAGTGGTATCGTCACCTTGCGGGTCACAGTAATAGACATTGTGACGATAGTCGGGCAACACGACCGAACCGGTCGTGTAAGTGATCTCATCGCCATAGGCTGTCCCGGCGGAATTGACCGCGTAGGCGCGGAGATTCCACGTGGTTTCGGGAGCGAGGGTGAGATAAACGGTAAACGAACCGTCGGAAGCTACCGCTGCAGCCTTGACTTTGTTGGCATCCACAGTTGCTCCGGGTGAAGCGGCGTAGCATATACCTGTCTCGGTAACATCCGTGCCACCATTGTCTACAAGACGACCTGTCACCTTGAGACAGAATGATGTGTCGTCGCTGCGCGCATCATCAATTTCGGCTTCGAGAGTCTTTACAACCGGCACGGATGCGGGTAACGTCTCAAATTTCACCACGTCACCGTAGGCTACACCGGCAAGAGAAATGGCAAAAGCCCGCGCGGAAACGATAGAACCGGCAGGGACGCCTTCGAGTAGCGCCGTAAATGTCGGGGAGATTTCAGCCATTACCGAATTATCGCTGATTGACGGAATGCCTTCAACGCTCCAGCACACGCCACATCCCACAAGCTGCCTGTCACCGTCGGTTGTAATCTCCCCGGCAACCATAGCCGAAGAGGAAGTCACGGAAGATACAGCACCGGTCTTTACTTCCGGAAGCACACCTTCGGGGAACGCCGTGACTGAAAGGTTGTCGATATCGGCATCGCTGCCGCTCTCATTGGCTATCTTTATGCGATTGACAGTGCGGTCGCTGATAGTGACGGTATTGTGGGTGTCGCTTTCGACAGCGGCGGCATATTGCCATGTCGCGCCCTCATCTACCGAAGTGTAAAGGGTCAGTTTGCGTTTGCCGCGCCCTTCGTCAAACATCACTTTCACCACGCCTTGACTAACAACGGGAGTGATGACATACGAGCCGTTTTTCAACAGGCGCAAGCCTGTCGGGGAGCCGTCGGGGATATATGAGGCATTGGTGTTACGGTATGCCGACAGGTACCGCCACTCGCCCTGTCCGGCAACATTGCATATAATCTCGGTCGTGGGTTTCGATGACGGACACACCCCCTGCGTCTCGAAATTCTGCGTAAAATATGGGAGCACCAGATTGGTGACTATGACATTGCCCTCGCCGTCAGTGCCATCGGGCTTCGTGACAAGCATATTGTCGACATATATGCCGCCGTTGGAAGTGGAGCGCAGACGCACGTACCGCACCTGAGGGTCGTTGATTTCCACGATATGACGTGTCCAGTCGGAAGTGACCTTGTAAGATTCATACACGGTCCAGTCAACATTGTCTCTTGAAGCCTCGACATATACCTGACGATTGGCGACATTGGCATAATAGACGACACTGCCTGCACCCTCCGGGAGGCGTGGCGACACTATGCCGTCTTTTGCCGAAAAATAAATGCTTTTGCTACCGTCCTGTGCCGATTCAGATGACGACTGATTCTTATTTACTGTCCATTTGCCTGTCGCGGAAGTCACCGTCGCCGCCTTGGAGGCACCCCACTCCGAGCCTTCAAAACTTTCCGGCATATAAGTGTAATCCTGCCCTGCGGCGAGAACTGAAAATGCCGCTGAAAGCATGGTGAAGAGCACTTTTAAATTCATGATTTTCATCGGTATATACTTTATCTAAGGTTAATTTATTATGACATCGCAAAATTAACGCATATTTTCCGGTTTTCCACATATTTTCCCCAAAAACAATCAAATCGCGTTTATCTTGTCACACACTTGTTTGACGTGGTCAAGTCCATAAAGCAATGAGTAACCATCTATCGCCATCCACATAAACAGCCTATGAAGATTATGATATGCATTAAGAATATAATCTGTCGCAATTCTCGGTTGTCGTTTTGCAAAACATATAGGTTCATGGTGGGCTATGCGATTACGCAGTATATTAATTCCATCAAGCTGATTGAAAATATAGGTATTGTTAAATTGAAATTTCTCTGACGAACGAGGCTTATTAGGGAATATGCGGAGAAGTATCTGCCCGGTTGCCCGATACTGAGGATTAGCAAACATATATTTCCATACGCCGAACTCCATTTCCGCAAGCAGTTTTTGGTGAGTATATTCCTGAGTTCGGCATAGACGATCAAATGCTCTATTTATGATTCTTGCACTATCACGACAACTGACAATATCGAATATTCCTCCATTCGACACGGAATCACGCAGCCAATTCTCCCCGAAACGAGAAGTAAGCTCCCTGTCAATCGCATTCCTTAATGCAACCTCAAAACAACTCAACATTGTAAAAACCTCTTGCGATAGATTAAGATTGAGTCGATATAACGACATTGCTTTTCGGGTATTACTGCCGCATGCTTCAACATATCTGTTAATTCGCTCAGGAGACAATATTTTCTGAAAATCCGTGAAATTCATGTGCACTACTATATTTTATGATATCAAAATTTGTTTCTTTTTAAAGAAAACACTATTTTTGTAGTGTTGATTCCCGGTAGCCCCTGATTCGTCAAGCTATCGGGTTTAGTTTTTTATTGTACAAATATAATCATTTATAGTAGTTGCAACAAAATCAAAAGGAAAATGCCCAAATAAATTTGGCATTACGCTCGCTTACCCGTATCTTTGGCTACACCTTATATACTCACTCTCGGTAATGCTCAAATAAATTTGACATTACGCTCGCTTACCCGTATCTTTGGCTACACCTTATATACTCACTCTCGGTAATGCTCAAATAAATTTGACATTACGCTCGCTTACCCGTATCTTTG
>QAMW01000005.1 GCA_003150235.1 Bacteroidales bacterium
AGTTTTCAGATTTCAGTTTTCAGAGATACAGATTGACAGAAGGTCAAAAGAGACAAAGTTATTTGGGGGTTGCCCGGTGGTAGGGCTGTACCATGGTGCAGCTGCATCCCCTCAGCGGAAGGGGCGCGTAGCTGTAGGGGCGCCTGGGAGGGCGCCCGCGATGCGTGGGCGATGTTGCCCGCAGGGCATCATCAATCCCGCTTTGAGATGATTCCTGTCGGAAACATTAATACTTGGCTTGTTTTCCGGGGGGCTATGCTCAACAGCCACGCTAAGTCCGGATTTTTCTCTGACGGGAAAAGAGTTTTCAGATTTCAGTTTTCAGAGATACAGATTGACAGAAGGTCAAAAGAGACAAAGTTATTTGGGGGTTGCCCGGTGGTAGGGCTGTACCATGGTGCAGCCGCATCCCCTCAGCGGAAGGGGCGCGTAGCTGTAGGGGCGCCTGGGAGGGCGCCCGCGATGCGAGGGCGATGTTGCCCGCAGGGCATCATCAATCCCGCTTTGAGATGATTCCTGTCGGAAACATTAATACTTGGCTTGTTTTCCGGGGGCTATGCTTAACAGCCCCGCTAAGTCCGGATTTTTCCCTGACGGGAAAAGAGTTGTCAGTTTTCAGATTTCAGTTTTCAGAGGGGCGGTTGGAGGGGAAGGTGATTTTGAACAGCAAGCCGCCGTCGGGTCGGTTTTTTACGATGATGGTGCCGTGGTGAAGCAGTACGGCATTTTTTACTATCGACAGTCCGAGACCTGTGCCTCCCGCTGCGCGCGACCGTCCTTTGTCAATGCGGTAGAAACGCTCGAATATTCGTGGCAGATGTTCCTCGGCGATGCCGTTGCCATTGTCGGCTACAGTGATAATTGTTTTCCCGTTATCTGTCTCAGTCAGTCTTACGGTGATAAGATCACCTCCGCTATATGCTATGGCGTTGTCAATCAAATTGTGGAATATGGATTCGAGCATAGCACGGTTGCCTTGAAGCGACATGTCGCCTGACAGGTCGATATCAATGTCAAATCCTTTCTGACGAGCAATTGGCATCGTCTCTGTTACGACATCCCTGATTACATCAGCAAGATTGACCGGTACCATCTCTATGGCGGCGCTCCCGTCTTCCATCCTGGTAATTAATGACACATCGGCAAGCAGCTTTTTCAGACGGTCGGAGTTACTGAGGCTGCGGTCGATAAATTCCATGCGTTTTTCCTGATTCAGGTCGGGATGGCTTTTCAATGTCTCAAGACACAGCTGTATGGCGGCGACAGGGGTCTTCAGCTCGTGGTTGATGTTGTTGGTGAGCTGCTTCTTGATGCGTTCTTTTTCTTTCTGCTCATGAAGTGCTGCGGAATGTTCGCGGTCACGTTCCCACAATGCCTGTTGCAGGCGCGCGTAGAGCCTTACGATGTGGCTGGAAATCTCTCCCAGCTCATCGTGAGGAAATGACTCTGTGTCACATATCTTTTCGCCTTTTTCGGCACATTCGGCAAAAGAGTTCAGCCGTGAGATATGCTGACCGAGCCGTCGTGTGGCGAAATACCCGAGAAGACACATCACCACTGTAACAAATCCCATAAACCAGAGAAATCCATAGTCGGCGCGAAGGAGGCTGTTTAATGACAAGGTATAGGGCACTGCAGTGCGTACAATAATACCGTTGTCACCTTTATTTGCCGCGTAAAAATAGGTGTTCCCGTTGCTTTCGCTATGGCGCACGGTATAGCCGGACCCTGTAACGACCGCCTTGGCGATCTCTCTGCGGCTCAGATGATTGGATGAAGGGAGCGTGTCAAGGGTATTGTCGTAGGCAACTGTACCCGCCGGGTCGATTACGCTGATGCGCAGGTCGTTGAAGGAGTGGAAATCGTCAAGCGGGATATCTTCTATTCTTATGCCTTTCTCAAGCTCGTTGATTATATATACATTGATAAGTTGCAGCTGCGCGTTTATTTTATCGGCTTTAAACTCTTTTTCCCTGTTGTATTGAAACACGACAAAACATCCCACCAGGAGCAGTGAGTATCCGGCAAGCCATAAAAAGAGCCGGCGATGATAAGTAAGCTTGGTGCCTGACATATCGGTAGCCATGACTGCGGGCAAAGGCTATTTTTTCGTTGGGGGAATCAGCCGTGCCACCTCCGGAGTGAGCAGCGGCTTGATGGAATCGTAGCTGATGGTACATGACGGCATACCGGCTGCATAGCAGGCAATCTCATATTGCTGATAGGTAAAGTTGATGCCGTCGGGAAGAAATACGGGAGGGAATGCCGGGAGATGCAGTGTGTCGGGATTAATCAGCAATGCGTCGCGCAACGACATGCTGTCACTTTCCATGTCCTGTTTGAAATACTGGTTCCATAATCCGCTTTTTATCTGCGATAACAGTTCCCCGCGTTTCTCCGGAAGAAACATATTGGAGCCGTTAAGTCTTACTCCATCTGACTTTACAAAGGTCTGTCCCGCTCCGGTCGCTCCGCCGTGAGCCCCTCCAAAATATACATATCCGGAAAATGAATATGTCAGCACACTATCGGTTGCGAATACGGGGCGGAAACTGAAGTCGTATTCATACGAGGTGGATATGCTGTTGGCTATAAATGAGGTAAACGAATGCCGTGTATCTGCGAGCATTGAATCACATGCCACGGAGATGAGGCTGTCGCCATTCCGGGTAAGATTCTCGTTTAGTGTAAAGAGGGGTGTCCCGGTGCTGCTTAACGCGTGACTAAGCCTGTCGCCTATCCAGAGTCTGATGCTGTCGGTAAGTCGGGTGTCATTTTCAGCAGGATACAGACCTGTGATCTTTACCGTCGCCTTACACCCGCCCATAATAAGTGAATCGCTCAGTGACAATGAATCGGTGGCTATCGTCATGTCGGATTCTTCATTGGTAATTGTGGACTTGTTGTTGCCGCATCCGGCTGTCATTACCGTGCATAGCGCTAAAAGCGGGTATATCCCTTTGATTATTGAATGTGTCATGTTTCTGTGTATTTGTTGCCGCAAATATACTACAATTCGTGAATATAAAAAATGCGGGTGCATTCATTAACAGAAATGCGCCCGCATTGAAGAGTGAGTGAGGTCAGGTTATTTCACCATGACACGCACTGTATGTGTACCTGCTTTGACAATGTAGATGCCATTGTTTACGCTGACTGATGTGTTGCCGTCGCATACACCGGAAGCGGCAATTATGCCGTCTATGCCGATGATTGCATAGGACTCACCTTCAAATCCGGAGATAATCACTTTGCCGTCGGCAGCACTTATGGAGCCGGTGATTTCTGCCACATTGTCTATGCCGGTAGTCTTCTCGATTGAGTAGCTTGCCATTATGAGGTAGTGGTCGGGCGAATTGAGCGAGCCGTCGATATAGAGGTTCATCCATGGGCGGTCAAGATACTTGGCTGGGATTGCCACGGTAATAAATTGCCAGCCGTTTCCGAGTGGCAGCGTGGCTATTTTTTCCGGCGTGTCCATTCCGTAGGTGATTGCATAGATTTCCATGGGGTCGGCACAGTGGTGTCCGGTCCACACCTCGAAGGTTGCGTAAGCCTCGGTAAGCGACTTGGTTGAAACCTTGGGAAGACGCATTCTTACTTTTGCCGATGCTTCATCGGTGTAACCGACAATAGCGTAAGTTGACTTATTACCTGTGAAATCAGGATTCACAAGTTCGGGCTGACCCATTGTCCACGCTCCGTTACGATAGATTTCGGATGGCGAGGAGGCAGTCAACGGATTGAATTTCACTTCGAGATTTTCAAATTCCTCTACAATCGGAAGCTGATAAGGTGTACCGACAATTTGAGTCACATAGGAGATAGCTTTTGATACTCCCGCTGCATTTTCCGCTACAACTGCGATACGGCAGAACTGCTGCTGTGTACCTGTCGGACATACCAGTGTGTATTCGGTAACATCGGGCTCCGTGCGTATAGGCTCGTCAATAAACTCGCCATCGTTATAAATAAGTCCTATGTTATAGCGTATGCCGGTAGTGGAGAAATAGCCGCCGTTAAGGGTTTCTTTGGGCGCCGACCATGTGAGGTGTACGCTCATGTTGTCCTCACTGATTTCGCTATTCAGGTTCTCTACAAAGCTAAGCATATCCATCCCGGTGAATACCGACACTTCATTTCCGCGCCCTGTCGCACCGTTGATTTCAGCGACAACGGAGATATAGTTATCACCTTGAGCGGTAGGGACGGTGACAGTGAGTGTCTCTCCCGGTGTCCCTTCTACTGATACGTCTTCAGCACCTTTTGCAATGACAGTTATTTTTGTCCCTGATTCGATATCGGCTCCACTGATATATTTTGTCGGCAGAGTCATGCTGATAGTTGCGGTAAGGTTGGCATCGCTTGACGAGATGACCTTGAGATCGGTTACCGCTTCCGGCGAATTGATGCTGTATTCGGTGGCTGTGACACGTATGTTTCTTACAATAAGGTCTTTCTGGTCAGGGTCAGACACTCCGTGAACGGCTACATAATATGTGCCGGCTGCCGGAACCGCGAAAATTCCTGAATAGTCGACCCACTCATTATAATTTCTGGCACGGGTCTTTTCAATTACGGGGATGGTCATCGCTTCAGGATCGGGGGCATTGCCCGCCCATACCTCGAAATATTCGCGGGTGCCTGTTGAGCCTCCGCGCGCTGCCTCAAGTGACACTGAATATACTTTGTCAGCATCAGGAAACATGGTTATAGGGAGTATCAGCCAGTCATCGGGCTGTTCATAGCTCCATCCTGAAGCGAAACAGAGGTCGCCCCACTGGTCGGAAAGGCGCCATGTGCCGTAGGCAGGGCTGCCGTCGCGGTTCACGTATGTGCATAGCTCAGCCTGATGTTCGGTCGGAAGAATCTGAACCGGTAGAGAAAGAGGCTGCCCGAGCAGTGCTTTTTCTGAGATACCTTCCGCCGATGTCATGCCGTTGCACACGGCGACTACTTTTGCCCTGAATGCGTCAAGTTCCTGGCTCTTGTCAAGAGTGTATTCATATACGGTTGATTTGGTGGTGCCAAGCAGCCGGTCGTTGAGATATACCTCATATTCAATTGATGAAAGGTCAAGATAACCGTTATGTATTCCTTCGGTGACTGCGTCCCAGCTTATGTTGGCGTCGTTAATTACTACATTTGCCGGTGTTGCCGGAATGTCATTGCCAACATAGATATGAGCCACGCAAGGCACTCCTTTTTTGCTGTCAAGGGATGCCTCGAGACGGAAAGTATAATAGGCATCGGTAAGACCGCTCACCGGTACTGTGATTTCACTCCTTGCCGCGTCTCTGCCTTCAGCCGCTTTAGTGCCATTGGCATAAAGGATGTAGGAAAGTTCTCCATTGATATCTTCTCCGCCAAGGGTCTTGGAGGGCAGACGGAAACTAAGTGTACCGTCGTGGTCGGCATTCTTGAAGTCGGCTCCGAGATAGGCAGCCGCTGCCGGAGCAGCATTGTCAACATCGAAATCGGGAGATATGAAGAATGTAAACTGACGGTCGATATCAAATGTGTGAAGTTCCTCGATACGTTTCTCATCGGGATAAAGCGCATAAAGTGTAGATGATGGCGCAACAACTGTAGGATTCCATAAAATATATCCGTCATACGGGCTGTAGACCATCGCACCGGAAGAATTGGCGAGATTGTCAATCGGCAGTTCACACAGTTCAGTGTAAGTGCCGTCGCGGTCTATTTTTACGAGCTTGCCCCAAGTGTTGACTCCGTAGAAACAACGGTCAACCGGATGCCAGCATAGCGAGTAGCAGCGGTCGCCCGGCTCTATTTCTGTTATCATCACGGCATCTTCCGGCTTGTCGGCAGGAGCTGCCTTGAATATGTAGCGGCTGTCGGAGTACGGGTCTCCGATGCGACCGAAACCGTATATGCGGTCATCTTCCGGCACGTATGCTGCCTTATAGAAATAGGGTAAATTTCCATCGGCAAGGTCTATGCGTCTCATGGCTGTCATTTCACCGGTTACGAAATCAAATTCCTGATATGCATAGTCACCGACAAGGTCTTCTGAGCCCATTGTGAATATTCCGAGTCCACAGAGCTTTCCGTTGCGTATCCAGCCGTTGTTTATTGCCGCTCCTACAGTGGCGTAACTGTAGTCCCAGAGATGCCTCATATCGCCGGAAGGCTCAATCTCATAGAGTCCGCCAAGAAACTCTTCGACATCGGCATAAGATTGATAGCCATAAATAGTGGAGCCGGTCGCGCCTACCTTGTTCATTATATTGCCTGCAGGCTTTTCCGTAAAGTCATGAACGGTATTGATTTTGGTTGAGAACGGCGATACCGTTGTCCCCGACATTATTTTTCCTGACGATTCTTGCGGAAATGTCGTGATATCCTGGGCAAAAACAGTGCTTGCGCACACTAATGCCGGGCATAAGGATAGTAAAAGTTTTTTATTCATATTGGTTATTAAAAAAGAGACCGGAGCAGGGCATGGCTATCCTGTCTCGGTCTCTGTAAATAGTGGATTAACGAGTCTTGTAGATTACTTTCTCCGCTTTTTGCTCACCGTTGGCAAGTGTGATGCGTTTGATAAGCAACATGCCTTCTACAGGAGAAGTTACCTTTCTGCCGTTTACGTCGAAATATTCGACAGCAGCTACGCCTTCAGCTGTGATTGATACTATACCTGTAGGCAAGTTAGAGAATTTGATTTCTTCCGAGGGAATTGACGCGATATCGCCATAGTGGGCGAGGATTGTCACAGTGTATTCGGTATTTGGCTCGGGTATGATTTCAAATTTAGGCTCGGTGACTCTTACCGCTTCTTTACCGTTTACTGTCACGTCGTACGCATCGGCTGTTACGGTGCTGTTTGCCGGAGCCTCCCAAGTGAGAAGGATAGCGGTTTCGTTATTATCAACCGTCACATTTTCTACAGGAGGGTAATCGTCAAGATAGATGCCGTCTATAAATACATTGCCGTATTCTGCTTCTTCACTCAAGTCTTCAGGAAGATAAGCGTGGAATACAAGATTGATTTCCTTGTCTTTTGCATCGGCAAGTGGAAGGGTTTTCTTTACCCACACGGCATCTTTTTCTATATCAGAGTTTTCATTGATGCAAAGGTCGACAAGCCGGTTCTCGTTTTCACCCTCACGGAAGCTGACTGAAAGACGATTGGACATGTTTTCAATGGCTGCGTAATGGAACGTGAGTACCGGATATTTTGCGTCGACAAGGCTGATTTTTGATGATACGAGATTATCATAGTCACCGGCGTCACCATAATTATGGGAGCAGTAAGCATAGCCCTCTTCTTTTTCAGCATCACCGTCAAGACCGGTAAAGTCACCAAGGAGGTAGGTGCCCGACTGATAATCCCAGTTTGTGCCACCGTAAGAAGATGAAGTTTCCCCGGTCCAAAGATTTTCAGGAAGATAGGTTGTATACCAGTCACCTTCGATAGTTTTGTTAAAATTCTCCACAAAGGGGAGCTTTATGGCGGGTCCAACCACAATAGACTGGCGATATGATACATAACCTCCGTCGCCTTGAGCGTTGCATGCTGTCACTGTATATGATACCTCGGTGGGAGCGGTGATGTCGGCACAATCATCGATGAAGCGGCATTCAGTCAGGTCAGTCGCTATGGTCTTGGTTTCACTCAGTGTCACTCTATCGACTTTATAGCGGGTATCAGCCGGCACGAAGAAACCTCCGTTCTTGCCATTTTCCGGTGCAGTCCACGTAATTTCTACGCCGGCGTCGGTAGGGGTAACGGTGATATTACCGGGCTGTCCGGGTACATCTTTACCGACATATACGCTTACCGGGGTATAATCGCTTGTGCCGTATGCCGTTGAAGCATATACTCGCAATGAATACTCTTTACCTGCCTCAAGGTCAAGGGTGAAGGTATGTTCTTTACCGGCTTCCGGATTTTCTATTGTTTTCAATTCAGCTTCATTGCCGTAGCTGACATACTCTTTTACCGTAAGAGCCGTGAGGGGCACTGATAACGCCGCCTCGGAGTTATTTTCAGTAGTCGGCGCTTTTACTGTCAAAGTGACAGGAGGATTGCCTTGGTCGGCAGTGGTCGCTGATATCACTTCCGGTTTAGCAGGTTTGATGCCGGTGAAAATGTATAGGGATTTTCCATAGCTGCCTTTACCTTCGGCATTATATGACACAGCCCTATAAGTGTAGTCATGACCAGTCAGGAACTCGTCGTCAGAGCCTGTAAGCACTGCTCCGGGAGCAGGATTTTCGAATGTCACAACGGGTTCATCAGATTCACCTGCGGAATAGCTCGAACGTGTTACCTCGATTTTTGCGATTTCAGTTAGCGGCTGTGGATTGTCCCAGCTTTGAGTCATTGTAGGAGCGGTAATTTCAAACGTAATGACAGGTTTGCCTTCAACAAGCTCGAATTTACCTGTGAACGATGTCGGTTCCCCTGGTACTGGCAATTCTTCCTGCGCGATGGCAATCTGAAAGCAACATGCCAGTGCTGCGGTAGATAGTAGAAATTTGTTCATAGAAAATTACTTAATAATGAATGTTTGAGTGCAAATATAATGATAAAAATGGGATTTGCTTACTTTTTTGATTGCAAAATGCAGATTAAAATGACAAAAGGATTGGTTAATCTGTCATGGCTTGTCAAAAATACGGTTTGTCTGTCGTTTTTGCGACAAAAAAAACAGGGCATCCTCCAAGAGAATGCCCTGACAGTTTTTATGGCAAATGATTAATCTTCATTTCGGTCGCGGCGCGGTCCACGGTCGCCCTCACGGCGGGGACGGTCGTTGCGCTGGTTGCGGTCGCCATCGCGACGCGGTCCACGGTCACCATCACGGCGCGGTCCACGTTCACCACGGGGTGCGCGTTGCGGCTCTACCCAGCCTTCGGGCTTGGGAAGGAGTGCGCGCATCGACAGGCGGTATTTGCCGGTCTTCTTGTCGATTTCGATGAGCTTCACTTCTACGGTGTCGCCCTCTTTTAGACCGGATGCCTCCATGTTTTCAAGACGGTCCCAGCTGATTTCAGAGATGTGGAGAAGTCCGTCGCGATTAGGCATGAATTCTACGAATGCTCCGAAGTCAAGTATCGAACGCACTTTTCCGGTGTAGACTTTGCCCTCTTCAGGCAGCTCCACGATGGCGTTGATCATCTCGACAGCCTTGTCCATGGCATTCTTGTTGGTGGCTGCAATTTCGATGTAGCCTTCGTTGTCGATTTCGTCGATTGAAACAGTAGCACCGCTTGCTTCCTGAATACCCTGGATAATCTTTCCGCCCGGGCCGATTACAGCACCGATAAGGTCCTTCGGGATAGTCATGGTGACGATACGCGGAACGTGAGGCTTGTAGTCTTCACGAGGTGCGGGAATTGCCTCTTCGATTTTGTCGAGGATGTGCATTCTGCCTTCACGTGCCTGCAGAAGAGCCTTCTCAAGAATCTCGTAAGAAAGACCGTCTACCTTGATATCCATCTGTGTGGCTGTGATACCGTCGCGCGTACCGGTCACCTTGAAGTCCATGTCGCCGAGGTGGTCCTCATCGCCGAGTATATCGGAAAGCACTGCATATTTCACTCCGTCGGTGTCGGTGATAAGACCCATGGCGATACCGCTGACGGGCTTCTTCATCTTTACACCTGCGTCAAGGAGTGCGAGCGTGCCGGCGCACACGGTAGCCATCGATGATGAGCCGTTTGACTCAAGGATGTCGCTGACGATACGGCATACGTAGGGGAAGCCGTCGGGGAACATGCCTTTAAGCGCGCGGTGGGCGAGATTGCCGTGACCTACTTCACGACGTCCTACGCCACGCTGTGCCTTTGCCTCGCCGGTGGAGAAGGGGGGGAAGTTGTAATGCAGAAGGAAACGCTCCTTGCCTTGGTTGAGCACGTCGTCGAGTATCTTCTCGTCGAGCTTTGTGCCGAGGGTCACTGTTGCAAGGGCCTGTGTCTCGCCACGGGTGAATACAGCCGATCCGTGAGGTCCCGGCACATAGTCGGTCTCAATCCAGATGGGGCGTATGTCGGTGGTCTTGCGTCCGTCGAGGCGGATGCCTTCATCGAGGATGCAACGGCGCACAGCCTCACGCTCTACGTCATGGTAGTAGCGCTTCACGAGAGGAGCCTTTTCTTCGCGTTCCTCTTCGGGAAGTGATTCGATATATTCGTCGCAGATGGCATCAAACGAGTCCTGACGCCAATGTTTGTCGGCGCAGCCTGCCTTTGCGATTGCGTAAGCCTTGTCATAGCATTTGTCATGCACGTCTTTGCGAAGGTCCTCGTCGTTGACTTCGTGGCAGTATTCGCGCTTGACGGTTGCGCCTGCCTCTTCGGCAAGCTCCATCTGAGCCTTGCACTGGATTTTGATAGCATCGTGGGCTGCCTTGAGCGCTGCAAGAAGGTCGGCTTCCGACACCTCGCTCATCTCGCCTTCCACCATCATTATGTTGTCGTAGGTGGCTCCGACCATAAGCTCCATATCGGCGCTCTTGAGCTGCTCGAAAGTCGGGTCGATGACAAATTCTCCGTTGACACGAGCGACACGTACTTCGGAGATAGGACCGTTGAAAGGAATGTCACTCACTGCAAGCGCGGCTGATGCTGCAAGACCTGCAAGAGCGTCGGGCATGTCCTCGCCGTCGGCTGAGAACATGATAATGTTTACAAATGTGTCGGCGTGATAATTGTCCGGGAAAAGAGGGCGCAATACACGGTCTACAAGACGTGCGGTGAGGATTTCATAATCCGAGGCGCGACCCTCGCGTTTCAAAAAGCCGCCGGGAAAACGGCCGTTGGATGAAAACTTCTCTTTGTATTCTACCTGCAGGGGCATGAAATCGACCCCTTCGCCAGCCTCCTTGGCTGACACTACTGTCGCAAGGAGCATCGTATTGCCCATGCGCAGTTCTACCGCTCCATCGGCCTGCTTGGCGAGCTTACCCGTCTCAAGTGTGATGGTGCGTCCATCACCGAGCTCGATGGTTTTTTTAATAGGTTTTGCCATAAAAAGTGTTAGTCAGTTATTTTTCTTGTACAAAAAATCGCACAAAGATAGGCAATCTTGTGCATATTTCCTATAAATATAGGTATAACTTCTCAATTTTTATATGAATATATTAAAAATTTTCATCGTGCGATGGCTGAAAACCCGGTTATATGGCAAATAAAAAGAGAGCGTATCCAATCAGGGTACGCTCTCTATGAGTTTATGCGGACAGTCCGGGCTTACATCATGCCGCCCATGCCACCCATGCCGCCTGCGGGCATCGCAGGTGCAGGATTGTCTTCCTTCTTGTCGGCGATGACACACTCGGTGGTGAGGAACATGCCTGCGATGGAAGCTGCATTTTCAAGTGCCACACGGGTTACCTTTGCCGGATCGATGACACCGGTCTGGAACAGGTGCTCATACTCGCCTGTGCGGGCATTGTAACCGAAGTCGCCTGAACCTTCCTTTATTTTTTGTATTACAACAGCGCCTTCAAGACCTGCGTTGGCTACAATCTGGCGAAGCGGTTCTTCGATGGCGCGCTTGATGATTGCCACACCGGTACACTCGTCATCGTTGTCGCCGCAGATTCCGTCAAGGCTTGCGATGGCACGGATGTAAGCGACACCTCCACCGGGCACGATACCCTCGGCGATAGCCGCGCGGGTTGCGCTCAATGCGTCGTCGACACGGTCTTTCTTCTCCTTCATCTCAACTTCGGAGGGTGCGCCTATATGGAGCACTGCGACACCGCCGGCGAGTTTTGCGAGACGCTCATGAAGTTTTTCTTTGTCATAGTCGCTGGTTGTGGTCTCGATCTGAGCCTTTATCTGAGCGACACGCTGTGCGATAGCCTCTTTTGAGCCTGCGCCGTTGACAATAGTGGTGTTTTCTTTGTTGACAGTGATTTTCTCTGCCTGACCGAGCATGTCGATAGTTGCCGATTCGAGGTTCATGCCCTTTTCTTGAGAGATGACAACACCCCCGGTGAGCACTGCGATATCTTCAAGCATCTCTTTGCGGCGATCGCCGAATCCGGGAGCCTTGACAGCGCAGATTTTAAGGGAACCGCGAAGACGGTTTACTACGAGGGTAGCAAGTGCTTCCTGGTCAACATCCTCTGCTATGATAAGAAGCGGACGACCGCTCTGTGCTGTTGCCTCAAGGATGGGAAGCATCTCTTTGAGCGATGATATCTTCTTGTCGTAGATGAGCACGTAAGGATGATCCATCTCACACTCCATCTTTTCGGTGTTGGTGACAAAATAGGGTGAGATATATCCGCGGTCAAACTGCATGCCCTCCACTATGTCAACCGTGGTCTCTGTACCTTTTGCCTCGTCGACGGTGATTACGCCTTCTTTCTTTACCTTGCGCATCGCCTCGGCGATGAGTTTACCGATTTCTGCATCGTTGTTTGCCGATACGCGTGCCACATCCTCAATTTTCTTGAGGTCGTCGCCCACTTCCTCAGCCTGAGCCTTGATGCTCCCTACTACGGCTGCGACAGCCTTGTCGATACCGCGCTTGATGTCCATCGGGTTAGCACCGGCGGCAACATTCTTCAGACCTACGTTAACGATAGCCTGTGCAAGCACGGTAGCAGTGGTTGTACCGTCACCTGCATCATCTCCGGTCTTGGAAGCCACCTCTTTAACAAGCTGTGCGCCCATGTTCTGAAACGGGTCTTCAAGTTCTACTTCACGAGCTACCGATACTCCATCCTTGGTGATATGGGGGGCACCGAATTTCTTTTCTATAATCACGTTGCGGCCTTTCGGACCGAGTGTTACTTTTACGGCGTCGGCAAGAGCGTCGACACCTTTTTTGAGCTCTTCGCGAGCCTTGATATCAAATTTAATTTCTTTTGCCATGGTTATGCTGTGATTTTAATTATTCAGTTACGATTGCCAAAATGTCAGACTGACGCATGATGAGCAGCTTTTCGCCGTCGAGCTCGATTTCAGTGCCGGCGTATTTGCCAAACATCACGACATCATTTACCTTAACTACCATCTCCTCATCCTTGGTGCCGTTGCCTACGGCGATAGCTGTACCGCGAAGCGGCTTCTCCTTTGCTGAATCGGGGATGATTATACCTGAAAGAGTCTTTTCCTCTGCTGGAGTGGGCTTGATGAGCACTCGGTCGGCAAGTGGTTTGATATTCATGACTTTTGTTATTTAAAGTTGGTTATGTTATTAAGTTTTTATGTTTTCTGCTATAGGATATAGCACATCTTGTGCCAAACCGTTTTTATGACATACGGGTTGCCAAAATGTCACCCTGTCACTTTGCACTATACTAATTAACAATAATCGGCGGCCGATGGTTCATGCCATAGCCGCCGATTACCGGTAGATTTTATGGGTGCTGTTTCAACCCCGTTGCAAATTATTTAATGTGGAGTTGATGCCCCATGCGCTCTTTCTTGGTGCGCATGTAGCGGAGATTGTATTCGTTGGGCTTCACCTCGATTGGTACATTTTCAGTAATTTCAAGTCCGTATGCCTCCAGCCCGACTCGCTTGACGGGGTTGTTGGTCATGAGACGCATTTTTCTGATGCCTATCTCACGGAGTATCTGTGCGCCTACACCGTAGTCACGCTCATCGGCGAGATGACCGAGGCAAATATTGGCATCCACCGTGTCCATGCCTCCCTCCTGGAGTTTGTAAGCCTTCATTTTCTCCATGAGACCTATGCCGCGACCTTCCTGATTAAGATATATCACAGCTCCGCGACCCTCTTTCTCAATCATCTGCAGGGCACGGTGAAGCTGTTCGCCGCAGTCGCAGCGTTGTGAACCGAATATGTCGCCTGTGGCGCATGAAGAGTGTACCCTTACAAGGACAGGCTCGTCGCTTGAAGCGATATCGCCTTTGATTATGGCGATATGTTCAAGCCCGTTGCTTTTCTGACGGAAAGGGATTAGTCGAAAATGACCGTACTCTGTGGGCATGTCTACCTCCACGCCCCGCTCTACAAGCGATTCCTGCTTGAGCCGATAGGCGATGAGGTCTTTTATCGACACGAGTTTCAATCCCCATTCATCGGCGCGGCGGTGGAGTTCGGGCAGTCGAGCCATAGACCCGTCATCGCTCATTATCTCCATAAGGGCGGCGGCGGGTTGCAGTCCGGCAAGACGTGCGAGATCCACGGCTGCCTCGGTGTGACCGGCGCGACGGAGCACACCTTTGTCCTGGGCATAGAGAGGATTTATGTGCCCGGGGCGTCCGAAGGTCTCCGGCTTCGATGCGGGGTCGGCAAGGGCGCGGATGGTGGCTGCACGGTCTTCTATGCTTACTCCTGTCGTACATCCCTCGAGCTTGTCGACGGTAACTGTAAACGGGGTGCCGAGCATTGATGTATTGTTGTCGACCTGATGTGGCAACTCCAGCTCCTCGCAGCGGGAGATGGTGAGCGGCACACAAAGCACACCTCTGGCATGTTTCAGCATGAAGTTGACCTGTTCGGGGGTGATTTTTTCGGCGGCGACAATGAGGTCGCCCTCATTCTCGCGGTCCTCGTCGTCAACGACGATTACAAATTTCCCTTCGCGGAAATCCTTCAATGCGTCTTCGATTGAGTCAAGTCTTATATTGTCCATAATATGATTTAGGTGTTAATGTCATTAGTGTTAACCTCTAACAGCGCAATAAGTTCGTTGTCGGTGGTTATGATGTGTTCAAGTTCCTCTTTCAGCTTTCGCTGGCAACGTGTGCCCCATATATAAAGAGGAATGCCTATCGGGAATAGAAGTATAAACGCCCACGCAACCGCCTTGTAGCCGGTGGGATGATAGAACCACAGGCTGCGCATCACCGGCAATTCCATGAGCTTGAGGATAATTACGCGGTTGCGGGAGTTTGACATATAGTCTACTGTCTGCTCAAGCATTGCGCTGATGGCATGTAGTTCATTGCGGTCATATCCGCGCAGCCAGTAGGCGATGTAGGATTCACGCCCCGGATATCGGTCGATAAATTCGCGGCAACGCTGTGAAAGGGATGTGATTTTCTCCTTTGCCTCATTTATCTCGACTTCGTCCATCACTACTTCCTTGATTGTAAGATTTCGTGTCTCGCCTTTTCCGAATAGTTTGCGGAAGAAGTTGGCGTAGGCATCTTTGTTGAACACCGCCGAGTCGTTGACCGCCTTGTATGTGAGGAAGATGCCAAGCGGCAGCAACACGAATGTCGAAAGCCAGATGCCTTCCCACACTTCGATATGACCGTCGCGGGCAAGCTTATAGCCGGAGTTGTCGATGATGTAATAGATGATGAACAGTATAACCGAGATTACGAGCGGCATACCGAGTCCACCCTTGCGGATAATGGCTCCGAGCGGCGCGCCGATGAAGAAAAATACAAGGCACGCTACCGAAAGAGTGAATTTTTTCATCATCTCGATACCGTGACGGCGTATGGTCACGCGGTCATCGTTCATGGCGAATGACTTGAACTCATAATCCTGCTTTGCACGTCGCGCCTTTGATAATGCCTGATTTATATATGACTTGGCAAATGCCGGGTTGGTGCCGCGGAATACAGAGTCGATGTCAATCGGCTTGTCGAGCTTCACCTCGGCTTGCTGTATGCGTTTTGCGCCTTCCGGTGTATGTACCGTCGTGTAGTAGCTCAATCCGAGATAGGGGATTTCACGCAAAGCTTTTCCATAGATGTCGCCGACGCTGTCGACCCTGGCGTTAACCGAGTCGATTGTGGCTTGAAGCTCACGGATATTTTTGCCTACGTACTGGTTGCGCATACCGCTCTCGTCCATGCGGTTGAAATTGGCGTCGAAGGTGATAAGCACCTCCTTGTCGTCAAATGACTCGCGGCGGTAGGGCACATTGCTGGAGGATATGCCGCTTTGCTCTCGCAGGTTTTCAAACTGTTCTCCCTGCCATAGTTTCAGGAAAAGATGAGACTTGTCATCGGTCATCGACATTTTGCCGGAGTCGGCATAGATGATGGTGGCATTGTCAGAGCCTTTGCTTACATTATATATAAGCAGGTTGTGGAGCACTCCTGTCTCGGCATCTTTCTTCTCCACAAACAAGTTGAATCCGGGTATCTGGTCGTAGAACACTCCTTCAGGGATGTCCAGTTCAGGGGATTTCTGCCGCATTGAATAGAGGAGAGTCCACATCTTTGTCTGGGCGATGGGCAGCACATTGTTCTGAAAGAAAAATGCCCCGATGGCGACAAACACCATCAATACTATCAGCGGGCGCATGGAGCGTATGAGCGATACTCCCGACGCTTTCATCGCCGTGAGTTCAAACTGCTCGCCCAGATTACCGAATGTCATCAGTGACGCCAGTAGTATGGCAAGCGGAAGCGCGAGCGGCACCATGGTCATGGCGGCATAGAAAAATAACTCGCCGATTACGCTCATCTCCAGACCCTTGCCTACAAGGTCGTCGATATAACGCCATAAAAACTGCATCAACACGATGAAGAGGCATATAAAGAATGTCATCATGAACAGAGGCAGGAAGCTCTGAAGCATGAACAGGTATAGTCGCTTTATTCTAAACATCGGGTCAATCGATTTTCAGCCCACAAAGTTACAATAATAAATGTATTAATGCAATTCCCATATACTTGATTGGTTTCATTAAAAACTTATATTTCGTAATCAATGTATCTTTTGATGCAATCAATCATCTCAATTGCTTTTGGGTGAAAGTATGCGTATCCACGCATAACGGTCAGGAGAGGGTGGCGTTGGCGCGGAATGCGCGGGGTGACATTCCTGTGAGGTGCTTGAAATATTTGCCGAAAAATGACTGGTTGGGGAAATTGAGTTTTGTGCTCACCTCCTGTATTGTCAGACCGGTGTTTTGCAGAAGTAACTTAGCTTCCAGTATCACATAGGAATCGATCCATTCCCCGGCGGTGCGACCGCTTGCCTCTTTTATGGTCGCCGACAGATGCTTTGGCGACACACAAAGTTTTCCGGCATAATATGCCACTGACCGCTCTTTGTGGCAATTTGCCTCTACTTCCTGCAGGAACCGGTATAATAATGCATCGCGACGACGCGTGATAGAACCGGCATCAATGCTGTGGTATGAGCTATATAGTCCCAATGTCTCATAAAATATCGCCTCAAGCACCGACCGTATCACCCTGTCGCGATACTGGTGGCCTGCCCCGTATGCTTTGCGGCGTAACAGTGTGCGCAATTCCGTCTGGCTTGCCACATCTTCAGGTGTGAGCGTGATGACGGGATTGTCGCGAAACTGGATGAAACTTGGAAGCATTTTGGAAAATGTTGATATCGAGTCACCAAACAGTGTTGTGCTTACCACAATGAAATGTCCTTTGAAATCGGCTGATGCCTTATAGGAACGTAAGATATGTCCCGGTTTCATAATCATGAGCATCCGCTCTGACAGATGGCGGGATGTCGAGTCATAATCGATTGTAAGATTGCCTCGTTCACAGAGTATCGAAAGGATAAAGTCTATTTTCGCCGGCAACTTCAGCTCTTTTATGTCGTCAAGACTGTCGATTACTGCGATATTGTCGATATATGCAGCTAATTCAGACGTTTGAGGTATGTGGTCTATTGTGGTTATAGTCATGAGAAACACGCGATATATTGCATGGCAAAGATACGAAATATACATTGATTTTTAATATTTCGATAAAAATTGCTATATTTACACCCTGAATGATAAACCGGTGAATTGTGAAGAAGTGTTTGGCTATCGCTGCATTGTTGCTGTTCTTTGTGTCGGGATTAAGGCTTGATGCAGCGCTTGACGTTAATACTCCAGATGTGGAAGCGGCACTCGAGAGTGTCGACACAGAGCTTGCGCGTCGCCACATGTACCTGAAGCGCCGTAGTTCGCAGATTGACTCATTGAACCGTCTGATCACTGAGCTGCCGCGACGAGATGTGCGCCGACTTGACCTTATAATGCAGCTCGGTGACTGCTATACGGGATATCTTACCGATTCAGCGATAGTCAATTATGAACGCGGGGAGGGTCTCGCGCGCCGTCTTGGCGAACTTGACATGGCGATGGAATTCAAACTAAAGCGGATAGCCGTGCTGCCGGTAGCCGGATTCGGAGCCATGGCGGTGGATATGTTTGAGGCAATACCGCTTGACTCGTTGAATAGTAATCTGCGTCTTGTGGCTCTTGAGTCGGGGCGTCAGATGTATAGCTATCAGGCATCTTTTTTTGTCAATTACCGCGATGAATATGACCGTTGGCTTGACAAGGCTGTAGAGACGCAGCGTCAATTACTCAATGAATTGCCTGCCGGGTCGGAAAAATTTCTATTGAATCAGGGAGAGTATTTTTTCCTTACCGGCAAGCCTTCGGAGGCGAAAGCGATGCTGCTCGACCTTCTTGACTCTATTCCAAGTAATACAAATGTGGCTGCGCGAGCATCGCATATAATAAGCAGCATATCGAAAAATCGCGGGGACACCGAGTCGCATCTATATTATCTGGCAAAATCGGCTGTCGCCGATATACAGAGTGCGACGCGTGAGATGGTGTCATTGCAGGAGCTGGGAATCGCGCTGTATGGCCGTCAGGAGATTGGACGTGCCTATGAATATCTGTCGGTGGCGCTTGCCTATGCGGTGGAATGTAACGCCTCGATGCGTATGTTGCAGACATCCGAGGCTCTGCCGGTAATTACCGCCGCCCACCGCGACTCCCTCGCCCTTAACCGTCACAGGCTTTATTTTGCGATAGGAGCCATGGCTCTATTGCTAATCGCCGTAATCACGATACTTGTGAAATTGCGCAAGGAGATGACCCACATGGAGAAACTTCAGCTGGTGCTTGCCAATGCGAATCGTGTCAAGGAGATGTACATGAGTCAGTTCCTTAACCTGTGTACAATTTATATGAACAAGCTTAACCAGTTCTGTAAGATTGCCGAGCGTAAAATTTCGACCGGTCATGCCGACGACCTTTATAAGATGACGAAATCAGGGCGTTTCGTAGAGGAGCAGAGTCAGGAATTTTATGATACGTTTGACAAGGCGTTTCTTCATATATATCCTACCTTTGTCGCCGAAGTAAATGCGTTGCTTAAGCCTGAAGAGGCTATAGTGCTTAAAGAAGGAGAACTGCTCAATACCGACCTGCGTATTCTTGCCTTTATGCGACTTGGGGTAGAGGAAAGCACCCGCATCGCACAGGTGCTTAATTATTCTGTCCATACAATCTATGCTTATCGTAACCGGTTGAAAAATCGTGCTGCCGACCGTGATAATTTTGAAGCGGATATCATGAAAATCGGTTCGCTTTCTTGATTTTCGTGTGAACAAAACCATCGGCTCATGTGTTGTAATTGTCGCAATCAATTAATTCACATTAACACATGAAAGATATAAAGTCAACATTACTTGAGCGTCGCAGTATCCGTCGCTATGAAAGAGAAGATATTCCTGCCGAGTCGATGGATTTTATTTATGAGGCTATCCGTAATACACCGACAAGTTACAACGGTCAGCAATTTTCTGTGATTGATGTTGATGACCAGGCGATAAAAGAAAAAATTTATGAGCTTACCGGTCAGAAGCAGATAAAGACATGCCGTCATTTCCTGCTTTTTTGCGCCGATTATAATAAAATCACGGAAATAGCCGAAGCAAAGCTCATAGATATGCCTGAATTTCCACTTACTGTTGATGGCGTGATTGTGGGGGTGGTCGATGCTACTCTTGCCATGATGAATGCACTGACGGCTGCAGAGGCTTGTGGGCTTGGGACATGTCCTATAGGATATGCAAGGACGGCTGCACCCGATGCCATAGCCCGGCTTATGAAGTTGCCGCAGCGTGTATTTGTGGTGTGTGGACTTGCGATCGGCATCCCACGTGAAATGCCTGATCTTAAACCTAAGCAGCCTAAAGATTTGCTGATATTTAAAAATCGTTATCGCGAGGATGACATGAAGCCCGACTTATTGGCTTATGATGAGGAAATCAAAGATTATAATGCTAACCGCGCAGGCACGAAATCAGATAATGACTGGGCGGAGCATATCATAGGCTATTATCGTGAGGCGATGTCCTACAAGACTCTCGACGCCTTGCGCCGTAGAGGATTTGACATGCGGTATTAGTGAATGTTTATGACGGTATTACAATGGGCGGCGCAGGATTGTTCTTGTGCCGCCCGATTGATATAGAATGTTAATTATCAAAAAATAGAGGTATGGAGGTGCATTAATTGCGAAATAAATATTAAATTTGTGCATTATCACTTAAAATACGTAATAATTGGCGAATGAGATTGAGCGTAAAATCCCTGATTTCGTATTTGCTTTTACCGATATTGTTGGTGGTGTCTTCTTTGACAGCCAACGCTGCCAGTGGTAAAGGTGTACTGATCATAACGTCATATAATCCTGACACACAGTCGATGGCATCAACCTTGTCATCGTTTGTCGATGAGTATGAAAAACATGGTGGCAATTCCGATGCTATTGTCGTGGAAAGTCTTAACTGTCTTGCTTATTCCGAGGCTAAGACATGGAAAGAACGAATGGGGGCGATACTTTCAAAGCATATGGGGGATGCCACTCCCGGTATTGTGGTTGTGCTCGGTCAGGAGGCATGGAGCGCTTTCCTGTCGCAGGATAATCCTGAGTTCAGGAAGTTGCCGGTCTTATGCGGCATGGTGAGCCGTAACACGATTCTTACACCTCCCGATTCTGTATCGTTGGACACATGGATGCCTGTCTCGATGGACGTAATGAAGGATTTCCCTGATTTTAACATTGTTGGAGGATATGTGTATCAATATCGTCTTTTTGAGAATATAGCCCTGGCAAAGAAACTGTTCCCGTTTATGAGGGAGCTGGTGTTTCTTTCCGACAATAGTTTTGGAGGTGTCAGTATGCAGGCTATGGTCAAGTCGGAGATGAAGAAATATCCTGAATACTCATTCTCTTTTCTTGACGGCAGGGTCGAATCGCTTGTCGAGGTAAGTCACCGCATAAGTAATCTGTCACCACATTGTGTGCTATTGTGCGGTACCTGGCGCGTCGGTCCTTCTGATGATTTTGTATTGAAAAGTACCACTTATGTGCTTCGTGATGCCAATCCCGTTCTTCCTGCCTTCTCCGTGTCATCAATCGGGCTGGGGCATTGGGCTTTAGGCGGATACATCCCTGATTACCATAATTTAGGAGAAGGTCTCGCGCGTCAGAGCCTCGAGTATCTGCAATCCGGCGGCAAGGCTGCCATCGGGCTAAGGTTGGTGGGTAACAAGTATGTGTTTGACAGCCAGCGTATCGATATGCTTGAGGTTGACGAGTCGCTATTGCCGGAAGGAACCGAGATTATCAACCGTACACCTACTTTATGGGATGAATACGAAAATGAAATTATAGCAGTAGGTTTGGTGATACTATGTCTTCTCGGAAGTCTTGTCGTGTCTGCGATATACATACGGCGCATAAGAAAATATCGTAATATGCTTGAAGAGCAAAGCCGTGAGCTTGCCAAGGCAAAGGATGCCGCCGAGCAGGCGAGTGCGATGAAGACTAACTTCATACAGAATATAAATCATGAGATACGTACCCCACTGAATGCTATCGTTGGGTTTGCACAGGTATTTGCCAATGCAAACACCGGTCCTATGAAAAAATATGCCTCGATAATTGAACGTAACAGTAACGACTTGCTGAAGCTTATCGGTGATGTGGTCGAGCTTTCCAATCTTGATGCAGGTGACTTCAAGGATACGCCGCAGCCGGTGGTCATGTCTGAACTGTGCCGTGTGGCTTTGCGTCAGGTAGAATCAAAGATTAACGATGACGTAGAGTTTGTGCTGATTCCTCCGGTGGATGACCGTCCGAGATTGATGTACCGTCACATGGTGGAACTGGTGGTAGTGAATTTACTGCATAATGCGTTTAAATTTACTATCAGTGGCACTGTCACGCTTCATTGCGATGTGTTGCCAGGAGAAAAGAAAATGCGTGTATCGGTGACTGACACCGGTTATGGCATACCTGCTGACAAGCATGAGGTAATCTTTGAGCGGTTTACAAAGCTTGATGAATTCAAGCAGGGTGGCGGACTGGGGCTGGCAATATGTCGTGCCGTGGCAAAGCGTATCGATGCCACGGTGACTATAGATCCCGATTATACGACAGGAAGCAAGTTTATATTTATATTCCCGTTGCTTGACTGATTTCCGTGAGTTTTCATCTGTTTTGGATAAACTCGTTCAAATCAACATCTTTCGGAAGTTTGAACCATGTACGCAGGCGATAACGCGCTGTGGCAACGCTTTCGCGTGAAATGCCGAGTGCAAGGGCGATATCATCGTTGCTCTTGCGCAGCTTTATAAGCATACATAGAAGTTCGTTGCCCGCTGTCAAATTGGGGAAGTCATCGCGAAGTTTCTCGACAAATCCCGGGTGAAGCTCATAGAAAATCTTACGGAAGCGTATTTCATTGTCTTTTTCAAGCAATAGCGGGTTGACAAGAGTTTGGGGTGTGTCGTCGGTCGACCGCTGGCTAAGTTCGCTGTTTAGTTTGTCAATCTGCGCGTTGAGCGATATGCGGTCGGCTATAAGCATATTGATACTTTGCTCTTTTTGTTGCAGCAACTGTTTCTGCTGTTTTCTGCGGAAGAAAAGAAATATTATAGTCGATGAAATCAGCAACACGCATATTGTTATAATATAGATGATATGTTGTCGTGTTGTCTGCAATTTTGAGTGCATCAGCTCTATTTCATTGTTAAGCTCGATTGTGCGGTATTGAAAATCCTTACCGAGTAATGCGTTGGCTTTCTGCCGGTTCATGATTGAGTCGTGCAGGGCTGTCACCTCCGGATATAGTTTGTTCAGTTTGTGGCTGCCTGCTGTGGCGTATGATATTGCGAGCATACGTAATCCGAACTCCAGGTCTTCATCTCCTCTTTCATTACGATACAGCTCGACCGCTTTCTCCATCTGCTGCAATCCTTTGTCGGTATTGCCAAGCAGTACATGCCCTCTGCCGCTAAGGAGGAGGTTGGTGGAATAGCTGTGGGGATATTTATCAAGATTTCTTTCAAGTGCGTCGACTGCATTTCTGATTGAATCGGGAGCGTAATCGGGATGTTCGATATAGAAGTATGCACGAGAGTTTTCGTTGACTATGGTGTGATTTCTTCTGTGGTTCTCATTTTCAATGTTGGCACATTCAGCAAGAGCTTCGTCATAATAAAAATTTGCCGAATCGAGCATGTTTTCATGCTCATAGATGATTGCTCTCATTCTTAATAAGTCCGCAATGCGTGATCTGTTGATTGTCTTACATAGATTTATTGCCTCGGTGTTTTTCTCCTTAGCCTCGTCGTATAGGGCAAGACGGGTGTAAAGGTTGGAGAGGTTTCCTAATAGCATTACCGCGCCCTCAGTGCGTGTGCTGTCCGGGTTCGTGATTTTTTTCAAGGAGTCATTTGCCTCCAGAAGATATTCGAGTCCCTTCAGGTAGTTTCCGGCACGGCATTGCATATATCCCATCTGCGAGAGTACCTCATAAGCCGGCTCCTTGCTGCGGTGCTCGCGCGCATCGTCGACCGCTTTCTGTTGCTCGGCTATACATTCTAATAGTGGTTGGTGGTACAACATCTTGGATGCCAGTTCGTGATGCGACAGGGAGTCGGTCATTGGTGCCGGTGAGTATTCTGTATGACCGGTACATCCACAAGCAATAAAAGCAGTAATTAGGATTAGGCTGATAACTCTCATAATAGATTGTAAAATATTAGCAAATTTAATGAAAAAGTCCATTAAAACAGGTGGATTATTTGTTGTCTATTCACTTGTCTATTCAATATTGCGCATTTTCAGCGCGTTTATAATTAAATTTGTGATAAAATGATAAGTGGAGAAGTAGCTATAATAGTGTTTTGTTGATTTGATGCATGGCTGACACCTCCATCGGTTTGATTAAGGAAAAGTGATATGACATTTTGACCGATGGCGATGCCTGATGTCGGTGCAGCAGCCGTGAGGAGTTTCTGTCACAGGATTGGAATGTGGCGTTAAAGACAGGGACGGTCACTTGCGGCTGCCAATCCGATAATCATTGCGCGAAAAGGAGCTTGCTCTTGTTAAGGACTGTCGACTGTCGCTTAGTGATGATTTAATGATTAGTGCTGGTTTTGTGACTCAAAATTTTTTAAATCATAGAACATTAGTCGTGTCTCATCGTTACGGTCAGCCTCTGTAAAAAAGAGAAATCCATTTTTTTCATAAAATGAGGTGGCTGAGCTTAATGCGTCAACCGTAATGAATCTACATCCAAGACGTTTGACTGTAGTGAAGGTGTATTTAATGCTGTCAAGTATGAATGTGCCGATTCCGCATCCTGCGTATTGCTCATTTACGGCAAGCCTCCCGATTTTGACGGCTGGATAATTTTTCCTGCACTTTTGATTAGGTATGTTTCTGTTTAGTCTGTTCCAAATACGTTTTTCATACGGATTAAATGATATTTTATCAGCAAGCAAACTGAAATAGGCGGCAGTCAAATTTTCGTTTGGATTGATAAGCAGATATGTCACCGCCATTAATTCTCTTTGAAAATGTTTGGCATCATCAAAAAGAAAATCATTCAAATCTTCGTCTGCACATTTAAACGGTTTGATTTCTATATCATCTGATACTTGGAGCTGTACTAATGTGGAAAGATCCATTTTACCATTGAAAATTGCTTATGGATTTCATTATTTCGTAAGCTTTTTTTGCCCTCTCTTTTTCTTCTTTAGACACAGGGTTAGGCTGCGAAATCAATTTTTCAAATCGTTCCGCATCTTTTCCATAGAGTATTGGGGTCTCTTTTATTGGTCGTGCCATATTTGTGGTGGGTTAATGCTTTGATTGCAAAGATATAACAATTTTCTGAGATATACGGTTGTATTTAAGAATTTTATGACTGATAGTGCTGATGATTAGGCGTTGCTAGAGATGTCATTTTTTATCGGATGAAATAAAATAAATGCCAAGAAAAGCTAAAATGCCGCTGTTTTGAGATTTTTTGTGGCATCGTGATAGATAATATTGAAATATTTACTAACTTTGCACGGTTTTCACGATAGAAAGCCTGTGAATTGTTATAATTGTTATTCCACCATCATATTTTCTATCGTATGCGCGAAATAAAAAATGCCCGGCTGATTCTTGAAGACGGCACTGTCTTTGAAGGAAAGTCATTTGGCTATGATTCATCGACAGCCGGCGAGGTCGTGTTTAACACGGCGATGACCGGATATCCGGAAAGTCTTACCGACCCTTCCTATGAGGGACAGATTCTGGTCACTACCTATCCTATACTTGGTAATTATGGAGTTCCTCCCTGTCGGGAGAAAGACGATGTGAGCGAATACTACGAGAGCGAGCATATACATTGCAAGGCTATCGTGGCTCAGGATTATTCCTGGGATCACAGTCACTGGCAGGCGGATCGATCACTCGCCGACTGGCTGAAGGAAGAGAAGATTGTCGGGGTCTACGGTATAGATACACGTGCCTTGACGAAGCATCTTCGCGAGCATGGCTCGATGCTTGGCAAAATAATAGTTGATGGTGCTGAAGATGTGGCTTTCTATGACCCCAATGCTGAAAATCTGGTGGCTAAGGTAAGCTGCAAGCGCGTAGAGGTACATGGTGAAGGTCCTAAGACTGTCGTGCTTGTCGACTGCGGCGTGAAACACAACATCATCCGTTGCCTCACACGCCGTGGTGTCAAGGTGATTCGTGTGCCCTGGGATTACGACTTTACCTCCATACCCTACGACGGATTGTTTATTTCCAACGGTCCAGGTAACCCTGATATGGCTGAAAAGACAGTTGAAAACATAAGGAAAGCACTTGAGATCGGCAAGCCGATATGTGGTATCTGCATGGGTAATCAACTGCTCTCCAAGGCGGCAGGTGCCAAGACCTACAAGTTGTCTTATGGTCACCGCAGTCATAATCAGCCGGTGCGCCGTGTTGGCACAGACAAGTGTTATATTACCTCTCAGAATCATGGTTTCGCGGTGGATAACGCTACGCTTCCCGACGATTGGGAACCGCTTTTCATCAATATGAATGACGGTACTAATGAAGGGATACGCCATAAGACAAAGCCGTTTTTCTCGGCACAATTTCATCCTGAGGCTTCTTCCGGACCGAAAGACACCGAGTTTCTGTTTGATGAGTTTATAAATATGTTGTAACATCCGGCAATACTGCACGATATGAATCAAGATTCAATAAAGAAAGTTTTGCTCCTTGGTAGTGGAGCGTTGAAGATAGGTGAGGCAGGCGAGTTCGATTATTCCGGTTCTCAGGCTCTTAAGGCTATGAAAGAGGAGGGAATAGAGACTGTGCTTATAAATCCTAATATCGCCACTGTTCAGACTTCTGACGGTTTTGCCGACAAGATTTACTTCCTTCCCGTAACACCTTATTTTGTAGAGAAAGTCATTGAGAAGGAACGCCCGGAGGGCATCATGCTTGCTTTCGGCGGTCAGACGGCGCTCAACTGCGGTGTCGCTCTCTATGAAAGCGGTGTGCTTGAAAAATATGATGTGAAAGTGCTCGGTACTCCTGTAAGGGCAATCATGGACACGGAAGACCGCGAGCTTTTCGTAAAGAAGCTTGACCAGATTAATGTCAAGACTATTAAAAGCGAGGCTGTGAGTACGGTTCACGATGCCATTGCGGCGGCAAATGCTCTTGGATATCCTGTAATCGTGCGCGCTGCGTATGCTCTCGGCGGACTCGGCAGCGGTTTCTGCGATGACGAGCAACAGCTCGTCGCCCTTGTGGAAAAGGCGTTGGCGTTTTCTCCACAGGTGCTTGTAGAGAAATCGCTAAAAGGATGGAAAGAGGTTGAATATGAGGTGGTGCGCGACCGTTTTGATAACTGCATCACCGTATGTAATATGGAGAATTTCGACCCACTCGGCATCCATACCGGTGAGTCAATCGTGGTTGCTCCCTCGCAGACACTTTCCAACGAGGATTACCACTATCTGCGCAAACTTGCTATAAAGATTATCCGTCACATAGGTATTGTAGGGGAGTGTAATGTGCAGTATGCGTTTGACCCTGCATCGATGGATTATCGTGTCATCGAGGTCAATGCGCGTTTGTCGCGTTCATCGGCTCTTGCATCCAAGGCTACGGGCTATCCGCTCGCTTTTGTTGCGGCGAAGCTTGGTCTCGGCTACGGATTGTTTGATTTGAAAAATTCTGTGACAAAAGAGACATCGGCATTCTTCGAGCCGGCACTTGATTATATCGTAGTCAAGATTCCACGTTGGGATTTGGGTAAATTCCACGGTGTGAAGCGTGAAATAGGCTCGTCGATGAAGTCGGTAGGTGAAGTGATGTCTATCGGTCGCACTTTTGAAGAGGCTATTCAGAAGGGATTGCGTATGATAGGGCAGGGCATGCATGGTTTCGTCGAAAACAAGGAGATTAAGATTCCCGACATCGATCATGCCCTCAAAGATCCTACCGACAAGCGTATATTTGTAATATCAAAGGCTATGCGCGGCGGTTACTCGGTTGAACGCATACATGAGCTTACCAAGATTGACCGCTGGTTCCTGTATAAGCTATATAATATTGTGATGACGGCTGATGAGTTGGAGACTTACAGCGAGCCGTCTCAGTTGCCTGCGACTTTGTTGCGCCAGGCGAAAGAGCAGGGTTTCAGCGACTTCCAGATAGCCCGTGCTCTTTACAAAGAGGCACTGACCGATGTGGAAGGCGCTGTCGCCGAAATAAGGGCACTCCGCAAGTCGCTCGGCATCGTGCCCGTGGTAAAGCAGATAGATACCCTCGGTGCCGAATATCCTGCAATGACCAATTACCTCTATCTTACTTACAACGGCACCGCTGATGATGTGCAGTATCTCCACGATCATCGCTCGATAGTGGTGCTTGGCTCGGGTGCTTACCGCATCGGTAGCTCCGTAGAGTTTGACTGGTGTTCGGTCAACGCTCTCATGACCGTCAAGCGGGAGGGCTGGCGTTCGGTAATGATAAACTATAACCCGGAAACCGTGTCGACCGACTATGACATGTGTGACCGTCTTTATTTTGACGAGCTTACCTATGAGCGCGTTATGGATATCCTCGACCTGGAACAGCCTCACGGTGTGATATTGTCGGTCGGCGGTCAGATACCCAACAACCTTGCTACACGCCTTGACGATGCCGGTGTGCCTATCCTTGGCACTTCAGCCAAGTCGATTGACAACGCTGAGGATCGTCATAAGTTTTCGGCGATGCTTGACCGCATAGGTGTCGACCAACCGAGATGGCGCGAGCTTACTTCATTTGACGACATTAATAAGTTTATCGACGAGGTAGGATTCCCGGTGCTGGTGCGTCCGAGCTATGTGCTTTCCGGTGCGGCGATGAATGTGTGCAGCAACAGTGAGGAGCTTGAACGCTTCCTGCGTCTTGCCGCCAATGTGTCGAAGCAGCATCCTGTCGTGGTCACCGAATTTATTCAGAATGCCAAGGAGATCGAGATGGATGCCGTGGCACAGAATGGCGAGATAAAGGTATATGCCATTTCGGAGCATATCGAGTTTGCCGGTGTGCATTCGGGTGACGCGACCATACAGTTCCCGCCGCAGAAGCTTTATGTGGAGACCATACGCCGTATAAAGAAGGTGAGCCAGAAGATTGCCAAGGCACTCAATATCTCAGGTCCCTTCAATATCCAGTTTCTTGCCAAAAACAATGATATCAAGGTGATTGAGTGTAATCTGAGGGCGTCACGTTCATTCCCGTTTGTGAGCAAGGTATTGAAACTCAACTTTATTGACATTGCTACCCGTGTTATGCTCGGTCATGATGTCGAGAAGCCTCATAAAAATGCGTTTGACCTTGACTATGTAGGCATAAAGGCATCCCAGTTCTCTTTCTCGCGTCTTCAGGGAGCCGATCCCGTGCTTGGTGTTGATATGTCGTCGACCGGTGAGGTCGGTTGCATCGGTGCCGATACTGACGAGGCGATACTCAAGGCGATGCTCTCGGTAGGCATGCGTATTCCATCTAAGGGAAAGGGTGTGCTGCTGTCGACAGGTACTGCGAAACAGAAAGCGGCGATGCTTGACGCGGCTCACGAACTTCATAATTCAGGGTATCGTCTGTATGCTACCGGTGGTACTCATCAGTTCCTTACCGACAATGGTATTCCGGCGATAAAGGTTTACTGGCCGAGTCAGCCTGATATGGAGCCGCAGGCACTTTCTCTGCTGCACGACAAGGAGCTTGACCTCGTGGTGAATATCCCCAAGAATCTCTCGGAGACTGAGCTCACCAATGGTTATCGCATTCGCCGTGCGGCAATCGACTTGAATGTCCCGTTGTTGACCAATGCACGTCTTGCGTCAGCATTTATCAATGCGTTCACCCGTCTGAGCCTCGATGATATCGAAATCCGTAGTTGGGATGAATATTAACGTCATTAATTTGCATGTAAATAAAAAATGTGGTAACTTTGCCCTCGCTTTAAGCAATCGGGGCGTAGCGCAGTCCGGTTAGCGCACCTGCTTTGGGAGCAGGGGGTCGCGAGTTCGAATCCCGCCACCCCGACCACAGACAAAGGGTTGAACGACAGCATCGCTGAGTTCAACCCTTTCCTTTTCTCCCCACAGAATAGTTTCATCTCATTTGTCGGTCCTTATACCCCGCAATGTCACTAACTTAAGGATTTTGCCCGGAATGGGCAAGATAAAGTTAGCCGCGGGTAGCCCCGAAGTGGGCACCCGTGGAAAGCGATACCACCACAACAACTCAACCCTGAAACGGGTTGCATAAATATATGCTAATCAAGCGGCTATGCAACCCACTCCGGGGTTGAGTCAAGGAGAGAGGAGCTTGAGCCACGGGTATGCCTCCGGCATTACCCGCGGATAACAGGATGAATCCCCCTTTCGGGGATTTATGGCTCTTCTGCTTAAGTTAGTGACATTGTTATACCCCGAGAACTACCGAAGGTGAAATATCCAGTTTTTTGCTTATTGTCCGTCCGATTTTAAGCGTTGGCTCGGATTTACCGGAGAGATAGTCGCAAACTCGTGAAGGACTTACTCCTATTAATTTTGCGAGAGTAGCCTGCGTAAGTCCCATTTCATGCATGCGGAGCTTTATTACGTCAATCAGGGTAGGCGAACCGACAGAATAGTGTTCTTCAGAATAGTCGGCAACGAGATTTGACAACAGCACAAGTTCGATGTAGTTAGAATCGGTCTCCGGAGTATCTTCATTTACGAGGGGAAGCAGTTGCTCCACCTTTGCAACAGCCCAGTTATACTGGCTTTCATTCTCAATCTTTGTCATGGTTATATAATTAAATGGTGGAACAATCTATTCGGTCCTCTTCAATGGTAATTTTGTTAATATTCTTATCATCCTCAATTAAATATGTGTTTCTAAAATGCGAATAAAATTTTGTTTTACAAAATTTCGAGAGCGTATAATCATGAGTGTTAAGGTTTAAAGAAGGTTTAATTTTGTTGTAAATTGCAATCTAATGCTATCGGATGTTTATTTTTAAATATCTTTGCGCCGATATGTCATTATGCTGACATATTATTATGCTTATGCTAAAGGTCGACATTCATTCATTAAAGATAGCGGTAATGTCATGGCACCGGGAGGCGGTCGCAATGATGACAGTACTATTGACTATGGCGATGGCAGAAGAGACTGTCGCCGGAAATCCTGTAGTCGTCGATTCGGATACCGGTGAACCGTTGGCGGGTGCCTCCGTGTTTGACAGCCGCGGCGTGATGCTTGGTGTGTCTTCTGCTGACGGGAAAGTGCCTTTTGCATCTCGTGATGCTTATCCGCTCACGATTCGCTATATGGGTTTCAAGGAGCTGACGGTTGACAACCCGCTGGATTCAATCGTGAGGATGAAAGAAAATTTTTACCGGCTGCCCGAAGTGGTTGTAAATGCAGCTGACCGACAGGTGCTTCACCTTCTTGCCTATGTGCGTGAATATTCTACCTTGACCACATATACCGATACAGTGACATTGTATCGTGACAAGTGGGTCGACTTTATGATACCACGTAAAAAGAAGGGGAAGTTCACGGGATGGAAACTACCGCGTATTCTCTCGGTTAATTCATACTATCATTTTTCTGACGACAACGGTCTTGACAGCGTGAGCGACAGGTTTAACCAACATTTTTCCTGGACTGACTGGATAGGCGTCATCGACCGGGTGCCTGTGCCACGCGCGATTCAGGATAATCCCTTTGGTGTAGACACGGTCTTCGGTAAATACAGTCCTACAGAGACTTGGCAGCGAAACGGTGATAATATAACTCTCGATGTCAATGTGCTTGCCGACACGATCAGCCGGCGCTGGATGCCGGGGATGTCATGGTTCTTTAAAAGCCACATTGATTTTGAATCGGTCAAGATACGCTATAAATTCACCGATGGCGTTGTTGCTGATCATCTGTCGGCAAGCGGACTGGATGCAATTTCCGTAAATATAGAGTCAAACGGCAGGGGGAGGGATATGTTCCGGTTTAATCGTCGAGATGAGCCTTTTTATGTGTCGACCTATGCCGAGATTTATCTTGCCGACAAGGAATATCTTAGCGTGAAAGATGCTAAGAAATGGGAAAATTATACATCTGACCCGATTGATTTCAGCGCGTTGCCGCTCCCGGATGGAGTGCCTCCGTTACAGCCTTCAACACAGCAGCTGATTGCCCGCGTCGGCAATATTGATTCCGACGGGCTCAGGCTGCAGATTGAGCCTGACCGCCGTCTTGCCGGGCGTGACCTGACTCCTCTCACTACAAAACAAAAGATACTCAAGCGACTAAAAGGACTCATGGGCATAGGCAGTCACCGTGGTCGTGACGTATATAACGGCAGCCGCAACACCCGATAATCTTCCATCGCAATTAATTGTTGCAGCTTTTTGAAGTTTGGGCGTTAATTGTTACCTTTGCGATATAAGATTTTTTAGTTAAAACAGAGGTAATATGATATGTTTTTCCTTCAGGTCATTGCAGGTGATGCTGTTGCTTGCAGTGACGGGTATTACGGGCTATGCGGCGCGACCTGCGTTACCCGGTACTATGCCAAATTATTTTGAGCGACAGGAAGCTGATGCCGTTTCACCCGACAGTGAGGGTTTTATACGGCGTTGGCTGTTGCTTGAGCCTGTCGAGAAGCCGAACCGCAGTAATACGGTGTTCACCGACAGTTATCTGCGTGACGCTTTCTACACCGAATATTTCAAAGGATCGTCGACAGACGTGCCTGCCGATGGTGACGTGGTGAAAGTCGACGGCAAGAAATTGCGGTGGCATGCGCTTGACAGCAAACTTTTCAATGTAAAGCTTTTTCGCTTTGCTTCTAATCTTGATAAACCGGTCTACGGGGTGCTGTTTTGGACGGTCACGGTTATAAACTGTCCGGAAGAGATAGAGGATGTAAGGCTTGCCGTGGGTTCAAATTCCGCATCGATGTGGTGGATTGACGGAGAGGAAGTATTGATGCTCTCCGGTGACAGGCGTATGGTGGCTGATGATGCCATGTCAAAGCGCATCACCCTGAAAAAAGGTCGTAACATTATACGCGGTGCAATAATAAACGGTCCGGGCATGAGTGACTTTTGTGTGCGTTTTGTCGATGACAAAGGCGTGCCGGTAACTGATTTTACTGTCGAAAAATTATGAGGGATATGAGTTCAATTTTCAAGGTGACAGGTGTCACAGCTACGCTTTTAGTGTCATTATCGGCAACCGCTCAAATCGGCGAGCCGTTTATTCATGACCCATCGACGGTAATGAAGTGTGACGGTAAATATTATACATTTGGTACAGGCGGAGGCGGACTTATCTCCGATGACGGCTGGTCATGGCACGGTGGCGCTGTACGTCCCGGTCGTGGTGCTGCTCCCGATGCCGTGAAAATAGGTGACCGTTACCTGGTGGCGTATAGTGCCACCGGAGGCGGGTTGGGCGGCTCTCATAAAGGGTCGGTGCTGACGATGTGGAACAAGACTCTCGACCCGTCTTCCCCCGATTTTGCGTTTACCGAACCTATTGAAGTGGCTTGGTCGGAGGATGGTGATGATTGTGATGCTATTGATGCGGGATTGCTTCTTGACCCGATTGACGGGAGGCTTTGGCTTTCCTACGGCACATATTTCGGATTTATCCGTCTTGTGGAACTTGACCCGGCTACAGGTGCGCGGATTGAGGGCAACACGCCTGTTGACATCGCCATCGACTGCGAGGCTACCGACCTTATATATCGCGACGGATGGTACTATCTGCTCGGTACTCACGGCACATGTTGCGACGGACCTAACTCCACATATAATATAATAGTGGGCAGGTCGCGTAATGTCACGGGTCCCTATCTTGACAAACTCGGCAGGGATATGCTGAAAGGTGGCGGCAAAATGGTGATTGCCGCGCGCGACAATATGACCGGTGCGGGACACTTCGGCAGATATGTCGAGGATGAAGGCGTGGAAAAAATGTCGTGCCACTTTGAGGCGGATTTCAATCGCGGAGGCATGAGTGTGCTTGCATTCTATCCATTGTTGTGGAACGACGGCTGGCCCGTGGCTGGCGAGGCTTTCTGTGAAGGTACATACGAAATAGAGTCGGAACGCCGTGGGTACGCCCTTGAACTTTGTGTCGATTTTCAGCGTATGGAAGGTGGAAAACACCGTTTCTGGGAGCCGGTAACGGAGCCTCTGCAGCCGTTGAAGACTCAGACACTTGACGATGTAATCGGCTCATGGAGTGACGGTGACATCAATGTGCGTATCGGCGACTACATGTTCCGCCCCCATCAGAAATGGACTATCACCGAAGTTCCTGAAGCCGGTGGTTATCTTACGTCGCCATACTATAAAATTACTATTGAAGGTACGGAAAGGGCTCTTGCGGCCACTCCGGATGCAGAAGTGATAACTGTGCCGCAATACACCGGGGCACCGGAGCAGTTGTGGCGCATAGAACAGCTTGTCGACGGCACATACCGCATAATGCCGAAGGAAGTTCCCAGTCATGACGGCAACCTGGTGCTGATGTCGATTGCCGACAGCACTCCGACACTTGGAGAGTATGATTTCAATTCCGATAACTGTAAATGGCGTTTCCGTAAGCCCTGACAGCCATTAAATCGACTATATAAATATAGCGCCCTGCAACAAAGTTAATTGCGGGGCGTTATATTTATATAAAAATAGATTATATATGGTTACAAAATCTTTAGAACGGATTATTGCCGTGGTTGTCGGCATGATAATATTTGGAGTCGGACAACAGGCGAAGGCGCAATATTATGAGATTGCCAATCAGCTTCCGGGGGTTATATCTCCTGCGTTGTCTGGTTCCATGAATTACAAAGGTTTTATTGAACTGTCGGGTGTCGCCGGTTTCGGTGATAACCGCGCAAATATAATAGGAGTTACAACTTCTCAGGGATTTCAATATTCTTCATGGTTTTTTATGGGAGCCGGTCTTGGAGTCGAGGTGGCGATGACCAACAGCGACATGCTTTCGAGTGATGTAGGTCAAGCGCGTTATCGCGAACACTCCAATTCTTCCACTAAGGTGATGATTCCAGTATTCTCCGATTTCCGGTTTAATTTTGGTAATACAGGCGGAGTTTCTTTCTTTGCCGACGTAAAGCTCGGCGCAATCTGGCTTATCGGCAACAGCTATTTGAGGTTGCAGGAGGGGTGCATGACCGGTGACGCGCAGTTTTATTGCAAGCCGGCTCTCGGAGTCAGAATCCCGGTAAGCAGTACCAATCAGCGTCAGGCGGTGAATATCGGCGTAGCGTATGAGCTTATAACCTCCGATAACAATTATAATTACTGGAACGACAACAATATCACTCTTAATTGTCTCGGTGTGTCACTTTCGTTTGAATGGTGACAAAAGTTTTTTGAAGCGATGCCTGGTCTCGCGGCGTTTCTCGAAATGCGTTAGCCGTGTAAGAACTTCATTCATTGTCTTGTCGATATCCCAGTTGCGTTGCCGGGCATATTCACTTGTCATGAGGGAGAGCACTTCTCTTCTGTGGGTGAGACGCATCAGGTTTGCGGTGCAGTCATTTTGTGTGAACCTGGAGCCAAATCTGGTGCGGTTGGTGTCAATGAGTGTGAAATGATTTGTTCCGTCAGCATCAGTGTGGTAAAGTATGTTGCTGAGATTGGGATCGCCGTGTAGTACACCATTCTCATGCAGCATGACCATGAATCGAGCGACATCCAGTGCCAGTTCCTTGTCGTAGGCGGTCTTTTCAACAAGTTCCGGAAATAATGATTTGTCGGTCGTAAGTTCCGACACGAAATAGCTGTCAATCAGCAGTCCGGATTTCTTTATCTCGATATACGCGACGGGAAGGGGAGTGGAAATCCCCATTGCAAGCATGCGCTCTGCGTATCGGTAGGCACGTTCTGCCTTCCCCGGGCAGAAGAATGTGTATGCCACGCGTTGTACCGGATTGGGCTGTTTGTAACGCTTCACCACAAAATCAATGCCGTTGTGGCGCAATATTTTGACTATATTGCGCTTATGGTATATCTCCGTTCCGGTGGTTTCAAAAATTTCCGGTATCGATTCGATGAACTTGTCGTAGCTCGCGTATTTATTGTTTATTACGGCATTCATGCTTATAAAAAAATTGGGAAGTTGTGTCGGCGGTGACTCAACTTCCCGGTGCGGTACCTGAAGCGGGACTCGAACCCGCACAGCCGTAATGGCCAAGGGATTTTAAGTCCCTCGTGTCTACCATTCCACCATTCAGGCAGCTCTACGCCATAAGGCGATTCGGCGAGACAAAGTTAACAAGTAATTTCGGATTGTGCAAGTGCGGGACAATGATTTTAGAATACTATATTGTAGCCTCCGGTGGCAGCGGGTAGCACCCGGTAACGTCTTAGTCCATATTTTCTGTCGTAAGCGGTGCCCGATACGGCGCTTCCCTGATATTCACAGACATTGTACACCGACCCGCATTGCGGACAGCGCGCCTCAAGATTGTCGGGGTTAAACTTCACTCTGATAGTAGGGCTCACTTCCACCGGACACGCGAGATCGTAGGCAAGCGGACTGTTGGATAGGTCGGTCACAAGCAATATGCCTCCGAATCCCGTGAATGTCATCGCCGTAAACGGGAAATCGGCGGGAATGCGGTCTGCCCTTATGAAGGTGCGCGATTGTCCGAGTCCGTGTACACCATATATGTCCCAGTACCCCGGATTGCTCAGCTCCACGTTGACGCTCATTGCCGGGATGCGCTCGTCGTTGACTTCGCCGCATGATGACGCTGCCAGCAGCGTCATCGCCGCTATTATGATTGTGACACCTTTCTTCATGAATTGAGTATTGAGGTGATGGCATCCTTTTCCGAATCGCTGAACCCGGTGTTCTTAATCGCCGGAAGCAACGACATGAGTTGCGACATGGTACGTGGACCGATGATTACTGAAGTTATCATCGGGTCGTTCAATAGCCATGCCACAGCCATCTGGGCAAGCGTCTGCCCGCGGTCTGATGCTATTTCATTTAGATGCCGGAGCTGCTCTACAAGTTCGGGAGTAATATCGGCGCGGTGGAGGTGCTTATCATTGGCGGCACGTGAATTTTCAGGAATGCCGTTAAGATACTTGTCGGTCAGCACTCCTTGCTGAAGAGGACTGAATGCCGTATAACCAGCGCCAAATGATTCAAGCACTTCGCGGCGTTCGTCGGTAAGATTGTTGACAAGCATGTTTGACTTATCCTGATAGATGATGCAGGGGGTATGCGCGTCACGCAGATATGCAAGTGCCTCGGTAAGTTTGTCGGCGGGATATTTTGACAATCCCACATAGAGTGCTTTACCCGACCTTACGATATCTACGAGCGCCTGCATGGTTTCCTCTATCGGAGTGACACCGTCATAACGGTGGGAGTAGAATATATCCACGTAGTCAATGCCCATGCGCGACAATGACTCGTCAATGGATGTCATGAGCATTTTCCGCGACGAGCCGTTGCCATAAGGACCTTCCCACATGTCGTGACCCGCTTTGCTGGTGATTACCATTTCATGACGGTGAGTGTGAAATGACCGGGACATTATGCGCCCCATCATCTCTTCTGCCGCCCCGAAAGGCGGACCGTAATTATTGGCAAGGTCAAACACCGTTATGCCGTTATCAAACGCTGTCGTGACGCGTTCATGACACGATGCAAATGTCTCGTCTTCCCCGAAATTCCACCAGAATCCCAGGGAAAGCGCCGACAGGCATAATCCTGACTTGCCGCTACGGCGGTAGGGCATATTTTTCTCATAGCGCGACGGGTCGGCTATGTATGGCTTGCGTGGTTCGGGGCGCAGATTCATGTTGTTGCTATTTATTGCCGAGCAGAGCTGCAAACGCGCTGTGATATGTCTCGAAGTTAAATTCCGCGAGAGTCTTGTCGTAGAGTGCCTTTATCCGGTCGTTGCAAAGATTGCCGATAGACCCCTCATGAGTGTGGTGAACTTCCTTGACGGCGTTGAATTTACCCGCTTCTATCTCCAGCCCCACTTTCTTGTAGGCATCGCGGAAAGGCATCCCTTCAAGGGTGAGACGGTTAACCTCTTCTACAGAGAACATGTAACGGTAGCGGTCGTCATCGACGATTGACTCATTGACCTTGATTTGAGCCGTCATCGCATTTACCATGCCGATTATCGCGATGATGTCATCAAACGCCGGCAAGAAATTCTCTTTTACGAGCTGCAGGTCGCGGAAATAGCCTGACGGCAGATTATTGGTGATAAGGGTAATTTCGTACGGTAAAGCCTGAATCTTGTTGCATTTGGCGCGTGTCAGTTCAAATACGTCGGGATTTTTCTTGTGGGGCATGATTGATGACCCGGTAGTGAACTCGTCGGGGAGTTTTATAAAGCCGAAGTTCTGGGAATTGAACAGGCAGGCGTCGTAGGCAAGTTTACCGATGGTCGCGGCAACGCTCGCAAGTGCCTGTGCCACGATTCTTTCCGTTTTTCCGCGCCCCATCTGGGCATATACCACATTATAGTCCATGCTGTCAAATCCGAGCAGACTGGTGGTCATGGTGCGGTTAAGAGGAAATGACGACCCGTAGCCTGCCGCAGAACCGAGCGGGTTGCGGTTGGTTATGTCGTAAGCGGCGCGCAACACGGTAAGGTCATCGACAAGCGATTCAGCGTATGCGCCAAACCACAGTCCGAATGACGACGGCATAGCGACCTGAAGATGGGTATAACCGGGCAAAAGCACATTTTTATAGCGCTCGCTCTGTTCGAGCAGGGTGTTGAACAAGCGCGTCATAGCCTTGGTTACATCTTCTATCCTTGAACGGATAAAAAGTTTCAGGTCGACAAGCACCTGGTCATTGCGCGAACGTCCCGAATGGATTTTCTTGCCCGTGTCGCCGAGACGACGCGTCAGCATCAGTTCTACCTGGGAATGTACATCTTCTATATCATCTTCTATCTTAAATCCATGCTGTTCAATCACGTGATATATATCCCGTAATTCGTGAGTAAGAGTGTCAAGCTCGTCACGAGTCAACAGCCCTATCGATTCAAGCATTTTTATATGGGCGAGAGAACCAAGCACATCATAGGGGGCGAGGTAAAGATCCATCTCGCGGTCACGACCGACAGTGTACGATTCCACGTCATGATCTACTGTCGTGGATTTTTCCCAAAGTTTTGATGCCATATTAAAGTGGTGAAGATGATGAAGACGGGATTAAAATCTTGCCGTTATTTCACGAAAGCAAGATTCTTTATCATGTCGCCGAATTTGTTGGCGGCTTCCTGAAGCTTCGGTCCTACCATGGGGCGGAGCATGGCGGGTATCTCCACGTCGATGGATGTGACCACTTCCGTAGTCTCGGTATCTTTCTCGTTAAGATTCACAGAAAGAATGATAGGTACAGGAGCGTTTTCGGCTGTCAACGCAATGCGCTTCGCCGGTATGCGTTCAGTTACGCGAAGTGTCATGTCGCCCATGGGAGCGGCGTTTATCACGATTGTATCTTCGGTAAATGTCACCGAACCTATCTTTGCCTTGATATCTTCGGGCAGTTGGTCGATTCGCTCCTGAAAAGTGCCAAGATTGCTTATACGGTCAAATACTGTCGACGCGGGCATCGCCACATCGACAGGTTTGCTTGAATATGTAGTCATAAAATTAAGTCTGATTAATTGGGGGAGAGGAGTATTAGTCGGCGTTAGTCTTGTTGGGTACCCAGCTTGCAGGGTCTTTGCGCCATTCCTTCAGGGTCTCAAGGTCCTGCTCTTTTATGTAATTGGTTTCAAGAGCTGCTTCAAGCATTGAATTGTAGTTGCTTAGAGTGATGAGCTTGACGCCTGCCTCGTTGAAGCGCTTCACGGCAACAGGGAATCCGTAGGTGAAAATCGCAGCCATGCCCACTACCTCGCAACCTGCGTTGCGGATAGCCTCGACAGCTTTAAGGCTGCTGCCGCCGGTAGAAATGAGGTCCTCGATTACAACGACTTTCTGACCGGGCTTGAGATTGCCTTCGATAAGATTTTCAAGACCGTGGTCTTTCGGGGTGGAACGTACATATACGTATGGGAGCCCGAGTGTATCGGCAACAAGCGCTCCTTGTGCGATGGCACCCGTGGCAACGCCCGCGATAGCGTCGGGTGCCTCGAAATTTTCCATGATTACGCGGCACAGCTCAACCTTGATGAAACTGCGCATTTCAGGATATGACAATGTCTTGCGATTGTCGGTATATATAGGTGAATTCCAGCCTGAAGCCCAAACGAAAGGAATATCGGGTTGCAATTTGATTGCTGAGATTTTTAATAATTTTTCGGCTACGAGACTTTCTAACTTTTTCATCTTGAATTGTATTTGGAATTAATTGCTGCAAAGATAGTGTTTGTGAGGCAAATTACCAATAAAAACATATTAAATTATAAAGAATAATTGCTACATTTGCAATGTAAAATTAATAAGAAATGTCAGAAGAAATTCTTACTCTAAGTGACATATACAAGGCGGCACATGTCTTGAAAGGTGTTGTCCGTCACACAGAGCTTATCAGCGCTCCAAAAATCAATCCTGAAAGTGAGGTGTATCTTAAGCCGGAATGTCTGCAACACACCGGGTCGTTCAAGCTTCGCGGTGCTTACTATAAGATTTCCCAGCTTTCTCCCGAAGAAAAGTCTCATGGAGTGATAGCGTGTTCAGCAGGTAATCATGCGCAGGGGGTGGCTCTCGGTGCAAAGGCTAACGGCATAAAGTCGATAATATGTCTTCCGGAGGGTGCGCCTATCTCCAAAGTTGAGGCGACAAAGAAGTATGGCGCCGAGGTGTGCCTGGTGCCCGGTGTATATGATGATGCCTACAAGCGCGCCCTTGAGATGCGTGACGAGCATGGCTATACCTTTGTCCATCCCTTCAATGACCCACTCGTGATTGCGGGGCAAGGCACTATAGGGCTTGAGATACTCGATGAGATGCCCGATGTCGAGGCTGTGATTGTACCTGTAGGTGGGGGCGGTCTTATCTCGGGCGTGGCATTTGCCATTAAGGCGGTAAGCCCGGATGTGAAGATATATGGAGTGCAGGCTGCCGGAGCGCCGAGCATGGTAGAGTCGCTTAAAAACGACCGTATAGAGTGTCTTGAAAAGGTCTCTACGGTTGCCGACGGTATCTCGGTAAAAGAGCCAGGAACAAATACATTTGAACTCTGCCGCAAATATGTAGACGAGATTGTCACGGTCAGCGATGATGAGATTTCAGCAGCTATTCTTGCCATGATGGAGCAGGAGAAGCTGGTTGCCGAAGGTGCCGGCGCAGTAGCAGTAGCCGCTGCGATGTTCAACAAAGTGCCTATAAAGGGCAAGCGTACGGTATGTCTCGTGTCAGGCGGTAATATCGATGTCACTATCTTGAGTCGCGTCATAAACCGTGGTCTTATAAAGAGCGGCAGAAACTACGCCGTTAATATAGACCTCTTTGATAAGCCCGGTGTGCTTGCCGATGTCAGCCGTATTATAGGAGAGCTTGGCGGCAATATCATATCGGTCACTCATGAACGCATCAGTGTAGACACCCCGATTACAAGCTGCTCCTTGCGCCTTGTCATGGAGACACGTAATCAGGAACATATCGACATCATACGCAAGGGACTCCAGGATGCGGGATACAAGATACTGAATTAGGCAAATTCCTGACCTCAAAATTGGATTTAAAGCTTAATAATATTCCAAAAGGGATAATCTGTTGTCTCTTTTGGAATATTATTTATGCCGGATTTGTACAGAGAGTATATATGTAGTAAGTTTGTTTATTAAATAACTAAATACGACACATGAAATATAGTATTGTTGCCTCGGGACTGTCATTACTTGGATTGTGTTTCGCTCTGCCGGTGTCGGCTCAGGAATCGCAGCCTGACACGCTTGCCCTGTCGCTTGACCGGTGTATAGCGATTGCATTGTCGGAAAGTCCCAGGGTGAAAGTCGCCGACATGGAGGTGACTCGCGTTGACTACGCGAAGAAAGAGACAATCGGACAGTTACTCCCAACGATTAATTTCGGTGGAAATTATAACCGCATGATAGCGAAACAGGTCGCTTACATGAATATGGACGGCTTCGGTTCCATGATGGGTGGAGGCGACAAACCTGGCGGTGACACCGGGGAAAGCGGTGATGACACCTCTTCCGCCTCGAGAGCGTCAGCCGGAGGGGCATCATCCGGAGGAGGCAAAAACAGTGGTATAAAGATGGGGCTTGACAATAGCTATCAGGTCGGTTTCAATGCCTCGTTGCCGTTGATAGCCCCGCAGCTCTGGGCATCGCTTAAACTCAGCGACAGCCAGATATTGCAGAATGTCGAGGCGGCACGAGCATCACGCCTGTCGCTCGTCAATCAGATAAAGTCGGCATATTATGCGTTGCTGCTTGCTGAAGACAGTCATCGCGTGATTAAGGAAAACTATGATAACGCGGTGTTCAATCATAAGATTTATGAGAAGAAATTTCAAGTCGGTACCGCTTCTGAATATGATGTGCTCCGCTCTGCCGTACAGGTGAAAAATGTAGAGCCCGAACTTTTGCAGGGAGAAATCGCCATAAAGCAGGCACGGCTGCAGCTTGCCATACTCATGGGCATCGATGCTTCGCATGTAGTTAAAGCGACTACAGCTCTTGCCGATTATGAAAAAGATATGTATGAACATACTCTTAATCTCAATACCTCTTCGATTGAGGGTAATACCGACTTGCGTACACTTGACTTGCAGACACGGTCGCTCCGTAATGCGCTCACTATACAGAAGATGGCATGGTATCCGACACTCGCGCTCTCCGCAAGTTATAACTGGACATCGTCATCCAACGGTAATCCGTTGCGCAATTTCCGGTGGGATCCATATTCCGTTATCGGGCTGTCGTTGAATTTCCCTATTTTTCAGGGTGGACAGCGTTATTTCAAGATAAAACAGGCGCGTATCCAGGTAGAGGAAATGGGCTGGCAACGTGAAAATCTTGAACGCTCGATAAAGATGCAGGTTGACCTTGCAGTGGATAATATCCAGAAAAACGTCAAACAGATTGCAAGCAGTTCCGAGAGTGTAGCACAAGCGGTAAAGGCTCACGAGATAATGGAGAAGTCATTTGAAATCGGTGCCGCAAGTTATCTTGACCTCCGGGATTCCGAACTTGCACTTACACGGGCACGCCTCGCCTATTACCAGTCGATATACAATTATCTTATCGCCAACAGTGAGCTTGAACTGCTTCTTGGTAATGCCGACCTTGAAAAATACAGTAATTTACCCGAATAAAAACAACCAATCACATATCCACGATTATGTCAGTCAGAATACACAGCGTCGCTTCATGCCTGATGCTCGGCGCAATTATAGTTGCCACGCTCCCTTCTTGTGGCGGGAAAAAGGATGATGCCGCCAAAGAGGCGGTCGACGAGCGGCCTAATGTAGAGATACTTCAGGTGCATGAACAGAGTGTAAGCCAGCTTGTGTCATATACTGCCACGGTAGAGGCTTACAAGACCAACAATATCACCACATCCACCCCCAACCGTATAAAGTCGATTCTTGTCGATGTCGGTTCAAAGGTGGCAAGGGGGCAGCGTCTCGTTGTGCTTGACAATGTGAACATCGACCAGCTGAAGGTGAGGCTTGACAATACCGAGCGTGAATATAACCGCGCACTTGAGCTTTACAACATAGGTGGTGGCACAAAGCAGGCGGTCGACCAGATGAAGACCGAGCTTGACGCCGCGCGCCGTCAGTACGACAACCAGCTTGAAAATACATTCCTTGTGTCGCCTATATCCGGCGTTGTCACCGAACGTAATTACGATGCCGGTGACATGACCGCTCAACTCCCTATACTGACCATCGAGCAGATACAGCCCGTGAAAGTGCTTATCAATGTAAGCGAAAACGAGTTTACGAAGGTACACAAAGGCATGAAGGTCGATGTATATCTTGACGTGTATGGCGACGAGAGGTTTAAGGGTGTTGTCGAGCTGATACATCCCACCATTGATGCTGCCACGCGTACATTTACCGTAGAGGTCAACATCGCCAACCGTGATGAGCGTGTACGTCCGGGCATGTTTGCCCGTGTCGTGATGAATTTCGGCACCGAAAACCGTGTCGTCGTACCCGACCGCGCCATTGTCAAGCAGACCGGCTCCGGTGAGAAATATGTATATGTGTATTCCGACGGAAAAGTGTCGTTCAACAACGTGAAGGTAGGTCAGCGTCTCGGCGACACCTACGAGCTTATATCGGGCGTGGAAAATGGTGCGGAGGTTGTAATCTCCGGTCAGTCGCGTCTCGCCAACGGCATGGAAGTCAATGTGATTAAGAAAGATAAGTAATAAACCGATTTATACACTGACGAAATGAGTTTATATGCAAGTGCGGTGAAACGCCCTATCATGACCACGCTATGTTTCGTGGCTGTGGTCATCCTGGGTCTGTTTTCGCTCTCGACGCTACCTATCGACCTCTATCCCGATGTCGAGACCAACACTATCATGGTGATGACCTCCTACGCGGGTGCGAGTGCGCCTGATATAGAGCAGAATGTGACGCGACCGCTTGAAAACAGTCTTAACGCTGTCAACGACCTCAAGCATATCACGTCGAAGTCGCGTGAAAATATCTCCGTCATCACTCTTGAATTTGAATATGGCGAGGACATCGATGTGCTCACCAACGATGTGCGCGACAAACTCGATATGGTGAAGAGTCAGCTCCCCGATGCGGCTGAAAATCCCATCATATTCAAGTTCAGTTCCGACATGATTCCTATCGTGATGCTGTCGGTGCAGGCAAAGGAGAGTATGCCCGGTCTTTACAAGATACTTGACGAGAATGTCGCCAACCCTCTGGCGCGTATCAGCGGTGTCGGCTCCGTGTCGATTTCCGGTGCTCCGAAACGAGAGGTGCATATTTACGTGGACCCGCAACGTCTTGAGGCTTATAACCTTTCTGTAGAGACCATTTCCGCTCTGATTGCCGCTGAAAACCGTAATATCCCCGGTGGCTCGTTTGATATCGGTAGCGATACATACTCCTTGCGTGTTCAGGGCGAGTTTTCATCGACCGACCATCTTAAAGACCTTGTCGTGGCGTCGCAGGGTGGTAAAAATATCTATCTCCGTGATGTGGCACGTATTGAGGATACCCTTGAGGAACGCGCTCAGGAGACTTTCAACAACGGCGAGCAAGGCGCGATGATTATCGTGCAGAAGCAGTCGGGAGCCAACTCCGTGCAGATTTCCGAAGAGGTCATGAAGATGCTTCCCTCATTGCAGAAGCGTCTTCCCTCCGATGTGAAGCTCGGAGTGATTGTCGACACCTCCGATAACATACGCAACACCATCGCCTCACTTGTCGAGACGGTGCTTTACGCGTTGCTGTTTGTGATTATTGTGGTGTTTGCGTTTCTCGGTCGCTGGAGAGCCACGCTTATCATCACTATTACCATACCTATTTCGCTTATCGCGTCATTTATCTATCTTGCCGTCACGGGTAACTCTCTCAACATCGTGTCGCTTTCGGCACTCTCCATCTCTATCGGTATGGTGGTCGACGACGCGATTGTGGTGTTGGAAAATGTCACTACCCATATTGAGCGCGGTTCCGACCCGAAGCAGGCTGCCGTGCATGGCACCAACGAGGTCGCCGTGTCGGTTATCGCCTCCACGCTTACGCTTATCGCTGTGTTCTTCCCGCTGACGCTTGTAACCGGCATGACCGGTGTGCTGTTCCGCCAGCTCGGATGGATGGTGACCATCATGATGATTATTTCTACCGTGTGCGCGCTCTCGCTTACCCCGATGCTCTGCTCGCAGTTGCTGCGTAAGGATGTCAAGCATGGAAAGATATATACGGTTCTTTATACTCCGATACGTAAGGGTCTCGATGCGTTTGACAACGGTTATGCGTGGTTGCTCGGAAAGGTGGTGGGGCATAAGACCGTGACGATTGTGATATGTCTCGCTACATTTGTCGGCTCTATCTTCCTGATGAAAAGTGTAGGTACCGAGTTCTTCCCTGTTGCCGACGACGCGCGCCTTTCTGTAAATCTTGAACTCCCGATCGGTACCCGTGTCGAGATAGCCAAAGACGCGATGGAACGCCTCTATGCCGAGTGGCGCGAGAAATATCCTGAGATTCTGGTGATGAACTACACCACAGGCTCGGCTTCAAGTGACAATACTTTTGCCTCGTTGCGTGACAACGGCACTCACATCATATCGGCAAATATACGCCTCCTCGATCCGGGCGACCGTGAACGCGGAATCACCGAGATTGCCGCCCTCATGCGTAACGACCTGTTGCACTATCCCGAATTCCGCAAGGCACAGGTAACTGTCGGCGGCGGTATGGGTATGGGCGGTCAGTCACAGCTCGATTACGAGGTCTACGGTTATGACTTTACGGAGACCGATACTGTAGCACAGAGGCTTGTGCGCCTTCTGTCGGGTATCAAGGGTACTGCCGACGTGCGTGTGTCACGCTCCGATTATCAGCCTGAATACCAGGTGGATTTCGACCGCGAGAAACTCGCTCTTTACGGATTGAACTTGCAGACTGCCGCAACATATCTGCGCAACCGCATCAACGGTTCTATCGCATCGCTTTACCGCGAGGATGGAGAGGAGTATGACATAAAGGTGATGTATGCTCCAGAAAAGCGTACATCATTGCAGGATATAGAGAATATACTTATCTATTCGCCTACCGGTCAGGCTGTCCGCATCAAGGATGTGGGTGAGGTGGTCGAGCGTTTTACCCCGCCTACCATCGAGCGTAAGGACCGTCAGCGTATCATAACGGTCAGCGCGGTAGTCGCCGATGTGCCTATGAGCGAGATTGTGGAGAAGGCGCAGGTGGAGATTGACAAGATGGAACTTCCGTCAGGTATCAGTATAAATATCGCAGGTAGCTATGAGGATCAGCAGGATTCGTTCCGTGACCTGTTGATGCTTGCCGCGCTTATCGTGATTCTTGTATATATTGTGATGGCGGCGCAGTTTGAGAGCTACACCTATCCGGGCATTATCATGACCTCGCTTCTTTTCGCGTTTTCAGGTGTGTTCATAATCCTGTGGCTGTCAGGTCACACCCTTAACATCATGTCGATGATCGGTGCCATCATGCTTATCGGTATCGTGGTGAAAAACGGTATCGTGCTTATCGACTATATATCACTTAACCGTGAACGCGGCATGTCAATCACCAAAGCGGTGATTAGAGGCGGTAAATCACGTCTGCGTCCTGTGGTGATGACCACCCTCACGACCATACTCGGTATGGTGCCTATGGCGTGTGGCACAGGTCAGGGAGCAGAGATGTGGCGACCTATGGGTACGGCGGTAATAGGCGGTCTTACATTCTCCACGATATTGACCCTCTTGTTTGTTCCGGCACTTTATTGTATCTTTGCCTACAACGGAGTGCGACGCAACCGCAAGAAGATGCGCGCAATCGTGGTCGATGACAACCGTGTTGTTAAATCTTAATAAGACATATCATAGCTCATGCAAGCGATATTGATAACATTTGACCAGGCATATTATGAACGTATAATCGATATGCTTCAGCGTAATAACTGCCGTGGATTCACTTCCTGGCAGGAGGTGCAGGGCAGGGGGACTAACGACGGGGAGCCGCATTTCGGCTCCCACGCCTGGCCTTCGCTCGCTTCGGCGATTATAACGATTGTCGAGGATTCGCGTGTTGACACTGTGTTGAATAAGTTGCACGAATGGGATATGGAGACACCCAAGCTCGGTCTGAGGGCGTTTACATGGCGTGTCGACAAGACCATCTGACAATATTTAATTTCTGTTTTTTACTATTATGGACTCAAAGAAATTTATCTTACAGGAGAGGGATATTCCCGAGGCATGGTATAATGTGATGGCTGATATGCCCAACAAGCCACGCCCCCTGCTTAATCCCGTGACAAAGAAGCCGCTGAAGGCGGAAGATCTTTTCCCGTTGTTTACCGAGGAAGCCTCACGTCAGGAATTTAACGACACCGACAGGTGGATAGAGATTCCCGACGAGGTAAGGGAGATGTACCGTATATGGCGACCGACACCGCTTGTACGCGCCCGCGGGCTTGAAAAGGCTCTTGATACTCCCGCCCATATATATTTTAAAAATGAGAGTGTAAGCCCTGTCGGATCTCACAAACTTAACTCGGCAATACCGCAGGCATATTATGCGAAAAAGCAGGGTGTCACCAATATCACCACTGAGACCGGCGCCGGACAATGGGGTGCGGCGCTCTCGCTTGCTGCACGTCATTTCGGACTTGAACTTGCCGTGTATATGGTTAAGGTGTCGTATCATCAGAAGCCATACCGCCGCTCGATTATGCAGACCTATGGTGCCGAGGTCATAGCTTCACCGAGTATGTCGACAAAGGCTGGTCGAAAGATTATTACAGAGAATCCGCATTATCAGGGTTCGCTCGGCACTGCTATCTCGGAGGCTGTGGAGCTTGCGCAGTCGACACCAAACTGTAAGTACACGCTTGGGTCGGTGCTTAATCATGTGGCTCTTCATCAGACAGTGATCGGTCTTGAGGCTGAGAAGCAGATGGAGATGGCAGGTGAATATCCCGATGTGGTGATAGGATGTTTCGGTGGAGGCAGTAATTTCTCCGGTATCACATTCCCTTTCATACGCCATAATTTCGCAGGCGAACGTAATACCCGTTTTATCGCTGCCGAACCGTCTTCTTGCCCGAAACTCACACGCGGCGTGATGCAATATGATTTCGGTGACGAGGCGGGTTACACTCCATTGATTCCTATGTACACGCTCGGACATAATTTCGCGCCTGCCAACATCCATGCCGGAGGTCTGCGTTATCACGGTGCCGGCGCTATTGTGAGCCAGCTTAAGGAAGATGGTTTTATAGAGGCTGTAGACATTCCGCAGTTGGAGACATTTGCCGCAGCTACGCTCTTCGCACAGTCGGAAGGCATCATCCCTGCGCCCGAAAGTTCCCATGCCATCGCCACTGCTATCCGCGAGGCAAAGAAGGCTAAGGAGGAGGGCACTTCGCCCGTGATTCTGTTTAACCTGTCGGGACACGGATTGATTGATATGGCGGCTTACGACTCGTATATATCGGGCGACCTGCAGAACTATTTTGTCACTGACGATGATGTGAAGGCAAACACCGATTCCCTCGACAAAATCATCTGATAGTTAATAGTTATATGAGAGGGCGTTACAAGATTTTATTAAGAACTTAGCCCTGAAAGGGCAAGATGTAGTTAACCGCGGGTAGCCCCGTATGGGGCACCCGCGGTTAACAGGATTAATCCCCTTGCGGGGATTTTCCGGTCATACATTGCAAAGCGATATCACTATATTTAGGATAAAATCATAGTTTTGCAACACCCTCTATTGTGTAAAAGCCTATATGTTTATGGAAAAATTATTGCGGGTGACACCCGGTAAAAGTCTGTTCCTGTTTGTGTGTTGGTGGGTGCTTTCCACCATTCTCGGCTCGATATTGATAAGTCTTGTCGGCACCGGTACTGTCGGGCGTTTGCGTTGCGCGATAGTCATCCAGGATATATTTGTCTTTGTACTGCCGGTGTTGCTTACAATGGTGATAGCTTCAGTCGCTCCTTTGCGTGTCATCGGTATCGACAGGAAAGTGAGTGTAAGGATGATTGTTATGATTACGCTTGTCGCGGTTGTTTCCATACCCGCCATGAACAATATCGTGGCGTGGAATGAGGCTATTCATCTTCCGGAGTCATGGCAGGGACTGGAAACGGTGTTGCGCAATAGTGAAAATGCCGCGAGAGCCACTGTGGAGGGCATTATGCAGGGCACTTCGGTAGGAGACCTTGTTGTCTCGGTGTTGATAATGGGTGTGCTTACAGGTTTTGCGGAGGAATTGTTTTTCCGTGGTGGTCTGCAGCCGCTTCTCGCGTTTGTCATGCGCAACCGTCATGCGGCGGTGTGGGCTACCGCTTTCATTTTCAGTGCGGTACATCTACAGTTTTTCGGCTTTTTTCCCAGACTGTTGATGGGCGCGTTTTTCGGCTATCTTGTCCTTTGGTCAGGCTCGATTTGGTCGTCGGTGTTTGCCCATGCGCTCAACAATTCGCTCGTGGTGATTAATTTCTGGCTGATAAACAAGGGCGCAGTGAGTGCCGATGCCAATAATTTCGCCACCGGCGGCTCCGCCTTCGATGTGACAATCGCTGTCGTGAGCGCACTTGCCACAGCCGCGCTGATTTACCTTATCAGTCGTCAAACTTCTTGCGATAGAACATAAAGTCGCGACCGAGATATTTCTCGCGCACGGTGGGATTTTCAGCAAGTTCTTCCGAAGTGCCGTGAAATAGTATCTTGCCCTCGAAGAGCAGATAGGCGCGGTCGGTGATACGCAGTGTCTCCTGTGCGTTGTGGTCGGTGATGAGGATGCCGATATTTTTCTCCTTCAGGTGATACACCACAGATTGTATATCCTCTACCGCGATAGGGTCGACGCCCGCAAACGGCTCGTCGAGCATGATGAATTTCGGGTTTATGGCAAGACAGCGCGCTATCTCGGTGCGTCGGCGCTCGCCGCCCGACAGCTGGTCGCCAAGGTTTTTGCGCACTTTTTGCAGACGGAATTCCGAGATGAGGCTTTCAAGCTTTTCCTGTTGATACTCTTTCGATGTGTTGGTCATCTCCAGCACCGCCCTGATATTGTTTTCCACGCTAAGTTTGCGGAACACCGACGGCTCCTGTGCAAGGTAGCCGATACCGTTTTGTGCGCGTTTGTACACGGGATATTTCGTGATGTTCAGGTCGTTGAGGTATATCTCACCCTCATTGGGGGTGATAAGACCGACAGTCATGTAGAATGTCGTGGTCTTGCCCGCTCCGTTAGGTCCGAGAAGTCCCACAATCTCTCCCTGGGTCACATTGATTGACACGTGGTTGGCAACCGTGCGCTTGCCGTATTTCTTTACAAGATTTTCGGTGCGTAACACCATATTGCCTTCATACAGTGTCTTTCCCGCATCGGGGTCGCCCGACTCCGTTATTGTGGTTTCGGCTGTTTCCGCTATGATTTCTTCCGGCTGCTGCGCCGGGTCATTGGTCAGGGTAGTTTCATCCATAAGTGAATCATTTAATCAGTGGCAGCCATTTTCCGGCAAGATGCAGGCGGCTGGCTATGTAGTCGGTGAGCAGGTTGATTGCGACAGTGTTGTTGCCTCCCTGCGGTATGATGAGGTCGGCGTGGCGTTTCGACGGCTCGATATACTGTTGGTGCATCGGTTTCAGCACCCCCTCGTAGCGGTCGATTACCATCTGCGGGGTTCTTCCGCGCTCGATGCAGTCGCGGGCGATGACGCGTATGAGCCTGTCGTCGGCATCGGCGTCGACAAACACTTTTATATCCATCGCCTTGCGCAGTTCCGGCTGTGTCAGCACAAGTATGCCTTCCACTATCACCACGTCGCGCGGTTCGATATGCACCGTTTCTTTCTGGCGTGTACAGGTAAGGTAGCTGTAGGTAGGCATCTCGATTGCCTCGCCCCGGCGAAGCATGTCGAGGTGTTTTTCCAGAAGCGACCATTCGATTGCCGCCGGCTCGTCAAAGTTTATGTTGCAGCGCAGTTCGGGTGCGATATGGCTGGAATCCTTATAGTAGGAATCCTGCGGAATCACAGCCACTTCGCCTGCGGGAAGGCTGCTGATAATCTTGTTGACCACGGTTGTCTTACCGGACCCTGTTCCTCCGGCAATACCAATTACAAGCATTTTCGACTACGGTTTTAGAGTTTTATGACACACAAAGTAAATAAAAAATCCCTTACAACACAAGAAAAATCCTTAACTTTGCGGCGATATAGACGTTATGTATTTATGTTTATCGAATCATCTTTAGAAACCTTCGGCAACTACTGCATATTCATGCACCGTGTATTTTCCCTCCCGCAGAAATGGAGGGTGTTCGGTCGCAAATTCGTTCAGGAGATTGGAAAGCTCGGCATCGACTCGATACCTCTTACCATCGTAATCTCGATTTTCATCGGTGCGGTGATATGTATCCAGATGCAGCTTAACATGACCTCGCCGATTATGCCCGCTTACTCTACCGGTCTTGCCACCCGCGACATCCTTCTGCTTGAGTTCAGCTCGGCTGTGTTGTGTCTTATCCTCTCCGGCAAAGTCGGGTCAAATATCGCCTCCGAAATCGGCACCATGCGCGTGACCGAGCAGATTGACGCGCTGGAGATCATGGGTATCAACTCGGCGCAGTTTCTCGTGCTCCCCAAGATTCTCGCTTTCATGGTGTTTATACCCGTGCTTGTAATTTTCTCCATAGCCACAGGTCTTTTCGGCGGATGGATTATTGCCGCGTTTACCGACATGATTCCCGTGTCGCGCTATATATATGGTATCCAGACCATGTTTATCGAATGGTATGTGTGGTACACTATCATCAAGGCGCTTGTATTCTCCGTAATCATTACATCCGTGGCATCTTACTATGGCTATTATGTGAAGGGTGGGGCGCTCGATGTAGGAAAGGCATCTACCAACGCCGTTGTGGCAAGCTCGATTCTCATCCTGCTTTTTGACGTGATACTTACTAAACTCCTGATGCAATGATTGAAGTAAAGGATATTGAGAAGTCATTTGACGGGGTGAAGGTGCTCAAAGGGGTGAGTGCCACGTTTGAGACCGGTAAGACCAATCTTATCATCGGTCAGTCCGGCTCCGGTAAGACTGTGATGATGAAGTCGCTCGTCGGGCTTGTGCGCCCCGAGAAAGGGCAGATTCTATATGACGGGCGCAATCTGCTCACGATGAACCGCGAGGAGGTGCAGCAGCTGCGCACCGAGATAGGTATGCTCTTTCAAGGCTCCGCCCTGTTTGACTCCGAGACGGTGCTCGGCAATGTCGAGTTCCCGTTGATGATGTACACCCGCATGACTTGGGCTGAACGCCGCGACCGCGCGCAGTTCTGTCTGGAGAGAGTGGGGCTGAAAGGTGCCGACAACAAGTATCCGAGCGAAATTTCGGGCGGTATGCAGAAGCGTGTCGCTATCGCTCGTGCCATAGCTCTCAATCCCAAATACCTTTTCTGCGATGAGCCTAACTCCGGTCTCGACCCGAAGACATCCATCCTTATCGATGAGCTGTTGAGCGATATCACCCATGAATATCAGATAACGACCGTAATCAACACCCACGATATGAACTCAGTGCTTGGCATCGGTGAAAACATCATTTTCATTAATAAAGGACATCGCGAGTGGGTTGGTAATAAGGAGCTTATCTACGAGACCACCAACGAGGCGCTGAGCCACTTCGTGTTTGCCACCGACCTCTTCCAGAAAGTCAAGGACTATGTGATTCACCACGAACATCCCGTGAAATAAATCAGGGAGTTGTCAGAGGGCAGTTGTCAGTTGTCAGATTTCAGTTTTCAGAGATACAGATTGACAGAAGGTCAAAAGTGACAAAGTTATTTGGGATTTGCCCGGTGGTAGGGCTGCACCATGGTGCAGCCGCTTCCTCTCGGCGGAAGTGGCGCGTAGCTGTAGGGGCTGCTGGAAGGCAGTCCGCGCCGCGAGGGTGGTGTTGCCCGCGCTGCGAGGGAGGATGCGGGCGAGCTTCCACTCGCCCCTACAACGGCTTGTGAATCAAGTTGCAGCGCGTAGCAGTAGGGGCTGCCGGAAGGCAGCCCGCGCTGCGAGGGTGGTGTTGCCCGCGCCGCGAGGGATGTGATGTTGCCCGCAGGGCATCATCAAAATTTAGCCGGGGGTTGAGCGGAGCGAAACCCCCGGAAAGGTTGCTCCCCCCTTGAATGTTTCCCGCAGGGAATCATCAATCTTGCTCCGGGATGATTCCTCCGGAAACCTCGGCTTAGACTCGCTTCCCGTGGGTATCGCTACGCTCAACCCACGGCTAAACGCAGATTATCCCCTGGCGGGGAAGAGAGTTGTCAGAGGGGAGTTGTCAGTTTTCAGAAGGGGTCGTTAAGGTCTTTAGTGACCCTAACGACCTTAAGGACTCATCGTCCTCGCCCGAAAACGCGCGGTGAGGTGGATGCGATTGAGTTTCCACTCACCCCTACAACAGCTTGTGAATCAACTTGTCGCATAAAAGGTGCAAGAGCCGACCTGCACAGGCCAGCTCTTGCCGGAAAAGTGATAGATATATTGCCCTATGGGCGAATTGTTGATAACGTCCTGCAATTATTTATTTCTCATCAACTTAATTCTAAATGTATCCATTAGATGTATCAATATCCCAGGATTTCGGTTTTGTATCGCTCGGTTTCCTCCGGGGTTAACGAGCGGCAAAGACGTAATAATAGATAACATTTGGCGTCATTTGCAATATTGCCTCTATTGGGATAAGTCTGAGACACACATGTGCCATTGTAAAGATAGTTGAAGAATGTCAGATGATTCCCAACTAATAAAGGATCGCAAGCATAACCACATGCTGTGGGTTGTACTGCCGGCATGTCATTATTATTTTTCTTTTCTGTTTTGCGGTATGGAAGCCAGCAAGCGACCGGCAATTCTTTTCCGCTAGATTTATCCTTTAAATCAGAAAGAACAAAGGGACGCCATTTAGAAAAACGTATTTTGGGTATAATTGTATTCCATTCCGCTGAGGTTGGACATTTCCAAACATTTTCGGCATAAAAAGAATTAACATGGTTATTGTCACTAAAAAACAGTTGCGGACAATCCGTGACTTTAATATTTGAGTTGTAAAAATTAATCTCTGTGTTATTTTTTGAGCCATAAGTATTATCTTGGACAGTTCCTAGATAATTGTCGGTCTTTGTCGGGTCTAATTGACCTGTTAAACCAGTGATTTTGAAAAAGTCATCCGTAGAATAGTAACGTGCCGTGGCGATAACCCCATCAGGTTGTATTCTAGATACAGCTCCCAAATTACGGTCTGCAAGTAGAATATTGCTTCCTTCATTTAGTATGACCACATCGTTGACATTGCATTTTTCACTATGAAGTTTCACGGTAAAACTACGTTCCTCGGTACGAGCATTTGGATCAGATGGATTGTAGGCTTTTATTGTTATTGTGCCTGTAATTTCGGGGTCACCGGGACCGGTACGGAATGCGTTGATATAAAATGCATTACCATGTTCACATTCTGTGAGCTTATCATCATGTCGGTGTCCTGCTGATTGGTCGGCATAAACTGGATGAAGAGAGAGTGGACCAACATTTTCTTTATATGAAAGAACGAGGTCAATATCTTTGTCGAAATTTGACGTCACCTCATAACGATAATTTGCAGGATCTGTCAATCTGACAGGGAAAGAGCGGTACTGTGCAATACCATTGGGATTGCCGTCACTTAAATCAAGACATTCAAGTATGATTTCTCCTGACGCGGGGAAGTTTATGATGTCCATAAGCTGTGGCGACGGCTCCTGTTTTAATTTTATGGTTACAGGTTTTACTTTATTGTCAGGGTCATTGGTCAAGGAAACTATGAGTGTCGCTTCGCGCGTTTCTCCGGTGATATTTGCCGGCACGCGTATTTCGAGAGTCGTGTTATTATTACCGTGGTTGGTGAAATAAATTCCCTGTGTGTCCCAGTTCATCAGATGATCTCCGGAGTCAACCGCATCCCACGGATTGTCATTGCTGCCGGTCACCACCTTAAATAGTACTGAGCCACCCATCGGATTTAGCAACTGTTCAAACTCTCCCGTGTTGCCATTGACAGTCAAAGTCTTTACATTGTACTTTGTTGAAAGTTGCATAAGGTAGACTTTCATTTTCAGATCGGCTCCGGTCTTCGGGTTGACCGCTCTGATTTGGTAATAGCCGTAGCGCACATAATCGGTCTCGTTTTTCTCATTCGGACCGCATTTTACCGAGTTGTTATCGAGTTTCTCAAAAGTGAACTTGGTGTTTTCGTTACCGTCTTCGTCAACTGGCTCTACCGTCCAGGTTAGTTCGGGGTTGGTCGACACTCTCAGCTCGATAAAGTCGCTTTCGTTGGCATCGCCGTCAAAAGTCAGGTGAGTCTTGCTTACGACAAGGAAATTACCATCTTTATCGCTGGTGAAATTATCATCGGTCGTACCCCATTCTTCATCTACATCATAGTCAAATATTGGAGATGAATCATTATAGGCTCCCTTTTCATCATCGGCACCGCGCCGTTTCACGCCTTTGATTGTGGCACGATAGCAGTAATTGCGTTTAAGAGCCTGACTTTCGCCTACATTGGCATAGTTAAAGCGGTAGAAAGTCAACTTGTCATCGTAAGTACCTTTCTCGCTATCGTAATAATAACCGGCTATTATGAGTGCCGTGGTCGACTTGTCGTTTTGCACGGTGGTGTTTACCGTGTTGGGGAAGCCGTAGAGCGACGCTTCGAGACGTTGAGTGGTAGTGACTCCGGGAGTCATGTCGGTAGTCACCGGCATGTAGCCGTCACTTCCATCGCCTGCGGGTTTCGAGATGGAGGTCGAGAGCGGTTCCACGTCGCCGGCATTGATACCGTCGGCGAGGTACAGACCCGCGTTACGAGTGTTGACCAGTCGTGCCGACTCAATTTTCAGCAGATGACCTACAAGATTATGGATATCAAAGCGACACACCGCGCGCGAGAAGAGAAACGCTCCTTTCTCGGTCACTGTTACGACACCTTCGGCATTGCGCGAGATTGTGAATGTAAGTTGACGGTCATTTTCATCGACCCAGTTGCCAAACATAGGGAGTACACCCGGAGTGTTGCGGGTGAATATGCCCGAATGTACGGCGGTCAGTTCGCCGAGCGCGTCTTTGTACGTGCCCTGATATGTAGACAGCCATTCGGCGAGCGACCCGCTTCCGGCAGGCACGAAACTGTCGCCGTTTCCTAAGGCGATGACACGATATTTTACGCCATCAAGCAGGGTTTCCGGCGGGTCGAACGAAAATTTTGATTTGCCTCCGGGTACAGCCACGGTGGAATATCCCACAAATGTGCCGGGGTCGGTATCGGCATCATCGGGGTTAAAAAACAGGATATGAGCCTGACGCAGGTCGGTTTCATGGGATTGTGTTGCCATGCCGCGCGACAGCGGCATTCCACCGTCAAAGCGGTAATCGACCTCCAGGATACCGTCACCGGCAGGCAGTTCCGCAGTGAAATTGTCGTCGCGGTCACATGACGCTGTCAACAATCCTGCCGCCATCATGAGTGATATGATAATGCGATTAGTCATAAGTAACTCTTAATAATTAGGTTTCATATATTTTTTATTGTTGTGTTACCGGAGAGTGTCATACCGTTCCGTGAACTATCTGGTCATCCCAGGGAGTGTGTCCCCCTGCGCTGTCTGCCGATGATTGGACTACATTGACCACCACACGCAGCCTTGGGGTCACATTTATATACAGCTGCCTTGTAAGCGACTCGGTGTCATCGGGAAGATCGGTCAGTGTGGTTACTGTAAGCATTGTCGAGCCGTCATCGCCCGTCACAAATTGTACTGCGAACAGATTCTCTGCATCTACGAGTTTGTCGGATGTGACAAAGTTGAGCGATTCCCAGGTAGCATTTTTATCGCCCCATGCCATTTCCCATGTTGAGAGTGGGACATTGGATGAAAACTGTACGGAGGCTTCCGCTCCCGCATTGCCGGGGAGTGAGATTTGGCGCGGCATTGCGATCCAGTTGGCGCCGTCAAATGCGCCGTCGTTGTCGATGTCCTCCCATGTGGTTATGGTCGCGTCGATTGAGGCGACTATGCTGTTGTACGCCGCGTCGGGGGTTTCCTCTCCGGGGCCGTTGACGGCTGTTACGGTGATGTTGTAGCTGTGGTTGCGCAGCACGTCGATGAGGCTTTCACCTCTCTTGAAGTCGACGCGGTAGTAGCATTGCTGTGTCGCGCCACGGTAATAGCCGCCGATGATGATGGCGGGGCGGCTGAGGCGGTTTTCGTCGTCAGGGTCGCCCTTGCCTCCCATCAGCACGTCTGCCTCGGCGATGTAGAGCCTGGGGTTTTCCGCGGTGAGGTCACATTGCGGCGTTGCCGTGTTGGCGTTCCCGTCGGGTATTGTGGGCGCGGTCGCCTTTGTGCCGCTGATGTTTGCGGGATCCGGTATGAGCGCCATCCTTGTCGACGCCTTCCAGACCCTCATGTCGGCGGGGATGAAGAGCGTCGGCGGCACTTTCCCGGTGTCGGTGGAGAATGTCACGCGGGCGCGGTCGCGCAGCAGCGTTATGCCGAGTCCCTGTGCGCGCAGCGACGTGTCGACCGGGGGCGTGGCGATGCCCCACATGGTCAGGCGGGTGTCGGTCGCTGCGGGTGCGGCGGCTGAGAGCGCCTGGCGCACCGCCTCGTATGTCGACCCGACATCGGGCAGGTCGGTGGCGCGTGACGCTGCGTTGGCTACGGTCACGAGCACGAGGTGATCCGGGGTCTTTCCAGGCTCGACGCCTATGCGGGCGTCAAATGAGTATCCGCCTGCGGTCGCCTCAAGCCCTGTCGCCTCCACTGTCTTGAACAGCGTGGCGGGCGATGTACCGTCCTCGGCGGGTGTGAAGAGCATCACGAGCAGGTCGTCGACCGCCGACTCGCCTGCGGCGGTCATGGCGCGCGAGGCGGGTGCCTGCGTGTCGGGTGTGCTGACGGTGATCCTGAGCGCGATGGAGTCGGCGCCTGCGGGTGCGGGCGCGTCGGCTGCTGCGTCGCGTGAACAGCCTGCGGCAGCCGTGAGGAGCATTGCGGTCAGCGTGTATATGATGGCGTGTTTCATTTGCGTGGGTTATCTGAGTGTCACGTCATATTCCGTCACCTGCCAGCCGTTGATGCTGACCGCCACGTCGAGGCGGTCGTCGCCGGGGGTGATGAGGAAGTAGACTTGGAAATCGTCTAAAAGGTCGAAGTCGATGCCGGGGTTTTCCCCGATCAGGTCGGTCAGCGAGCCGTCAAACACGGTTGTGTCCCCCAGGTCCACGTTCAGGTGTGAGCCGTCGCCGTCGGCGAGCGCCATGGTGGTGTAGGAGTGGACGGAGCCGGGGAGCACGTCGGCGCGTGAGAGCGCCTCCACCTGCGGGGCGTACAGGGTTGCGGGGGTGCCGTCGGGGATTTTGCCGAATGCGTCACATGTGCCGTTTGCGGCGGTTATCGATGATGACGGGTGATACGGGAGGGAGGTGCCCTCCGTGGCGGCGATTGTGACGGTCACGTCGTTGGAGAGCTTGTGCAGGTCGATGTCATACCCCGGTGTCAGGTCGCCGTTTACGAGCAGGTCGGTCGTGAGGTTGTGCCACAGGTGCTCTCGGTCCTGCGCCACTGAGCCTGTCTGCGGGTCGGCGTTTATGCTCAGCGCCATCGCGTCGAGCGACATGCCCGGGTCGATGTCGTAGCGCGACTTCACGCCACCCCATGTCACGAGCGAGAACCTTCCGGGGGGCACGAGCCACACGGTCGAGTTGTCGTCGTCAAGCTCCGCCGCCGTCATCGAGCGCGAGGCGGCGAGCGTCCCGGTCTCGGTGTCGTAGAGGTACAGGCAGAGTGTCTCCACCTCGTCGGAGAATAGGTCGGTGTCCTCCACGTTGTACAAGTATGTGAAGTGGAGCCGGAGCGGGAAGAGGCAGTCGTCGCGGTTGTCGCGTATGCACCCGGCGAGGGCGAGCGCGGCGGCGATGGCTGACAGCGTTTTAAGCATCTTCATTCATTCGGGGTTTGTTGCCGCCGGGGTCCTGGGGTCATCAGGGTCGTTAGAGACTTTAAGGACCTTAAATTCCCCCGGCGGCGGGTTGTGGATTACTGGAGTGTGGCGTTCTGGTCGATGGGGTTCCAGTCGGCGCAGGTTATGTCAGCGGCGAGCCAGCTGTCAGATTCGAGTGGCTGGTCGGGGTCGGTGGGTACCACGCCGGGGGCTGTGGGCGCGCCGAGAGCCTTGATGTCGGTGACGTTAATCTTGTAGTAGTTGTTACGCTTCACGCAATATTTCTGGCTGAAGTCGGTTGCGGTGTTGTCGGTTATGATGTTGACGCGGTAATAGCTCATACCTTCGGCATACTTGACTGCGGTGTAGGCGCTGCCGAGCTTGGCGGCGCTGATGTAGTCTTTGGCGGCTTTCTCGGTGGCGAAGTAAAGGAGATTGTAGCTCTCGTCTGATGCGAAGATCCATGTCGCTGTCTTCTTGTCATTGCGGGCTGCCACCCAGAAGTCGCCGTTTGAGTTGGCTCTTCCGTTATTATAATAGGAAGCGGGGGTTACTTTCAGGCGCACGAGGGCGAAGGTGGTGTTGCCTGTCACGGGGCTTTCGACCACGTTTTCACCTGTATATTTCGACTCGTCGTAGCTGGGTGTAAAGTCGGTCACCGTCTTGATGAAATAGCCGTCCTCAAAGGTTGCGGGTGCAGGCTCATAGCCGCCGTAAACGCCGTTGCTTGCCGTGCCTTGCGGAGTGTACATGCCGTCCTTGAGGGTGACGTACATCTGGCGTGATGACTGGGCGACAGCGAACTCGGCATCGCCATTGGCATCGCCAAACGCTGCATTGAGTGTCGGGCGCACCGTGATAGTCTCTTTATCATACTTCACCTGCAGTTTTGCTGCTGCGCGGGTTACAGTGACTGCAACGGGCTTTGCTTGTGCCTCTGCCTGTGTACACTTGACGACAGATGCCTTCTGCGAGCCTATCATCAGGAACTCATCGGAAATGGCGATATCTGTGGCAAGCGCGCTTGCAAGCTGCTTTTCAAAGTCAGCGAGAAGGGTGCTCTCCTCAGTGAGCTCAAATGTGGAGCTGAAATTCAGGTGGTCGGAGGTGACTACATAAATAATCTTCTCGCCGGTGGTTATCTCGACCGGCACGGTCACGCTGCCTTGAAGCTCCGGGGTCGCGCTCTTTTCAAGCACACCGCCTGAGAAGATGTACAGGGTCACGCTGCTGATTGTCTGCTCCACGGCGTCAGCGTTGTCATCGCCGTTGGCGCGTGAGCCGGTGCTTTTCAGGTTTACGTTGAACGACGCATAGGTCTTTTCGCCCTTGACCAGGTTGGCTGT
>QAMW01000039.1 GCA_003150235.1 Bacteroidales bacterium
AACAATGGTTCGGTAAAAAATAGGAACAAAAATGGCGGTCACGCGTTAAATAGAATAATTTCCCAAATTAGATTCTATATGAACGCCCTGACCGCCTTGAAAATATTTAAATCCATGTTGAGGGATTTACTGTCCCGTTCAGCAAAAACACTTGGCATAGGCAAAGTGTTGAGTCGTTTTCTTGAAAATGTTGCAGGCACCATAGTCGCCATTCGCGGGCGGGTAAATTTCCTGCAGCTGCAACGCTATTCAGGATTGAATGAAAAGACATTCAGAAACAATTTCAGCCGGGATGGAATTGACTGGCTGAGGCTAAACAAAATGTTTATCTCCGGCACGGTCTCGCCGGACCGCCTGGTCATAGCCATGGCCCCGGCACATATTTCAAAAAGTGGCAGATGTACTCCCGGAATAGGGATGTATTGGTCCGGGGCATCTAGTAAGAGTGTCCATGGGCTTGAACTCACTGCATTTGCAGCCATAGACTACGTCTCAGGCGACTGTGTCATGCTCGGGGCCTCACAGACACTGCCCGGCGATGGTGAAGGCACGAGGAAGACCATGACTGAATGCTATCTTGACGCATTGAAATCCAGGCGTGAAGAACTGCTGAAAATCAGCGACAAATTAGTGGCAGACGCCTTTTTCTCCCGCAAGACATTTGCCCTTGAGGCAGTGAAAATGGGGTTTACCCTGATTTCAAAATTTCCTGGCAATGCATCCCTGAGTTATCTTGCCAATGAGCCGTACCTGGAAAAGAGAGGGACACGCAAAGGGTACAAACCGACTTATGCCGGACGGGTGGACATCAAACATCCGGACATGATGTTCTGTCAAAAAATCCGTATTGATGGAATCGGCGTCTTTCATACCGCCGTTGTACATTCCACGTCATTACGGATAAATGTGCGTATTGTAATAGGACGAATCGGAGACCGCGATAACGTAATTTTATTCAGCACTGACCCTTCGGTATCTGCCGCCGATATCGTATCCATATACCGAAAGCGTTTCAGGATTGAATTCGGGATACGGGACGCAAAACAGTTCACAGGTCTCAGTCACAATCAGTCAAGGAATACCGCACGCATTGACTTCGCTTACAACATCTCTTTTTTTACTCGAAACATGCTTCAATCCGAAATTGACCTCTTTTTCCCAAAAAACAGTGTGGGGCAGCTTAAAAAAGCAATTTCCGACACCGTTTTCGCATTGAAAATACTCGACATAGGAGATGTCCGTCTAAAAAAGAGGCAAATTCTGCAGCTAGAAAAGCTTGTCGCAACATATATTGGAGCTGCCGCATAGCTTTTTTACCGAACCATTGCTTAAAGTCACTATCTGAAAACTGACAACTCTTTCCCGACAGGGATAATCCGTTTTTAGCCGGGGCGTTGAGCGCAGCGAAACCCCCGGAAAGTATGAATAAATGATGAATTTAACGACCGGCTGATTGATATGCTTTACATACTGTTATTACCTGTCATTGTCCTTGTCGTGATGCTGTTCATCCCGGACAAATATCTCCCGAAGCCTAAGCCGAAGCGCTATCGACGGAGACATCACTCAGAGCCTCGCGGGCTGCGGTGGATGGATCCTAATTATAAGAAACGAAAGAAGCGAGAGGAACGCAATTCCTCAAAATTCAGCATTTAACAAGATGAGAGTGTCGCGAAATACTGATGCTTTCTATCTTTTTGTTGGTTGCAGAGTGCGGGCGAGCTTACACTCAATGTCACTAACTTTGGTGCCGGAGCCATAAATCCCCGAAAGGGGGATTCATCCTGTTATCCGCGGGTAATGCCGAAGGTATACCCGTGGCACAAGCGTCTCCCTCATTGATTCAACCCGGAGTGGGTTGAATAGCCATCTGATTAGCACATACTTATGCAACCCGTTTCAGGGTTGCGTCATCGTGGGGCATCGCTCTCCACGGGTGCCCACTTCGGGGCTACCCGTGGCTAACTCTATCAAGCCCATTCCGGGCAAAATCCTTAAGTTAGTGACATTGAGCTTACACTCGTCCCTACATTGGCTTACATATCCACTGGTGGTCATGGATGGTCTGCCTCAACGCGTAGCGTAGCGACATCTTTAACTTTTCATTCGGTAATTTGGCTGGAATATTTGCGATTAGTGCGAGAAAAGGGGTGCATCACTATTTTGATACATCCCTGGGAGTTATGTGTTTAACTCTTATTTAATTAAAATTTTAGCATGCAATCCATTGGCAACGAGTATGTAGGTGCCTGATGAGATATAGTCTATCTTCTCAGTATATCCTTGATAAATGCATTTGCCTTGAAAGTTATACAAATATACGAGAGATGGTTCTTTCAAATGAATTGTATTTTGTTTTACATTGAAAAAGTTCGAGCAATTTTCAACAGAAACAATTCCGGCACTAACATCTTGGGATACATGTGGGAAGCCAAAACTCTCTCTAATCCATCTGTATTTTAAATCATTGAGTATGGGATAAATATTTAATTCAGATAAAAAAGCATCTTCTGTCATTTGTTCTTGAGTAAAAGAAGTTGCGCCATCATAACCTTTTTCCCCAGCAAAATTTAACGAGATATAACTCGGAGAATAATTTGCAGTATATTTACTACTATTAGAATTAAAATCGCTTATTTGCCCGACAATTCCACCATAATAAAAATTAGGTGTGTTTGTCAAATAATAAATGGTACTACTATAATTATTTGACATAAATCCATTATCAATGCCACCATATGATGCAGTTGCCGAAATTCCGCCAATTACGATGCGATTATCATAAGAATTTCCATAGTATTCAGCAATTAATTTCTGAGCGTTGTTATAACAACTCTTTACAACAGTTGAGCCTGTTGCACCACTACCTAAAATACCACCTATACGTATATACCCAGATGTTGAATTACATGATCCCGCTAAGTAGACTTCAAATTTTGAATTAATATTTCCGCAACCGACTATGTCTGAACTGTATGTTTTTCCGGTTATTCCTCCAACATTTGCTAATGCGCCATCATAATATTCACCATTGATTCCTGTCCGGCCAAAATTTACTGTCAAACTCCCATTATTAAGGCAAAATTCAAATGTAGTTTTGTTCGATTCGCCAACTATACCACCCATATTTAAGGCATAATCCGCATCAGTCATAGTTTTTTCTCGATTATAATTGAGATGGACTAAAGATGTCACATTTTTTATATGGCAATTCGCAGTATAACCAGCGAGTCCTCCCATCTGTGTTTCTGGATACGCTTGATCCGGGAAATATGTGCTTACATATCCGATAATTGTAAGATCCTTTATCACGCTACTATTTAGATAAGTAAAAAAACCATAGTAAGGATATGCTCCACTATCCTTAGTTACTTTAAGACCTGTTATGAAATGATTTGCTCCATCAAAATTTCCTTGGAAATATGTTGATTTACCCAAACCAATAGACACCCAATCATTTTCAGAAAGGTCAATATCAGCACCAAGATGTATAGTTTTACCATAAAAAGTAGAATATCCATTATTCACAATGTAAGCGAGACCGGCAAGACTCCGAGGGGTAGAAATTGTAAACTCTGAATCAGAGTTATTATACCACGAAATATCATAATTTCCCATTGTAAGCCATGTCGATGCTTTAATTGATAGAGTCGCTAAAACAAACGCGACATAAATGATTGCAAATCTTTTCATAATTATACGATATAGGTCGACCCTCCAATGAAATTTGATTATAAAAGCGTGAGCCGAGATGCTCATTCCATTAATAAATGAAAGGAAAATTTATTTAACTTGAGAGGATTATGGTAGTAGTACTAAACACATTTCTTTTTCTCTAGTTTCCTTAAATGTATCGTAGGTAAAGCAATCGCTTTTAGTTAAATTGTTTTTATATAGTTTATCAATGTTTGTCGGGAATTACGGTGGGATTAAATCTCCTTGAGAGAGATGGCAAATCCGCCGCCGGGTGCCATGTGAAGCTTTATCACGGATGACGCGCCCGCTTTGCGGCGTGTTATCTGATATGACTCCGGATTGGTGAGATAGTGCGCGTCGTCGGTGTCGCCATAGATAGTAGCTTCGTAAGTCTTGTCAGGGTCGAGGAAATCGAGGTTGAGCGTGAACTCGCGCGGCTCCTCGGCATTCACGCCGCCTACATACCAGTCGTCGCTTTTCTTGTCTTTACGCGCCACGACGATAAATTCGCCCGGCTCCGCATCAAGGTAGATGCTCTTGCTCCAGTCAACCGGCACATCCTTTATAAACTGGAATGCGTCAGGCTTCTCGGCATAATGTTCCGGAAAGTCGGCTGCCATCTGCAGAGGCGAATACATGGTGAGGTAAAGTGCGAGCTGGTTAGCCACCGTGGAGTTGACGTGAGAGGTGTTGCCGGGTGCAAATTCGCTCAGGTTCATACGGAATATGCCCGGCGTGTAATCCATCGGACCTCCCTGCAGGCGCGTAAACGGCAGGATGGTGACATGCGCCGTGGGCAGACCGCCAAACGACTGGTATTCGGTACCACACGCGCTCTCGTTGCCTACAAGATTGGGGTATGTGCGGCAAAGACCCGTCGGGCGCACTGCCTCGTGGGCGTTGACCATGATATGCTTGTCGGCTGCTTTCTTTACGGCATCAAGATAGTGACGCACCGATTTCTGGTTGTAGTGGTTTTCTCCCTTGGGAAGAATGTTGCCGACGTAGCCGCTCTTTACCGCGTCATAACCGTATTGGTTCATCAGGTCGTAGGCGCGGTCCATATATTTCTCGTAGTTAGGTATAGAGCCGGAGGTCTCATGATGCATCATCAGCTTTATACCCTTTGATTTGGCATACTCGTTGAGTGCGGCGATGTCGAAGTCGGGGTAGGGGGTAAGGAAGTCAAACACATACTCTTTTTCCTTTCCTGACCAGTCTTCCCAGCCGATATTCCAGCCCTCGATAAGAAGCTGGTCCATGCCTGCGTCGGCTGCGAAATCTATGTAGCGACGCACATTCTCGTTGTTGGCTCCATGGCGTCCGTTGGGGGTCGCCTTGGAATAGTCAAACGTGGCGAGGTCGAAGTTCTCGGCATCGCAGTATGCCCATGAGCTCTTGTTTGTGATCATCTCCCACCATACGCCCATGTATTTCGTCGGATGAATCCATGATGTGTCGTCAAGCACACACGGGTCGTTGAGGTTGAGTATAAGGTCGGAGGCGAGGATGTCGGTAGCCTTGTCGCTCACCATGACCGTGCGCCATGGTGTCTTGAACGGGGTTTTCACCACTGCCTTGTCGCCGTTGCGGTCGGGTGTTAGCCATGACGTGAAGGTCATGTTGCTGTCATCGAGATTGAGATGCATAGCCGGGTAGTCGACCAATGCAGCCTCGTGCAGGTTGAGATAGAGCCCGTCGTCGGTTTTCAGCATGAGTGAGGTCTGTACACCTGTGGGTGAAAAGCCGGTCTGCGACAGATTGTGCATGCGTGCTCCTTCCGAGGTAGCGCGTATGTCGCTCAGACGCGACTTGGTGTATTTGTATTCCTGGGTATCATAGTCGCCCGGTATCCACCATGCCGTGTGATCGCCCGTCATAGCTATCTGCGAAAGTTCGTCGGTGATGGTAAACTCTTTCCACTTCTGTGCGGGAAACTCGTACCGGAATCCGATGCCGTCATTATAGGCACGGAACACGATATTCATTTTCCTTGTCATGCCGTCGGCTTTTTGGGTGAGCGGCACTGTCATCTGGTTGTAGCGGTTGGTGATGGAGTCATTTTCGCCCCACACCGGCGCCCATTTCTCATCGACCGATGTAAACACTGTTTTCCCCTGCTTGAATCCTGAAGTAAGGGGTGCTTCGTCCTTGATTTCAAATCCCAGTGTGGATGGAAGCACTATTGCTTTTCCGTGGTAGTCGACCGAATATTCCGGTTGCCCCGTCTTGGTAAGGTCGAAGGTCAGCTTTATGCTGCCGTCAGGTGAAGTAAGTGTCTCTGCAGCAAATGCCGGGAATGTCGCGGCACATGCTATAAGGCTCAAAATTATCTTTTTCATAATGACCGGTTTTAAGTATTGTAAGTAACTGATACAAAGATACGGGTAAGCGAGCGTAATGTCAAATTTATTTGAGCATTACCGAGAGTGAGTATATAAGGTGTAGCCAAAGATACGGGTAAGCGAGCGTAATGTCAAATTTATTTGAGCATTACCGAGAGTGAGTATATAAGGTGTAGCCAAAGATACGGGTAAGCGAGCGTAATGCCAAATTTATTTGGGCATTTTCCTTTTGATTTTGTTGCAACTACTATAAATGATTATATTTGTACAATAAAAAACTAAACCCGATAGCTTGACGAATCAGGGGCTACCGGGAATCAACACTACAAAAATAGTGTTTTCTTTAAAAAGAAACAAATTTTGATATCATAAAATATAGTAGTGCACATGAATTTCACGGATTTTCAGAAAATATTGTCTCCTGAGCGAATTAACAGATATGTTGAAGCATGCGGCAGTAATACCCGAAAAGCAATGTCGTTATATCGACTCAATCTTAATCTATCGCAAGAGGTTTTTACAATGTTGAGTTGTTTTGAGGTTGCATTAAGGAATGCGATTGACAGGGAGCTTACTTCTCGTTTCGGGGAGAATTGGCTGCGTGATTCCGTGTCGAATGGAGGAATATTCGATATTGTCAGTTGTCGTGATAGTGCAAGAATCATAAATAGAGCATTTGATCGTCTATGCCGAACTCAGGAATATACTCACCAAAAACTGCTTGCGGAAATGGAGTTCGGCGTATGGAAATATATGTTTGCTAATCCTCAGTATCGGGCAACCGGGCAGATACTTCTCCGCATATTCCCTAATAAGCCTCGTTCGTCAGAGAAATTTCAATTTAACAATACCTATATTTTCAATCAGCTTGATGGAATTAATATACTGCGTAATCGCATAGCCCACCATGAACCTATATGTTTTGCAAAACGACAACCGAGAATTGCGACAGATTATATTCTTAATGCATATCATAATCTTCATAGGCTGTTTATGTGGATGGCGATAGATGGTTACTCATTGCTTTATGGACTTGACCACGTCAAACAAGTGTGTGACAAGATAAACGCGATTTGATTGTTTTTGGGGAAAATATGTGGAAAACCGGAAAATATGCGTTAATTTTGCGATGTCATAATAAATTAACCTTAGATAAAGTATATACCGATGAAAATCATGAATTTAAAAGTGCTCTTCACCATGCTTTCAGCGGCATTTTCAGTTCTCGCCGCAGGGCAGGATTACACTTATATGCCGGAAAGTTTTGAAGGCTCGGAGTGGGGTGCCTCCAAGGCGGCGACGGTGACTTCCGCGACAGGCAAATGGACAGTAAATAAGAATCAGTCGTCATCTGAATCGGCACAGGACGGTAGCAAAAGCATTTATTTTTCGGCAAAAGACGGCATAGTGTCGCCACGCCTCCCGGAGGGTGCAGGCAGTGTCGTCTATTATGCCAATGTCGCCAATCGTCAGGTATATGTCGAGGCTTCAAGAGACAATGTTGACTGGACCGTGTATGAATCTTACAAGGTCACTTCCGACTGGACACGTCATATCGTGGAAATCAACGACCCTCAGGTGCGGTACGTGCGTCTGCGCTCCACTTCCAACGGCGGCATATATGTCGACAATATGCTTGTCACGAAGCCCGATGGCACTGACGGCGAGGGCAATGTCATAGTCACCAATCTGGTGCTCCCATATTTTACGCAGAATTTCGAGACGCAGGGGGTGTGTCCGTCATCGAAACCCACGACCGAGATTATATGCAATGTTGCCGGACAGGGCGAGTGGCGGTACCTGTCGGCATACCGTAACACCAATGCCTCATATATCCCCGACGGCTCCCCGACAGGCTTGCGCCTGTTGAAAAACGGCTCGTATGTCATCACTCCCGTTGTTAGTCAAGGCGTGGTGAAAGTGATGTTTGACGAAGGGCGCGGCAAACGCAAACTGACCCTTTACACTTCGGTAGATGAGGGCGCGACATGGCAATATGCCGCCGCTGTCGAAAGCGACACCCACAATACCGTCACTATCAGCGACCGCACTGTCAATCGCATAAAGATAGCCAATGAGAGCGGCAGCGATGCCGATATCGACAACCTTTCAGTCACGGCGTTCCCCGAAGGTGTGCTTCCGGAAGTAAAGACCGGTGCTGTATCTTCCGTGACTTCCTCTTCGGCTATGGTTGCCGGGGAGATTACAACCGACGGTGACAGGCAGCTTGTGGGATGTGGCGTGTGCTGGAGCGTTGAAGGCATTCCGTCAATCAGCGATAATTCGGTAATGGCTGAAATCTCCCCGACATTTACGGCGCTACTCGAAGGCGTCCCTGCCGGTTCTATCGTTTCCGCGCGGGCTTTTGCCATTTCTCTTGCCGGTGTAGCCTACGGTGACGTGGTGAAATTTGAGACGTTACCCGCATCCGTGCCGGTTGTAAAGACTCTCGAAGCCGAAATTGATGATGCGCGCAGCGACGACACATCATTCTGTCTCAAGGTGACAGGTCGTCTTGTAGACAATGGTGGCACGGATGTTACCGAGACAGGTATATGCTACGCCGCTTCACCCGGAGCAACTGTGGATGCCAACAAAGTCAAGGCTGCAGCGGTAGCTTCCGACGGTTCGTTTACCGTTTATCTCACCCTCGCTCCCGAAACCACGTGGAATCTCCGCGCCTACGCGGTCAATTCCGCCGGGACAGCCTATGGCGATGAGATCACTTACACGACCGGTTCGGTCGTGTTGCCCGACTATCGTCACAATGTCTATTACTGTGACCCGCAAGGTGACGATACCACTGCCGACGGCTCGGAATCGGCTCCGTTCTTCTCACTCCAGAAAGCTGTCGACCTTGTGATGCCCGGTGATACGATATACATGAACAGCGGCACTTACAGGTACTCTGCACGTGTGAATATCCGTGCAGTCGGCGAGAAGGGCAGCGGCATGATTGTGCTCTCGTCGCGCGGCGGCAGGGCGGTGCTCGATTTCAGTGCGCAGGCTATTGACGGTGCCAACCAGGGTATCCGTCATACAGGCAGTTACTGGCATTTCTACGGGCTTGATATCTGCAATGCCGGTGACAACGGTCTGCTTATCGAGCGTGACAAGCCCAACGGCGGCAATTATTCGGATATCGCCGCCAATGTCACCCAGGGACATGACAACCTTATAGAAAACTGTACATTTGTGCGCAATGCCGACACGGGGTTGCAAATGAAAAATCTTGCCTCGCGCAATAAGGTGGTCAACTGTGATGCCTATTATAATACCGACCCCGACCATGGCGATGCCGACGGGTTTGCGGTTAAGATATCTCATGGCGACGGCAACTATTTCTACGGATGCCGCGCATGGCAGAACAGTGACGACGGTTGGGACCAGTTCATCAAGAAAGAGGGCGGTTTCCCCGACGATATCACCACCACGCTTGAATATTGCTGGGCGTTCCGCAACGGCTATCTGGAGAGCGGCGCCAAGAGCAGCGGCAACGGTAATGGCTTCAAGATGGGCAGCAACCAGGGCAGAAACAATGTCATCATGAACCGCTGTCTTGCGTTTGAGAATGTCAACAAAAATTTTGACCAGAACCACAATACCGGCAATATGATTCTCAACAACTGCTCGTCATATTCAGCCAAGGATACCTCTTCCAAGAGCCGGTACACCTATCGTCTCGATGAGCCCGTTGCTTCCGGCCATGAAATCCGTCTTACCAACTGTGTCGCAATTAGCGACGGTATTGCCGACCGCAACAAGAGTGCCTATGCGCCTTATTCCGTTGTCGGCACCGTAATCACCTCCGACCTGAATACTGATCCCGAAGATTATGTAAGTATCGACTGGAGTCACGCGACTGACCCGCGTAACGCCGACGGCTCACTTCCCGCGCTTGATTTCATGAAGATTCGCCCCGGCAACGTCAGGCTTATTGACACCGGGTCGGAAGTCGTGCCTTACGAAGGAGAATGTTATTGGGCTGAAGGCATACGCTACAATGGTATCGCACCCGACCTTGGATATCTGGAAACCGATGGTGACGGACCTGCCGGTATCAGTAATGTCATCGCTGATAGCGCAAGTGACCGGCTGGACCTTACTGTGGCACGGTGTGGTCTTGTGATGCTTTCAATCGCCGATGCGGCTCCCGCCGATACATTTATGCTTGAGATATTCACGAGCGCCGGAGTACGGGTCATGACGCAGCGTTTCACCGGGTCGACCACCTCCTTCTACCTGCCCGAGGACAATGGTGTGCTTATCATGCGTGTTTCAGGCGACTCCCTCAACGCTATAACTAAGCTTGCCCTCTAACCCCTTAACCTTATAACCTTCCACGGCAACGCCCGAAAGCGTTGCCGTGAAATTTTTCCCATTTGTACATTGGCGCGGCTATTTCAGGTTGTATCTTTACGCCATGAATCTAAACCGTTACAGCCATGAAAAACACAGCCGCCACATCGCGCCCTCCGCGTTTCGACAAGCAATGGTCGGAATCCATCGCTGCCAATCTTCCGGCAGCCGAAGCCGGGCTATTGACCGAGGCAATCATCCGCTATCAGCTCGACGGGACTCTCCCCGACCTCCCGCCGATGCTGATGGTGGCTTTCGGGTTTCTGCGCCCGACCATCGACCGCCGAGCCCGTGCCCGGGAAAAGGCGCGTGAGCGCCGCCTCCGCAAGCAGTCGGCTCAAGTTGAGCCGGCTAAAATAGCTAAGATAGCTACAATAGCTACTGTAGCTAACTTAGCTGCTCCCGAGCCTCCGGCACCGGCAATCAAGCTCCCGGATGTTATCCCCGGCGAGGAAGACTGGGCGGCACGCTTCCGTTTCTGGAAGGACCTGGAAGCCTCCCACAAGTCGATGTGGACACAGGAGGAGATTGACAACAACCGCCCTTCCTTCGAGACCGAGGTATGGGAACATGAACTTGACGACAGGGTGCCCGACCATCCCGACGGCACACCGATGTCCTATGAAGAGTTGCTGCGGCATTACAGCCTTATCATGCGTCATGACCCCAAGATGCTGCTTCATATCTCCGATGAGGTGGCTCGTCACGGGAAGGTGCTCTACCGCAGCTCCGACCTCTGCGACCATATCGAACTGTTCATCAATCACTCGACCGACTACATCATCATCAACCTTAACCGCACGACCTTCCGCCGCGCCTTCATCCGCTACATGCTCCGCTCCGCCTCCAACTACCGCTCCACATGGCTCGGCAGAAACT
>QAMW01000030.1 GCA_003150235.1 Bacteroidales bacterium
TAAGTAGATGTTGAAAATTAGTTTATATCAAATTTTTTGCGTATCTTTGTGTGAACACATAAAGACACACAGCTATCGCAAAAATCAAAGTTATACAACTGACAGACCAGCAACGTCTGCAACTGGAAGAGGGCTTTCGCCACGGCAAGAGCCACGCATACCGTATGCGCTGTCGCGCAGTACTTCTGAAATCCACCGGCCTGACCTCGAAACAGATTGGAGAACAGACCGAAATGACCCATATATCAGTCAATTCCTGGGTGAAACGCTTCGAGACAGAAGGCATCAAAGGCCTGGATACACGACCGGGGCGTGGTCGCAAACCGATAATGGATTGCTCAGACGAAGAAGCGGTACGCAGAGCCATAGAGAACGACAGGCAGAGCGTGAAGAAAGCGAAAGAGGCATGGCAGCAGGCTTCTGGGAAAGAAGCCTCCGAGAGTACCTTCAGGGCTTTTTTATCCGCCTTGGCGCGGGATATAGACGTATAAGGAAACGTCCGAAGGGGAAACCCTCGCCGCAGCTCTACGAGTATAAGACCGAGAAGCTGCAAGAACTCGTACAACAGGAAAAAGACGGTCTGATCGACCTTTATTATGGAGATGAAAGCCATATCTGCACTGAGGGATATGTGCCATACGGATGGCAGTTCCGCGGTGAAGATGTCTATATTCCATCTGAAAGAGGTCTGAGACTCAATATTTTCGGCATGATCGACCGCAATAATCAATATGAAGGATTCTCCACAACTGAGAATATGACCGCTGACAAGGTCGCCGACTTTATTGACCGACTTTCTCTCCGTATCCGTAGAAACACTTTTGTTGTCCTTGACAATGCAAGCATCCATAGATGCAAGCTCATGCGGGAACTCCGTCCGATCTGGGAGAAACGTGGATTGTATCTCTTTTTCCTCCCACCGTACAGTCCACATCTGAATATCGCCGAGACGCTCTGGAGAATCCTCAAGGGCAAATGGCTCAAACCTGCGGATTATTGTTCCACGGATTCCCTGCTCTATGCAACCAACCGTGCGTTGGCTGCACTTGGATCTGAACTCAATATCAAGTTTGCCCATGCAGCTTAGTATAAAATAATTTTTACGACTTACTTACCAAAAATAATAAGTACATGTTTCATGCCCGTAAAGTTAACTAAAAATTCCACATAATCGGTATCACCCTATCCGGACAAAACAGTTCACATTTATACCCCACTATTAATCAGCTTGTTAACTCTGTCCATAATTCTGTCCGCCCGAAAATTAGCAAAAACTGGACTACACATATTATTTTCGCGGAAAAATCATGATATGATTAATGACGATACGTAGAAGCCCGCCCCGACCAAACTGAGTCCGCGCAATATTTTTGCAAATCAAAATTGTTTTTTAAAAGATTTGCATTAAATTTGCGACAGCCGTGTCACATGACAATTCACGGCTATGACATTTGGAAAGCGTTTATCCGACGCTTGATTCTTGTTCGGTATGAAATCTGGCAGTTTCATTACATGTTTTCGGCAGGAGTTAAGCAACGATAGATGTTCATGGTTATGTATTCCTTTATGAAATACATATAAGCGTGGGCTTCTACGTTGCTCGTTTCCCGAAAACAGGCAAGCCAGAGCCTCATACCGAGAGTCGAGCAACCGATACAGACTCTCACGCTTTTGTATTTTATAATGCCGACGAGGAGAAGTCCGTGGCAACAAAAACCAATCAACATGCGCCACAATTACATTGCAGTACCCATTCTCGCCTTTCTTATCGGCTCCGGAGCCGCTGCTGCCGGAGAAAATGCCGATGCTCGATTCAGGATTTCAATAACCGGAGGATTTGACTACTCCGTGAGCACCCTTGACGCATCATCCTCGCTAATCACCGACCAAGACGGGGAGGTGATGAGCGATCTTGTCGCAGACAAGGATGATCTGAGGACTCTTAACCGTAACAACGACTATAAACTTGAACAACAATTCATGGACCTCCGCGCCGAGTATAGTTTTATAACCGGTGCGAATGTATGGGTTGGTGTCGGTGTAGTCACCACGTCGATGAGAAATTCATATTCGGAAACCGACGAGTTGCAGACCAAGTCGGCAAGCGAAAACCCTACGTTTCTTCTCAAAGGCGGCGTGAATTACACCTACACGTTTGCCGGCGGGACGTTCCTGACACTTGCCCCATCCGTAGCATGGAACAAATCTGACAACAACCTGCTGTCATTCAGCCAGGATGACCGGACAGCAATATATCACGGCTACGGACTGAGCCGCGATGTATTCCGCTGGGATATCCCGTTATATGCCGGTCACACATTCGGGAAATGGACCCCGTTTGTAGGCATCGCCTATACCGACTACCGTATAAAAGACCGATTTGACAGCACGGTTTCTTATGTCGGGGAAGACTTCCCCATCATCATCGAAGAGACTTACCGTTCGCGTAGCAAGATAAACGGCATCGCCGGATGCCGCTTTGCCATAGCCGATAATCTCGGAGTAAAACTCGAAGGGCATTTCAGCCGCAACATCGCAGCCCAACTATCATTTTATTTCACACTCTAACAACCTTCCCCGATGAAAAAACTACTTCAACTATTACTATTTATCTCCGCAATCGCGTGTATTCACCAATCCGCCTACGCCGACCTCCCGGATTATGTGGAAAAGGAGATATGGTCAGACTCATGGACGGTATATGCCTCGGAATTTTATAACGGCAAGCAATATGTCGTGCAACTATACCAAAACGACCATCAGACAAAACACTGGGAGATGCGACTCATCGAACTCAAAATCAACGATAACGTCACGCTCTCGGACAGCCGCTACTGGGTACTCGACGACGGCAAAAACAGAGAGCCAAATTCAAGATATTACAATGCGGCAATGGAGGAATTCAACGGGCGGCTGTTTATATACATACAATGTAACAGCCAGAACTATTTCTATTCTTTCCAGACCGACAATCATGGCAACGCGACACTTACGAAACTTAATTGTCCCGTAAAAAACAATAAACGATTTTGTTTCAGCATGACTAAATACCGTAACTCGCTTGCCATTATCTGTGGCGGTGAAAAAATAAGAGAACCGTGGTGGACATGGAGCGAAATGGCTCTTGAAGTTACATTTACCCATGATGACCCCGGAAGCCCCTCGGCAGTGTGGAAGACCGGAATTACATCTCAACATTTTGAATATGTCGAAAACATGTCGTATGGCACAAATGATTTCGATGCGACAAACTGGATAGGTGTAAGGGAGAAATATGTCGATGGCGGAATGAAACCGGTTATGGTCGAGGAGCTGATTATAGGTCAATTCTGTAAAAGCGATGGCACGTTTCTTGCACATCATTTCCATGGGGAACTTGACGACCTTCTCGAAGACGGCGATCAAGTGGGCAAATGGAGAAACGGATGGCGGTCGGGATTTAAATTGACAGGCGATTCCCATGGCTCCGACGGATTCGGGCTTAAGCTTGTGGAGGGACAGATTGCCAATGTCGGACTCGCAAAAAACGCGGAAAACATAAACAACCCTATTCAGTTCATATCGGCATTTGATCAACAATATGTAACGGGGAATATCCATCAGCGTCAAATAATATGCTATGAATATGACCCGGTTGAGTATTATTTTAAAGAAAACACCCCTGCGGTCACTTACAATTTCGCGACAAACCTTCCTTACGGTAAATTCGGAGCGTGCTCGGTATCCGTACCTATTCCCGATGAGACTTACGAACCGGGAGGAGTAAGAGTGCAATCCTACCAGAGGTATATCAGCATTTTCCGAAGTGGCGGCTGCGGCAAACACTTCAACAAGCATAGCTACTACTCTATGATTAAATCAAATAAAATAAAAGTGAAACGCTTCGCAGCGAATACAGCCGACCTTCTCGGAAGTGCCGCCGGACGCAAGGCTTGCACACTTGTTGGTGTAATCGAAGGGGCACCTCCTACCGTGGTCGACAACGGTCCGATGTACCGTGAAATTTGCGGCGCGACGGGCAATGTATCCTCGATAGCTGTCGGCACGTCGGAGAGCAAGTCGGTAAGGTCGGAAAACTCTACCACATGGGGACACAGCAATGTAGGCGGATTTGACGGTTACGGTGCTTCACTCTCCTCTTTCAGCATCATGGGCGGAGGAGGTTACGAAGTGACCAAGACCACCGCAGAGGAAAAAACATTCACCACCTCTCATACCACCAGCTTGTTCAATACCAATGCCGACATGGCTTCGACCGGATATTACATCTATATCATCCCGCAGCTCGACCAGTATGTAGGACAGGTGTACACCCCCGACGGAATGTCACAGTTGACCGCCGCCGGCGACCTGCTTACCTACGTACAGACCGGAGCAAACATGGCATTCATCAGCTATCGTCTCGACGATGAAAAAATCGGTGATAAAATCAGGCTGAAAAAGCCGCTCGACCTGCAATCCTGGAAAGAGCGGGGCGTGGAGCTGTTTGACAACTACGGCAATATCGGGCGACCCATATATGACGAGTATATCAATGCCATAACCGGCAATGTCAACACCCTGCAGTCGACAGTAACCAATAGTTCGACTACCACAAAGACATCTTCGTGGGAACTGATGATCAACACCCATTTCTACCGTAATCACTCGGGAGGGTCGATGACATGGACATCATCAACCAGCTCGACTGTAGGCAAGGATGTGACCATATCCATCAATCCGGTATCGACCGACTATTTCAGCATGATGGAGCGTGATCGCCCCATATATTACTACGGCTTGCAGGCATATTGCCTGAATGACCCGAACAACGGGGCGACAAGAGAATATTATGACGATCTTATCCGCCGCGAAATCATGGACAAGACCGATACACCTTTCATCATAGCATGGAAAGTGGTCAGCACCGCAGGGGAGATTATCATGAGTCCGCCCATGTCGGGTATCGACACTGCCAAGGAAAATGGATACAACTTCTTCGTTGAAGGCTCCACCGACGGACTGCTCATCAGATGTGACGCGCCGCAGACCATCGAAATATACAATACGGCGGGTGTACGTGTAGCGTCACGCGATTGCGTGAACGGCGACAATAATTTCACCTTGCCATCCGGAATGTATGTAATCCGCAATGCCGTGAAATCGGTTAAAGTCATGCGCCGATAAAGGTCCGGAAAACAAATAAGCATGGGGTCGCTCTGTTACCTGTCAGCAGGTAGCCGGGCGACCGCCGTTTTATCCACCCCGACAGAATAGACAGATGCATAGACAAATGCTTTTATGCCGTGATTTTTTAGTTAAATCAATAATTTTATATTTTCATTCTCGATTATTGTTATTAATTTTACATTTATTACATTTAATCCCCGTTGAGAATAACCGGGTTAATATAATTTAATTAAATATTATCACATAACTAACTGCAATAAAATATAACTTTAAACTAATAACAATGTCGAATTTTAAGATTACCAAAGCGCTCCCCGCTCTTACTGCGGCAATAATGCTTTCAGGCATGGCGGCATGCAGCGATGATGATATCATGGCTCCGGAGCAGCCAACGGAAAATTCAATACCGGGTCAGGATGTCGGCATCAGAAACCTGAAGGTGAGTTTGCCAAGGCTTTCCCGCTTCGATAAAGTTGTCAACCATGTATCTTGTCGTATTCATCTGAAAGGAAAGAAAGACCGGGTGACATTCCCGGTCAACACATTTCTGTCGGCTGACAAAGACTCAATCTATATAGAGGCTGACGACCCGATACTCGCCGAACTTCCCCACCAGATGTATCACCTCAATTATGTCACTTTCCCTGACAGAAGCATGACAAGGAGCGAGGATAAGGAAGTATCGGAAGACACCATATTTGTCGGGGCGCGTCTCAGCATAGAGAATCCTGATGACATCAAGTTCCGCAGTTCGTTCAACGTCGGTGCCAACTCCATCGGCTCGGGCACAGAAGAGGACCCGTGGATTATAGCGAGCGGCGACGACTTCATGGTGCGCATATCCGACCCCATGACAAGAGGCGAGACTCACGACGGCAAGTTTTTCGAGATTACACGCAATCTTAATCTCAACACAGCAGCCGTAACTTCAGGCAAAGGCTGGGAACCGGCGGGACATAACAACATCAACGGCGGCTCCACCGACTTCAACGGTACAATCGACGGATGTGACAATTATATCGAGAACTTATACTGCTATACCGATGCCGGTTGCGGCGGACTTTTCTATAGCCTCGGCGAAAAAGCCTATATCCACAATCTTGAAATGAGGCGCGTGATGCTGATAGGCAACTCCGAACTCGGAGCCTTTGCATGTACCTCCAAAAAAGGTTGCCGACTCGATTCCATAGAGGTAAACGGCACTATCGAGGGAAAGGTGAATGTAGGCGGACTCATCGGCAACGGTGATGCCGATATCAGGGTGTGCATCTCCTCTGTCGACATAGTGTCATCCGATGCAAAAAACAATATAGGAGGCATGATCGGAAAAGCATCCTATGCTTCGTTTACCGACTGTTTACGTACCGGCAGAATCGATGCTCCGAATGCCATGTATGTAGGAGGCTATCTCGGAGGTGGAGGACGCTCGAGCATTCCATTCACGCGTTGCTACGTAAGCGGAAGCATTTCCGGCGGTCGAGAAGTGGGCGGATTTGCCGGCAGCTGCAACGCCGAATTCACGGCCTGCCATGCCGGAGCAACATTGCCTCAAGATTCGTATGCCTACACCCTGCAATGGGATATCTTCGGAATCAATAACAGGATGACCCCGATGCCTCTCGAAGTGGAAGGGAAGACATATAATATAGGTGGTTTCGTAGGTACTTCCAATGAATTGAAACTTCATGGAGAAAACAGTTTTGCCTACAGCAGCCCGGCAAAGCCCAATATCGTATCTGACCCAAACGGCGAGACAGCTTCCGGTATAGGCGCGCTTGCAGGACACTGTAATTATCAAGGTGAACCCGGAGCCAAATTCACATCCTATGCCTATGTGAAAGGAGACCAGGAAACAGGAGGCATAATCGGCAGTGGTGAATTTAAGGGAGAAGGCACATTCATCAATTACGGCAACGTAACCGGTGGCAACTGCACAGGCGGAGTAATCGGGATGGCGACCTGCGAAAATCGCTCTGATACATTTAAAATCAACTGTAAAAACACAGGCAATGTACAAGGCAATTCGTATGTAGGTGGTATCATCGGCGATATTGACCGTAACGTCGACAATGCCTTGATGGAAAACGACGGTAATGTCGAGGGTAAGGGTGAACGTGTAGGCGGATTGTTTGGCAATTCCAAATCCGTTGACCTTGCCGAAGGAAGTCATGTAAGCAATGAGAACGGCTCATTAAAAATCTCGGGATCCTCTTATATTGGCGGAATTTCCGGTTATATCAGCGCAGGAGGAGGAGAATATCTCAGCCGGAATTATTGTCCGGTTTATGCAAATATCATCAGTTCCGCCGGTCAGGCAGGAGGTCTTTTCGGAGAAGCTTCTGTTGGTGGAAATCACTACTCACAGCCCGATATGTTTGACAAGCATTATCCGGTGAGGGTATCCATTACTGTGACAGGGGGCGACAATGTAGGTGGCGCCATCGGTCTTTTTATTACATCAGATTGTGCGACAATTAATGGATTTGACGATAAGCTGCAGACATCAATTTCCACCTCCGGCAACATTGCAGGCGGCATCATAGGTCGGGTGATAAACGATGCATCCAAAGATATTTACATCAAGGATTGCCACAGTTTTTCTACCATCAAGTCGACAGCGACAGGAGAGGTATCGGGATTTGGAGGTATCATTGGATGGACTGAAAACCACAATGGAGATATAACCCATGATATCAAGATTGAGAAATGCTCGTTCCATGGCAGCCTGAGCGGTCCAAACATGACTGCCGCAGGCGGTATTCTCGGATACACGGCAGCTTGTAGAGTGACATCGTGCTACAATGCCGGACGGGTCGACGCAGTAATGTCGGTTGGCGGTCTCGTAGGGCGCCTTGACGGGTATGGCTACATCGCCAACTGTTTTAACATGGGAGAGGTACCGTCGGTTTCCGGGCGCAAATGGCTTGCAGGAATCCTTGGACAAAAGGAAGATCACAACTCCGAGAAGGTGACAATCTCTGCATGCTACAATGTCGGGCAAACCGGTTGGGGCATCGTCGGCGGTGAGGACAAGGCTAAAATCGATTGTCAGAACTGCCTGTACCTCGATACGGCAAGTAACGGTGACATGAACGGGAGCGGCTCACACGATGTGACGGCAAACGAACTGCGCAACAACCAATACTACGGGTTCAATTACCTCTCCGTATGGGATTTCCACTATGGCGAGGCTGCTCCCACTCTTAAAGGCGTACCTATGTTTAACGAAAAATTACCACTCCAGATTGAAAAATAATTGCCGATATGAATAAGATGTATAGATATATCAACTCTACGATAGTCGGTGCACTGATTGCATTGCCGTTACTGCTGGCGGGTTGTAGCGATGACAATATTATTGATGATCCGGAAAGCGAAAGTTTCGGTTCACAGCAGTCCGTAGAGCTTCCCGCCGATTTCAGTGCGGTTCTTCCTCAGGGAGAAACCACACTTTCTCTAATCTATGATACCGGCAAACCGCCGGTATCGGTGAAAGTGAATCATTATGTAAGTAATGGCAAGTCGGTGTTTGACTTCGGCCGCAGTCTGCGCACCGGCAACTATGTGATTGCATCCGCGACCCGGCGTGACGAGGACGGTATCCCTCAGGATACCCACATAGGCTGCACGATGAGAGTGAGCGCAAATCAGAATAGCATTTATCCATCGACATTTGATGTAGCCAAGGCATTGTTCGGCTCCGGTACGGCGGAAGACCCTTACCGTATCGCATCTTCTAAAGGACTGAAAGTGATGCGCGAACTTTTTGCCGATGGAAAGCACCCGTCAAAAGATATCTGCTTCCTACAGCTCGCCGACATAGACATGACCCGCGACTACAACAAGGGCTTCGAGCCGATTGCCCCCAAATCGGCATACCCGTTTGAAGGAAATTACGATGGGGGCGGTCATTCGATATATTACTGCGCCGTGCGTACACTCGATGGCAAGGGCGCTCCCACAACCGGTGTGGTACCCGCAACCGGACTATTCGGATATGTTGCGGGTGCGACATTCCGCAATATTACGATGGTTGACCCCGTGAGCATCGGCGCAGGCTCTACCGGCACACTGATTGGTGCCGTAGTGGGAATATCCGGAATCGACCAGACGCCTACCGTACTCCGCAATATCCGTGTGCGTCAAGAGTCATCTACAGCGTCAGAGGTCTACGGCACTAACTTTGTCGGTGGCATCGTGGGCGGAGTGGATGCAAATGCACTGCTGATGATGACCGCTTGCGTTAATGAGAATCTACCCGTGAGCAACGAAAAAGAAGGCTCTTTCATTGGCGGACTCGTGGGTGGCGGTACTATCAATGCCACAGCCGTGCTCGATAGCTGCGTCAACCATGCAAGAGTATCCGCTGCCGGTGTGCGCTGCACAGGCGGTATAATCGGTGGCGTGGAAGCCGCAAATATCTCCAACTGTATCAACTATGGCGGAGTGAATGCACCCTCATGTATGGGTGTAGGCGGTATCGCGGGCGGTCTCGGCACATCCTCGATGGCGGCGGTGGTTAATGAAGGCGAAGTAACCGGAAGCATGGGAACCGGAGGTATTCTGGGTAGTACTGTGATGAACCGCGAAGATGGAAGTTTCAATGACATCATCATGACATCGGCACATAATTACGCCACAGTGCGCGGTACCGACAACACCGGCGGTATCGTAGGTGAGGCGCAGGCGATGTTATCAGACTGCTACAACAGAGGACAGGTAATCGGCTCCGGCACTTTTGCCGGGGGCATGATGGGCTTTGCTCCTGTCGCCGTGATTCATTCATGCTACAACAACAGTCCTGTCAATGCCAGCGTATGTGCCGGAGGTATAGTGGGTAGATCCGCTTATTATATCCTTACATCCAACTCCAATTTAGGTGTGGTAAATTCGTCAAACGGCATGGCTGCGGGCATACTCGCGCTCGGCGGAAGCACCGGCATGATAAATTTCTGTACAAACTATGGAGCGGTCTACGGCTCCGACATCACGGCAGGCATTATTGCCAGGGCAGGCGACAGCTATTCGCTCAACGCCAAGGATGTCAGCTCCTTGATTGTTTCTTACGGCAAGACAACCAACAAGGTTATTAAGGCTCTAAAGACCCCGCCGGCAAAAGTGTCGGAATTCAAGGCTATGTTCAAGAAAGGTCAGAAAGTGCTTAAAATATTTACTTCCACAAAAGACCTCCTTGAGACAATAGCAACCCCCTTGCAGCTACAGGACCTCAGTCACTGGGACACGCTTTACGACAAGGAACTTCCGGCACGTAACGAGGAACTTGTGGCACGTATGCACTCCGAGGTGACCGCATCAATGCCTGCCTTCAGCTTCGGTCTTAAGGGACTTGACGGGCTACCCGAAATGGTGCATGGCAATATGACCGACTTTGACAATAGCTTGCAAGGCGATGATGACGATCTTCTTACCGATGCCATCCATGACCGACTTACTGAAATTAACGAACAGGTGGCAAAGGTAGAGAAAGCGCGCGAAATTTTAATCGCCGCCGCCTCGTGCGTTCTTGCCGTCGCCGGTATGGTGGTATCGGGAGGAGCTGCAACTGCAGCGGTGCTGGTGTGCTCTGCAGCCGTATCCACAGTCGGCACACTGACACAACGGTTTGACAACTGCGTGGAGATATCCCAATGCTGCAATTTCGGAGACATAAATGCGGGCGACAATGGCTACGGTATCGTGGCACGTCTCGGCGACCATGTGCGTCTGCAAGATTGCCTGTCGGTAGGAGAAGCGTCAGGTTACGGGGTAAGTGACAAGTCTGAAGCACTGTTTGACGACATCAAGGTTTACCGTACAATTTCTGTAGGTAAGGCAAATCAACGTGCTTTCTCTCATGGAAATGCTATGTCACAGTTCGGTAATTTCTCGCTGGTCGAAGATGATTATTTCATAGGGGGAGCAAGTGAAACAGGAGTTGCAAAAGCAGCCCGTCTCGCTGACAAGTCAACATATACCGGTTACGCAGTAACTTATCCCTATGATTTTGACGACAAACACTACTGGAATTTCATGGTGGCTCCTGTTCCGGCGCCATACAACAACTTATATTTCAGCTTCAGATAGTATCCATCTTATAACCATACCGAGGGGTTGTGTCAAAAATTAGGCACAACCCCTTTTTATATGAAAATATGTTGTAAAACATTTTTTGAGCGTACAGTGTTATATTGATGATTCACTTAATAAGATTATAACTAAAATTTAGCTGTTATGAAAAGTATTAGAAAATGTCTATCTGTCACCCTTACCGCAATCGCAGCAAGTTGTTTCATCGCATCCGCACAAGTCCCGCGCTTGAACACGGGAGTAGGTCCGGCAATAGCTGGAAGCTACAATCCTAATGAATTACCTGAACGGGCACTCGACTTTCTACGCGATTACTATGGCTCACACTACGCACAGAGTTGTGAAAAAGATTATATGACCGAAAATTATGAATTGACGATGACCGATGGTACAGAAATCGAATTTGACTATCAGGGAAAAGTCATGGAGATTGATGCCCCAGATCATTCGGCAATCAGCAAGGAAGCTGTAAAAAATATCCTCCCTGGTAAAGTATATAAGAAGCTGACAGAGCTTGGGGTAGAGGATAAGGTTGAGAAAATTGACCGTGAAAAAAGAGGATTTGACATCGAATTTACCGATGGGAGCTCACTTCATGAGCTTTTCATAACCTCAGAAGGGAAACTGCTTGCTCAGAAATAGAGAATAGACACACTACATTACATATATAGAATAATGGCTGCATCCGGTTCATGTCGGAAGCAGCCATTATTTTTCTTTAAATAAATCGTGCCTTGAGATGATTCCCGGCGGAAACACCGATTCCCCAAGGGAATCATCTTCGTTTAGCCGTGAGTTAAGCGAAGCGATACCCACGGAACAGGCGCGCACCGTAATTGTTTCCCGGAGGGAATCATCCGCGTTTAGCCGTGGGTTGAGCGTAGCGATACCCACGGAAAAGTGCGCACCCGTAATTGTTTCCCGGAGGGAATCATCAAGCGCAATCCGAGATGATTCCTGGCGGAAACATCCGCCTTTTGCCCGGTTTCCGTCGGTATCGCCGCGCTCAACCGACGGCTAAATCCGGGATCGCCATGCTGTAACCCCGGAGGGTGCGGGCTGCCTTCCAGCAGCCCCTACTGCTACGCGATATGCACTGACACGCAAGCCGGTGTAGGGGCGAGTGGAAGCTCGCCCGTCAGCCGCGTTGCGCGGTCTTGCCGGCGTACGGGTAAAAAAAAGAGGCTGCAAGGGATGCTTGCAGCCTCGAAGGGGGCGGTTACCTACTCTCCCACTTTCGCAGTACCATCGGCGTGGCGGGGTT
>QAMW01000027.1:0-92940 GCA_003150235.1 Bacteroidales bacterium
CCGAGTTCTTCAAATTTATTGCCTAATTTTGCACTTGCAGGTAGAATCTGCGTCGGTTTTTATTATATGGTTTACCATAGGGCAACTTTACCTACAGTTCCCAAATCAAGAATGCCTGATTCAATACCTAACGCCCGAAATACACGTGCCATTGTGGGGAGTGTTATGATGCTTTTTCCTTTTTCAATTTTTGAAATCTGTGCTCGCTGTACACCAATCCGCTCTCCTAATTCTTCTTGAGTCAGATGTTGTGCCTTACGAGCCTTTTTAATTGCCTCCCCTATGAAATATGCGTGAAGGTCTTCAGCCAACTGCGCCTCCATTGCATCGCGATCCGGTGTGCCGATTTTTCCCCACGTTTCATCAACAAGTTTACTTGCTGGGGTTAAATTAAGGTGTGCCATTCTATTCTGCCTGTTTGTTCTCAAAATATTGTTTCATTATCGCTGCTGCCTTTTCGATTTCGTTACGTGGAGTTTTTTGAGTCTTTTTGATAAAGCCATGCGTTGCGATTATCAATGTCTGTTGCTCAGTATCCCAAAATGCTAAAAGACGGTAGCATATACCATTGAATAATGTGCGTAACTCCCAAATGTCGTTATTGAGCTTTTTGAATAAATTCTTATCCATTTCGCCTCCTTCGACTCTTAGAATATTGTAGGTGATTTTTCGTTGAGCCTTTTCGGGAAGAGAGCGGATAAAAGCCGTAGCTTCATCGGTCAATAACACCTTAAAATTGGGAATCGCCATATTCTATAGTATAACAATGCAAAGATAACAAATAGTTTCCATGAAAGGAAACTATTTGTGGATTTTATTTTATTCTGCCGGGATTTTGGGCAATGAATTCTTTCCAGGAACGCGGTCCGCGCGCGATTTCCGGCTTGCCCGATTCGTAGAAATGGCAGAGGGCGGCTCCGAGGGCATCGGTCGCGTCAAGTTCCGGGAGAATGTTTTCAGCGGGGATGTTTAGGATGCGGCGCAACATCTCCTGCACCTGCTCTTTTGCGGCAGCCCCGTTGCCGGTGATTGCCATCTTGATTTTTCGTGGCTCATACTCGCAGATGGATATGTCGTGGTTTATCGCCGCAGCCATCGCCACTCCCTGAGCGCGCCCGAGTTTCAGCATCGACTGCACGTTTTTGCCGAAAAAGGGTGCCTCGATTGCCATCTCATCGGGAAGATATTGTTCAAGTATTCCCGACACGCGTTTAAATATGTGTCCCAATCGGAGATAATGACTCTCGAAGCGGCTGAGCTTGATTACGCCCATGGCTATCATGGCGGGTTTGTTGCGCTTCACTCCGAGCACACCATAGCCCATGACATTGGTGCCGGGATCGATACCGATTATGATACGATCCCAGTCACGCAATGCTTCGTTTCGTTGTCCCGGTTCGGCCATTACTTGACTTTCTCCATCACTGTGGTGAAAAACATCACCTTTTTACCCCATTTCTGAGCCATCGCCGACAACAGTCGCGGCTGGATGGCTTCAAGCCACTCCTCGACATGAGCCTTGGACTGCGCCTGCAGCTGCACGGCATAGCCCGTGCCTCCCTCCATAGGGGTAAGTATGCGCATGAACAGCGGTGTATGAAGATGAGCCTTTGTCACGGCTTCGGATATGTAGTCACTCCGGATCCAGTCGATAAACTCCTGTTCTATCGACTGCTCTACATGAAAAGTGGTGTTGACTACCATTACATGTTCTCCATGATGCCGCTAAGCCCGACAGAGAAGATGAAAATGCCGTAGAGCACTATCCACACCAGTCCGCAGCAAAGTCCGATGATAGTCCAGCGTTTAGCGTCGGCCGATGCTTTCTGTGCTTTCTCATACAGACCGCCTTCCCAGTATGCGTTGACCTTCGCAGCTTTTATCGCTCCTACGAAACCAAAGGGGAAACAGCAGAGTATCGTTACAAGAATTGACTCTACGAGCCAGCTTTTCGGCGGAATCCCGGTTATTTCCGATTGGGTGGCTGCCTGGGGTTGCTGATAGGCAGGGCGGAATGGGGGAGGCGGACACTGAGTATTTTGCTCGGGATTGATTTCCGGGATTGCTGTCTCGCGATATTCCTGAGAGGCGCCGTTGGGTGAATAGAGTGCCATGCGTATCTCTTCCACGCTTTCAGCGGGTACCCATCCTTCAAAACCTTCCGCCCATACAAGGTCGGTGCCTTTAAGTCCGCGAGCTACGAGCTGACCTACTTCAAACGGTCCGACGGGCTGTTCATTTTCTGCTACATAATACTTCATGATTAATCTTGTTTTATTTATTGTTTTGTGACTCAATATTTTTAACCGATTCCCTCTCGATGCGCCTCTGTTTAAGGAATCGCGGAAGGAATGCAAGATGACGCGCCACTGTAGGGAGGAACCCGTAATAGTAACTCATGATGCGGAAACGCTCCATCAGTGATTTCCGGCGATTGGCGGTCGTGGTGCCCTCATGCAGATAGTCTATAATCACATCCGGGATATAGAAGTTGCGCCGCGACCGTTGCAGGCAACGGATACACCACTCGTAATCAGCCGAATACCGGAACTTGAGGTTGTAAGGCTGCGCGAGCTTGCGGTTTACGATGAATGCCTGATGACACACGAGCATCCCTTCCTTGAAACTTTCCAAGGTGAGTGTCTCCGGTGCGGTCAAATGGCGCGGGGCGATAAATCTACGCTCGCTGTCGACAAGATTGGTTTGCCCGTACACTATGCCCGGATAGTCGTTGTCGACTATCTTTCTTGCAAGCAGTTCAAGTGTGTCAGGAGAGTGAAACGAGTCGCCCGCATTAAGAAATATGAGATAGTCGCCCTTTGCCGCGTCCATAGCCTTGTTCATGGCGTCGTATATTCCTTTGTCGGGACTCGAATATATGCGCGCTTGCGGTATGCCCTCGTCTATTGCGAGTTTAAGTGTGTGGTCGGTCGATACGCCGTCCATTATGATGTGCTCGAAGAGGGTGCAGGTCTGTTCCTTGACGCTCTTCAGTGTTGCCGGGAGTGTGGCGGCGGCGTTGTATGTTACGGTTATTATTGAAAATAATGGCGCCATATGGTCATGCATAATGGATTTACATAGCAAATATACGATAAAAACGTGAAAGCCGTAAGAGATTGTAAAAATAAATTGCGTATCTTTGCACATTATGTTTATTGAATAAGGGAAAAGTATCGCAATGACACGTCTTATCTATCTTATTGTCGCATTTCTGGTGGCTTCTTTCAGCTGTATCGAGGCGCAGATTGTGACACCTGTCAAATGGAGTGTGGCTCTCGACATGACCGACGACACCCACGGCGCCGTGGTGATGACTGCAAAAATTGATGCCGGATGGCATGTGTATAGCAACGATGTCGACCCTGATGTGGGTCCTAACCCGCTCCAGATTGACTGGGACAAGCTTGACGGGGTGAAGCTCGACGGCAGGATGAAGCCGAGCAAGACTCCTCACAAGGAGTTTGACGAAATGTTTGGCGCCAATCTCAGCTGGTGGACCGATGAGGTGACTTTGCGCCAGAATTTTGTGGTGACTGCATCCAAATATGCTATTGAGGGTGCTATACGTTTCTCTGCTTGTAATGATGAGAATTGCATACCTCCTACACGTGAGACATTTGAATTTTCGGGAACGGCAAAGATTGCAACCGAGACTCCTGAAGAAGTAAAGGCTGACACCGTCGCAGAAGAGCCGTCAGCCGAGGCGGTCGTGAAGGAGCCTGTTGCGCAGGAATCCACGTCGGAAGGTATATGGGCACCGGTGGATTTTAACAGTGAGGAAAATCCCGAAGACCCCGCCACCACGTCATTATGGTATATTTTCATCACTTGCTTCATCGGCGGTTTTGTGGCTCTTCTCACTCCTTGTGTGTGGCCGATGATTCCGCTTACGGTGAGCTTCTTCCTGAAAAAGGGTAAGTCGCGCGCAAAGGCTATCGGTGACGCCACTATCTACGGTGTATCGATTATCGTGATTTACCTTCTGCTCGGACTTATCATCACGGCGATTTTCGGCGCAAGTTCGCTCAACGCCCTTTCCACCAGTGCCGTGTGCAACATTATTTTCTTCCTGTTGCTCGTGGTGTTTGCAATCTCTTTCTTCGGGGCATTTGATATAAAGCTCCCCGAGTCATGGGCAAACAAGATGGACAGCACCGCTGAAAAGACCACCGGTCTGCTTAGCATATTTTTCATGGCGTTCACCCTTACATTGGTGTCATTCTCCTGCACCGGTCCTATCATAGGAACCCTGCTTGTGGAGGCTGCGAGCACGGGCGACAAGTTTGGTCCGGCTGTAGGTATGTTCGGCTTCTCCCTTGCGCTTGCTATCCCGTTCTGCCTCTTCGCCATGTTCCCGTCATGGTTGCAGAGCGCGCCGAAGTCGGGCGGATGGATGAACATTGTAAAAGTCGTGCTTGGCTTTATCGAGCTTGCGCTGTCGCTGAAATTCCTCTCTGTCGCCGATCTTGCCTACGGATGGCACGTGCTTGACCGCGAGGCGTTTCTTGCTTTGTGGATTGTGATTTTCGCCCTGCTCGGCATGTATCTGCTCGGCAAGTTCAATTTCAGCCATTACGGTCCTGCCGACAGTTCGGTCGGTGTGTTCCGCTTTTTCCTTGCGATGACATCATTTGCCTTTACCATATATCTTGTGCCCGGATTGTGGGGCGCGCCGTTGAAAGGCGTGAGCGCGTTTGTTCCGCCGCTATACACTCAGGATTTCAACCTTTACGGTGGCGGATTCAAGGAGTATGACGACTATGAGGAAGGCATGAAAGCAGGAGCCGATGAGGGTAAGCCTGTGCTCGTCGATTTCTCCGGCTACGGTTGTGTGAATTGCCGCAAGATGGAAGGCGCGGTGCTTGATGAGAGCAATGTCCACGCCATGATTGAAAATAATTTTGTGGTGATAAAGCTTATGGTCGATGAAAAGAAGGAGTTGCCCGTACCGGAAACTGTCGTGGAAAATGGCAAGAAGGTGACACTTCAGACCTATGGTGACCGCTGGAGCTATCTGCAGCGCTACAAATTCCAGGCAAATGCACAGCCATATTATGTGATACTCGATGCCAAAGGCAATCTTCTCTCCGGACCCTTCTCTTACGATGAGAATATTCCTAAATTTACCCGTTTCCTCGAAAAGGGAATCAAGGAATACAAGAAATAGTCGATGACCGAGCTTACCAACAGACTCCGCAAACTTGTGGCATCGCTTGACGATGCGCGTGTGCGCCGCGAGGAAGGGCTTTTCACCGCAGAGGGCACAAAGTGTGTGCTGGATACGCTTCGTCATTTCGACTTGCAATGGCTTTTTGCCACGCAGGCGTGGATTGACAGGCATCACGGGGAGGTAAAGGGATACGAACCGATAGTAGTAAAGCGCGTCGACATGGAGCGGATGAGTCATTTGTCGACACCTCCCGAGGTGATTGCTGTCTATGTTATGCCCGCTCATGACATAAGCGGGTTTACCCCCGCTGGTAAGCTTGTAATCGCCCTTGACCGGGTACAAGACCCCGGTAATCTCGGTACTATAATGAGGATCGCTGACTGGTTTGGCATCCGCGACATCGTGTGTTCACCCGACACGGTCGACCAGTATAATCCCAAGGTAGTGCAGGCGACCATGGGCGCGATAGCGCGGGTGAAGGTGTATTACACACATCTGCCGGAATGGCTTCACGACTGCGGGATGCCGGTCTACGGCACATTCCTTCATGGTGACAATATATATACAGCTTCGCTCGGAGCGTCGGGAGTCATTGTGATGGGCAATGAAGGTAAAGGCATCTCCGATGAGGTTGCACGTGAAGTGACATGTCGCCTCACGATTCCTTCTTATCCTGTCGGCGCGGTGACAAGCGAGTCGCTCAATGTCGCCACAGCGACAGCTGTCACGGTAGCCGAGTTCCGGCGCCGTCAGTTTTAACTACAGGGTATCTATTATGGCAAAACAGGAAAAGACAGTGTGGTTCTGCAGCAACTGCGGCACCGAGTCATCAAAATGGATGGGGCGTTGTCCCGGTTGTGGGGAATGGAACACCATGGTCGAGGAACGGCGTGTGGTCAAGAAGACTAAATCATCTACATTTGAGTCGCGTGAGGATGTGGTGGCGCGCCCCATCACTCAGATTGAGACCCGCGAGGAGGAACGCATACACATGCCGAGCGAAGAACTCAACCGTGTACTTGGCGGCGGTCTTGTCGCCGGGTCGATTGTCCTTGTCGGTGGTGAGCCGGGTATCGGAAAGTCCACGCTTGTGTTGCAGAACATCCTGTCGATGCGGGGTCGTCGTATCCTGTATGTATCCGGTGAGGAGAGTGCGTCACAGCTGAAGATGCGCGCCGATCGTATCGGGCGTCTCAATGACAACTGCTATATAGTGTGCGATACATCGCTTGAATCGATTCTTAACCATATCGCGCAGGTTGAGCCGGAGTTGCTCATAGTCGATTCGATACAGACGATTGCTTCCGATGCCATAGAGTCGGCGGCAGGCAGTGTGAGTCAGGTGCGCGAGTGCGCGGCACGTCTCCTTCGCTATGCCAAGGAGTCCGGCACCCCCGTCATCCTTATCGGACATATCAATAAGGAAGGGTCCATTGCCGGCCCGAAAGTTCTTGAGCATATCGTGGATGCGGTGCTCCAGTTTGAGGGTGATCGCCATTACATGTACCGCATATTGCGCTCGATTAAAAACCGTTTTGGCTCTACCTCGGAGTTGGGTATCTATGAGATGGCGCAGAAAGGATTGCGTGAAGTTACAAATCCCTCGGAACTTCTGCTGACACAAGGCAGTGATGATCCGTTGTCAGGGATAGCAATCGGTGTGACGCTCGAAGGTGTACGCCCCTTTCTCATCGAGGTGCAGGCTCTTGTCTCTACGGCGGCGTATGGTACTCCGCAGCGTTCGGTGACCGGATTTGACGCCAAACGCATGAACATGCTGCTTGCCGTGCTTGAAAAACGTGTGGGATTCAAGTTGGCTCAGAAAGATGTGTTCCTCAACATTGCCGGGGGCATAAAGGTCAATGACCCAGCACTTGATTTGAGTGTGATATGTGCTATTCTTTCCTCTAACGTCGATATTGCCGTTCCGCGCGATGTGTGCATGTCGGGAGAGGTTGGACTGTCGGGTGAGATTCGTCCCATAACGCGTATTGAGCAGCGTATACTCGAAGCGGAGAAGCTGGGCTTCTCCACTGTCATAATTCCCAAGAATAATATCAAGGGTTTTGACACGTCACGTCTTAAAATCAAGATAGTGGAAGTGTCAAAGGTCGAGGAAGCGTTCCGCGCCCTCTTCGCTTGATAACTGAGATTGACAGTTTCGATTCGTTTGTATAATAGTGCGTGTTGTTACGAATCCGGTGGGAATGTAACCTGTATATATGGATTTGTTACATGCCTTTCATGTAGTCTCATATATATTTCGTAAATTTGCAATGGAAGACTATGGTGCATGATATCCTGACCGGAGTTTTATGTTGTCCATACAACTCCTTAAAATTAATTAACCTGATCAAATACTAAATTATGAAAAAGTTGTGTCATGTGATGCTATCACTTTTGTTTATGCTGTTTTTCCCCTCATGTGGAAATGACGAAGTTGAAAATGTCCTTAATGTAGGGGAAATGATGCGGTTAGAGGGCGAGTTTGTGTCCGTAATGGATAATCAGAGCTGCGAGGTATGTAATAACGTAGGGGAGTTTGTGTCAGTTGTTGGAAAAGATACCTATAAGACTGGTCCTAAAATTGATTTCAACAGAAGTGCTGTGGTGGTGATTAAAGATACTTCAAGCAGTGGAGTCAGTGACATTGAGGCTGCATTTGAAATGGTTGAGGGCCGATGTGAGATTAAAGTCTCTGTTACGAAAGATTATACTACCGTGGTCGAACCTTGGTGCGTTGCATTGGTAGTACCCCGTGTAGAGTCAGACAATACGAATTTATACATAGATTATAATTTTTAATCGTTGGTTGATGTACAATGCAGAGCGGCGATGAATGACCGAGGTCGTTCATCGCCGCTCCTATTGTATAAATCAAAGTTTATTTTGCCGCCTGGATTGCTTCATCAATCATTTCGCGGGTATCGTCGGCAGAACGACCGACTTTTTCTTTAATCCTGCCAATTTGCTGTTCGGCTGAACCATAAAGGTCCAGGATTGTCTTGTTGATTTCTCTCCTGATTTTACGGCCGCGCATTGTGGTGCGGGTATAACGCTCAGCATACATGCCGGTGAGTACGCCGGTTACGAGTCCGAGCAGAAATGTTTCGATACTACACTTCATGACTGTTAATTTTAATGGTTATCAATTGCCTTAATAACCTGTCAGCACCATGAATTGTTTGACCCCCACGCCACTTCTTAACATCTATTAATGATGTTACGCGAGGGAGGCGATTACGGCTTTGATTTGTTGAGCGAGGTCGTTTGCCTGGTCCATGGTGGGCGCTTCGGAGTATATGCGTATGATTGGCTCGGTGTTGGACTTGCGGAGGTGTACCCAGCTGTCGGGGAAGTCTATCTTCACGCCGTCGATGTCAGTCACTGTCTCGTTGGCATAGCGCTCTTTCACAGCCGCGAGTATGGCATCAACATTGATATCGGGGGTAAGCTCGATTTTGTTTTTTGCGATGGCATACTCAGGATAGGTCTTTTTAAGCTCGCTGACCTTTTTCCCGCTCTTGGCAAGCAGGGTGAGGAACAGAGCCACGCCTACCAGTGCGTCTCTTCCGTAGTGGGCGGCGGGATAGATGACTCCACCGTTGCCTTCTCCACCAATGACAGCACCTGTCTCCTTCATCTTGGTCACTACGTTGACTTCGCCCACGGCAGCGGCGGAGTAGCTGCAGCCGTGACGGTTGGTGACATCGCGGAGCGCACGTGATGAACTGAGGTTTGACACCGTGGAGCCAGGTGTATGACTCAATACATAGTCGGCTACAGCGACAAGGGTGTATTCTTCGACAAACATCTCGCCGTTTTCCATCACGATTGCAAGACGGTCCACATCCGGGTCAACCACAAAGCCTACATCAGCTTTGCCGGAGCGCATCAGGTCGGATATCTGCGTGAGGTTTTCAGGGATAGGCTCGGGTGTATGGGCGAATTTTCCTGTAGCCTCGCAGTTAAGCTCGATGATGTTTTTCACTCCGAGAGCGCGTAGCAGACGGGGGATTACCACACCGCCGACCGAGTTGACTGCATCGACAGCCACAGTAAAGTCGGCTTTGGCGATTGCATCGTGGTCCACGAGGTCAAGCGCAAGCACTGATTCGATGTGTTTTGCGTCGTATGTGTTGTTGGTGTATGCGTGACCGATTGAATCGATATCAGCAAAAGTATATTCGTCATTTTCCGCTATGCGTAACACTTCCTTTCCCTGCGCGTCGTTGAGAAACTCTCCGTTCTCGTTAAGGAGCTTTAAGGCATTCCACTGCTTAGGATTGTGGGAAGCGGTGATGATGATACCTCCGCATGCCTTTTCCATTACTACGGCTACCTCGGTGGTAGGGGTCGAGGCGAGCCCTATGTTTACCACGTCAAATCCCATTCCGGTAAGGGTGGCTTCCACGAGAGAGTTGACCATAGGCCCTGACAGACGGGCATCACGACCTACGACAATGGTACGGTTGGTGCGTGTTGTGGTTTTACTGATAAAATGTGCGTAAGCGGCGGTGAATTTCACCACATCCACCGGACTGAGCCCTTCGCCCGGAGCTCCACCGATAGTGCCGCGGATACCTGAAATTGATTTTATTAGAGACATGTTTCAGTATGGTTTATATATTGCTTTTGAAATATCTTATCCGGTAAAGGTAGGGGGTAACCGCCGCGATTTCACTTGACATGCCGTACTGTGAGCGTATCACCAGTTCTACCTCGCAGCCGTAGCCGAGATAATTTAACGGCAGCTGTACGCCTTCGCCCCATGTGGATGATGACACCGACTGATAATTGCCGTAACGGATCGATTCACTGTAAGATACATCGGTGGCATTCCCTTCGGGGAAGGGATACACACCGGCGTTATACCCGGCGAGGTTATAGCGAAGGAAGCGGAAATACACGAGGTCGTTGTATTTCGGTCGGTTTTCCATGTCGCCGGTACGCACTACTTTCATATATACGTTGCCATCTTCATCCATGCGGTAGAAAGGGGCGTCTTTTGCCGGGTCTTCGGAAAGGTCCTGCATGATTCTGCCTATTTCTTCCTCGTAGTCGACACCGGTTACACCCGATTTTGCATAAATCTCCTCGGCTAATCCGCGACGTGTTATGAATATGGAGTCGGCAGGTGCATCACCGATTACACGCTGGTCGGCAAGGTAATTGTTGATTGCCTTGGTCTCATCGCGCAGCAGGTCGGCATAGCTTTTCGAGTCGTTGCAAGAAGAGAGTGCTGCACTCATCAGGAAACATCCTGTAGCAATAAAAAGTATATTTCGTAAAAGTCTCATGTCTTGTGTTGAAGTGTATGTGTTGGTTATTGTTTATAATTATTTGCCTTTTGATTCGAGATATTTCTCCATGTCAGCGAGGGTGGTCTTGAACAGTGCCACCGCCTCTTCGAGCGTACACTCAATCTCGCCTCCCGCAGCATTGACATGACCGCCTCCGTTGAAATATTTCTCACATATCTTATTGACGGGGAAATCTCCTTTGCTGCGTGTCGACACTTTTATGTGACGTTCGTCCTCACGCAGAAATACCGAATAAATTACATCCTCTATCGAAAGGGGCTCGTTGACAAGACCTTCCGTGTCGCCACGCTGATAGTTGTAGCGTTTCAGCTCTTCTGCAGAGAGTGTGAGCAATGCCGCTTTATGCTCCGGAAACAGCTGCATGTTTGCCACGGCATAACCATTGAGCTTTAACACGTTGGCTTTCTTCGTGTCCATTACTCGCTTGTAAATCTCATCCTTGTTGATGCCTTTTCTTACAAGTTCCGCAATGGTCACATAAAGGTCAGGGTCGTTGGAGTTGTAGGAGAAGTTGCCGGTGTCGGTCATCATGCCGGTGTAGATGCAAGTGGCTGCCTTGCGGTCGATCATGTTGAACAGTTCAAGACGGCAAAGAAGTCTGAACAGGAGCATCGATGTAGATGACTGGTCGGGGTGTGATATGGTCACGTCGGTAAAGTCCTGCGGGCTTTCATGATGATCGACAAGTATTTTTTTTGCGGTCGCCTGTTCGAGTGCGTCTTTCATGCGGTCGACGCGGTACAGGGCGTTGTAGTCGAGGCAGAATATCAAGTCAGCGTCATGTAGCAGCTTTCCTGCAAATTCCGTGTATTTGGAATATGGCACGATGTCTTTTGCGCCGGGAAGAAACCGCAATGTCTCGGGAATCCGGTCCGGGGTCACGATACGGGCTTCCTTGCCTATGTTGGCAAGTGTGTGAAGTAATCCCAGCGATGACCCGACTGCATCGCCGTCAGGTGCCATGTGGCAGGTGATTACAATGCGCTCGCTCTCCTGGAGCAGGTCGCGCACTGCCTTTACTTTGGTTTCCGATATGACAGGTCGTAACATTTGTAGGCTTTTTTATCAATTTGCAAAGTTACCAAAATAAACCGACATATTCAATAGCGATTGATTGCCTTGGATTAAAAGTTATTTTTTATTGTGAAACGGGTTGATTTTTTGATAATTTTTTGCGAAATTTGCAATCCAAACAATTGAACATATATATTACTAATCTATAACTCATTAAGTCAATGAAGAAGAGTGCACTTCAGAAAGCCCGTGCGGCTTATCAGCCCAAGTTGCCCATTGTGCTTACCGGCGCTGTCAAAGCAGTGGAAGGTAAGGCTACTAACTCTGTGGCTGACCAGGAAGAAATCAAGAAACTGTTTCCTAACACATACGGACTTCCCGAAATTCAGTTTGAAAAGGGTGCTTCCGCAGGCAAGACAGAGCCTTTCAATGTAGGTGTCATCCTTTCAGGCGGTCAGGCTCCCGGCGGTCACAATGTGATCAGCGGTCTGTTTGACGGTATCAAGAAGGTGCATCGCGACAGCCGTTTGTACGGATTCCTCATGGGTCCCGGCGGTTTTGTTGACCATCAGTACATGGAGCTGACTGCCGATATCATTGACGAGTACCGTAACACCGGCGGTTTCGACATCATCGGTTCAGGCAGAACAAAACTTGAGACCAAGGCTCAGTTTGACAAAGGTCTCGAAATACTGAAGCAACTTAACATCAAGGCTCTCGTAATTATCGGCGGTGACGATTCAAATACCAATGCCGCGATCCTTGCAGAGTATTACAAGGAAATCAATGCCGGTGTACAGGTAATCGGATGCCCCAAGACCATCGACGGCGACCTTAAGAACGAGGTGATTGAGACATCTTTCGGTTTCGACACTGCTACCAAGGTTTACAGCGAGGTTATCGGTAACATACAGCGTGACTGTAACTCTTCAAAGAAATATTGGCACTTTATCAAGCTCATGGGCCGTTCGGCAAGCCATATCGCTCTTGAATGTGCTCTTCAGTGCCAGCCTAATGTCTGCATCATCTCCGAGGAGGTTGAGGCTAAGAAGCAGACTCTTAATGACATTGTGAACTCAATCGCCGATGTGGTTGCCGCCCGTGCAGCCAACGGTAATAATTTCGGTACAGTCCTCATTCCCGAGGGTCTTATCGAGTTTATCCCCGCTATGAAGGCTCTTATCGCCGAGCTTAACGACCTCCTTGCCGCCAATGCAGAAGAATTTGCAAAGGTTGACCGTCAGAATCAGCTTTCATGGATTGCCGACCGCCTGTCTGACGAAAATACCGCAATCTTTACCAGCCTTCCCGAAGGTGTCGCACGTCAGCTTTGCCTTGACCGTGACCCCCACGGCAATGTGCAGGTATCGCTTATCGAGACCGAGAAGCTGCTCGGCGAGATGGTGGCACGTCGCCTCAACGAGATGAAGAGCGAAGGCCGTTATGTAGGCAAGTTTGCATCGCTTTACCACTTCTTCGGCTACGAAGGTCGTTGCGCCGACCCGTCTAACTTTGACGCCGACTATTGCTATGCGCTCGGTTTCAATGCCGCTTGTCTTATCAACGCCGGCGTTACCGGTTACATGTCAAGTGTACGCGGTTTGACCAAGCCTTCTGTACAGTGGATTGCCGGTGGTATTCCTATCACGATGATGATGAATATGGAGCGTCGTCACGGAGCCATGAAGCCCGTTATACAAAAGGCTCTCGTAAGCCTCGACGGTGCGCCTTTCAAGAAATTCGCTTCACAGCGCGACGGATGGGCTATCAACACCGACTTCGTTTATCCCGGCCCGATTCAGTATTTCGGCCCGGCAGAGGTGTGCGACCAGCCATCACTTACCCTTCAGTATGAGCATCGTCAGCATCATTAATAGAGGCTGACAGCCAACCATAAAACCCGAATCACAGCTTGCAGGGACCGCCTCGGGGGAGCAATTCCGCTCTCAGGCGGTCCCTTTATTATATAGGTATGATGCCCGATTGACAAGCCATGTGAAAAAAATTTGTTATTACGGGATTTTGTCGTAACTTTGCGGTCACGTTGGTTCGCCCTCATTGTTTTGGCGGCGATTAAAAGGGAACACGGGTGAGAATCCCGGACAGTCCCGCTGCGGTAATTTTCATTAACGGTCTCAGGCATTGAGCCACTGGATTCCGGCTATACGGATTTGGGAAGGCGCCTGGGTGAAACCGGAAATAAGTCCGAAGACCTGCCTGCGTGTAAATAAAGATGTTTTTCTTCGAGGATGAGAGGACATAAAGAGATTAAAATAGTGCACGGTATGCAGGCGCGCTGCTTCTTCACGGGGGTTGCCGCATTGCTGTCGCTTCATGCTAATGGCGCCGAACCCGACTCTATCACAGGTAAGGTACACCAGATTGATGAAGTGACCGTGACTTCGCGTCGCGCTCCTAACAGGGTGTCGACTGCCGTACCCGTGCAGACCCTCTCTATCGATGATATCACCCAACTCGGTGTACAGAACATGGCTGACGCCGTACGCCGGTTTGCAGGCACGAATGTGCGCGACTACGGCGGTATCGGTGGATTGAAGACCGTCTCTGTCCGCAACATGGGGGCGGCGCATACTGCTGTAAGCTATGACGGCGCCCCGGTGAGCAACTGTCAGGCGGGTCAGATTGACATAGGACGCTTTTCGCTCGACAATGTCGGTATGCTCTCGCTTGCCGTAGGGCAGACAGATGACATGCTTCAGTGCGCGCGCCTGTATGCATCGGCGGCTGTGCTCGGTATCACCACTGAACGCCCGTCTTTTACCGGTGGCAAACCGGCAATGTTCCGCGTGAAGATGAGCGGCGGCTCATTCGGGTATGTCAGCCCCTCTTTGCGATGGTGGCAAAAAATAGGCTCGCGTGTCACGACTTCAGTCGACGGTACATTCATGCGCGCCGACGGAAATTATCCGTTTACATTGGTCAACGGAAAATATGTGACCCGGGAGCGTCGTAACAATTCCGCGATTGATTCCTGGCACGGAGAGGCGAATGTGTACTATGACATGCCTGATGGCGGCGATCTTCAGGTAAAAGGATATTACTTCTATTCCAAGCGGGGATTGCCGGGTGCTATTGTGCTTTATAACCCGGTCTCGACTGAGAAATTATGGGATGAGAATGCATTTGTGCAGGCAAAATATCATAAGGCTTTCTCTAAGAAGTGGGAGCTGCAGGCACATGCAAAATATAACTACGGATGGAACAAGGACACCGAGGAGGGACCGCAGTTCACCGGAAACCACTATGAAGCGGTTCATAAGCAGAATGAATATTATCTTTCCGCTACCGGGCTGTATCGTCCTGTAAATAATGTGACGGTGGCATTGGCGCAAGATGGTGTCATCAACACTCTTGAAAGCACTATGGTGGGATGCCCGAATCCTACGCGCTACACATCGCTTACGGCACTAAGTGCGCGCTGGCAGCCGTCGATATTTACCGTTTTCGGGTCAGTTGTCGGTACTTATATTACCGAGCGCGTAGAGAGTGGGGACCGTCCCCATGACATAAAACGTATCAACCCGTCGCTGTCGGTAAGCGTCAAGCCTATAGCCGGGGAGATGTTCTATGTGAGAGCGATGTATAAAAGCACTTTCAGGGTGCCTACATTCAACGACCTTTATTACGACCGTCTCGGCAGCCGTGTGCTCCGTCCCGAAAAAGCTGATGAATTTGACCTGGGCATAACATGGAGCCGCTCGTTCTTTCCCGCAATGGATTATTTCTCGGTGACACTCGACACATATTATAACGATGTCACCGACAAGATTGTCGCCTTCCCCTCCACTTATGCCTGGCGTATGATTAATTACGGCAAAGTGCATGTGACGGGGCTTGATGTCACTCTCTCTACGGCATTTTCATTGCCGAAAAATATAAAACTGATACTTAACGGAGCCTATACATGGCAACGCGCTATTGATGTCACCGACAAGGAGTCGCGTAATTACAAGGCGCAACTTCCTTATACGCCCGAACACAGCGGCAATGCTTCCGCAATCGTGGAGACCCCTTGGGTCAATGTGGGTTATTCGGTTGTTGCCGTGGGAATGCGTTACTACATGTCGGAAAATATCAAGGCAAACGAGATTGACGGATATGCCGAGCAGACGCTTACCGTGTCGCGTGATTTCAAGTTCAAGGGGTGTGACCTCACGCTCCGTGGCGAACTCATAAATCTTGCCGACGAGCAATATGATGTCATCAAGTTTTATCCTATGCCCGGGAGGTCATGGCGTCTTACGGGAGTATTTAAATTTTAACAACAAAAATGATTATAATATTATCAACTTTGATTATGAAAATGAGAAAAATTTATCTTGCGATGGCTGCTGTTGTTGCATTTGGCAGCGTGTTTACTTCATGTAGTGATGATGACGAGCCGAAGTGGAATGACGAAGGTTCGGAAATCACTCTTCCCGAATCAAGAATGTATATCCTTAATGAAGGATCAATGTCACAGAACAATGCTTCAATCAGTTTTTATAATCCCGGCGAAGGCGAGCCGAAATTTGTAGCTGACATCTTCTTTGACCAGAACGGAGGTCGCCTTGGTGACACCGGACAGAGCATGATTAAATACGGTAAGAATATCTATGTTGCCGTTTACGGGTCAAATTATATGGTCAAGCTCAATACAGCATGTGTGAAAGAAGGTGAGGTATCCTTCTCGAAAGATCCCGAACTTCAGGGTGGTGTACGCTACATCGCTGCTGAGGACGGCTATATATATGCTTCCTTCTATGGCGGCATTGTGGCAAAAATCAATGCTTCGACCTTGGATGTTGAAAAGAAACTCAAGACTCCCGGTGCCAATCTTGAAGGTGTAGCGATTGAAAATGATTACCTTTATGTGGCAAATTCCTATGAGCGTACCACCGATCCCGAGACCGGAAAGAACAAATATAATTATTTCAAAGATGTATTTGTAATCGATCTAAACACATTTACTCTGAAAGAGACCCTCGTAGTAGAGCAAAACCCTAACATGCTCATCGAGGAAGATGACAAAGTATTCCTTATCTCTTGGAACTATAGTCGTGAAAGCTATGTGCTTCAGATGATTGACCCGGATGCAAACAACAAGGTTACCGAACTCGGCTATGCGACCAATATGGCTGCCGGTAACGACATGCTTTATCTTGTTGACTCACGCACCGACTATTCCGTACGACCCTACGTCACTACCAATACTTTCAGCTCTTATGACATCAAGAGCCGTCGTCTCAACACCACTTCATTCCTTAAGGATGCTCCCGCCGAACTTGCTACATCAAGCATCTACATGATGACGGTAAGCGAGTACACCGGCGACATCTACATCGGTGTGACCAATTACTCTGCAAGCAATGGAACAATGTATCGCTTCAAACAGGACGGAAGTTTTGTCGGCAAGTTTGATTGCGGCGGTCAGAATCCCCGTGCCGCAGTGTTCTTTAACTGATAATGTCGGTCTGTTGACATGAATATACAGCCTTTGATCAGGTTACTTTTGGTAGCAGTATTGCCGTTCCTTGCTTCGTGCAAGGGCGGCAATGCTCATATTGTCGCCGAGGGTGGCGACACGATAAAGATGGAATATGCCGAAAATCTCCGGCTTGTGCGTCACGACGGCTTTATAACCGCATCGGTCCGCAATCCCTGGGATACGACAAAAACACTCCATACATATATTCTTGTCCCTGACAGTCTGAAAATACCCGGAGGGATACCCGACGGCACTGTCGTAAGGACTCCTTTGAAGAAGGCGTTGATATACTCGTCGGTGCATAACAGTCTTGTAAGTGAATTTGGCTCTATCGATGCAATCAAAGGTGTGTGCGATGCCCGTTACATCCATCAGAGTGACCTTGCAGAGCGTATAGCCTCCGGAGAGGTTGCCGATTGTGGTGTTGGCACGTCGCCCGACATAGAGCGTATCATCACTCTGTCGCCCGACGGTATAATGCTGTCGCCGTTTGAAAATTCCGGTACCTACGGTAAGGTAGGACAACTCGGCATTCCGATAATCGAGTGTGCCGACTACATGGAGACATCACCGCTTGGACGCGCCGAATGGATGAAATTTTACGGTATGCTCTTTGGCAAGGAGGATGTGGCGACGCGTATGTTTGACGATACAAAAAGGGAATATCTCACATTACGGCAATCGGTTGATTCCGTTCAAAAACGTCCGAGGGTTATCGTCGACCGTCTATACGGTCAGGCGTGGTATGTTCCTGCGGCTAATTCGACCATGGGTATTTTCATAAAAGATGCCGGCGGCGAGAATCCGTTTGACGACTATGACCGCAGCGGCAGTGTCGGTCTTACCGGGGAAGAAGTGCTGTACAAGGCATCGGATGCTGATGTGTGGCTTGTGCGTTATTCCCAGTCGACCGACAAGACTCTGAGCGAACTGTCGGCTGACAATGCAATATATCCGCAATTTGATGCGTTGAAAAGTGGCAGGGTGTATGGATGCAATACTACCCATACGTATTTTTATGAGGAGGTGCCCTTTCACCCGCAATGGCTGTTGAACGACCTTATCACGATTTTCCATCCGGAAAAGAGTGATGTCGCGACAACACGCTATTTTACTAAAATGAAACCGTGAAATAATGAAATTCGCCGTACTCTCCGTGATGGTTATAATGCTGTTTCTGCTGAATCTCTTTATCGGTTCTGTGGATATCCCGGCGCGTGATGTCATCGACATATTGCTCGGCGACGACACTCATGGGGCTGCCGGATTTATCGTTACCGGAAGCCGTCTGCCTATGGCTGTCACAGCACTTCTTGCCGGTGCGGGGCTTGCCGTGTCGGGGCTGATGCTTCAGACCTCTTTCCGCAATCCGCTTGCCGGACCCTCGATACTCGGTATTACCTCGGGTGCGAGTCTCGGGGTAGCGCTGGTATTGCTCTTTTTCGGAGGGTCGGTTGCAATAGGCACTCTCACGATTGGCGGTTATGCCGCAGTGATATTGGGGGCGTTTGTGGGGAGTATGCTGATGATGGGGGTGCTACTCGGTCTCTCCACGCTATTGCGAAATGACCTGATGCTTCTTATCACCGGTATCACGATGGGTTATCTCGCTTCTTCCCTAATTATGCTCCTGAACTATGCCTCGACTGCCGAGGGTGTGCAGAATTACGTGATGTGGGGTATGAGCAGTTTTAACGGAGTATCGTTGCAACAGCTGCCGCTGTTTGCCGGAGTGACTCTTGCGGGCATATTCCTGTCGCTGTTGTTGATAAAACCGCTTAACGTGATGCTGCTTGGCACAGGTTATGCCCGTAACTTAGGTATAAACATACATCGGGTGAGAAATATGCTTTTACTTGCCACCGGAGTGCTTTCGGCGGTAATCACGGCATATTGCGGTCCGGTGTCGTTTATCGGTCTGGCGGTACCGCATATAGCGCGTATGATTTTCCGCACCGACAATCACCGTGTGCTTATGCCTGCGTCGCTGTTGTGCGGTGCGGCGGTGGCTCTCGGATGCTCGCTGTTGTGCATCCTTCCGTCAGGAAGTGTCATTCCCGTCAATGCAGTGACTCCGGTCATCGGTGCGCCGGTTGTGCTGTGGGTATTGTTGCGTCGCCGTAAATAGTAATTGACGATGAAACATGACATTACGATAGATATCCGCAACCTGACTACCGGCTATAAGTCGGGTCGCGAAAGCCATGTGGTGACACGTGGAATAAACGCGACACTGCGAAGCGGCGAGCTGACCTGTCTTCTCGGTCCTAACGGCGCGGGAAAATCGACCTTGTTAAAAACGCTCTCCACCTTTATCTCTCCACTTTCGGGAGAGATAACGCTCTTGGGAAATCCGCTCGACTCCTATTCCAATGCCTCGCGGTCACGGTTGATAGGAGTGGTGCTTACCGACAGGGTGAATCTTGATAATATGACGGCGAGGGAACTCGCCGGTCTCGGGCGCACACCGTACACCGGATTCTGGGGCAGACTGTCGGCTGACGATGAAGCGATTGTAGATGATGCGATGTCGCTTGTTGGCATCTCGCATCTTGCCGGACGCATGATTGACACACTCAGCGACGGCGAGCGTCAGAAAGTGATGATAGCCAAGGCACTTGCCCAGCAGACTCCGGTAATATTCCTTGACGAACCGACTGCATTTCTCGATTATCCGAGCAAAGTGGAGCTTATGCATCTTCTGTTGTCACTGTCGCGCGAATATGGAAAGACGATATTCATGTCGACCCATGATATAGAGCTTGCGCTTCTCACCGCTGACCGTGTGTGGCTTATCGACAAGCCTCACGGAGTTGTGACCGGAACGCCCGAAGATTTGGCACTTGACGGAAGTCTCGCCCGCTATTTTGAGCGTGACGGCGTGAAATTCGATGCCTCGACCGGTTTGTTCGGCGTGGCTTTTTCTCCTCGCCGTGCGGTGTCTGTAAAAGGGGAGGGGGTTCGCTACAATATGATGGTAAAAGCTCTTGCGCGTAATGCCATAGTGCTGTCCGATACGGCGGATGACAAGATAGTTGTCACCCCGGAGGCATTTATATATGGCGGTGAAAGTTTTTATGATATTGCCTCGCTCCTTGACCGATTATTATAGTTAGATGGAAACAAATAAGATATATACCCGTGGCGGCGACTGCGGCATGACCTCCATACACGGTGGTGACCGTGTGCCGAAAACCGATTTGCGCATTGATGCGCTGGGCACTCTTGACGAGCTTAATGTAGTTGTTGGTATAGTAAGGGCGAAGATGGATTCCGGTAATCCACGTCAGCAGTTGCTTAGAAATATCCAGGTCATGCTGATGGCATTGATGAGCAGTGTCGCCACTCCAAGCCGCATACGGCATGAAAACCGGGCGCGTGTCACAGCCGATGCGGTGACGGCACTTGAACTGGCTATCGATGAGATAACCGCTTCTGCAAGCCGTCCTGAATATTTTATCCTTCCGGGAGGTGACGAGATTTCGGCATTTCTTCATCAGGCAAGGGTGACGGCGCGACGTGCCGAACGCTGTCTATGGCGACTCAACGACGTTGATGAGGTCCTCGCTGAAATAATGCAATATGTCAACCGTCTTTCCGACCTGTTTTTTGTCATGGCACGTGCCGAGTCGCTTGCTTCCGATATCCCGGAGGAGAGATGGCGGCTGTTCCGCTTGCCCTCGGGCAAAGGCGCGTCAGGGTGTCCCTATTCGGAATGATACCGATTAGTCTTTTTCCGACAGTTCGAGCCACCGCAGCTCTTTTTCATCAAGAAGAGCCTTGACCTCCTCATATCGTGCCGATTTCTCGGCGATATCATTGACCACTTCGCCACTGTTGAAGATTGCTTCAAGTTCTGACTTTTCGGCGTTTAATGCGTCGATTTCTTCGGTCAGTGCCTCAAATTCCTTCCGCTCCTTGAATGTCATTTTGTTGGATTCCCTCGGTCGGCGTGGTTTTTCGCCTGTCGGCTGCGATGCTTTCTGCGGTTCTGAAAGCTTTCGTTGAGCATCGGCATATTCCCTGTATTCCGTATAGTTTCCAGGGAAATCCTTGATTACGCCCTCGCCTTCAAGCACAAACAGATGGTCGACGATGCTGTCAAGGAAAAATCGGTCGTGGCTAACCACAATAAGACATCCCTTGAATCCGCGCAGATAGTCTTCCAGGATGCCGAGTGTCACGATATCGAGGTCGTTGGTAGGCTCGTCAAGTATGAGGAAATTAGGCGAGCGCATCAATACCGAGGCGAGGTGCAGTCGTGCGCGTTCTCCTCCGCTGAGTGTGTGTATATATTTCTGCTGGTCGGCAGGGGAGAATAGGAAATGTGTAAGGAATTGCATCGGGGAATAACGCACGTCACCATTCACCACAATGTCGTCGGCTATCTCCGTGATGGCATCGATTACGCGCTTGTTTTCATCAAAAGAGATACCCTCCTGACTGTAATAGCCGAATTTTACGGTTTCGCCCACATTCCATGCACCGCTGTCGACGGGTACTATGCCCTGGAGCATCTTGATAAATGTGGATTTCCCTACGCCGTTGTGCCCTATGATTCCGAGCTTTTCATATCGGGAAAACGTATAAGTGAAATCATCAAGTATCACCTTGTCGCCATACCGCTTGCTGACCCCCTCAGCCTCGAATATCTTTGACCCGATGTAGGATGACTTCACGTTAAGCTCCACATTGCTCTCCGCCAGATTGACGCGTGACCGGCTCTTAAGGTCGTAAAACGCATCGATACGATATTTAGCCTTTCCGGCTCTTGCCTGCGGCTGACGGCGCATCCATTCCTGCTCCTTACGCAGCGTATTCTTTACTTTTGCCAGCTCCGAAGTGAGGGCGTCGATGCGCTCCTGACGGCGGCGCAGATAGTAGTCATAGTTACCGTCGTAGGTGAATATCTGTTGGCGGTCAATCTCGATAATCTTGTTGGTCACGCGGTCAAGGAAATATCGGTCGTGGGTCACCATCAACAGCGTGACGCGTGAGCGTGTAAGCCAGTTTTCAAGCCATTCGATTACGCCGATATCAAGATGGTTGGTGGGCTCGTCGAGTATTATGAGGTCGGGTTCGGAAAGAATCACTTTTGCCAAGGCTACGCGCTTCGCCTGTCCTCCTGACAGTGTGTCGATGCGCGCTTCGGTGTCGTTGATGTCGAGTTGCGACAGCAGCTGCCGTGTGCGGTCGACATAATTCTGCGCGTCTTCCTCATGGATATGATGATCTACATCAAGACAGTAATCCATCACGGTCATGTTGGTACCGAATACCGGAGTCTGCTCAAGTATGCCCACACGCAATCCGTTGCGGAATATAATGTTGCCGGAATCGGGACTCTCTTTCCCTGCAATCAGCTTGAGCAGTGTGGACTTTCCGGTACCGTTTTTCGCGATTATGCCTATTTTGTCGCCTTCATACACTCCGAAGGTGACATCCTCAAATAATAATCGGTCGCCGTAACTTTTCGTTAGATTCTCGACCTGTAGGAAACTCGTTGCCATATCAGTTTATTCGGGCATAAGCCCGAAGGTTAAAAGGTTAGATTCGGGCTGCGCCCGGGGTTATGGGGTTTATGGGGTTGATAGTTTAAAGTTTAAGGTTTAAAGTTTAGGGCTTGGTGGGTAATGCAATAGCCCTTAACACTTTAACCTTATCACCCTATCACCTCATAACCTTCGGGCATTTTGCCCGAATAATGCCCGAATCAGTGCAAAGATACTACAAGATTTACCCTGTCGCAATGTACAAATGGGAAAAACTTGCTGAAATATTTGTTTTTTATTGTTGGAGGCGCTATATTTGCGATATGTTTATAATATCAAAATAATATCACATGGAACAGAACAAGAATCATGAGTATGAGTACGCCGGTACGACAGTCAACGGGTTTGTAATGGTCGCAGTCACCTATATTTTATTCCCGATGTTACTGGGATTTAACACTTGGCTGCTTGAAGACATTAGCTTCGGATTGTCGGTAGTGATAGATATTGTGCTTGTCGCGTTGATGATACTGTTTTCATGTGGTTTCTTCACGCAGCAGCCTAATGAATCGCGCGTGATGGTGTTTTTCGGAAAATATAAAGGCACGCTCCGCTCGACAGGCTTTTTCTGGGTAAACCCGCTGATGAACCGTAAGCGCATGTCGTTGCGTCTTCGCAATATCGATGTTGAGCCTATCAAGGTCAACGACAAGTCGGGTAATCCCGTGATGATAGGTATGGTGCTTGTATGGAAGGTCGAGGATACCTACCGTGCGGTATTTGATGTCGACAGCGAGCAGAAAAGCCTCTCCATGACCAACGGGGCGATTTCCGTAACTCCCGGAAATACGGCTGGCGCTCTTGCGCGGTTTGTAAGTATTCAGAGCGATGCCGCGTTGCGTGAGGTTGCAAGCCGGTATGCCTACGACGAGACCGACAGCCGTGAGGGCGAGCTTACCCTGCGTAGCGGTGGCGAGGAGATAAACGACCTTCTCGAACGTAAAATCAACGAACGTCTCGCAATGGCGGGAATAGTCGTGGTTGAGGCGCGTCTCAACTATCTTGCCTACGCTCCCGAGATAGCCGCAGTGATGTTGCGCCGTCAGCAGGCAGCCGCGATAATTACGGCGCGAGAGAAGATCGTTGAGGGTGCTGTGTCGATGGTGAAGATGGCGCTTGACCGCCTTAAAGAGGACGATGTTGTGGAGCTTGACGACGAGCGTAAGGCAACTATGGTGAGCAACCTGCTCGTGGTGCTTTGTGCCGATGAGCCTGCACAGCCCGTTGTAAACACCGGAACATTGTATCAGTAAGCCTTCGACCGTGACTGACAAGCAATCAGTTAAAGGGAAAGGTTTCCTGCTGCGTCTCGACCCTGAGATGATGGCAGAGGTGGAGCGGTGGGCGGCTCAGGAATTCCGGTCGGTCAACGGACAGATTCAATGGATTATCGCCGATGCCCTGCGCCGCCACAAACGCGCCCCCAAAGCCCCCCGCGAATAGCGGACCTTCCTTCGAGGGTCGATTAAGTCGCCGCGTTGACGATCTGATTTGATTGAAGATTAGAATTGTCCGCTATGATATGAAATATTAGCGGTTAAGTAACTCGCGAAAATTAGTTGATATAAAAAACTTATAAACTGAGTTATCAAAATATTGAAATCCCTCAGTTATTCCTGTTGATGAGGTTGACGATGACTTTTACCATGGTGTCCTTTCCCTCGGTGCGGCTTTCGGTGATCATAAGGGGGTGGCGACGAGGGTGTTGTCGGCGATGCGCTTGGTGTCGTCCTTATTATAAATAAGAAAAAGTTTATTCGTTAAATCCTGTGGATTGGTCATCGATGGCATGGATGATTTCGAGTTTGAGGGATTCGGGATAGTCCTCGTTTGCCATGTAGCATGTGATGATGCGCTGGAGTAGGTCTTTGTCGATGCGTCCGGCGTGTGCGGTGCTGTTTTGCTTTCTCGTTTTCAGTGAGAAGCGTCCATATGTTCAGAAATGCCCGAAATGTGAACATTCCCAACTGACGTGTAAACTTAGGTTAATGTCCCTAACAAAATGTAACTTTAGCTCTTTCAGTGAGTTATCCTGGCTTAAAAATAGCCGTTAGCCCGAAGTTCATCCCCATATTCCTGAACATAACGCTTAATGGTTCTCGGTGTGCTTGAGACCGGTATGAAATAAACGCCCCGGCTTTTGAAAGCAGAGGCGTTTATATGGAAATGTCGTGATGTCGTGGTGCAGATTATCTGGTGGCGATGACCTCGATTTCTACAAGTACATTCTTGGGGAGAGTCTTTACGGCAACGGCTGAACGCGCGGGGTAGGGTGCCTCGAAAGTTTCGGCATATACCTCGTTCATTGCGCCGAAGTCGCCCATGTCGGCGAGAAATACGGTTGTCTTTACCACATTTGCGGTGGTGAGTCCGGCTGCTTTCAGTATTGCCTTTACGTTGGCAAGCGACTGGGCGGTCTGTGCCTTTATGCCTTCCGGTATTTCTCCGGTGGCGGGATTGATGGGAATCTGTCCCGACGCGAAAAGAAACGCACCTGTGTCGATAGCCTGGCTGTAAGGTCCGATTGCTCCGGGAGCCTCATTGGTTGAAACTGGATTTTTCATCTGTCTTGTTGTTTAGTTATGTTGAAGTTAAAATATGTGACGTGGTGAGGGAGTACCCGATATGTCGACATCAATATCCATGAGCACTGTGTCGGAATCAGCGTTTATGGTCGCTTCGATTGACTTCTCGACGACGGATAGAATCGGTGAAAATTCCTCCTGAAAGTTGGGTATGAAGTCATCGGAACCTTGCGAGTTGAGACGGTCAAGTACAAATCCGAGTGTTATGTCGTGAATGTCGACCGCCGGTTGATAGGCGTGTTGCTCTTTTTCGTTTTCCGAGTACACGATTGAAAGTAGCCCGGCATCAGTCATTTCCCGTATAAGGTCGGTGACGATACGCGACGGCATGTGATATAGTGCCGCAAAGTCCATTATGGTGAGGGGTTGGAGCTGCTCCCTGAAGCGCTTCACGATTATCGTCATTATGACCACGGCTATTTTGCGCTTGTAGTCGAGTGAAATGGCGTTGATGTCGTTGCTGAAATTGAACTGGAATATGTTCTGCGACGAATAGCAGAGCACAGCCCCGGCAAGAGTGATGCTCCATACGAGCTGGAGCCATATCAGCAACAACGGCAGGAAGGCGAAACTACCGTAAATGGCATTGTATTTCGACACATATATCTGTCCCGACACGAACAGGTATTGCAGAATCTGGAACGCCGTGCCGGCGAGTACGCCGCAGTAGAAGGCATGTTTGAACTTTACCTTTGTATTGGGGAAAAGCATGTACATGCCAGTAAAGGAGAGCCAAGTGAGTAGGAAGGGCGCAAAGTCAAGAAGTACCTTCACGGCGGGTGAAAACAATTTAAAATGCGGGTTGTCGACTATCGTGGTCGACATGAGCAGGGAGATTCCGCTTGAACACACCATAAGGATAGGCAACAGAAACATGATGGCGGTGTAGTCGATTACTTTTCGCGCCATCGGGCGGTTGCTCTTTACCCCCCACACCTTATTAAATGAATCCTCGATGTTGCTCATGAGCGAAATCATGGTCCACAAGAGGAATACGAGACCCACTCCCACGAATATGCCCTGTGAAGCCTGGGCAAGATAATGGTCGACAAATCCTATCGAGGTCTCAAGCACTTCGCGCTGAGAAGGGAAAAATGTGAATAGCTGTGATTTCAGCAGATTCTGGAAACCGAATCCGCGCCCTATTGCAAAAAGCAATGCCAGAGCGGGCACGATTGCAAGCAAAGTGTTGTAAGTGAGCATCGAGGCGCGGTTTTGAAGCTCACTGTTCATAAACGACTGTACCGACAGGTTCAGCGTCTTTATGGTGTTGACTTTCCAGTTGCGGCGCGTGTCGCTCCACACCCCCTTGGTGCAGTAGTCCCAGAAATTACGTATCCTGGCTGTCCATGCCGAGATGAGCGTGGACAATTTTGAAGGAGCGGGTTTCTTGTCGCCTGTCATTGCCGTAGTGCTGGTTTGTTTGGTTAAACTGTTTTGCAAAATAACAAAAAAACTGCGTGAAAAGTCTGATTTAACAATAAAAACATTTAAGTGAACATACTCTTAGATAATTAAAATTTGGTTAACACCGCAGATTGACGTATCTTTGCACTGCAATGATTGACGACAAGTCACGGACAATGGCGAGAGCCGCGCTCACGGAATATCTCCGGGTGAAAAAACTCAGAAAGACCCCGGAGCGCTACGCTATACTTGACAAGGTGTGTGCGATGACGCGCCACTTTGACATCGAGGCGTTGTATGCGGCTATCGAGGACGACGGCTTTCATGTGAGCCGCGCCACGCTTTACAATACCATGGAGCTGTTTACCGATTGCGGCATTGTAAGGCGTCATCAGTTTGGTGCCCAGCCGGCTCAATATGAGCTGGTGACCGGTGTGTCCAATCATCTGCATCTCATTTGCCAGCAGTGTGGCAAGATTAAGGAGTCGCAGGATTCCGAGCTGGTTAAGTTCATGAACTCACGCAGCTATTCGGCGTTTCACACTTCTTATTTTTGCCTCTATGTCTATGGAATATGTGCGGCTTGCGCCCGCCGTAACAAACGCTACGAAACTGAAAGAAACTGAAAACAAAACAATATTGAATAACATGAAAGTTGACGTTTTGCTCGGCCTGCAGTGGGGCGATGAAGGGAAAGGAAAAGTAGTAGATGTACTTACTCCGCGTTACGACGTGGTGGCACGTTTCCAGGGAGGTCCCAACGCCGGACACACTCTTGAGTTTGAAGGAAAGAAGTATGTGCTCCGTTCGATTCCGTCAGGAATATTCCAGCATGGTCAGACTAACATCATAGGCAACGGCGTGGTGCTTGACCCGGTGCTTTTCCGCGAGGAAGCAGAGTCGCTTGAAAAGAGCGGGGTGGATCTTAAGAAGATATTGAAGCTTTCCAAGAAGATTCATCTCATCATGCCTACCCACCGTCTGCTCGACGCTGCGAATGAGAAAGCTAAGGGCGGCGCGAAAATCGGTACTACAGGCAAGGGTATCGGTCCGACATATACCGACAAGATAAGCCGTAACGGCCTGCGCCTCGGTGATGTGTATCACAACTTCGACAAGAAATATGCCGCAGCCCGCGACCGCCACGTGGCAATGCTCCGCTCGATGGGTGAGGAACCGGAGTTTTCAGAACTTGAGCAGAAGTGGCTGTCAGCAATCGAGTATATCAAGGGTTACGATATCGTTGACAGCGAGCATCTGGTCAACAAACTGCTTGCCGACGGCAAAAGTGTGCTTTGCGAAGGCGCGCAAGGTACCATGCTTGATGTCGACTTCGGCAGCTATCCGTTTGTCACTTCAAGTAACACGATATGTGCCGGGGCATGCTCGGGTCTCGGTGTCGCCCCCAACAAGATAGGGGAGGTATTCGGCATATTCAAGGCTTATTGCACCCGTGTAGGTGCAGGACCATTCCCCACCGAACTTTTCGACGAGACAGGCAAGCTTATCCGCGATCTCGGTCACGAATATGGTGCTGTTACCGGTCGTGAACGCCGTTGCGGATGGATTGACCTCGTGGCGTTGCGTTACGCTATCATGATTAACGGGGTGACCCAGCTTATCATGATGAAGAGCGACGTGCTTGACGGATTTGACGAAATCAAGGCTTGCGTGGCTTACGAGATAAACGGTGAGCGCGTCGAGGATTTCCCCTTCTCGATTGAGGAAGATGAAATCAAGCCTGTATATGTCACTCTGCCCGGATGGAAGACCGATATGACCGCCATGAAGAGCGAGGATGAGTTCCCGCAGCAGTTCAAGGATTATATCGCCTTCCTTGAAAAAGAGCTTAAGACTCCGATTACTATTGTCTCTATCGGTCCCGACCGTGAGCAGACTATCATCAGAAAATGATTACGGTCAATCTCATAAGAGACATAGTGTTACCCGAAACAATCATAAAATTAATATCATAAAAAAACTGACAAGCAATGGCAAAGGTAAAACCGTTCAGGGGCATACGCCCTCCGCGCGAACTGGTCACGCAGGTGGCTTCGCGGCCTTACGACGTGCTTAACTCCGAGGAAGCCCGCGAAGAGGCTGCCGGTAACGAAAAGTCGCTTTACCATATCATAAAACCGGAAATCGACTTTGAGCCGGGCACCGACGAGCATGACCCGAAAGTGTATGAAAAGGCAGTGAGCAATTTCAAGGCTTTCCAGCAGAATGGCTGGCTCGTGCAGGATGAAAAGGAACATTATTATATCTATGCCCAGACAATGAACGGCAGGACGCAGTACGGCTTTGTTGTAGCGGCTAATGTCGACGACTATATGGAAGGCCGCATAAAGAAGCATGAACTGACCCGCCGCGATAAGGAGGAGGACCGCATGAAGCATGTGCGCGTCAATGATGCCAATATCGAGCCTGTGTTTTTTGCGTTCCCCGATAATGCGACTCTTGACGCCATAATGAAAGAGGTGATTGCCGGCACTCCCGAATATGATTTTGTGGCTCCCGACGGTTTCGGTCACACATTCTGGGTGATTGACGATGACAAGATGACGGCTGCCATCACTGAGGCATTCGCCGGAATCCCGTCGCTGTATATAGCCGACGGGCATCATCGCACGGCAGCCGCCGCACTTGTGGGCAATGAAAAGGCGAAAGCCAATCCCGCTCACACCGGTAATGAGGAATACAATTATTTCCTTGCCGTGGCATTTCCGGCGTCACATCTCAATATCATAGATTACAACCGCGTTGTGCGAGACTTGAACGGTCTCGATGCCGACGGATTCCTGAAGGCTCTTGACAAGAGCTTTGTAGTTGAGCTGAAAGGGGAGGAGGAATACCGTCCCTGCCGTCTGCACAATTTCTCGCTTTATCTTGCCGGGAAATGGTATAGCCTGACTGCGCGTGAAGGCACGTATGATGACAGTGACCCTATCGGCCAGCTTGACGTCACCGTTTCGAGCGATCTTATTCTCCGCGATATACTCGGAATCCATGACCTGCGCAGTGACAAGCGTATCGACTTTGTGGGGGGAATACGTGGTCTCGGCGAACTGAAGCGACGCGTCGATTCCGGAGAGATGGCAGGGGCGCTTGCCCTGTATCCGGTGTCCATGGACCAGTTGATGCGCATTGCCGACACCGGCAATATCATGCCTCCGAAGACTACGTGGTTTGAGCCGAAACTCCGTTCCGGTCTGGTCATTCATAAGCTTGACGACTGATGACCGGGGTTATAGCCCACGCCGGTACCGTGGTCGGCACGACTGCGGATACCGTTATTGTGAGGATTCATGATGGTGCCGACAAATGTGGCGGATGCAGCATAAAGTTTATGTGTAACGGTGCCGGTGATGACAATCCGCGTATAAAGGTTCCCGTGCGACACGGCGAGAAATTTGCCTGTGGCGAAGAGGTGCGTCTTTTCATCTCTGACAGCAAACAGTATTCTGCGACGCTGATAGCCCTTGTGCTTCCGTGTATCGCGCTTGCCGCCGGAGTTGCGCTTGCTGCGCTGGCTGGTCTCAACGAGGGATTGAGCGCCTTGGCGGGACTGCTTTTTGTATCGCTTTATTTCATAGTGCTGTATATGATGCGCAAGCGCGTCAACAAAAAGTTTACATGGACCATTGAAAAGCTTTAAGAATAAATTACCAACTAATCATTAATAATACCAACAAATTACCGTGAGATGTCACCAATCATTATTGCAATTCTAACTTTAGGAGGGATTGGCATCTTGAGTGCCATCATCCTCTTTATTGTCTCGAAGCGGTTTTATGTGAAGGAGGATCCCCGTATCGAACAGATCGAGGGGCTGCTCCCCGGTGCAAACTGCGGAAGCTGCGGCCGTTCAGGCTGTCATGATTTCGCTTGTGCGTGTGCCTCTGCCGATTCGCTTGACAATCTGATGTGTCCCGGTGCCGGTGATGAAGCGATGGGAAAAATCGCTGAAATCGTCGGGCTTACCGCTGCGGCTTCCAAGCCGATGGTCGCTGTGCTCCGTTGCAACGGGTCATGTGAGAATCGACCTACAACTTCAAATTATGACGGACCCAAATCGTGTGCTATCCTGAGCTCGCTGAGTGCCGGCACCACTGACTGCCCTTACGGCTGTCTCGGTTGTGGCGACTGTGTATCGGCATGCCGGTTCGGTGCTCTTCACATGGATCCCGTCACCGGTCTGCCTGTCGTGGATTATGACAAGTGTACCGGTTGCGGTGCATGTGTAAAGAAATGTCCGCGCCACATTATCGAGCTCCGTGCCAAAGGTCCGAAGGGACTGCGTGTATGGGTGGCTTGTGCCAACAAGGACCGTGGCGCGCAGGCGCGCAAGGAGTGTTCAGCCGCTTGTATCGGCTGCGGAAAGTGTGTGAAAGTGTGTCCGTTTGAGGCAATCACGCTTGCCGACAATCTTGCCTACATTGACTTCGAGAAGTGTCGTCTTTGTCACAAGTGTGTCGCCGAGTGCCCTACAACGGCTATCCACACCACAAGAATAGTTAAAGAAATCAAGGTAACCGAATAACATCATGTTGCATACATTTCGTAAGGGAGGAGTACATCCCCCTGAAAGCAAATTGACAGCTTCGGGCACGATTATACCCGTAGAGCTGCCGCGTGAAGTGGTTATTACCTTTGCGCAACATATAGGGGCGCCGGCAAAATGCGAACTCAAGAAAGGCGACCATGTAAACCGTGGCGACCTTGTCGCCGCTGCCGGAGGCTTCGTGTCGGCTAACGTGCATGCCTCTATATCGGGCACAGTAACCAAAGTTGATAAATATAAGACGGCGTTCGGTCTGCCGGTAGATACCGTCACTATAACCGCTACCGACGAAGATCATCAGAATGACCTGGATGCCATCGCCGCCGTCAAGCCTCTTCGCACCGACGAGGAGATTGCCGCCCTTGACTCCAAGGCGCTTGTGTCGATTATCGATGCCGCCGGTATCGTGGGTCTTGGCGGTGCCACATTCCCGACCAAGGTCAAGCTTTCGCCTCCTCCGGGAAGCAAGGCTGAGGTGCTTATCATCAATGCAGTCGAGTGTGAGCCGTATCTGACCAACGACCACGCGCTCATGCTTCAGCATCCCGATGAAATCATAGCTGGTGTACAGTTGCTGATGAAGGCTGCCGGTGTGAATCGTGCCATAATCGGTATTGAGGCAAACAAGGGCAATGCAATCGAACTGCTCACCTCGAAGGCTGCTTCCGACAGCCGTATCGAGGTGATGGGGCTTAAAGTGAAATATCCGCAGGGCGGTGAAAAGCAGCTTATCGATGCTACCATAGGCAAGGAAGTGCCTTCGGGCGCGCTCCCGATCGCGACCGGCGCGATTGTACAGAATGTCGCCACTGCCTATGCTGTCTATGAGGCGGTGAAGTTCGGAAAGCCTCTTATTGACCGTGTCGTGACCATAACCGGTCCTTCCGTTGCGAAGCCGGGTAACTATCTTGCCGCCATAGGTACTAACCTGAAAGAGCTTATTGATGTGGCGGGCGGTGTACCCGCCGACACCGGCAAGATTATCCTTGGCGGCCCGATGATGGGTAAGAGTGTTGTGCAGATTGACGCTCCCACAGTAAAGGGTACATCCGGCATACTCATGCTCCCCGAAAAGGAGGCTGTGCGCCGAAGGGTAGAGCCTTGTATCCGTTGCGCGTCATGTGTCAGCGCATGTCCGATGGGGCTTGAACCCTATCTTATCAGCACCCTGTCGCGCCTCGGGCGTTGGGAGGAGGTTGAAGAGGCTAAGGTGATGAACTGCATCGAGTGTGGCTGCTGCAGCTTCATCTGTCCGTCGACGCGCCCGATTCTTGATTTTATTAGACTTGGTAAAACTACTGTCGGCGGCATTATCCGTGCGCGCCAGCAAAAATAAACAATGGAAAAATGAGCCCAATGTTAACAGTTTCGGCGTCGCCCCATGTCCACACCGGCAGAACGGTGTCGACTTGTATGTGGCACGTCATAATAGCGCTGCTTCCCGCGCTTGCCTGCTCGATTTATTTCTTCGGGGTGGGCGCTCTTATCGTGACAGTTACCGCGTTGCTCGGATGTATGGCTACCGAGTACGTCGTAAACCGGTGGATGTTCGGTAATCCCGATGCGACTCTCGCCAACGGTTCCGCCATCCTTACCGGTCTGCTCCTTGCATTCAACCTTCCTTCCAATCTTCCCGTGTGGATTGTGCTTATCGGTTGCGTGGTCGCTATCGGTATCGGCAAGATGGCGTTTGGCGGTCTTGGTTGCAATATCTGGAATCCGGCTCTCGTAGGTCGTGTGTTCCTTCTCATCTCTTTCCCGGTGCAGATGACTTCATGGCCTGTGCCGCTGGAAAACGCATGGAATTATACCGATGCCACTACCGGCGCCACTACTCTCGGTCTGCTCAAGCTTGGCGAGATTCATGCTGCCGATGTAAACCTTGCAAATCAGGCGATAGGTTATATGGGTGGTTCACTTGGTGAGGTTGCCGCGATAGCTCTTCTTATCGGATTCATCTATCTGCTCTGCGTGAAGGTGATTACCTGGCATATTCCCGTGGCGGTCCTCGGAACGGTTGCCCTGTTTACCCTCTGTCTCGGCGACAATGTCGCTGTCGAGCTTCTTTCGGGAGGCCTTATCCTCGGCGCATGCTTCATGGCTACCGACTATGTGACTTCGCCTATGTCCCATAAGGGTATGATTGTGTTCGGTGTACTCATTGGTGTAATCACTATAGTAATACGTAAATGGGGTGCTTATCCGGAAGGCGTGTCTTTCGCCATCCTGCTTGCCAATAGTGTCGTGCCTCTGATTGACCGTTACATTAAGCCGCGTAAGTTCGGAGAAAGGAGTAAGAAATGAAAAAACTCGCTTCCACACTGCCCAACATGATAATTTCGCTGGGCGTAATTACAATCATAGCCTCGGCGCTCCTCGCGTGGGCAAACAGCGTGACGGCAGAGCCTATCGCTGCCGCTGCGAAGCAGACACGTGTCGATGCTATAAAAGATGTGTTGCCTCCGTTTGACAACGACCCCCTTGCAAAGGCTGTCGAGCTTAACGTGATGGGCGACGGTAACGCGCCGTTTATCATCTATCCCGCTTATGAGGGCGACAAGTTTGTCGGTGCCGCTGTCGAGGGTTATACTCTCAACGGTTTCTCCGGTGAGGTGAAGGTGATGTACGGGTTTGATGCCGCAGGTGTCGTACACGGATATCAGGTGCTTTCCCATGCCGAGACTCCGGGTCTCGGAGCAAAGATGAACGAATGGTTCCGCATGGAAGAGGGCAACCGCAGCGTGATTGACAAGGATCCCGCGCAGGTAAATATGACCGTGGCAAAAGATGGCGGAGCGATTGACGCAATTACCGCAGCCACTATCAGCTCCCGCGCGTTCCTGTCGGCTCTTCGTGATTGTTATCAGGCGTTTGTGACTTATAAAAATGACCACAGCAATGAATAAACTTCGTATCATATATAATGGACTTGTAGTTGAAAATCCTACATTTGTCCTGCTGCTCGGTATGTGTCCTACTCTCGGTACTACCGGTTCGGCTATGAACGGTATGTCGATGGGACTTGCGACAATGGGTGTGCTTATCTGCTCCAATATAGTTATATCGGCTATTAAGAGCCTTGTGCCTGATAAAGTGCGTATCCCGGCGTTTATCGTTGTCATCGCTACTTTCGTGACCCTCCTCCAGATGATGATGCAGGCTTACCTTCCGGAACTGAATGCAAGTCTCGGATTGTTTATCCCGCTTATCGTGGTTAACTGTATCGTGCTCGGTCGTGCCGAGGCATACGCTTCGCGTCATTCGGTTATTGACTCGGCGTTTGACGGTATTGGTATCGGTCTCGGATTTACCGTTGCTCTTACTCTACTTGGCGCGGTGCGTGAGATTCTTGGTGCAGGATGCGTGTTTGGCGCTCAGGTTTACCCCGAGACTTACGGCTCACTCGTGTTCGTGCTTGCCCCCGGAGCGTTTATCGCCCTCGGCTTCCTCGTGGCTTTGTTTAACTATATCCGTAATCGTTCGTAATCATGCTCACATATCTTTCAATTATCGTCACGGCAATATTTGTCAATAATATTGTCTTCGCACAGTTCCTTGGTATCTGTCCGTTCCTTGGCGTTTCCAAGAAGCTATCTTCCGCAACGGGTATGGGAGCGGCTGTTACGTTTGTGATGCTCCTTGCCACTCTTGTCACATGGCTGCTTCAGATTTATGTGCTTGACCCGCTCGGGCTGGCGTATATGCAGACCATCGTGTTTATCCTCGTGATTGCCGCGCTCGTGCAGATGCTGGAGATTATATTGAAGAAAATCGCCCCTGCGCTATATCAGGCTTTGGGCGTGTTTCTTCCTTTGATTACCACCAACTGCGCCGTTCTGGGCGTGGCTATCCTTGTAATTCAGAAAGGATTCAATCTCGGTGAATCGCTTACCTATGCGGTTGCCACAGCTGTGGGCTTTACGCTTGCACTTGTGATTTTCGCAGGTATCCGTGAAAAACTCACCATGGTTGAGGTGCCCGGACCTATGCGTGGAGTACCTGTCGCACTTCTGTGTGCCGGTCTGCTTGCGCTTGCGTTCATGGGTTTCTCCGGTATCACAATAGGCTGATAACAACTATTCTATATGACAATGGGCAGTGTCGCGCGCGACACTGCCCATTGTTGTTTTATTGCTTACAGACAATTATTTCTTTTCTACGGAGTTTTCATCTATGGCAATGATTTTTACTCCTATCGACCTGTTTTTGATTTTGGGATTGCCTTTGTGGTAGACCTTTCCGCTTGCACCCACTACGTTCAGGAAGTTTACCGGATAGCATCCGATGAAACCGGTTCCGAGTAGGGAGCATTTCACCTCATCAGCTTCAAGCTCGTCAGCCTGGATGGAGCCTGTGCCTACGAGGCTATATTTTGCTTTGGCAGCTTTGCCGTTTAGTGTCAGCGAACCGTTGCCGGTCTCAAGCGAGCCGTCAAGATTGGTGGTGTCAATGCCGTGAACTGAAAGAGAGCCGTTGCCTATCACACGCGCCTTGAAATTCGGGGTAGGATTGAGCGACAACACTCTCACTAGGGAGTCGCCGCTGTTTTCCACCTTGCTGAGGAAACGCGAATATACATTTATCAGCGGCAGGTTGTCATAATCGATGCCGTCGGTGGCTATTTGCATCTCAAGTTTGCTCTTGTTGTTGGTAAACATAAGCACCGACGCTATGTCAGGTGTCGTGACGAAACTTACATAGCCTGCTGAATCTGGATTGCATCGGTAATCGACGCGTAGACCCTCGATTACTATAAGCTCGTTGAAGTCTTTTACATCGAGTTCATATTTGCGCAGGTCGTCGGCTGCTGTCGAGACCCCTACGCCAAGCAAGGTGATGATGGCTGATGCCAGAAGTCGTCTAATCATGTCTTTTATTCTTAGTTTTCGTTCAAGTATGTTTCTTCACTGCTTAGAGCCGGCAGTATGTCATATTCTATACGGTCGAGGATGTCGTTGAGTTCACTGTGGGTTGATGCACGGAGCATGGCTATACGGGTGTCCCTGAAGTGGGGGATGCCTTTGAATAGCGGTGATGCGGCAAGATGACGGCGTATGTGCAGTATGCCGCGGTATTCATCAATGTTTTCGATACTTTCCGCAATCTGGCGCCGCAGCAGGGCGAATTTCGCTCCTATTGAAAGCTGTTCGTCGGTTTTGCCCGTGAGTCGGCTTTTGATGTCGTGGAATATCCACGGCGCGCCGATTGAAGCCCTTCCCACCATCACGCCGTCTACTCCGTAGCGGGTAAACGCTTCCTCAGCCTTGGCAGGGGTGGTGATGTCGCCGTTGCCTATCAGCGGTATGGTAAGCCGCGGGTTCTCTTTCACGCGGGCTATCATCTCCCAGTCTGCTTCACCGGTGTACATTTGCGAGCGTGTACGACCGTGTACTGTCAGAGCCTGAATGCCGCAGTCCTGAAGCTGCTCGGCAAGTTCAACTATGATTTTTGATTCGTGGTCCCATCCAAGGCGCGTCTTTACCGTGACAGGAATATTGACCGCCCTGACCACTGCTGAAGTGATGGCGAGCATCTTGGGGATATCACGGAGCATCCCGGCTCCGGCTCCTTTACCTGCAACCTTTTTTACCGGACACCCGAAATTGATGTCAAGTATGTCGGGTCGCGCTTCCTCCACTATTTTTGCCGCTTCCACCATCGGCTCTATTTCGCGCCCGTAAATCTGTATCGCCGTCGGGCGCTCCGCCGGATTTATGTGCAGTTTTCGGGTTGTGGCGCTGATATTGCGGATGAGGGCGTCTGCCGATACAAATTCCGTATATACCATGTCGGCTCCCTGCTCTTTGCAGATAAGCCTGAAAGAGTGGTCGGTGACATCTTCCATCGGTGCAAGCATCACGGGACGTTCGCCTAAATCAATGTTTCCGATTTTCATCTTTGTGGTAATCTTACGTTATTTTGCGCGAAGTTAAGCAAAAATGAGCAATTACCATCACCTTCGCGACATTTGGAACAGATTATTGGCTGAAAGTAAGAATCGAGCACTTCTCTTTGGAAATCTGCTGCGCTGCGGTCTGTAGTTCTTCCGGGGTTATACTGTTGATGCGTTCCCTTATCTCCTTAGAGGGGATGATTTTGCCGTTAAACAGGGTACTTCTTCCGATGGAGAGGGCAAATTGTTCGCGGTTTTCGCCTGCGACAAGCGACTGACCGAGATATTGTTTTTTAGCCGCATCGAGTGTGCGCTTGTTTATGGGAGAGTTTGCAAGGCGGTCTATGATGTCGAATATAATTTGTCGGCATGGCTTTGTGTGCTCGTCGTCGCAGCCGAAATATACCGTGAAGAGCCCGCAGTCGGTAAACAATGACGTGTATGCATCGACAGTGTAGACATATCCGTGACGCTCGCGGAGCTCCACATTGAAAAGCGAGTTCATGCATGGTCCGCCGAGCATGTTGGTCAGTAATCCGAACACACGCTTCTTGTCTTCAAACAATCCGGGGATACGTGCGCCAATCACCGTGTGGCTCTGATGGGTGTTGATACACCGTGTCTCGTCAAACGGAGCATTGACCGCCGGAACCGGTAGAGCGGTAACGCCGGTGGTGTAATGCAGATGCCCGAAATAGCGGTCAGCTGCCGTGTAGAAACGTGAAGGCGCAGTCGGCCCGAGATAGAACAGTACCATATTGCCGGGCGTGTAATATGTATCAAGAAATTTGCGGCAGGTATCAGGCGTGAACGATGATATTGTCTCGGTGTTTCCAAGTATGTTATGCCCCAGCGATGAGCCTGCAAATATCATGTCGTTGAAGTCGTCGAATATGGCGTCTGACGGAGTGTCGAGATACGATGATATTTCATCCATCACCACTTCACGCTCCTTGTCGATTTCGCGCTCCGGAAAGCGGGAGCATGACACCAGATCTGCAATCAGTTCGATTGCGCGCGACAGGTTGCCCTTTGGAAATGCCGAATATATCATTGTCACCTCTTCGGAGGTGTAGGCATTCAGTTCCCCGCCAACAGCCTCCATGCGGTTGATTATGTGCCATGAATGCCGGCGGTCGGTGCCTTTGAATATGGTGTGTTCGACAAAATGAGCTATACCGTATGTGTCAGGTGTTTCATTACGGCTTCCCGCTTTTACGGCGAGTCCGCAATATTCGGCTTGGGTGGCTGAATGGCGGTGTACCAGACGCAAGCCGTTGGATAGTGTCATATATGTGAATGTATCTTTTTCTGTTGCCATAATCTTGATTTTAAGTTAACGGCAAAAAAAAATTACTCGTCGTCACGACGAATAATCTTTTTACCTTAAATCTAATACCATGAAAAACTGATACAAAGTTACTCCTTAAATTTTATTCACCAAAATTATTTGCAGAAAAATTTCCGTAATTAACATTTATTATCTAAAAATGTGACGAGATGTTTTGTCTATGGGGTTGCCTTCAACATGTCTTCTGGGATAATGTGGCTCTAATCAATAAATTAGGCTGGATGTATAAACAAAGTGAATATTTCTTTGTTAGTTTTTATAAATCAGTTAATAGATACTGAAACTGTGATTTTAATAACTAAAATTCAATTTAGATGAAAAAGATTATTGCATTTGCTATTGCAGCAATCGTATCTCTCGGTGCTGCTGCACAGGACATTTATGTGGGTGGATCTATCGGTGCATGGCGTAATGGCACTGATCACGTTACAACTATGGGGATACTCCCCGAGATTGGTTATAATCTGAGTGATAAGACGGCAATCGGTACTACTATCGGATGGTCGTATTATCATGATAGCTCAAAAGTGACTACAAATTTATTCCAGATAGAGCCGTACTATCGTTATTCTTTCTTCAAGAGTGGCATAGTAAGCCTGTTTGTTGACGGTACAGCCGGTGTCGGAGTCGGTCGTACAAGCTACGATGGAGAGAATGGCAAGGCTGCCGTAACATGGGAAATCGGTTTAAAGCCCGGTATTTCCGTGGCACTTTCTGAAAAGTGCAGTGTTGTGGCTCATGTAGGTATGCTCGGATATCAAGGCGCTAACCATGCTGCTAAGGATGGTGGTGCTGATGAAGGCTGGGGGCTCCGTTTAAGCGGTAACAACCTTACATTTGGATTCTATTATACATTCTAACTGAAAATTCTGCTTAAAGCGTAACTTATAAGGGCTATGTCAAATTTTTGGCATAGTCCTTTTTATGTTTTTTGGGTTGCTCGAATCGTTATGAAGCAACAACTATTCAACAGATATTGTCGATATTAGTGCCTAATTATAAGGGTAGGGATGCACCATGGTGCATCCGAAAACAAGGTTAATGAACCCTAAAATCGGTGGTTGCTCCACGGAGCATCCCTACAATCTGCTTGTAATCATGTTATTTGAATCGCTGAAAAGTTAGGTTAACAGAATAATTATGGTTAACTTTTATTAACTCGTATGGGGCGTGACGGGAGTATAAAATTTGTAATTTTGCGGCATATTTAAACCTATTTTGGCATTTTTAGTATTTATACTGTATAATTAAACTAAATCATTTAACATTATGAAAAAGATGATTTTTGCTGCCGCCCTTATCGCAGCAAGCGTATCTGTGGCAAATGCACAGGACTATAACCGCGTAGCCTTGTCTTATGATTACACCGGTCTTTCTTTTAACAAAGACTACGATGTATTTGATACAAACAAGAGCGAGACTCTTGGTACTAACGGTTTCGGTCTTAACTATACTCACGGTTTCGGAGTGGCAAACAATATGTTTGTTGAGGCAGGTGCAAATATCGATTTTCTTTTCGGGTCTCATTCGGATGAAGGTTACGGAGAGAAGGAGACACTTAAATTCCAAAATATAAATCTTCAGGTGCCGGTAAATTTTGTTTATCGTTTCAACATCACTGATGGCGTATCAATCGACCCCTATGTTGGTATCAATTTCAAGCTTCATTTCTCTGAGAGATATAAGACCGAATATGAGGATTTGGAGGATCCCGAATATAACGAGACTAGCAAATGGGTTAGCGTGTTTGATGACGGTCAGGATGCTATGGATGGGAAAGATTATACCTGGAATCGTTTCCAGATGGGATGGCAGGTCGGTGTAGGCTTGAACTATGAGAGATATTATCTCGGTGTTCAGGTTGGTACTGACTTTATTCCCGCCTATAGTCATAATTTCAAGGAGGACGGTTACAATTCAAAGCCGAAAGTTAACACAACCAACGTGAAAGTATCGCTCGGTTATACATTCTAAGCCAAAGGATATTGAATGAATATGGCATCCATGCTCAAATTTGGGCATGGATGCTTTTTTTTATATGGTAAAATAGTTACCTTTGTCAATTATGAGTGGTATAAACAAGACTAATGCGGCGCGACTGCTCGATAAGGCAAAGATTGCTTACGAGCTTGTGCCATACGCTGTTGATGAGAATAATCTTGCCGCCGACCATGTGGCTGAAGAGCTTGGTGAAGATATAAACCAGGTTTTCAAGACGCTTGTGCTGCATGGTGACAAATGCGGATATTTCGTGTGTGTGATTCCCGGCAACATGGAGGTCGACCTGAAGGCGGCTGCGAAGGCTGCCGGGGCGAAGAAAGCCGAGATGATTCCGATGAAAGAGCTTTTGCCTTTGACCGGCTATATACGCGGTGGCTGCTCGCCTATTGGAATGAAAAAGAGCTTCCCTACATTTTTCCACTCGACAGCTACCGATTTCGATGTGATATATGTTAGCGCAGGTGTGCGGGGCTTGCAATTCAAGATTGCGCCTGCCGACCTCATGGGCTATGTGCGCGCCACCGTAGCCGATATTGCCGTACCGATGGAAAGTAAGAAAGATGAATAGTTTTGGGGACATATACCGGCTTACCACATTCGGTGAGTCACATGGAATGGCTGTCGGCGGCGTTATTGACGGAATGCCGGCAGGAGTGGAAATCGACCTTGACGAGGTGCAGCGTCAGCTTGACCGTCGTCGTCCCGGTCAGTCGGCTATTGTGACGGCGCGTGACGAGAAAGATCGTGTGAAGATACTCAGCGGCGTTTTTGAAGGACGCTCGACCGGCACTCCTATCGGTTTCATGGTCGAGAATGCCGACCAACATTCAAGTGACTATGAGAATATCCGTCACACATTCCGCCCCTCTCATGCCGATTATACCTATACCGCAAAATATGGTCTGCGTGACCATCGCGGCGGTGGTCGTTCATCGGCGCGCGAGACGATTTCGCGTGTGGTCGGCGGCGCTTTTGCCATGCAGGCTCTCGCGACAGTAGGCATAAGTGTGTATGCCTACACGTCGCGTGTCGGTGACATCGCTCTTGATGATGATTACACTTTATACGATTCCTCGCTGATTGAGACCAATCCTGTGCGTTGCCCCGATGTGGAAAAAGCGGCGGCGATGGAAAGCCTTGTGGCTGCCGTGAAAAAGGATGGCGACACAATAGGCGGTACGATTACTTGCGTGATAAAGGGAGTGCCAGCCGGTCTCGGTTCGCCGGCTTTCGGCAAGCTCCATGCGCGTCTCGGGGCGGCAATGCTGTCGATTAATGCCGCAAAGGGATTTGAATATGGTATGGGCTTTGACGGTGTGTGTCGGCGTGGAAGCGAGATGATTGACATCTTTTCGGCTGAAGGAGGAAAGATACATACCCTTACCAATCATTCCGGAGGCATACAAGGAGGCATCTCCAATGGCGAGGACATATATTTCAAGGTGGCATTCAAGCCTGTAGCCACACTTTTGAAAGAAGTCGCTACGGTAGACGATGCCGGTCGCGATACCGTGCTCAAAGCGCGTGGTCGTCATGACCCGTGTGTGCTTCCCCGTGCGGTACCGGTGGTTGAGGCAATGGCGGCAATGGTGATTCTTGACGCGTGGCTCATGAACAAGACAGTACACATGTAGTATAGCTGCGATGGCAAAACCGTATCGTGACTTCAGCGATTTCCTCGCCGAACATTTTTCGGGAAAGATTCAGAAAATATCAATAAACGCAGGTTTCACCTGTCCTAACCGTGACGGCACGGTCGGCACGGGTGGCTGTACGTATTGCAACAACCAGACATTCAATCCGTCATACTGTGCCCCGACACTTACCGTGACCCAGCAGCTTGAGGAGGGGAAGCGTTTTTTTGCCCGTAAATATCCAGAGATGCGTTATCTTGCCTATTTTCAGGCTTATACTAATACTTATGGCGATGTGGAGCGTTTGCGCGCCCTGTATGAGGAAGCGCTCGCCGTCGACGGGGTTGTCGGGCTTATAATCGGGACGCGCCCCGACTGTATGCCTGACGTGCTTCTTGATTATCTTGAATCGTTAAGCAGGCGTTGTTTCGTACTGGTTGAATACGGTGCCGAGACGAGCCACAATTCCACTCTGGCACTTATAAACCGCTGTCATACCTGGGAACAGACGGTCGATGCCGTGACGCGCACAGTGGCGCGGGGCATCCATGTCGGGTTGCATTTTATAATGGGGTTGCCCGGTGAGACGGTCGACATGATGCTTCAATCGGTCGATGCGCTCTCGCGGCTTCCTGTTGACACCGTTAAGTTTCATCAGTTGCAAATAATACGCGGCACACGTCTCGCCCGCGATATTGAGAAGGGCTTATACGATGTGCCGCGGATGACGGTCGAGGAATATATAGATTTGTGTGCAAAAATTGTAAGGCGTATCAATCCGGATATCGCCATCGAACGCTTTACAAGCCAGTCACCGGAGGAGTTGCTGATTTATCCGAAATGGGGGTTGAAAAATTACCAGTTTGTCAACCTTCTCCACCGTTGTCTCCGTGATTGATACTTGAGGTTATTGTGCCGAAGAATCCGCTTCCTGCTGTGCGATCATCTCCTTTATGGCATTTTCATAGACCTCTGTCGGCTGTACCCCCACAGCACCTTTGAAAGGATGGCTTCCTGCAGGGAAGAATACCACGAGGGGTATCGAGGATATGCGAAGGTCTTGTGCCACTTGCTGATTATCATCAATATTCATTTTATAGAAATCCACCTTATCGCCATACTTTGAGGCAAGTTCCTCAATTACCGGGGCGAGACGCAGGCAAGGCGCACACCAGGGTGCCCAGAAATCCACCACAGCAGGGCGCGATAGTGTGATATCGGTAGAGTCGTTTCTGTAGTTGAATACATTTTCGATAAAATCGGTTTCGTTTATCTCTTTTACTTTTGCAGTGTCCTGTGCCGACATGGCGAATGACATTGCTGCGATTGCGGCTGCTGCCGCACACATAATTAACTTTTTCATATCGTTTTTAATTTGAGTGAGCTGGCGCTCACTCAAGGGTTAAAGGGTTAACAGGTTAGGAGGTTATTGGGTTATGGGTTATGGGTTATGGGTTATGGTTTAGCGGGCGGTCAATAGGTCTGAAGCTTCGATGGATGAAGGTTAAATTATAATGAGTAATCTCTAAACCTTAAACCCTAAACTTTTAAACTAATCACCTCTTAAACTTCCGCTTTCGCTCTGCAAAAGCGGAATTAATCAAGCATAAGACTTATAAATGGTCTCACCGCTGGAAAATCGAGGATATGTCGGGTTACATCGTTTCCGAAAACAATAGAAGTGAGCACTTCTATGTCGATGTCGTAGTCGAGTTTTCCTTCATGATTGTCAACCTTCCGGCATTCACCTTCCGACAATAGGAATATTCCGTTGTTCTCCGTTATCACGGGGTCGGTCAGCCGCAGTGCAAGCTTCATCTTGGGATATGCCTGTGCTATAATCGAGAGGCATTGCGAAGCGTTCACAATACGCGCCATTCCGCGTTGACGCAGTTCGCCGTCGGCACTTTTGTAATACCCGTAAACCGTAACCGGCATGTCGGCAAACTCCTTGTGTACCTCCTCAAGCACCGCGCTACGTGCATCCTCGTCAATTGATAGTACATCTTTGACCACTGCCTCTCCGTCGACGGGGACAGCGAATGCCATAGCAACCGGATGACTGTCGCAGTCGGCTATTGCAGTGACTATGCCGGCATCAGCTGAGTTGTCCATCAATATCTGGTGGTATTGTTCCTCGGTGTGCTGCACGGTACATTTACGGCGCTCCATCATCTCGCGGAAAAAGCTGTATGCTTCCGGCGTGTCAAGTGCTTCATACAGTGTATAGACACCTTCATGCCGGAATGTATGTGCCGAGGTGTAACGCTCGATATCCACATAAAATACCGGTGAGAAGCAGAAATGCCCGTAATAATGATAAAGCCAGTCATTTGCGGGGATAAGGGTGCACAGCATGTCGCCTCTGTCGTAAGAGCAACGAAGCGCCTCCCTCATCAATGTCGACATACATCCCTGGTCGCGTGACTTACGGGTAGTTGCAGCACCACATACGTAGCTTACAGAAACCGTTACGCCATGAAAGTTCATGGCGTAACGCTGTAATAACATAGAACTGATCGGGCGATTGTCTTGCTCAAGTAGTAACGCGTCGTCATCGCGATACACTTCCGAGAAAAACATATCGACATATTGGTCGGAATCGTCGAAACATTCGCGCCAAAGTTTTAAAACAGCGTCTTTCTTTTTCATACACTGCTATAACAAGTGCGCGATTGATTATGTTTCGCCGTGATGCCGCTTATCCCTGATGCGCGTCGCGGAGAAGGTCGTTGACGGTCTTAACCGGATTGAATGTGGCGATAGGCACTTCGACAAACACTGTGTTCCAGTCGCTCATGGCACCGTTCCAGAGTCCGGGAAGTTCCAGGGCACGGAGTTCCTTGCCGTTCTTTGACTTTGACGAGATGAAGCCGGTGTCGGGGTCTACGTAGCGCGGAAGGTCAAATTTCTTGCCGTTGACATCCTTTACGTAACATACGAGGTCAACCGGATTGAAATGGGTAGCTTTTCCTACCATCTCCTTATATGATTCGTTCGCAGGATCAATTTGGGTGCTTTCAAGAATCTGGGGTGAGGTAGATCCGTCGGGATTGTAGGTAATATACGGACCGCCGCCGGGTTCGCCTTCGTTGCGCACCATTCCGCACACTCTTATGGGTCGGTTGAGCTTATCCTTGATATAAAGCACGAGGTCGGCGTCTTCGAGCGATTTCATCTTTTCATCGCGTATGTTAAGCGTGTCGTGCATGAAAGCTATCATCTCCCTTACATCCTCAATGGTGTACTTTCCGGTGTTTATCATTTCAAGATAAGCCTTTACCTTATCCTGCACTTCCATCAGATAACCGGCAATGACCTTCTTGTAGTCAATGGTGGCGCCTCTCTTGGAGTCGGGTACCACATTGTCGATATTCTTTATGAAGATGACTGCTGAATCAATGTCATTGAGATTTTCGATAAGTGCGCCGTGACCACCGGGACGGAACAACAGGTTACCGTTGTCGCGGAACGGGGTGTTGTCGGGATTCACCGCAACAGTGTCGGTGGATTTTTTCTGTTCCGACAGGCTTATGTTATATTTCACGTTGAAACGCTTCTCGAAGGCCGGTACACTATCCGCGATTTTTTTCTCGAAAAGCGCGCGATGCTCGGGCGATACCGTGAAATGGAGGTTCACGATGCCTTTGCTGTTGGCTGCTGTCTGTGCGCCTTCCACAAGGTGCTCTTCAAGCGGTGTGCGCGCTCCTTCCGGATAAGCGTGAAATTCGAGAAGACCCTTCGGGAGATTTCCGTAGTTAAGCCCGTTCTTGCCGAGAAGTGCGGCTACGATATCCTTGTAACGGCGGTCGGCTTTGAGGGTGTCAAGGTCGGCGTTATAAAGTTTCTTTGCCACTTCGTTTAATTCGGGATAGAATGCAAAGTGTTCAAGGTCGGCGATGAACTTTGCCGGCGCGCTGCCTTCTGCCGGCTCATTTGCCTCGCCGTCAAGAAACTCGAAGAGAGCTTTGAACATGCGCGATGCAGCTCCCGATGCCGGCACAAATTTATATACTTCGCCGCCGTCGGCAAGAAATTTGTCCCAACGTGCCACTGCTTCTTCCCTTCCTTTGTCGTCAAGGCTGGTGATACCTGCCCCTATGCGGGCGGAATCAAGTATGCGCAGGTACGGGAATCCTGTCTCGAATCGTTCTATCTGTGCATTGAAAATTTCGGGTGTGATACCCCTTTGCTCAAGTGTTTTTGCGTCTTCAGGTGTCATTACTTGGTAGATTTGGTTAGTGTTGTGACAAAGATAATAATTAATTCTGTATTATCGCGTCATTCGTTTGAGAAGATTGTAACTTGGTACGATGCCAAGTTCGCCCGCCTTGCTGAGGTCGGCGATTCCAGCCTCACGGTTACCTAATTTCAGGTAGAGGTAACCACGGTTATAATATGCTTCGCCAAACTCCGGCTTCAGCTCGATAGCCTTTGAGTAGGCGCTGATTGCCGATGTGAGGTCTCCGTTTGACACAAGCAGATTGCCCTTGTTGTAATGGGCAAACGGCATACGCGGCGACAGCTCGATTACCTTGTTTATGTCGTCCATCACCTCGGCGGTTACCATTTTTGCGGTCTGCATACGAAGACGGCTGTCCTCTGTATTGTTATTGTCGCCAATCGCAGTGACATCGGCGTTTTTGAGCCGTGCATTGGCGCGAAGGAAATATGCAAGGGTGAAGTCGGGTGCGAGTTCCACCGCCTTGTTAAGGTCGGCTATCGCCGCCTGATAATTGCGGAGGGTGTAATAGTCCATCGCCCTGCCGAAATAGTCGATTGCGCGCGGCTCGTGGGTGGCGATGTAGGAATTGTAATATTCGATTGAACTGAAATGACGCGCTATCGCCTCTTCATCGTTGAGTTGCGGCTCGTGATTGGTGACCATCACTACGAAGCGGAGCATACGGGTGGCGTTGATATCATCAATTTCCTTTATATAATAGGGCACCTCTTTTATCTCGGTTGTGGTGACATAGTAGGAGGGCGTGAAGTATGGCTCGATTTCGATTATCACGTTCTGGTCCTGTACGCGTCCCTTGATACCGGCGGTATTGTATTCTTCCTTGACTTGGGCGTTGTTGGCGATGGTGAGCAGCGATGTGAAGCGGTTTGCCACATCCTCCTGTGTTTCCTGTCGGTCTTCTCCTGTCGCTACATTTTCTTCATTGTTTTCCACCGGCTGCTTTGACAGGGCGAGCGACTTCCGGTAATCACGCTCGGCTCTTGCCGTCTCACCCATTAGGCGGAGGTCCTCCGACCTTACGAAATAGGCTCCGGAAAATGTCGGGAATGCCTCGATTACCTTGTCAAGGTCGGCTACCGAACTTTTGTAGTCGGCGATGTCCTTGTAGAGCAACGCACGGTTGTAAAGGGCATGGTAATTATTGGGGTCAAGACTTATCACTTTTGAGAAATCATCGATAGCCTTGTTGTTGTCATGCACCTCGGCGCGAAGCAGTCCGCGGTTGAAAAGCGCAGTAGCGTTCAGCGGTTCAAGCTGGATTGCGTAGTCATAGTCAGCCATCGCCCCGAAATAGTCGTCAAGATTATATCTGAGAAACGCCCTGTTGATGAAATATCCCGCAAACTGCGGCTGCAGCTTTATTGCCTCATCCATGTCGGCGAGTGCCTTGGCGAAATCTTTAGATGACGATATGGCTATGTCGGCGCGCATTACGTATGCGTTTGTCGCGTTTTTGTTGAGTTCGAGAGCATGGTTGATGTCATCCAGGGCTGCGATGGTGTCACCTGTGGCGAGCCGGAGTTTTGCCCTGCCGATGTAGCCGTTGTCAAAGCGTGGATAGGCTTTAAGCAGTGTGGCAAAGGTCTTTTCGGCTGCCTCGTAGTCCTCGACCTCTTCCTCGGCAAGAGCTTTGTTGAAAAGTATTCCGCGGTTTTCGGGAAGCTGTTCGAGCGCTTTCTCATAATCGGCTATCGCCTCACGGTGTCGTCCGAGATTCTGGCGCGCGACACCTCTCACTTCGTATGCGTTGGTGATAAAGGGATTTTTCTGTATCGCCATGGAAGCGTCTTCCTCCGCGCCCCGGTAGTCGTCGAGACTGAGTTTGGCTATCGCCCTGAAAAAATAGGGCTGCGCGAGATATGGTTTTGCCGCTATGACCTGATTGAAATATTGAATCGAGAGTACATAGTCTTCAAGATAGAGCGAATTTTGACCTATGCGGAGCACCTGGTCAGTGTTGACCTGGGCTTTTACGGGTGTCATCCCGAATGAACATAATATGATGAAAAATAGTATATATTTCAGATGTTTCATGATGCGTGACATGTTGCATATAATATTGATGTAAAGTTACGTCATTAAAATTTATTATCGGGAAATTTTGAAAAAAATAACATATACGATGGACTCTAAAGAGAAGGTTGTGGTGATAGGCGGCGGATTTGCCGGTATTAATTTCGTGAAAAAACTCGACAGGAAGCGTTACGATGTCATTCTTGTCGACCGGAACAATTATCATAGTTTTCCCCCGCTTTTTTATCAGGTGGCGGCATCCGGATTGGAGCCTGCAAGCATTTCGTTCCCGTTCAGGCGTGAGATGCGCAAGATGACGCCTCCGCCATGTTACCACATAGGTGAGGTCAAGTCAATCGATGTTATAGATAAAAAGGTGGTGACGCAGTATGAGACGTTGCATTACGACCTGCTCGTGATAGCGACCGGCACTACCAACAACTTTTTCAATATCCCCGATATCTATAAGCGCGTGTTCACAATCAAGAGCACCGGAGAAGCGATACGTTGCCGCAACGAGATACTAGACCGTCTTGAACGGGCAAGTATATGCCGCGATGATGAGGCACGGAAAAAATTGTTGAGTTTTACCGTTATAGGGGGCGGTCCTACCGGTGTGGAGGTCGCGGGCGCTTTAGGGGAGATGAAGCGTTACATCCTTCGGCGAGAATACAAGTCTATTCCTCCGGAGCAACTTGTGATAACGCTTGTCGAAGGCTCTGACAGACTGTTGCGCACCATGAGCGAGACCGCTTCGGGTTCGGCGTTGAAATATCTGAAAGAGCTGTCGGTTAATGTGATGCTGAATCAGTCCATGAAGTCGTATGATGACAATGTGGTGACATTCACCGACGGCTCGACACTCTATTCCGGAATGGTTATATGGACGGCAGGTGTCACCGGAGAATCCGTTTCAGTCGAAAACGGCACCATAGAGCGCGGTCCGGGCAACCGTATCATGGTGGATGCCTATAACCGGGTCAAAGGTCACGACGACATTTTTGCCTTGGGCGACATCGCCTTGTATTGCGACGACAGTTATCCGCGCGGATGTCCGCAGCTTGCGCAGGTAGCGATACAGCAGGCGCGTAATCTCGCGAAAAATCTCAATTCGGGCGCGATGAAGAAGCCGTTTGAGTATAAGGACAAAGGTTCGATGGCGACAATCGGGCGCAATCGTGCAGTCGCCGACCTGAAGCATCTGCATTTGACCGGTTTTGTCGCATGGTTTGTGTGGATGTTCATCCATCTGATATCGCTGCTCGGTATGCGCAACAAGCTCGTTGTGCTCACCAACTGGGTCTGGGCATACTTCTCTTATCCCACATCGCTGCGTTTGCTCTTCCGTCCGAGCCGCTATCCGCTCCGTGACCGCTGAACGCTCAGGAAAAAGTAAGCGCGAACACCGTGGGAGATGTTTGGGTGGTGTAGGGGAGAAGTCGCAGTGTCGCGCCCTGTGCCTTTGCAAGAGTGCGGCTATAGGGAAGCCCTATGCCGTTGCCCGATTTCTTTGTCGTGAAAAACGGCACAAACAGTTGCCGTTGTATCTCCTCCGGAATCTGTTCACCATGATTGATTACCATGATTGTGACTGCGCCGTCGGTGTCTGATGAGGCATCGAGTGTTACCGTTTCTCCCTCCGGGGATGCCTCTATGGCGTTGCGCACAAGATTGACAAGGATTCCGGTGGTCATGTCGCGGTCACAATAGGCAATCAGGGAAGATGGGGTCACTTTGTCGTTGATTTTTACATTGCGGCTTTCTGCAAATCCTGAGGAGAGGGTGGAGAGATGGCGGAGCAGCGGCTCGATTTCGACAAGCTCAGGCGACGGGACGGCGACTGTCGACAACCGCCGGTAGGATGATATGAAGCGTGACAGTTGTGCCGATGCCTCGTTGATGGTCGACAATCCGGCGCGTATGGTTTCGGAATCTTTGTCGGGAAGCGACAGCAGTGTCTCGCTCAACGATTTTATCGGTGCCGCGAAATTCATGATTTCATGGGTCATCACCCGCGTTAGTCTTTGCCATGAGTCGATTTCGCAATCGTCAAGTTCAGAGCCGATGTTTGTGATTGACACTATTTTGAGAGTCTCGCCACGCAGGGTTATGTTTGAAATGCGCAGCGACAATGACATGCTGCGCCCTGATGCCACACCGGTAGATATGAAGCGGGCTCCTGGAGCTGCCTCAAGTATCTTTTGGGGAAGGGATGCCTCAAATTCCGCCAGCCTTTTCAGGTGAGTCACTGTCTCCATACCGAAAAGACGACATGCAGCGTCGTTGCACCGCACCACATATCCCTTTGCATCCACGACCATTATCCCTGACTCCACGCTGTCGACAATCAGTTCGTAATAGCGCTCACGCTCAGCGGCGTCACGCCTCATGCGTGAGAGCATGGCGTTGATGCGGTTGAGCATTGCGTTGACGCTCTTTGTCCCTCTGACAGGGAATCGTATGGTGGTGTCGCCGTTTTCAATCGCCTCAATGAGCAATTCCAGCTTACGACTGCTGAACCATCGCCATGTCATAGCCCGTAACGCTTCATTTTGTTATACAATGTCTGACGCGTGATGCCGAGCCGCGTCGAGGCTGCGCTCAGGTTTCCGTTGCAGAGACGTATCGCCTCGGCTATCATCACCCGTTCCATATCTTCGAGCGTCGACGGTTGTGATTGAACCGGAACGGTTTCCCGTTGTAATGATGAGAAAACATCGGGTGTAAGGATGTCGGAGTCGCTGAGTATCACTGCTTTCTCAATCACATGGCGAAGCTCGCGGATGTTTCCGTGCCAGGAGTAGTTATATAAAAGCTGTTCGGCGGCGGGAGAGATACCTTTCACATCGCGGTTGTAGATGTCGGCAAAATGGTTGATAAACCGCATGGCAAGTATCGGAATGTCGTCGCGTCGCTCGCGCAACGGCGGCAGATGAAGATGAATGGTGTTGATGCGGTATAGAAGGTCCTCACGGAATGTGCCATCCGCGACCATTGCGTCAAGATTGCGGTTGGTGGCGCATATCAGCCGTATGTCTACAGGGACGGGGCGGTTGCTGCCCACGCGCACTATCCGGCGGCTTTGGAGCGCGGTGAGGAGTTTGGATTGCAGGTGCATCGGCAGGTTGCCTATCTCGTCAAGGAAAAGTGTGCCGCCCGATGCCTCCTCGATTTTTCCGGTGCGGTCGGTCATGGCATTGGTGAACGAGCCTTTTACATGACCGAACAGCTCGCTTTCAAAGAGCGATTCTGTGACAGAACCCATGTCGACCTGCAGACAGCGTTTTGACGCGCGACATGACCGCTGATGTATCTCGCGTGCAAGTAGCTCCTTGCCCGTGCCGTTTTCTCCAGTGATCAGGATGTTTGCCTCTGTCGGTGCTGCTTTTATCACAAGTTCTCTTAGCCGGCACATCTCCTCCGAAAATCCCCATAACATTCGGTCGGGTACGTCATTTGCCGTTTTGGACTGCCCGTTACGATAGCGTCGGCATGCTTTCAGTACCTTGTCAACAAGTACACTGTTTTCCCAAGGCTTCACGATGAAGTCGGCGGCTCCTTCCTGGATGCCTCTTACGGCAAGCTCGATGTCGGCATAAGCTGTTATGAGAATAACCGGTGTTTTCGGATTCCTCTCCCTGATGCGCTTGAGCTGGAACATCCCTTCATTGCCGGAGTTAAGTCCGGCATTGAAATTCATGTCAAGCAACACGCAGTCTACTTTCTCGCTCTGCATGATTTCATCGATTCTCACCGGCGACGGCAGAGTCACCACCTTCTCGAAGTCGTTGCGCAGCAACAGGGAGATAGCGGTCAGCACGGCGCGGTTATCGTCGACCACGAGGAGTGTGTTAAATTTCTTCATGACGGCAAATCTACGAAAATAATGGTTAAATTAGCCATGATTATTGCAGATTGCATTGCGCGCCGTGTAAGAATTATTTACAGTGTCTGTCTAAAATTTTTACATGGCTTGCCGATGGGGAAAAGCTAATGTATTTATTACCAGCGGCGTTGCTGTTTTGGCACGATGTATGAAATAATCATTGGCAAGCAATAATGCAAAATCAACACATTATGAGAAAACAGATTTATTATTCGTTCAAGACCTTGGTGCATGACCGCGTCACGACGCTCATAAAGATGGTGTCGATAGGCGTAGGTATTGCCATGTGTCTGTTGCTGTTCACGCGTATATCGTATGAACGCAGCTACGACACCGGCTTTGCGGAGCATGAACGCATCTACCAACTATGGATGGAGTGGAAATTCAGTGATTACTGGTGTTCGCCCGGTGAAAGTTGTATAGGTAAGATTGGGGGTGGCTTGTATGAAGAGTTACCCGATGTCGTGGAGTCGGCGACTATGGTTGGAGGATGGATGGACAATTATGCGCTCTACGACGGTGAACGGCGGTTTGACGACACTTCTGTTGCCGCTGATTCACTCTTTTTTAAGACACTCGGCATCACCGTGCTTCAGGGTAATCCGGAGAAAGACCTCGCCATGCGCGATGTGGTGTATCTCAGCGACCGTCTGGCACGGAAAATGTTTGGCGATGAGAATCCGGTCGGTAAGGTAATCAGCTATGACCGGCGCATACCACTTATCGTTAAAGGTGTATATCGTGCGATCAAGCCCAATTCCAGTATGCGCCCCGAGGCTGTGATATCTATGCCTACAGTATTGTCGCGTGACGCGAGCGAAGGCTTCGGTTATAATTATTCATGGCATGGCGGCGACTCGTGGCATGGATATGTGAGGGTGAAAGACGGTGAGCTTGATATTGACCGGTTTAACCGGCAAATAGCGGAGGTAGTTGACCGTCATGCTCCTACCGATGAAAATGCTATAAAGATGAGGATAACGGCGCGAAAACTTACCGATACCTACTTGATGTCGGATGACGCACGTAATATGGTTGTCATCATGACGGTGCTTGCCGTGGCGTTGCTCGCCATCACTACCTTGAACTATGTACTTATCTCCATCTCGTCACTGAGCCGCCGCAGCAAAGCTGTCGGAGTACATAAATGTATAGGTGCCGGACAAGGAAGCGTGTTTGCCATGTTTATGTGGGAGACGCTTCTGGTCTTGACGGGGGCTATGATTGTGACCGCGCTCTTGCTGTTCAATCTAAGAGACCTGATTGAGGATACTATCGGGGCTTCCGTGAGCGACTTGTTTGCCCCGGAACGCTTATGGGTGGTTGGTATAGTGCTGCTTACGTTCATCGCCGTGGGTGGAGTACTCCCCGGCAATATGTTTGCCGGGATACCGGTCACCCAGGTGTTCAGGCGGTTTACAGAGAAGCGGAGCAGTTGGAAAAGGGCGCTGCTTGCCGTCGAATTTGCCGGTGTCGCCTTTATAACCGGGCTTCTCGGTGAGATTATGGTGCAGTACCACTATGTCATAAACAAAGATAAGGGATATGATTCCGAGATGCTGGTGATAGGGCGCAACATGGCGCAGGATTCCGTTGCCGAAGATGCTTACGCCTCGTTTTTTGTCAATCTTCCTTATGTGGAGGCTTACAGTTCATCAGATTCCGACCCGATACGTGGTTACTCGGGAATGTTTGTCCGTGACGGTGGCGCGGAGTTTTCTACCCGATTTGATACGGCGCTTCCCGGCTATACGCAATTTATGGGTATGAATACAGTGCAAGGACGTGAGCCGCGTAAATATGACGAAGTGATGATCAATCAGGAATTTATCCGGCGCATGCACTGGAATGAAGAGACCGTGCTCACAGAGCATCCGTCGCTTGACATATATGGGGTGCCGGTAAGGATTGTCGGGGTGCTTGAAGATTTCAATATCTACGGTTTTTTTGAAAAGCCTATGCCGTTTCTGCTGGTTTACACGACATCGGCAAAAAATAATGTGTGGCTGAAACTTAAAGCACCCTTGGATGAAAATCTGCGTCGTCTGCGCGAGGATATGAAAGAGGCGTTTCCGGGAGTTGACAATGAATTTGAAAGCTACGAAAAGATTGTCACCGACTCCTATGATTCAGTCAGGACTTTCCGTAACGCGACACTCATGGCGGCGGTGGCGGTGATATTCATCACGTTCATGGGACTGATAGGTTTCATAGGCGATGAGATACAGCGGCGCGCCAAAGAGATAGCCATACGCAAAGTGAACGGCGCGGAATCTTCCGACATAGTGCGGCTTCTTGCGTCAGATATAATGTGGACAGCAGTACCTTCGGTAATAGTCGGTGCGGGGGTGTCATGTTGGGTCGGTGATATATGGCTGCGGCAGTTTGTGGTGGCTCCTCGTGCGATATGGCTCGTGGCGGTCGCTGCCGGAGTGGCGGTTTTGCTCGTAATCCTTGCCTGTGTGGTGATAATGAGCCGCAAGACCGCCGAAGAAAATCCTTCAATTAATCTTAAAACAGAATGATGATATGATACATATAGAAAATCTCAGCAAAGTGTTTCGCACCGATGAGGTGGAGACAGTTGCGGTAAATGATATAAATTTTGATGTGGCTGAGGGCGAGTTTGTCGCAATAATGGGTCCCTCCGGATGCGGTAAATCTACCATGCTTAATATAATAGGGTTGCTTGACTCCCCCACGTCGGGCAGTTATCGGCTTGGTGACAGGGAAGTAGGGTCACTCGCGGAGAAGGAGCGCACCCGGTTGCGTAAAGGGCGCATAGGATTTGTATTCCAGAGCTTTAACCTTATCGATGAACTGAATGTGTACGACAACATAGAGTTGCCGCTCACTTACATGGATATTCCCGCATCGGAACGCCGCCGACGTGTTGAGGAGGTGACGCGCCGCATGAATATAAGTCACCGTCTTCGTCATTATCCGCGTCAGCTTTCCGGCGGACAGCAGCAACGTGTGGCGATAGCGCGGGCTATGGTGACTGCGCCGTCACTGATTCTTGCCGACGAGCCCACGGGTAACCTTGATTCAGCCAACGGCGAGGAAGTAATGAAACTGCTTACCGAACTTAACCGGCAGGGTACTACAATAGTGATGGTTACCCACTCGAAGCGTGACGCTGCATACGCCCATAGGGTCGTCCACTTGTTTGACGGCTCAATCGTTGCCGATGTGGCGCAGTGACACATCTCAATAGGCAAACGCCGGGCGGCGGCGTACCCTGATGCTGTCGGGGTACGCTCGGTTGATTTCTGGATGGGAGAGAGCGTAAATCATCGGTATGGAGTCGCCGCTCCCGATACGGCGCAGCATCGGGTGACGTGTACTTACATCATCGTGATATACCGTGCCGTCGACTGTCCAGGTGTAATAGATTGTAGTCTCAGTATAGGCAGGCATCTTGCGGTAGCGGTGCTTGCCTACTTTTTGCATCTGTTCGTCGTGATGTCGTCGTTCGACTTTTTCAATCAGGGCATTGATGCGGCATGAGCCTGCTTCGAGCTGGCGATATTCGTAATTGGCGCGGAGGGCGATCCATGCTATCGCGAGCACTACAGCGATTACTATACCCCACATTAATTTGCGAAATAAAGATTGTGATAGAATATTCATGGTCAGTCACGAAAATATTTTCCAAAATTCAATGTCAAAGATAATTAAAACCGCAGTTTTTACTTACCTTTGTCGCATTAAAAAGTGCTACATGATTCTATGGTGAAAGGTACTTTGTATAGTGAATGCCAAAAATAATTAGTTGTTAATCAAAAAAACATGTCAACCCATTATTTAAGATTGCTTATTGTTGCGTTGTGTGTGCTTTTACAGTTTCAGCATGCAGAGGCAAGGCGATTGTCCATGAATGAGGCAAAAACAATCGCTCTGAATTTTTTCAAGAACCGTGATTACCCGCGTCTTGCGGAGGAACCGTCACTTTCCCTTTTACAGACGAAGGTCGACAGTCGTGGTGAATCGCTTTATTATGTGTTCGGCGGTAATGACGGGCGCGGATTTGTTGTCGTGTCGGCTGATGAAAAAAGATCGTCGGTCATCGGATATTCCTATGAAGGCGTGTATATCGCCGACAATCTTCCCGGAAATGTATCGGCTATACTTGAAAATGCGGCGGTTGATATCCGCGTCAATAATGTCGGGTCAATACGCAAGGCTCCCGGAAAAGTGTCGCGCAGTAAAGAGCTGTCGACTGCTAAATGGAGTCAGGAAGCTCCGTTCAACAATCTCATCCCTAACCGCCGGCTGACCGGATGTGTCGGTACGGCGATGGCTATCATCATGAAGTATCATGACTGGCCCGAGCAGGGACGCGGATTGCTTGGCGACGTGGATTTCAATGTCAGGTATGACTGGGATAATATGCGCCTTGACAACTATCGTAACGGTTATTCGGAGGCAGAAGGCGAGGCGGTGGCTACGCTGATGTCACATGCCGCACAATCAATCATGACTGACTTCGGCATGTCCGGGTCAAGTGCGTTTGAAGTCAGGGTTCCTACTGCGCTGATTGATTATTTCAGTTATGATGCAGGCGTGTCATATAAGAAAAGTTCTGAAATGGACCGCCGTGAGTGGGATGCTCTCATAATGTCGGAAATTGATGCCGGTCGCCCGGTGCTTTATTGCGGACAAGATGTGTCGACGGGACACGCATTTGTATGCGACGGATATGAAGCTGACGGAAATTCGGCATATTTCCATATAAACTGGGGTTGGGGCGGTATCGCCGACGGTTATTTCGCTTCCGACAATCTTTCCCCTCAGGCGAGCCGCGATTATAATTTCAATAATCTCAATACTATAATATATAATATCAAACCGTCTCAGTCAGTCACGCAATGGTCGCCGATACATCTTACCAACGACGGCAATCAGGTAGGCATGACGATTGACGTGGAATCTCTTGTGCCGGACGGAAAATTCACATTGCGCGCAGGAGCATTGAAAAATGTATCACATGCCGATTTTTCGGGAAAACTCGTCGCTGCTCTATATGATTCAAATGATGTGTTTAAATGTGAGCTTAGTGCGCAGCGGAATCTTTCTCTGGTATCGTTGCAGAGTATCGGTTATGTCGATGTAGAGTGTGCGGTTCCTGCCGGTATGACGGTTAGTGACGGAGATGTGGTGCGTCTTGCCACCGTCAATGGAGACGGTGCGTATCTTCCTGTTGCTTCGGAGCTTAATGTGATAGGACATATTCCCGCAAAACGACATGAGATACCATATTTCGATATAAATTTCCCGGTTGTTGACGGAGTGGAAATAGGCGCGGGTGATATGCGTGTAATCAAAGGTCGCGACTATGAGTTTACGGTAAATCTCTTATCTGCCGAAAAGGTTGTGACAGTAAAAGCCAACGGATTTATCCTTGCTCCGTCGGCAGGAAATGTATATCGTCTGAAAAATGTAAACAAGAATCAGGATATAGAGATAATCGTGCAGAATGCCGCCGATGTGGTGAGCAAGCGCAATCTATGGGTGTCACCCGGAAGTCTGTCATCGCTTATCAGTGATACCGAAGCCGGTACCGTGACCGACCTGACACTTTACGGCTCTATTGATGTGACCGATTTCACATTTATGCGTGAGCATATGCGCCTTCAGCGCCTTGATATTTCCGGGGTCGAAATTGTAGCCAACGGGGCAAATCCCGCCAATGCCATTCCGGCAAAGGCATTTCAGTGGTGTGGGAGTCTCCGGACGATAATTCTCCCTTCCGGTCTTACGACTTTTAAGAGTGGGTGTTTTAACGGTGCGGGTCTGCGTTCGATAGAGATTCCTGCATCGGTGTCAACCTATGAGTATAACATATTTCTTGGTTGCTCTGACCTGAGTGAAGTCATTGTGAGGCGCACACGGCCTGCATGGGTCAACTGGTGTGTGTTCAGCGGGACCCCCAAAGCTCGTCTGGTTGTGCCGGTAGGGGCGGCTGATGCTTACCGGAAAGCGGAAAATTGGGGCGATTTCAGGGAAATAGTAGAGGAGAATCCTGTACCGGTGACTTCTTGCTCTGTGAAATTTCAGGATACTGAAGGTGTGAAGTTTACGCCGCTTACCGAAGGAAGTGAAGTGCCTGTCGGCTCTGAATACAAGTTTACGTTGACTACCGACGATTCATTTGGCGATGCAATGATTGAGGTGTATGCCAATAATATACGGCTGTTTCCTGACGAGAGCGGCGTGTACGCTGCCGCGATCAGAAAAAATGTGCTTATCTACATCGTCTCACGACAGCCCGATGCACCGCTTGGTGAATCTTCGTGGAAAATTACCGGCGCAGCCGGTGGTATCGGACTTGTGACCGATGTGATAAATGTTACACCGGGAAAAGCGTTTACAATACGTGCCAACGCACTGGCAATTCCTGCCGAATATGCCACGATGTTTTATGCTGCCGCGTTGACTGATGCCAATGGTAATATAAAGGAAATTATCTCTCCGGTCGTGACTAACAGTTACACCAATTACGGTAATTTGCCGTGTAATTTTAACTGCATGGTGAAAGAGGCTTCGGTGCGTGAAGGCAATAATATCATGATTGTCACCTCTTACAACAAGAATACCTGGCGACTTGTGAGAGCTGCCGACAAGACTGTAGCCGACACCATTCCGGCTGTGGGTAACAAAGTGATTTACCATGCGGTTACGATGCCGTCGACAGTGCAGGGTGCCTCTATACAGGGTGCGGTGTCACAGGTAGTGAGGGGTATGCCACTGTCAATAAGGGTTACTCCGGTGTCGGTCGATGATGTGATTACCCTTTCTGTAAACGGGATTAATAAGGTTGTGGACCAGGCTGTCGCCAACCTTTCGATTCCGGCGGTGACCGAGGATCTTGATATCGCCATACAGGTAAATTCTGCAGGTTCGACAGCCTACACCGTCGTAAATGTTAAGGAAGGCGAACTCGCGGAAAAGATAGCACAGTGTCCGTCACGCCTCAAGATTGTAGGCACGATGTCGCAGGCTGATTTTGATGCGTTACGTAATCATGCGGCTGTGATAACGGCTCTTGACCTCGCCGATGTGGAGATAAAAGGTATCGGTGATAAGGCTAATTCGATACCGTCTAATGCTTTTGTCTCGCCTCAACCTACTGTGGCTACGGCATTACAGTCGATAATACTCCCGACTTCACTCACGCGTATCGAGGCAAGTGCGTTTGCAAGATGCATGAAATTGGGTGAGATTACCATTCCGGCGCCTGTGTCTTATATCGGAGGCGGCGCGTTTACTTCATGTGTAGGATTGAAAAAGATGATTGTGCAGGGTGCCGTGCCTCCGCAGCTTGGCATGAATCCATTCCCTTCCACAGTCACAAATATAACACTTGAAGTACCCCGCGGCTCGGAAGACGCATACGGCACAGCAGAGTATTGGAAAGATTTTGCCATAGAGACCGCTGTGACATATTTCAATATCCAGATTGATCCTGCGCGTACATTCAACTTTAATACCGATTATTTTGTCCTGACAAAGATTCCTTATCCCGACGGCGAGAAGCAGGTGACACTTGGTCTGCCAAATTGTAAGTTGCAGAGCAAGGATTGCGATGTGATTCGTCCCGGAGTGGCGTTTAAGCTTTATGACAACAACAGGGATGTGACCTATACCTCATCGTATGTAAAGTACGGGCAACACGGAGTGACATTTGACCCCTGGTACAAGAATCCTGAAACATCGTTGAAGTCACCGCAGAATCATGTGATTGATGTGGTGTTCTATTACGGCATCACTTTTGCCGCGCCTGAAAATTGTGACGTGACATTTGTAAATATGTCACCGGAGAATGAATGGAAAGATGTACAGATGGATCTTTTCGTTGAAAATTCAGGCGTGGCGCCGACACTTTACAAGGAAGGGGTCGACTATGGCTTTGTTATAGCAACACAGTCAACCGGTATGGAGATAAAGGTTAAGGCTGTCACTACGGTCATGACAAAGACAGGTCTTAATCCGGAGTATAAGACTGCCGAGGAATTGCTTACTCCTGATGAAAACGGTGTCTATACTGTCGTGAATCTACAGGGAGACACTCGTATTGAAGTAACCATGATTCCTGTTGACGGGGGCGTGATAAGTGCCGGTGAACTTGACGCAGTTGATGCTGCTGATGTCGAGGATATTACATCTATCGGTGTGTCGGGAGAACTTACCGATGACGATTTCGAGACGTTGAGAGATAATTTCACTTCGCTTGAATCAATCGACTTGTCAGGAATGACCAACGAATCTATTCCAGATAATGCTTTTGCCGGAATGACCACGCTTGGCAATGTGACGATACCCGATTGTGTGACCTCAATCGGTAAGGAGGCGTTCAACGGCTGTTCGGCGCTCGAAAGCATAAATCTTGCATCGGTGACCTCGATTGGTGAGGGTGCGTTTGACGGATGTGACAATCTTACCGTGATTACGATAAATACGGTTTGGGATGCTCCGCAAGCGCAATCGCTAAAGACACGTGGCGTCAATGCCGCTTCGTTCAGAGGGGTAAATCCCAACTGCCTGATATTTGTAGCCGACAAGAATCTTGCCGTGTCACTTGCCGATGCCGGAAATATAATCTACAATGGTGAGGGCAGCCGCGTCGCCATGTCTGACATCATGCTTGTCGCCGGAAAGGCGTTCAATACGCCCGGCAGCTTCCGTCTTGGGGAGAAGACGATCACATGTAAGGCTACTCTCAGGTGCGGTGAAGAAGGCAACTGGACAGGTATCGTGCTTCCGTTTGCTCCGGAGAAAGTGTCGGTCGACGGTGTTGCACTGACACTTGGAGAGAATGGAGAAAACAGCATGAGTGTATATGCGTTTGCCGACAGTGATGCAGAACTGTTGTCGCAGCAATCGGCGATACAAGCCAATGTCCCTTACTTGATGCGTCTTAACCGCGATGTTGCCGGTGTGGCGGAAGTTGCGTTCAAGGCGGCGGGTGTGGATGCTGTAGATGTATATGATGTGCCGTTCACTCTTGTAGCTGATGAGATGGTAAGCGAGGGTAAATCGTTCACGCTGCGTGGTGTCTATGAAAATAAGGCAGTTGCAGAGGGTGACTATCTCCTTGATGATGAAGGTGCAGCCTTCCGCCTCTCTGATGACACTCTTGGATATGATGGTGTATCGCCGTTTTCGGTATATGTAAGGTCCAATGATTCAGTGGCTCCCGACATGCTTAAAATAGATCATGAACCGACTTCCCTGCTTGAAGAGGTGATTTCGGTTGATGGCGGCATCAGTATGTCGCGCGACGGAAAGACTCTGGTTGTAATTGCCGACAGCCCCCGGATGCTTGACATTTACGACCTTAACGGTAGAAAGGTGATGACGGTGAAGCTTGAGACCGGATGTAACCGCTTGAGCATTGCCCCGGGAGTCTATGTGGCTGCGGGTATCAAGATTGTGATGTAACTGTTGACGGTATATGATTTTGACGGGGTGTTTAATTTGGGTTAAACATCCCGTCTTGTTTTTGTGTTTAGTCAGGAATTGATTATCTTCGCGTAAATAACTATCAACTTTCGCTTGCGAAAGTTGATAGTTATGAGGTTAAGAGCTTGTTATGCAAGCAGGTTAAAGGTTATGAACCCGTGATTGTCCGATGATTCCAACGGTCATTCAACCTTAAATCCTAAACTTTTAACCTCTTAACCTTTAAGGGAGCTTGCGAAACTTAAATAAAAATGTTGCATGATGCTTGGAAAAGTAAAGGATCGCGCGCTTGCCGGTATTCCGGCTACTATAGAGGAAGCGCTTGAACTGAATGAGCGTTATTCTGCCGATGAACTTGCTGATGCCGCCGATGAGGTGCGGCGTCGGTGGTGTGGTGATGTCATAGATACCTGCTCCATCGTGAATGCCCGTTCCGGCAGATGTTCTGAAGACTGTAAGTGGTGTGCTCAGTCACGCTGTCATCATACCGGAATAGATGAATATGACTTTGTTGGTGAGCAAGAGGCGTTACGTGCCGCCCGTCTTAACTGTGATGCCGGGATAAAACGCTATTCGCTTGTCACGAGCGGCAGAAAGGTCGCCCCCGGCGATATCGATAAATTCTGCGATGTTTACAGGAAGGTCGCGGAGGCGACAGATCTGTATATGTGTGCCTCGATGGGGCTGCTCAACCGTAATGAATTACAGGCGTTGTATGATGCCGGTGTGAAGCGTTACCATTGTAATCTTGAGACTTCATCCGACTATTTCCCGACTTTATGCAGTACCCACACTCATGCCGACAAACTGAAGACAATCGCCCTGGCGCGTGAAGTGGGCATGGAGGTGTGCTGCGGTGGAATTATAGGAATGGGCGAAACATTGCGTCAGCGCTTGATGCTTGCCGAAGAGGCACGTGAGGCGGGTGCGGTGTCGATTCCCGTAAACATATTGAATCCCATAAAGGGCACTGCTCTTCAGGATGTGCCGCTCATAGGCGAGGAGGAGATTGTGCGCACAGTCGCGCTGTTCCGCTTTATCGCGCCGAAACTGACACTGCGTTTTGCCGGAGGCAGGATGCGCCTTTCTAAAAAGACAATGGCGAGGGTGCTTCGTGGTGGAATGAACGGGGCGCTCATGGGCGACATGCTCACCACTGTAGGTAATAGCGTAAATGAAGATAAAACTCTTTTCCGCGAATGTGGATATACGGAATAATACTTAACCAAAGATAAATATATCAATGAAAAAGACAGTAATGATGGTGGCGGCTGCTCTTGCCGCATTTACCGTGTCAGCCCAGCAGGCATTATGGGATAAAGCTCCCGCAGTATCTCCAGAAGTTCATGGCGATAACACCGTGACTTTCCGCATTAATGCGCCTAAGGCTACGGATGTTAAAGTAACGGGCGATTTTCTGCCGACACGCAAGATTGACACTCCTTTCGGCACGTTTGACGCGCCGGGATACGCCGACCTTACACGCAATGCCGACGGTACATGGGAATACACTACAACCGCGCCGCTTGCTCCGGAACTTTACAGCTATACATTCATGGTCGACTCGTTGCGCATAAATGACCCTTCAAATGTATATCTGCTTCGCGACATATCATCGCTGTCTAATATTTTTATAATCGGAGGAGAACGCGCCGACCTGTACCGTGTTAACAAAGTGCCTCACGGGTCGGTGTCTAAAGTGTGGTATCATAACGATTCCCTTGACATGGACCGCCGTATGACAGTGTACACCCCTGCCGGTTACGAGAAGGGCGACAAGCGTTACCCGGTGCTTTATCTTTTGCATGGCATGGGTGGTGATGAAAATGCATGGAGCGAACTCGGCCGTGCTACACAGATTCTTGACAATCTTGTCGCGCAAGGGAAAGCCGAGCCGATGATTGTGGTGATGACCAACGGCAACATTTCACAGGAGGCTGCTCCCGGTGAAACCTCCGACGGGCTTCTTCAGCCGGTGGCACAGCGTCCGCGCACAATGGATGGCACTTTTGAGGCTACATTCCCTGAGGTGGTGAAGTTTGTCGATACGAATTATCGCACTATCCCGGAGAAAAGTTCCCGTGCTATCGCCGGACTCTCAATGGGCGGCTTTCACTCGCTGCATATTTCCAACGAATATCCCGACCTGTTTGACTACGTAGGGCTATTCTCGGCAAAGATAATGCCGGGTGAAAATGCCACCTCGGAGGTATATGCCGATTTCCCCGGAAAACTTGCAGGTCAGTTTGGAAAGCATCCGAAGCTGTTCTGGGTCGCTATCGGCGACAAGGATTTCCTTTATGAGGAAAACCAGAAACTTCGCGAAGTGCTTGACACCAACGGATACCCGTACACTTACTACGAATCGCCCGACGGTCACATCTGGAAAAACTGGCGCATCTACCTGACCGAATTTGTCCCGCAACTCTTCAAGTAAGTGTCAGCATTCGTCGGTTTCGCTACAGGGAGTCTTGGGCAGATAATGATGGAGTAACAGGAATCCCAGGACTCCGGAGAGTAGTGACCCGACCACGATGCCGAGTTTGGCATTGTTGAGGAGTTCGAGCCCGTGAGCGCCCATGCTGCCAAATGACAGGTTAGCGATGAAGAGTGACACCGTGAACCCGATACCGCCGAGCATAGCGATGGATGCGATCATCTTCCAGTTGGTGTGGTCCGGTATCGGGGCGAGATGTAGTTTGACGGCACCCCATGTGAAAATAAATATACCGAGGAATTTGCCGAGTACGAGACCGCAGATTATGGCGAGACCAATGCCGCTCCAGATAGCCGACGGTTGCATGTGCCAAAGGCTTATGCCCGCATTGGCGAATGCGAAGACCGGTATGATAAGATAATTGACAACGGGATGCAACGAGTCCTCGAGATCCTGAAGTGGGGAAATCACTTTGTCGGATGCCGACTCTACCTGCTTCAGCCAGTCCATCTGGTCTTTGTTGAGTATCGAGCGGCGGTTGAGCAGTTCGTCATCCTCGGCATTGAAATGTGAGATTGAATTACGTATCATCTGCACATATTTCTTTGGTGCGAACACCGGGGTCGCCGGTATGCAGAACGCTACGAGCACTCCGGCTATGGTAGGGTGTATGCCGGAGTTTAGGAACAGGTACCAAACTCCCGTACCTATGAGCAGATAGAATATCTTGCTCTGGATGCGGAATATGGAGCCGAGAAACAGTACACCCAGAAGTATCAGCGCATACACAATGAACATTATCTCGATATGTCCCGAGTAGAAGGCTGCTATCACGATGATGCCTCCGATATCGTCGACCACCGCGAGGGTGGTAAGGAATATTTTCAATGAAATAGGCACACGGCTTCCGAGCATCGCAAGGATACCGAGTGAAAACGCGATATCGGTTGCCATAGGGATTGCCGCGCCGTCGGCATAGTCGGTGCCATGACTAAGGAGCATGTAGATCGATACCGGCACTATCATGCCGCCGATAGCGGCGATTATGGGTAGTAACGCCTGCTTGAATGAGCTTAGCTCGCCTACGAGTACCTCACGTTTTATCTCGAGCCCTATGGTGAAAAAGAAAATCGCCATGAGGGCGTCGTTGATAAACTGCAGCATGGTCATCGGGTGACCGGCATGACTGAATATGTTGAACGACCCTACCTGCAGTCTTACTTCCTGATTCCAGAAGTCGTTATACAGGTCGCTGATACCCGGCAGGTTTGCCACGATTAGTGCCAGCACCGTGGCTCCGATAAGCACGTTGCCTCCCGACGCATGACTTCTCAGCGCACGTTTTGCCGAGTAATACACTTTTGACGGGAAGGTCGGTGATTCATCATATTTTGAACTCATACTCATAGTTGAAGCAATAAATAGTCATTACTTCACTATAACAATCAAAACATTAAACCTGTTTATGACGTGTGGAGTGTCCGTAATATGTCGGGAAGACGGTTGGCGATTGCCTCTTTTAGCCGCCATGCCGCCACTTCGGGCGTAATGGGGTTGACATCGCGCGGCTCGTATCGGTCAGCGGAGATAATTTCTGTGAAATATGGGGTAAGGAGGCATCCGGGCTCCACGCATCCGCCGACGGCAATGACCGGAGTGCCATGTTTCCGGCGGTACCCGATAAAATAGGAGAGGACTTTCCCCATTGCCGACTGGCAGTCGATTCGTCCTTCGCCGGTGATGATGATATCTGGATTCAGACGGCTGATTCGTGACCCTGCTACCACATCAACCCCCGGACAGAGCTTGCCGCCGATTGACAGGATGGCAAATCCGAGACCACCTGCCGCGCCGGCTCCGGGTGTGTCGGGATTCCCGCCCGGCATCATGCTTGCAGCTTTACGCAACCGCTTTTCAAGAAGTTCCATGTCATCGGGAGTCGCCCCTTTCTGCGGGGCGAATGTTAGGGCGGAGGGTCTGCCATCCGCAGCAAGCAGCGGTACTCCGGCATCGTAAAGCCCTACTACGGAGGGAACCGGCACTTTATTGCGGGCGAGGTAAAATACCATTCCCATGCCGCCGTCGCAGGTTGCCGTGCCTCCAAGACCGATAAACGCCGAGTTTAAAAACTCATGACGTTGCATGACAATGTGCAGCAACTCGCCGACCGGTGCCGATGACGAGTGCATGACATCACGTTTTTCAGGGGGAATCAATGTAAGTCCTATCGCTGTTGCCGAGTCAAACAGCACAGCGCGCTCAGCTTCGCTGTAATAATATGTGGCTTTTGTCATGGGGAGTCCCGGCAACGGTGGGTGTACAAGTGCCGCGTGACGGGTAAATCCCATCTCTTTCGCGAGTATTGCCGCCGTGCCTTCTCCTCCATCCGCCATCGTGACGAGATGTATCTCTGCATCGGGACATGCCTCAAGCACTCCTTCACGAAGAGCCTCGGCTGCTTCGGCAGAGGTGAGGGTGCCTTTGTATTTGTCGGGGGCGATGACTATTCGCATGACGCCTGTGATGTCACTATTATGTCAGTCGAGTTTAAGCACGGCGAGGAATGCTTTCTGCGGCACTTCCACCGAGCCTATCTGCTTCATGCGCTTCTTTCCCTTTTTCTGCTTTTCAAGCAGCTTGCGCTTACGGGAGATATCGCCGCCGTAACACTTCGCGGTCACATCCTTGCGCACCGCCTTGATGGTCTCGCGGGCGATGATTTTTGCCCCTATCGCCGCCTGTATGGCTATATCAAACTGCTGGCGCGGGATAAGTTCTTTCAGCTTCTCACACATACGGCGCCCGAAGGTGACGGCGTTGTCGGCATGGGTAAGGGTACTCAGAGCGTCGACACTCTCGCCGTTGAGCAGAATGTCGAGCTTCACGAGGCGTGACTCGCGGAAATCGTGGATGTGGTAGTCAAACGATGCGTATCCCTTAGAGATTGACTTCAGTTTGTCGTAGAAGTCGATGACAATCTCTCCCAGCGGCATGTCGAAAGTAAGCTCGATGCGGTTGCCCGATATATATTCCTGCTTGACAAGTTCGCCGCGTTTGCCGAGACAGAGGGTCATGATCGGACCGATGAAGTCGGCGGCGGTTATGATTGACGCCCTGATATATGGCTCTTCGATATGGTCTATGAGAGTAGGGTCGGGGAGACCTGACGGGTTGTGTACCTCGGTCATCTCGCCTTTTTTGTCATATACGCGGTACGATACGTTTGGCACGGTGGTGATTACATCCATGTCAAATTCCCTGCCGAGACGCTCCTGGATAATCTCCATGTGGAGCAGACCGAGGAAGCCGCAGCGGAAACCGAATCCGAGTGCCATCGATGACTCCGGCTGGAACGTCAGCGACGCATCGTTAAGCTGTAGCTTTTCAAGCGATGCGCGAAGGTTTTCAAAATCTTCGGTCTCGATGGGATATACTCCGGCAAACACCATCGGCTTTACTTCCTCAAATCCTTCAATCGCCTTGTCACATGGATTGTTGACATGGGTGATTGTGTCGCCTACACGTACCTCGCGCGATGTCTTTATGCCGGAAATTATGTAGCCCACATTGCCTGCTGAAAGCTCCTCGCGTGGCGACATGTCCATTTTCAGCACACCGATTTCATCGGCATGGTATTCTTTTCCGGTAGACACGAATTTTACAAAGTCATTCTTCCGGATTGTGCCGTTGATAATTTTATAGTAGGCGATAATCCCCCGGAACGGATTGAACACCGAGTCGAAGATAAGTGCCTGGAGTGGTGCCTCAGGATCGCCTTTCGGTGCGGGTACGCGGTCGATGATGGCTTTTAGTATTTCCGGGATGCCGATACCGGTTTTTCCTGATGCGCGGATAATTTCTTCCGGCTTGCAGCCGAGCAGGTCGACAATCTGGTCTTCGACTTCATCAGGTTTCGCGCTGTCAAGGTCGACTTTATTGATTACCGGGATTATCTCAAGGTCATTGTCGATAGCCATGTACAGGTTGGAGATGGTCTGTGCCTGGATGCCCTGCGAGGCATCGACGATAAGAAGGGCGCCTTCACATGCCGCTATGGAGCGTGACACTTCGTAGGAAAAGTCGACGTGTCCCGGAGTGTCGATAAGATTCAATATATATTTTTCGCCGTCAAGAGAGTATTCCATCTGTATGGCGTGGCTCTTGATTGTGATTCCTCGTTCACGTTCAAGCTCCATGTCGTCAAGCACCTGGGCTTCCATGTCTTTTGCGGAGATGGTGTTGGTGTACTCAAGCAACCTGTCGGCAAGTGTGCTCTTGCCGTGGTCGATATGGGCGATGATACAGAAATTGCGTATACGTTTCATAGTCTGCAAAATTACGGAAAAAGCGTGGAATATGCAAAGAAAAAGGGAGCGCGGGTGGCGCGCTCCCTTGTGGGGTAAGAAGTTCCGCTATAAGCGGTGATCTCGTTTTTTAGTAGTTCCACTGGCAGGCAACCATGGTCAGGTTGTTGCAACCGATAGTACGGAAGTCAGTGATGTAGTTGTAGCGGCAGTTGATGTAGGTAAGAGCCTGGTCAAACGATACATCAAGCATCTGGAGCTGGTTGTTGTTGCAGATAAGACGCTGGAGGAAAGTCTGATTGCTGAGAGTCAGGCTGGTCAGGTCGTTGTAGCAGCAGTCAACATACTGCAGATTCGGGCAACCTTCAACGGTGAAGCTGGTCAAGTCGTTGTAAGAGCAAACGATATCTATAAGATTCTGGCATTCGCGGAGGGCGAGTGAGTTCATGCGGTTGTCAGAGCAGATGAATGTGCTCAAGGTAGGCAGACCGGAGATAATCATATTGCTGATTTCGTTGTCGTCGATGTTGAAATTCTGAAGATTCTCCACACCGAAGAGGTTGATGCTTGTCAGCTTGTTGTAGCCGCAGTAAAGGTTCTTAAGAGCCGCGCAACCTTCCACGTTCAATGCTTCAAGGTGACATCCCTGGCAGTTGAGGGTCTTGAGAGTGGTTGAGTTGGCAACGCTGAGTTCTACAAGCAGGTTGTTGGAGCAGTTAAGGTTGGTCAACAGCGGTGTACCGGTGATATCGATGTCGGTCAGTCTGTTGCGATAGACCTTGATGTCTCTAAGAGCGCTGTTGTCTTTAAGCGTAAGGGTTGAGAGCTTGTTGCGTGATGCGTTAAGTTCTGTAAGAGCTGCATCGCCTGCTACTGAAAGAGAAGTGAGGGCGTTACGTGACACATCCACTTTGGTAAGTGCGGTAAACCCTGAAAGGTCAAGGTCGCCTGCAAGATGCTTGTCTTTCCATTCGATAGCGGTCACTCTGCCGTTGGCGACGGTAACGCCTTCCCATGTTGCGGGCGATTTGAGATCAGTGATTTTCAGTGCGGTTGCATTTGTCCCACCTTTTTCAGCCGGCTGTGACAAGAAATTCTGCAGCTGTTTCACCTCGTTTTTGTCCATCTTCTGTGCGAAAGCAGTCACACTACCCAGCATGAGAGCAATCATAAATAATGCTTTTTTTCATAAACTTTGAAATAGTTGAGTTTAATAATGTTGTTTTATTCCTTAAACAAAGTGCAACTGTAAAAGTTTACGAAAATTAGATAATATGAAGCTTATTAAAATGTCCGGTTTTGCTGCGGGTGGCTTCAATACTAAGGTTTTGTGAAATGTTAAAATTAACGCATGGCATTAAAACGGGGCAGGGGCGTCATCAGGTGCGGCAAGGAAGTCGGCGGTGCCACCTGAGAAAGGCGACGGGTTGCCGAGATCGGCAGGCTGCATGTCATTGAGCTTTGACCCGACTGTCCCGGTGGAGAATCCGGTGTCTTCCTCATCCCAGTTCTCGAATCGCGCAAATTTTGCCTTGAACCGCATCTTAACGTCGTCGACCGAGCCTGAACGGTGTTTTGCCACGATAAACTCCGCAAGTCCGCGGATATCGTTTCCCGATGCATCTTCCGATGAGCGGGTATAATACTCCGGGCGATGGATGAAGCACACGATGTCGGCATCCTGCTCGATGGCTCCCGATTCACGAAGGTCGCTCAGCTGAGGGCGTTTGCCGTCGCCGCCCTGTCGCGACTCTACGGAGCGGTTAAGCTGCGACAATGCGACGATAGGTATGTTTAACTCCTTGGCAAGCTGTTTCAGCGAACGGGAAATCATACTCACTTCCTGCTCTCGGCTGCCGAATTTCATACCCGATGCGTTCATGAGCTGAAGATAGTCGATTATTATAAATTTCACCTGGTGCTCGCGCACAAGACGTCGCGCCTTGGTACGCAGCTCGAATATCGACAGTGAAGGGGTGTCGTCGATATATAGCGGCGCGCTGAAAAGGTGCTTTACGCGGGTCATCAGCTGATCCCACTCCATAGGGGTGAGTTGTCCTGACTTTATCTTTTGGCTCTCCAGCTCACACACATTGCTTATCAGACGGTTGACAAGCTGGAGATTGGACATTTCAAGCGAGAATATGGCGACGGGGGTATTGTAGTTAACCGCCATGTTCTTAGCCATGGAGAGCACGAATGCGGTCTTTCCCATCGCCGGGCGTGCCGCGATGATGATGAGGTCGGAGTTCTGCCACCCCGAGGTAAGTTTGTCAAGCTCATGATAGCCTGATTCAAGACCGCTTAATCCCGATGTGCGGTTGGCGGCTGCCTGAATCTGCTCGATTGCCTGACTTATGACCGGGTCAATCTGAGTGACATCTTTCTTTACGTTGCGCTGTGATATCTCAAAGAGTTTTCCTTCAGCTTCCTGCAACAGGTCGTCGACATCGTTACTCTCGTCAAACGCTTTTCCCTCGATTGAAGAGGCAAATGATATAAGTTCGCGCGCGAGATATTTCTGCGCGACTATTCGTGCGTGAAACTCGACATGTGCTCCCGAGGCAACGCGTGAGGTAAGCTCCGAGATGACCACCGGACCGCCTATTTCCTCAAGTGTGTTGTTGAGTCGCAGTTGCTCCACGACGGTAAGCATGTCGATAGGCTTCTGTGATGCACCGAGACTCTGGATTGCCTCGTAGATACGCTGGTGGGCGGGTTCATAGAAACATTCCGGTTTAAGAATGTCGCACACTGTGGTATAAGCGTCCTTTTCAAGCATCAGGGCACCGAGTACCGCTTCTTCCACATCCTTGTCCTGTGGCATTACTCTGCCTCCGGTGTCGTAAAGCGATTGATGACGGGGCTTGTTACGCCCCTGTGTATATGATTGATTGTTGTCTGCCATAATTGTTGTTTGATGCAAAATTAGCGAATTATTGCTATATTTGCATTATCAAAAAGCGGTAACTTTTAAATAATTATTTACATATATGTATCACTATTTTAAACATGTTTTTATGTCTGCTCTGCTCGTTACGGCGGCTTCTTGTGCCAATAATGGCAGCGGTGAGGATATCATCGACAAGACCGATTTCAAGAGTGCCGACGGAGTGTTTGACATCGACGCCCTTGAGGCTCTCGGGCGTGTGAGCGGCGCGGTGGTGTCGCCTGATGGCAAGAAAGTGCTGTATGGTGTATCTTACGAAAATGTAGAGAAAAACAAGTCAAACAACGACTTGTATGTGATGAACATTGACGGGACCGATGTACAGCGTGTTACACGCTCGGCCTCTTCCGAGGGAAATGCCGCATGGATTAACGGCGGCAAGCAGATAGCCTTCCTTTATCCCGACGGCGATGTCAACCAGGTGTGGGTGATGAATGCCGACGGCAGCGACCGCAAGGTGGTGACCGATGTCGAGAAAGGTGTGCAGGGCTTCCTGTTTTCTCCCGATGAAAAGCACATAGTGCTCGTGTCCACTCTTAAATATTCGCGTGATGCAAAAGATATTTATCCGGACCTTCCCGATGCGACAGGCCGTGTGATTGACGACATGATGTACAAGCATTGGGATGAATGGGTGACCGAGGTGCCTCATCCTTTTATCGGCGATTTTGACGGGGCTAAGGTGACCAACCTGGTTGATGTGATGGCTGACGAGCCTCGTTTCGAGTCACCGGTGAAGCCTTTCGGCGGAATAGAGTCGTTTGCGTGGTCGCCCGACAGCAAGTCGCTGGTGTATGTGTCGCGTAAGAAAGATGGCATGGAATATGCTATTTCCACCGATTCCGATCTCTACCTTTACAATCTTGCCGACAAGTCGACGCGCAATCTCACCGAGGGGATGCTTGGCTATGACACAAATCCTGTATTCTCGCCCGATGGCTCCACGCTTGCATGGCTGTCGATGGAGCATGACGGATATGAGAGCGACAAAAACCGCATATTTGTCCTGGATATGACCACCGGTGAGAAACGTGATCTTACTGCCAACTGGGATTATACAGTCGATGCAATCGCATGGCAGCCCTCGGGTCGCGGACTCTTTTTCCTCGCTTATCGCGACGGTGTACGCCCCGTATTCTCCATCCAGCTTGACGGCACCATCGCTGTAGTGGCACAGGGTGAATGTGACTATGACGGTCTTTCTCCCATATCCGACACTCAGCTCGTGGTGATGAGTCATTCGATGCTTCGTCCCAATGAGATTTATGTCGCAGGCGATGGCAAGAGCACTTGCATTTCACATGTCAACGATGATATTTTCGCACAGCTCAAGATGCCGACTATCGAGCGCAAGATGGTGCCGACTACCGACGGCAAGGAGATGCTCGTGTGGGCTCTCTATCCTCAGGATTTCGACAGCACAAAGGTTTATCCCGCATTGCTGTATTGCCAGGGCGGTCCGCAGCAGGCGGTTAGCCAGTTCTGGAGCTATCGCTGGAATCTTGCCCTGATGGCGGCTCACGGATATGTGATTATCGCTCCCAACCGCCGCGGACTTCCGGGCTTCGGTACGGAATGGAACGCTCAGATTTCAGGCGATTACGGCGGTCAGAACATGAAGGATTATCTTGCTGCAGTAGACTATATGAAGCAGTATCCTTACATTGACGGCGCTCATATCGGTGCTACCGGCGCAAGCTACGGCGGCTTCTCCGTTTACTGGCTTGCCGGTAACCATGAGAAGCGTTTTGCCGCACTTCTCGCTCATGCAGGTATCTTTAATATGGAAGCGCAATATCTTGAAACCGAGGAGATGTGGTTTGCCAACTGGGATATGGGCGGCGGTGCCGTGAATGCTCCGGCAAATTCCGCAGATGCTCCCGACTACGGCGCATTCTGGCGCAAGGACAATGCGATTGCACAGCGCACGTTTGCGCTCTCTCCCCATCGTTTTGTCGACAAGTGGGATACCCCGATCATGATTTCTCACGGCGAATTTGACTACCGTATTCTTTCATCACAGGGCGAAATGGCATTTAATGCCGCCAAACTTCGCGGCATACCTGCCGAAATGGTGATTTTCCCCGATGAAAACCACTGGATTCTCAAGCCGCAGAATGCAATCATGTGGCAGCGACTCTTCTTCCGCTGGTTTGACCGCTGGCTGAAGCCCGCTCCCGAATCCACCCCAGCCAACTGACATCAAGAGGCAATTCAATACAATTGACAGCACTCAAAAAGTTCTATATAAATGACTTTTTGAGTGCTTGTTTGTCTTTGAGGATTATTCAAAAGGAAATATGGTATGACCTATAAAATTACATCACATATTTAATGGCATTTAATAGCACATTCGTATAGGGACAGTTTCATCTGCCAATTATCGAAGGAGATTAGCGAGAAGAATGTTATTATCGGAGTGATAAAGAGGCATTTCTTTACCATAGTAGAACATGTTATTTTGGATTAAATCTCGTCATCCAACTATTGTTATAATGATGAATTTCCAAAAAGTAATTAGTATTATATGTTGATACTTGTTGAATGTTAATTAGTTCGTTGGGATATGTTGAATTAAGATTCTGAATGATATTTGTTTCTATATCTGTAAGCAATTTTTTTTGATTATAGTGATTGAGATTATAAATAAATATAGTTCCAAATCTAATGTATTTTTTCCCATAAGCGGAACACCATTTGGAATTTGTTTGGAAATGTTCTGAAATACGTCGGTAAAAACTCCTTGTCGTAATTCCGACATACAACAAAGCCTCCCATTCAACATCATTTCGTATATATTTACGAGTAATTAAGTATACACCACAATCATCTATTGATGAAATTCCGTATGCCTCATTGATGAGAGCCGGTCTAGTCCAAAGAATACTTACTTTATGTTTATAAGGCATATAATTATGTATTAAGGTCGTGTTATTATGAGATTGACACGTGGATAAGTGGTAAGAATTTGTAAAAATTTTAATTTATAATATCATCATGGATGAATATTTGATGGTCGGTTTAATATCCTAAGTTTTGTTTGCGCCAGTTGCGGCGTGATTGGGTCATTTTCTCTTTTAGTCCACCTTCCTGAGTAAATTGATGCTCTATATATCGTAGCGTTTTTGCAAGCATGGCATCGAGTTGGCAAATCATGGTTATCATGATGTTTGCAACTGTGGCATCTGAGCGCAATTCGCATTTTTAAACAAATATATACGGGTCATCGTTGCTTGCACAAAAATTGCGTACCTGTAGCGTCCTTGGGTCATTTACATCCCATATCTGCAATTTATTTTGACGTAGATAATCACGAAAATCTTCCAATAATTCACGCAGGGAGCCTTTAGCGACACCGAGTAATTTTATACACATCTCGGTTGAGACAGTACTGTCCGCAGAGCCTTCGACGATGTTTTGCTTGCAAGAGCGCGCGGCTTGCCGCATTTGGTCAACAGTCCTCGATTTTGGAGGAAGTGCGCGCCTTATAAACATCTCCGTAACATCACAGATGACGACAGACTTTCTGTAGACATTCCATCCGGTATAGTCGCCGGCGATGCGGAGAAAGGCTGTCATAATTTATGAGATTTATAAGATTTATAAATTTTATAAGAATTATAAGATGAGATGTCAAGCCACGCTTTACACGGGGATTACCATCATGGGGATGTCGGAGTAGAAGAGCATTTTGTGGGCTATCGAGGGGTTGAACAAACGCGCGAATATGTTCTTTTTCTTGTTTGGCACGGCTATCAGGTCGATAGGCTGTTGGCGCTCTATGGCGTGGAAGTCATCGGCGACATTGTTGAGCGACAAATCGGCAAGGCGGAAAGTGTAGAGCGGGTAGTGCTCGGTGCAATAGGTGAGGAGCCTGTCGCTCGTCGACTTGCGGTTGATAATCGACTTCCGCGACGGTACATTTACAATAGTAATCTTCAGTCGCTCGTCGGTAAAGAAACGGTATATTGCATCGAGAGCCAGGATATCTTCCTGGTCGAGATTGCTGAAAAACACTACATGACGGATGTCATCGGTGCGGGAGATATCGGCTGATTCAGGTACGGTGAACACAGGGAAACGGCAAGAGTCAAGCACTTCTGCGGTAACGCTTCCGATAAGCTCTTTTTCTTTCTTTCCCGATTCACGCGTCCCCATCACAATCAGCTCGGGCTTCTTTTCCTTGGCAAGCTCCACGATAGCTTCCTCCGGCACTCCTTCGACCACGGAAGTGGTAAACTTTACCGGCGGCAACTCGCTGTGTTTGATGCGTTCACGTAGTTTGGCGGCAAAAGCGCGCATGAGTTTGTCGGCTTCTTTTTCCATGACCTGACGCATCTCCGAGTCGGCGATATCGTAGCTCGCGGGGTCGGACAGCTGCATGTCGCCTGCCGTATACGGGTCAAGAAATGAGTGAAGCAGTATAATTGAGGCTTTATGCCTGTAGGCGAGATGAAAGGCTATGTCACACGCCTTGACTGAATGGTCGCTGAAATCGACCGGCACTATCATGACACGGTTAAGCTCCGGTAGGGCGTCATTTACCGGAGTTGCAAAAATATCGGTGTTTTCAATGATACGGAGTGCAAGGGGAAGGTCTTTTTCATGAATGCGTACACGCACACCGCTTGACACCACGGGATGAGAGAGGTTGACATTATGCAAAACCACCGGCACGCCTTCGCTTTCAAGGAGTGACTTGAGGCGTAAGGCGTGCTCGTAAGTGTGGATTGCCACAGTAATGAGGCGATCTTCAGTCATAAATTAGTGTAGAATGATTATGCTTCCTTTCCGGCAGCTTGCTCTTCGAGGATGGCGATAGCCATGTCGTATATTGTAGTATCGTCAAGGACAACTATTCCCCCGTCGGGTCCCGGCTCGATGTGTACACCGCAATTTTGTCCAAACTGATAGTTGCTGCCACCAAAATAATTACGGACTGTCTGTACGGTACAGTTGAGCTGATCGGCTATCTTATGCATTGACCCGTCGGGCAAACTGTCCTTGATGCGGCGGAGATCGTTGAATGAAATCGTTTTAGTCATGATACTATACGTTTTAGTGAGTAAATAAATTCAGTTAGTAATTGTTGTCGTTAAAATTATAATTTTGGTAGCAGAAATCCAAATTTTGCCGATAGAAATCGTATGTGTTTTAAAACATGTTTTCTCAAATGCGCTCAATGTCAGTGCCGCGTATCCATGCGCGTGTACTATTGTCAACTTTCACGTCATACCATTTTACAGCCACGGAATCTGATTTGACCGACACGGAGTCGAGTATTTCCACAGTAGTGCCTTCGTGGAGAAGCACCGCCTCCTCGCTGCGGTCTTTCGGCGCGCGCGGTGATGTGCTCAGTAATGTCGACGGCTCGATTACCACCGCAATGTTATGGGAGGTGGAGTAGCGCGTGGAGATTGACGCGAATATATTGGCGAGTACACATACTATAAACAGTATTATGGCACCGAAAAATCCGGTTTTGCGGAGTCTTACATCAGACATGAACACATATAGCGCGATTGCTCCGAGAAACAGCACGAATGATGCTATAGCCACTCCCGCCCAAGTATTAGCGGGCACCTTGCAGGCAAATCCGTTGACGGTATTGGAGATAAACATGCCGCGGTCACCCGGCTCGTCGGTGATTTTTGTGTTTACAAATTCAAGGTTGGCGCGGGCATCTTCATTAGACGGATCGAGACGCAGTGCGCGTTCATAATACAGAATCGCTTTTCCGGGTTGTTTTTGACGGTAATAGCAGTTTCCGAGATTGTAGTACAGGTCAGATGAGGTGCCTTCAGTCTCGGCAATCTGCAGGTACAGGCGCGTTGCCTCAGCAAAGTCATCGCGCATATATGCCGAGTCGGCTTCCTGGGTAAGTGTAGCTCCCCCAGCCGGAAATGCAACGGTCAGCGCAAGTATTATATATGAGATTATATTCAGTTTCATAATTTCAATCTATAAAAGGAAGGTTAGCGTTTTACACGTTTCAGACTTTCCATGTCGTTCATCGCCTTTGTGGCGTTGCGGAACAGTTCTTCAATCTGCTCATTGCTCTTGGCGGGGGAGTAACGTGCCATTTCACACTCGTCGATTATGTCGATTAGCGATGTTGTCAGTTCCTGACTCGCGCCATAGCTTTCAAGTTGCTGGGCAATGTTATCACGGGTGAGCTGTGACGCCGGTATCCCGAGTTTGTCGCTCAGGTATCCCCAAAGCGCACGAAGCAGCTCGTCGTAGAACTTGTCGTTGTCATGGGCGTTGAGATATCCTTTTGCTGTCTTAAGGCGTTTTTTAGCCACCTTGCCTGCATGGGCGAGGCGCCTGCCCTGGATATCGGCATTCAGTTTCACCTGCTTGCTGTAGATGAATATGATTACCACCAGCAGCAGTGCGAGCAGTATGTAACAAGGTATATACCACCAGCTGTCGAAGTAGTAGGTATGAGTTTTGCTTACGCCGAGGTCGCCCATCTTGATATGGAGGATGTCGGTGTTTTTGCTTGCAATGGATTGCTTGTTTACGCCGGTTGATACCGATGCCGCCGATCCTTGAGCCACTTTTATGTCGTAGGCGGGGGTGGAAAGGGTGACATATTGCCTGCTTTCGGGATTGAAGTACACGAACTTGTCGGCTCCGATTGAGAATGTACCGACACTCTGCGGTACAAATGTGTATTCGACAGTCATCGTACCGGTCACAGTCGAACCAGTGACGTGGGCGTCAACACTCGTCTGCGGCGTATATTGCTCAAATTCACTCGGGAAGTCAATCTCCGGCTCTTTTATCGACTTGATGTTACCGGTGCCCTTGATTGTATATGTGAGCGACGCAGCCTCGTTGGTCTTGAAGGTGGAGGTGTTGAGTTTGCTGTCAATGGAGAATGTACCGACAGCACCGGTAAATCCTTCGGGCTGCGGTTGCGGAAGCGGGGTGATGTTGATTGATGCGGAATTGGAGCTTACCTTTATTTCCTTTTCAACCGGGCGGGTGCCTCCCCAGAATCCCGTAAAGCGTTCATGTTGCACTACGGTCACATCGTATTTACCCGAATTTATGGTCAGCTTGCCCGATTTCTGCGGGAAGATGATACATTGCTTCAATACAGCGGTCATGTAATTCTGCCCGTTGTAATGCTCTACCTCATTAAGCTGCGGCTGCAGATTCAGCTCCTCGATGAGGAATCCGTCAAATGCCGGCTGCGTTGTGGGAAGGAACGAACTTATGCTATATTTGGTATAGAGCTTGATGGTGCAGAGTATCGCTTCCTGTTCGTAGGCATGTGACTTGTTCAGGATAATGCGTACAAACACGTCGTTTGCCGATACTGTCTTGTCAGGCGACTGGCTGCTGATGTCGTCGACTCTCGCGCCTTGTCCCGACTGTGCCGCCTTGTCGGGAGGAAGCACGGTGAAACTTACAGGTTTTGTAGTGTAGGTCTTCCCTCCGGCTGTTATGCGCGCCTCTCCGATTACATACGTGCCGGGAGTGTCAGCGCGATAGGTGAAGGAGTAGTCGACTGTTGTCGACGAGGTGGATTTACCGTTGACCCACTGGTAATTTTGCATAGTCGAAGTCGAGGGACCGAAAAGCAGCGTACATCCTTTGACTTCCGGAGCTTTCAACCCGGAACCCTGACCGTCTTTAAGCCTGAATGTGATGTTGAATTTGTTGCCTGCAATGACTGTCCGCGGCGGTATGGTCGTGAACGATGTCTCTGCAAAGGTGCCGAAAACAACACCTATCAGTACGGCAATCAATATATATACTCTCTTTGTCATAATTCGCTTGATAATGGTTACCACTGCTTGCCTGTCGGGCGACCTGCCGCACCTGCTTCTTTTTTCTTCATTTCCTGTACTTTGCGGCGGGTTGCGTTCTCTTCATTTTCCATCGCCTTCAGAATCTTGTCGGCGTTGGCATCGCTTATGCCGCCCTGTTGTTGCTGCGGGGGCTGCTGCTTTTGCTCGTCTTGCTTATTCTGGTTTTGGTTCTGGTCCTGCTTATCCTGGTCTTTGTTCTGGTCCTGGTTTTGCTGCTGTTGCTGCTGGTCTTTGTCTTGATCCTGCTTATCCTGGTCCTTATTCTGGTCTTTATCCTGGTTTTGTTGCTGTTCCTGACGTTTCAGCTGTGCGAGACGAAGGTTTTCGCGAGCCTTGTCGTTGTCGGGATTCTTGCGCAACGCACCTTTGTACATGTTTATAGCCTGGTCATATTGCTGCTGGTTGAACGCCATGTTGCCAAGGTTGTAAAAGGCGTTTTCGGCAACCGAGATGTCACGTGCCGACTGGGCGACGGTCTGCAACAGGCTCTGCGCCTCCGCCATAGGGTTATTGCCTTCGTTGGGATTGGCGCTGCCCGACTGACGTATCAGTGAGGTCGCGAGATTGTACATGGCGATTTCGCTTGCGGCATTTTCTTCAAGTGCCTTACGGTAAGCCACCTCGGCATCGGCAAAGCGTTTTTCTTCATAATAGCCGTTGCCTTCCCTTATGTAATTACGCTCCTTTCTCGTTGAGGTGTCGTTGACCTTTTCCTGTGCCATTGCCGGAAGCAGGACGGCGGTCAATAATATGATGATTGCGATACGTTTCATTACCGGTCGATTTTTTTACTTACTGAAGAAATTGATCTTTTTGAGCCAGCCAACCTTGCGGTCAAGCATGAAGATGTCAAGAATCAGGAACGCGAGGGCAATCCACCCGAATACCGGAAATTGCTCCGCACTTGCAGAGTAGACCACCTTTTCAAGATTGCTCTTGGCGAGGGTGTCAAGTTGTTCCGATATGTCTTTAACCACTGTTGATGAAGCTCCCTGCACATAGATGCCTTCTCCTTCCCGGGCGATGGTCTGTGCCATCTCTTCATCAAGGCGCGTGGTGACGGGGCTTCCGTTCTCATCTTTAAGGAATTGCCCGTTGGTGCCGATAGGGATGAGTGCGCCCTTTGTGGAGCCGAGACCGATTACATCGACCTGGATGCCATGCTTTACGGCTGCCTTGGTGGCGGCTATCGGGTCATCGTCAAAACTCTCTCCGTCGGTGATGATGATTATTGCCTTTTGCATGTCCTCGTCAGGCGTGAAGGAGTTCATCGCCATTTCGATAGCCGCGCCGATTGATGTACCCTGGGTCGGCACCATCTCTGTGGAGATGCTGTTGAGAAACATCTTAGCCGATACAAAGTCGCTTGTGATAGGAAGCTGGGTGTAGGCATCGCCTGCAAACACGATTAATCCTACCTTGTCATTGTCAAGCTTGTCGATGAGCTTTTCGAGCACGAGCTTGGCGCGCTGGAGGCGTGACACTCCTTTCGGGTCGTCGGTCGACGAGGCGAGCATGGAGTTGGACACGTCAAGACATATCATCACCTCGATACCCTGCACCTCGCTCACTTCCTCCTTGGCTCCGGCTCTCGGTCGGGCAAGTACGATGACAAGTGCGGCTATCGCAATAAGCTGCAATACAATCTTGATACCCGGTTTATATCGCGAGGCATCGGGCATGAGCGGGGCGAGTGTGGCGATTTTCCCATAGCGCGCGAGTTTTTTGCGTCGGGTGTAGCGCGCCCAGAAAAATAGTAGCGCTATTGCGGGAAGCAACAGCAGGAGATATAGTAGATATGTATTGGCAAAACTGAACATAGGCTTACATTATAAATCTATGGAATTGTGCGCAGCACAGTGTGGCGCAGTATGATTTCTAACAGGAAGAGTCCGAGTGCGAGCCACGCCCACATCATGTAATTGTCTTCAGTGTGGGAGAAGTGGCGCACATCCATCTGGGTCTTTTCAAGCTGGTCGATTTCGGCAAACACGTCTTTGAGCACCGTATTGCCTGTGGCGCGGAAATACTTGCCGCCGGTAGTGTTGGCTATCGACTGGAGTGTCGCCTCGTCAATCACCACGGGCATGTTCACGTAGTCGATACCGCCGTAATAGTTCTGCTGCGGCATAGGCGCAGTGCCGTTTTTGCCTACACCGATGGTGTAGACCTTGATACCGTATTTTTTCGCAATTTCTGCGGCGGTAAGCGGTGCCACATTACCGGTGTTGTTCGTGCCGTCAGTTATAAGTATTATGCTCTTGGATTTCGCCTTTCCGTCCTTTATACGGTTGATGGAGGTGACAAGTCCGTCGCCGATTGCGGTACCGTCTTCAAGCATACCCATCTTAATGTCGTGGATATAGTTGGCAAGCATTCCGCGGTCGGTGGTCATGGGCACGGCAGTGAAGCTCTCGCCAGCAAAAATCACCACTCCTATATTATCGGTGGTACGCCCTGCGACAAATTTTGAGGCAACCTCTTTTGCCGCCTCGAAGCGATCGGGCTTGAAGTCGCGCGCAAGCATGGAGGTTGAAATGTCCAGGGCTATGATTATGTCGGTACCTTCAGTCGATGATGTGCGCCAGCTGTCGCGTGTCTGCGGTCGTGCAAGCACGATTATCACACAGGCGATGGCGGCAAGACGCAGCAGAAACAGCCCGTGCATAAGGTATTCCTTGTAAGATCTCGGCAGTTTCGCGTAAGGGAGCACGGTCGAAATCTCCAATGCCGGATAAGCATTGCGGTGTTTCCATATATACCAGGCGATAAGCGGTATAAACAGAAGGAAAAGCCATAAATATTCTGGATGGGCGAGTTGCATTATTCAGTCACTTTTGGTTGGGGGTTATCGTTTTCAGCTGCAGGCTGTTCGACGGGTTTGGTGCTTTCGACAAATGTCACTGCGTTGGCAAATGCTTTCTGGTTGTCATCAGGCAGAGGCCGCACCTTGGCAAACTTCACGAAGTCAGCCATCTCAAGTATCTGTTTCATGACGGGTGCCGAAGTCTTCGTGTCGTCATTGGAGCGTATCTGCTGCATGATTTGTGTCGATGTCATCTCCATGGCATTTATGCCGAAGCGCTTGTCAAGATATACACGTAATATCTCGGTAAGGCGTGTATAGTACTCCTTTTCGTGCCCGTTTTCGCAGAGTTTCTCCGATTTGAGGCGGTTGAGTTCCTGCATGGCAAGCTCGTAGGGTGGCACAGGCTTTTTCTTCGGTACAAGCGGTATCGCTTTCTTTCCCTTGATGTAACGCAACCAGACAAACACTCCTGCGGCAATCAGCAGCACAATCAGGAATATCCACCAGTAATCTACGATAAAGTCGGGCAGATAGTCCCAGATACGTGTGTGTGGTTTCACTACGCCGGCATAGTCATGGATTGTCGCCATGGAGTCTACATCCACAGGCATTACCTTCAGTGCGAGGGCGTTGGAGGTGAAAGTGTCTTTTCCGGCAACATAGACAAAGGGTGGAATCGTGTAAAGACCCGAGTCAAACGACTGGATTATCAGTTCCTTCTTTATCTCCTCACGGTTGCTTCCGAGGTCGGTGGTGTCAGGTTTTGACGCGCGTATCACTTCAACCTCGCGGGTGAGTGTGTCACCGTTGTGGTTGAGAAAAGCTCCCTGTGTGCCGCGGTCCTGCACGATTTCAAGTCGGAGGGCGGTCTGCTTTCCCATGAGTATATAGGCGGAGTCGAGCGACGCCGTTATACTCACCGGCGCTGCTGCTCCGTTATGTGCCGTCATCAGGCTTATAGCGGCAATAATAAGGCTTATGATAGTAGTCTTGCTCATAATCTCTATCTCAGTTCGCGTTTCTTGAAAAGCGCTATCAACGCTTTTACGAAATCTTCGTCGGTGGTGATTGAGGCGTGTTCGACGCGGCTGCGGTTGAAGCGCTCGATCATTGTCTGCTGACGCTCATACCACCACTTGTTGAATGTCTGCCGCACTTTTGCCGACGAGGTGTTGACCCAGCGGTCAGCGCCGTTCTCAAGGTCGACGACTCTCATCAGTCCTACGTCGGGAAGCTGGGCGTCGCGCTTGTCGTAGACCTGAATAGCTGTCACGTCATGCTTGTTGTTGGCGATTGTCAATGCCTTGTAATAATCATGACTGTCAATGAAGTCAGATATCACAAAGGTAGTGCAACGCTTTTTCAAGGCATCGGTCATGTAGCGCAACGCACCTCCTATGTCGGTGCCCTTGCTCTCCGGGGTGAAGTCGAGAAGTTCGCGTATGATAAACAGTATGTGTCGGCGTCCTTTTTTCGGGGGTATGAATTTTTCAATCCTGTCGGAGAAAAATATCACGCCTATCTTATCATTGTTCTGTATCGCGGAAAAAGCGATGGTGGCGGCGATTTCCGCGATCATCTGGCGTTTCTCCTCGCCTACGGCTCCGAAATTGCGGCTGCCCGACACATCTATGAGCAGCATTACGGTAAGTTCGCGTTCTTCCTCATAGACTTTGATGTAAGGGTGATTGTGTCGTGCCGTGACATTCCAGTCGATGTCACGGATATCGTCGCCATACTGATATTCGCGTACCTCGCTGAAAGTCATACCGCGCCCCTTGAATGCCGAATGGTATTCTCCGGCAAATATGTTTTGAGACAGACCTTTGGTCTTTATCTCAATTTTCCTTACTTTTTTTAGAAGCTCATTGGCATCCATAAGCTATTGTCGCTGTTTAGGGCACTTCGACTTTGTCGAGTATGGTTGAGATTATTTCATCGGCGGTGATGGTGTTTGCCTCTGCCTCGTAGGTAAGTCCGATACGGTGACGCAGTACGTCGTGAGCCACGGCTCTTACATCCTCGGGCACAACATATCCGCGACCGCGGAGGAACGCATAGCTGCGCGCCGCACGTGCAAGACTGATGGATGCACGTGGCGATGCTCCGAAGGCTATTATTGATGTAAGGTCGTTGAGCCCGTAGTCGGCTGGGAAACGGGTGGCAAATACTATGTCGACGATATAACGCTCGATTTTTTCATCAATGTAGATTTTTTCACACACTTTCTGCGCTTCGAGAATCTCCTCAGGCTTGAGAAGAGGCTTGATTTCCTTGCGCTCATTGGTGATATTCTGGCGTATGATGACCTTTTCCTCTTCTTTCGAGGGATAGCCGATGACAACCTTCAGAAGGAAACGGTCGACTTGCGCCTCGGGCAGGGGATAGGTACCTTCCTGTTCGATAGGGTTCTGGGTTGCCATCACCAGGAATGGCTCGTCAAGGCTGAATGTGTTGTCGCCTATTGTCACCTGACGCTCCTGCATCGCTTCGAGCAACGCACTCTGTACCTTTGCCGGAGCACGGTTTATTTCATCGGCGAGTACAAAATTGGCAAAAATCGGACCTTTTTTTACCTGAAACTGTTCACTCTTGACACTGTACACCATCGTACCGAGAACATCGGCAGGGAGAAGGTCGGGAGTAAACTGGATACGGCTGTATTTGGCATCGATAATCTGTGCAAGTGTCTTGATGGCAAGTGTCTTGGCAAGACCGGGAACACCTTCGAGAAGTACGTGCCCGTTGGAGAGGAGTGCTATAAGCAGTGAGTCGATAAGATGTTTCTGACCAACTATGGTCTGATCCATGCCTCTCTGGATGAGATTGATAAAGTCGCTCTTTGCCGCTACAAGGTCATTGAGCTCTCTGATATTTACCGTTTCACTCATAAATTTGATTTTTGTCGAGTAATATGTTGTCTATTTATTCAATATTTGTGGTAAAAAAGTCTTGTTCCCTCTTTGGTGCAAATTTAAAAATTCTAACAACTCAAAGGTTAAACGGGATTGTTAAAATTAGCTATATAACCTTTATCTTATTAAAACATTAAGATTATTTTGCCAATCGCGCTGTGATTTCCCCGATTTTTTTCTCGGCATGATGAAGACTTTCAGGGTCATTGGCGTCAATACCGTATTTTTCCGGGTCGGGAATCTTTACCGGGGTGCCGGGACGTATGCGGTTAGGATTGGTTATGACATCAGAATTTTCCTCATAGATGTAGACCCAGAATTTGTAGTCGCCGTAATATTTGCGCGCCATCGTTGTAAGGTAGCGGCTTGTGGTTATGGTGTCGACGGCTATGGGTTGATACACCTTGATTGTGTCGGTCGCTTCTACAACACTGTCGGCTGTAACAATCGCGCTGTCAGCTTCGATTACGGCGGGTGTGGCGATAGAGTCGGCGCCGATTTCTGCCGGTGGCTCTCCCGGAATGATATAACGGTCAGTGATGAAGTATAATAACGCGCCAGTGACTACACCTATGGCAAATGCAAGCCATGGATTGAAACGGCGTGGTGCATCTTCTTGGTAATCGGTTTCTATGGCTCCTTCCGTGTCATCGGGAACGAGTGAGCTTTCATCTCCTTTTTCTTCAATTTCAGTGGCTTCTTGCGCCATGATTTCAGGCTCAGTAGCTGATTCTTGGGAAGTGACAGTCTCAGATGTCTCATCCTGCGCTTTTTCTTCTGCGGTTTCCTCCGGTTCCACCGTGGCGATGGTGGCTGCCTTCGGAATAGGTGGTATTACGGGCGACACGGGGATAGGCGGAATTACAGGCATGACAGCCGTGGATTCCTCGATATCGGAAGTCGTATCAAGCACTTCATTTGCCTCTTCGAGGGTGTCTTCCGTAACGCCGTCACCGAGCGGAACTGCCTCGAAGAATGCAAACGGCTCATTGACCGCATCGGCAAGCTCTTTGTCAGGCGACCATGCGACAGGTGACTCAGGATTGTCCTGTGGGGTGAATGTGCCGATGCCTTTGATGGTTACCGACTCTCCTTTGGCGAGGGTTTCGGCAACCAAATCAAACAAATGTTTGATAAATGACTCGGCTGTCGACGGTGAGCCGGAGGTGAGTTGTGCCATTGCCTCGGCAAGTTGCGGGAATGTTATCTTGCGGTTCATCGCGACTCCTTGATTTTTCGTTTTAACAGTGAACTTGGTGTGAACTTGACGCTTATCGAAGGCGGGATGAGCATACGCGCACCTGTCAGGGCATCGGTTCCGATGTGCTCGTCTTCCTTGAGCGGTTCAAATTCACCGAAGCCCGGTACGGCAATGGTGTCCATATCGCAGAGCCGTTCTTTTATGACGGCTCCAAGGCTGTCGAGCAGGGCGGTTATATCCTTGATATCGCGCCCCATCGCTGTGGAGAGGGCGTGTAGCAGTGCTTTGTTTTCCATCTCTTTGTCGTGTTACCAGATAATTACGCGCTTTTCAGGGGCGAGATACATGGCGTCGCCCTCCTTGATGTCAAATGCGCGGAAAAACGGTTCTATATTTTTCAGCGATCCGTTTACTCTCCATCTTCCGAGTGAGTGTGGGTCGGTCTTGGTACGCAGCAGAATCTCTTCATCACGGATATTACCTGCCCAAACATTTGCGTACGACAGGAAGAATCGCTGGTCGGGGGTGAAGCCGTCGATTACCTCTCCTTCGGAGTCACCGAGGGAGTTATGATAGGCTGTGTAGGCAACGCGCAAGCCTCCCTGGTCGGCGATGTTCTCGCCGAGCGTAAAGCGACCGTTGGCATGGGTATCGCCAAGCACCACTATGCTGTCAAACTGGTCGGCGAGACCGGAAGTGAGAGAGTCGAATTTTTCTTTGTCGGCGGCGGTCCACCAGTTAGCGAAATTTCCTTCCTTGTCAAACTGACTTCCCTGGTCGTCGAACCCGTGGGTCATCTCATGTCCGATTACGACTCCGATGGCACCGTAATTTTCAGCCGGGTCGGCGTCGGGGTTGAAATACGGAGCCTGAAGTATTCCGGCAGGGAAGCATATCTCGTTGCTTAGTGGTGAGTAATAAGCGTTTACAGTCTGAGGAGTCATGTACCAGCGTGTCTTGTCGACAGGCTTGCCCCAGTCCGACAGGTTATAGTCGACCTCATGCTTGATTGCGTCTTTGATATTATCCCAGTAGGAGCGGCGGCGGTCGATTTTGAGTGTGGTGTAGTCGCGCCATTTGTCGGGATAACCTATCTTCACGGTGAAGGCGTCAAGTTTTTCAAGGGCGCGCTGTTTGGTGGTGTCGCTCATCCACGTAAGTCCGTTTATATGTTCGCCGAGTGCCGTCTTGAGGTTGCCTACGAGTGTAAGCATCTTTTCTTTTGACGACTGCGGGAAATGTTTCTCGACATAAAGCTGACCTACCGCTTCGCCAAGCAGTGCGTTTGGTACTCCGAGTGCGCGTTTCCATCGTGGCATCGGTTCCTCGACACCCGATACCGCCTGTGAGAGCTTGAACTTGGCATCGGTGAAATCATCGCTCAGATAATCGGCGGCAGTGGATATATAGCTGGCTGTGAGATAATCGTGGATAGCCTGCTCGGAGGCTTCTGCAAGTATGGCGTTTACCTCGGCAAGCGAATTGGGCTGTCCGATTACAACCGACTCGATATCGGTGATGCCCTGCTTTGCGAAATATCGGCGAAGGTCAACATTGGGATATTTTGCCGCAATTTCGTCAAGCGTCATGGGGTTGTATGTGGCGGCGGGATTACGCAGTTCCTCGCGTGACATCGCCGCCTTGGCAAGACGAGTCTCGATTTCCATCACATTGTCGGCGACTCGTTGCTGTGCCGCGCTGTCATATCCGATGAGGCTTGTGAGGGTCTTTATATATGTGCGGTAGGCATCGCGTATTTTTTTTGCGTTGTCGGTGTCTTCAAGGTAATAGTCGCGGTCACCGAGCCCCATGCCTCCTTGGCTCCAGTACATAGCGTGGATGTCGGAGTTCATCATGTCTGCCTCCACGCCTGTGGAGAAAAAGCCGTCAACGCCGATTTTGGTGGCGAGAAGGTCCATCACATCGCTTTTGGGTGTCTGATTGATTGCGACTACATCGCCTATTATAGGTTGTGCCCCTTCGATATTCAGCCGGAGGCTGTCGAGCCCCATGGCATATAGGTCGCCTATTTTCTGGGTTATAGATCCTTGGGGTGCGTTTTTGGTGTCAAGGTTCATTATAAGTTCACGTAGCTGTACACGGTTGTTTTCGCGCAGCTCGTCAAATGTGCCGTAACGGGCAAATTCCGGTTTCAACGGGTTGGCTTTCATCCAGCCTCCGCAGGCATAATCGTAAAAGTCGGTCTGCGGTGCTACCGACGGGTCAAGGTTTGCGCGGTCGACACCTCTTTTCTGTTCTGCATTCATATTGTAGGTTGATATTATTGCGAGTGAAACAAATATGCATTTAAAATGATTCATACATCAGATAGTTTACCGTGAATTAAATTTTAAGCGACTCTTTCAGCTCCTCAAGGTCGATAGTGGCGATTTCCCAAAGGCTCATGGCGTTGTCGAGCTTTTTCTGAAGAGCGGCATGTGTCTCGAATATCTCATTAGATGTTTCGCCGGCGGCTATCTTACTTTCGGTATCGGCTATTTCCTGCTCGATGGAGGCGATGTCGGCTTCAGCGTCTTTTACTTTCTTTTCAGCGCGTTTTACCATTTTCTCACGTTCGCGTTGTTCGGTATAGGTCATGCGCGGTGCCGGGCGCTCTTCTTTTTCTTTTGTCCGGGCAGGTGTCTGTGGTTTTGACTGTTGCTTTGCCGGTTGCGGTGCGCTTTCAAGCTCGGCAAGCGTGGCGAGCTTCTTCTTTTCAAGAAATTCATATATGCCGCCAAGACACTCTTTTACTTTACCGCCACCAAACTCATATACTTTTTCGACAAGTCCGTCAAGAAACTCACGGTCGTGGCTCACCACGATTACCGTGCCGTTAAAATCCTTGATTGCCTGCTTCAGTATATCTTTGGTGGTCATGTCAAGGTGATTGGTCGGCTCGTCAAGTATCAGGAGGTTGACAGGTTCAAGCAACAGACGTATCATGGCAAGACGCGTCTTTTCGCCTCCTGACAATACTTTCACTTTCTTGTCGGACGCCGGTCCGCCAAACATGAATGCGCCCAGTATGTCGCGTATCTTTGTACGTATATCGCCGACTGCGACGCGATCTATTGTGTCAAATACCGTTATCTCGCCGTCAAGCAGTTGTGCCTGGTTTTGGGCGAAATATCCGATTTTCACGTTATGTCCTATTTTTAATGTGCCGGTAAACGGTATCTCACCCATGATACATTTTACGAGTGTGGATTTTCCCTCGCCGTTTTTACCGACAAATGCCACTTTCTCCCCGCGCTTGATAGTGAATGTCGCGTGGTCAAACACCTGATGGTCGCCGTAAGCTTTTCCGAGGTCGTCGGCTATGACGGGATAATCGCCGGAGCGCGGTGCCGGGGGAAACTTCAGGTTGAGATGGCTTGTGTCGACTTCGTCAATCTCTATGCGGTCTATTTTTGCCAGCTGCTTTATGCGGCTCTGTACCTGCACCGATTTTGTAGCCTTGTAGCGGAAGCGTTCGATGAAATCTTCCGTGTCCTGAATTTGCTTCTGCTGGTTGAGGTAGGCGCGACGCTGTTGTTCGAGACGTTCCTGTCGCAGCACGACATATTTGGAATAGTTTACTGAATAATCATAGATTTTGCCGAGTGATATTTCGATGGTGCGGTTGGTCACATTGTCGATAAATGCGCGGTCGTGGCTGACGAGCATAACGGCATTTGCTTTTGTAATCAAAAAATTCTCCAGCCATTGTATCGACTCGATATCAAGATGGTTGGTCGGCTCGTCGAGCAGCAGCACGTCAGGGCGTGTCAGAAGGAGTTTGGCAAGCTCGATGCGCATTCTCCATCCACCGCTGAACTCCGAGGTCGGTCGAGTGAAGTCGCTCCGGTTAAATCCGAGACCGATGAGTGTCTTCTCCATCTCCGCCTCACCGTTTTCGCTCTCTTCCATCGCGAGGCGTTCGGTTAATGTAGTGATGTGGTCAATAAGTTTCTGATATTCGTCTGACTCATAGTCGGTGCGTGAGGCAAGCTCTTCGTTGAGCCTGTCAAATTCTTCGTGCATCTCCTTAAGATGGGAAAATGCTTTCCTGACCTCCTCAATCACGGTGAGCGAGTCGCTGATGGTCATGTGCTGCGGCAGATAGCCGATTGTTACATCCTGCGGCACGGCTACCGAGCCACCGGTAGGACGTTGCAGTCCCGCGATGATTTTAAGCATCGTGGATTTGCCCGCACCGTTTTTCCCGACAAGTGCTATCTTGTCCTTTTTGTTTATGACATAGCTGATATTGTCAAACAGGCTTTTCGCGCTAAACTCTACCGATAGGTTGTTGATGGAAATCATTCTACGACGTTCAATATTGCATTTAACTTACAAAGTTAATATTTAGCCACGTCACCCCTCCACGCGTTAACATATTTTGGGTTTTACTCGCTCCGCGTCTATGGTGGAATGTTGCCCGGAGGGCATCATCTGTGTATAGCCGGGGGTTGAGCGCAGCGATACCCCCGGAAAGCATCGCATAGGCAAATGTTTCCGGTAGGAATCATCCCGGAGTACGACTGATGATTCCCTGTCGGGAAAAGCGCCTCCTCACGCCCGCTATCTGTAGGTATCGCTTCGCTCAACGCCACGGCTACAAATGGACGATGCCCTTCGGGCAACACCATCCACGATTTAGGGAGTATCGCGCGTAACAGCCAATACAAAATTTAATCTGTCGCCTATGACCTTATGTCAATTTGTATCATTTGTATCATTCCCATCTAAATATTTCACATTTTTCTCAAAAAACTTGCAATCCGGCATCGCAATCGCTATATTTGTGAAAAACCAATCATCACATCATGAAAACGCCTCTCCCAAGTATCCACCACTACTATCCCTACGGACTGACATTCGCCGATGCCGGGAAGGCTCCCGACCACCAGCCCTTCAAGTTCGGCGGCAAGGAGCTTGACGCAATGTACGGGCTCAACCTCCACGACTTCCATGCCCGCCTGCAGATCCCCGACCTCGGTCGCTTCGACCGCCCCGACCCCCTCTGCGAGAAAACCCCGCACCTCTCCCCCTATCTATTCTGCGCCAACGACCCCGTCAACAACACCGACTCCACCGGAAAAATTGTTGAATATCTGGGTGCTGATGACGAAAGAGAAGAGTTGATTAAACAGAATATACAGGTATTGCGAGACAACAGCAAAATCTTTAATGAGATTTACACTTGTCTTGAATCCTTCCCCGATGTCATAACCGTTGGGCTTGGAATTACATCCGATGTGGATGGAGGCAAGGCTCCTGGAGAGTACAGGGTAGACGAAAAAGCAATCGTATTCGACATGTCGCGTGAAACTCCAACAGGACAAGTTATTTCCGAGGAGTTCTATCATGCTTATCAGGAGGCGAACAAATCCTTTAACATCGGTGAGTGGAATCGCGAATTTGAAGCCAAAGTAGCATTGTCGGCAATTTGCGGCGAGGCGGGATTGCCGCTTTGGCAATTCGAAAACATGGGTAATTTTTCTACTGAAATATACACAAATTACCTGTATCAAGGGAAGGTATCTTCAAAAAATTTCGATTCAACCTATAAATTATATGGTAACAAATTCGCCAATTCATATAAAAATGTACTTAATTACAATGTACCGGTAAAGAGTGTACCGCTTACATTAAAATATCTCTTACGAAAATGAAAAAAATTGTAGTTTTACTTCTGATAGTCGTTCTATCAATTAATATCAATGGCAAAACCCATGTTTATACATGTAGCGACTGGGCTTTATCTGATTGGATGAGTGCTCATTTAGCTTTAGCTTTATTAGAAGAGAGAAATCGCAATTTATTGTTTACATTACTTGATAATCAAAACAATAGATTAGTAGTAGTGATGTCTTTAAGCCCTGATGATGAATTAATAATGGTTAACGCCTCAAGAAAACCGCATTCATTTACCGATGAAAATATTAACTCAATTTTTCAATCAATAAAAAACGATTTTGCCAAATCAGATACAGTATTACGTTTAGTAAGCTATGAAGCACTCTATTTAACAAAAGAGAAAAAAGATTATGACTATTTGAACCAACGTCAGCTTCTACCTTTTAACTCATATTTCTTTCAAAGGGCTGTTAAAGAATCAGGTGCAAAGACCCACGATGAAAAAATAAAGGTATTGAAAGAATGGATTGATAAAGTCATGAACCAATCAATAAGAGCATCAACTGACCCATGGAAATTACTCTGATAAAGAGATCCCTCGTCGACTACTCCGGACCGGTCATCTACGAAAACGGGGCGGTGAAGCGGGTGATGTTTGACGGGGGCTACGCCACCTTCGACGCGAGGGGTGTGCCCGGATGGCACTACTTCCTGTGCGACCATGCGGGCAGTGTGCGCGTGGTCGCCGACATGTGGGGACGCGCCGAGCAGATAAACCACTACTACCCCTACGGGCTGATTCACAAGCCGTTGTAGGGGCGAGTGGAAGCTCGCCCGTATCCCACCCCTGCATCGCGGGCGTCCTTCCAGGCGCCCCTACAGCTACGCGCTGACATCTGAAATCTAAAAACTGAAAACTGACAACTGCCCTCTGACAACTCTTTTCCCACAGGGAAAAATCCAAACTTAGCCGGGGGTTGAGCGCAGCGATACCCCCGGACTGCGTGCTCTCCCCCTCTCGTTTCCCGACAGGGAATCATCACCCGTGCGCCAAGATGATTCCTACGGAAACATCTGATTTTGCATCTATTTCCGGGGGTTTCGCTTCGCTCAACGCCCCGGCTAAATTCAGATGATGCCCGGAGGGCAACAATTCCTCTTCCAATCATTTCTCTCAAAGAAAATTCTACAAAATTTCCGGCAAAAGCTTGCAATCAGCCATCGCAATCGCTATATTTGTGAAAAACCAATCATCACATCATGAAAACGCCTCTCCC
>QAMW01000027.1:94397-124924 GCA_003150235.1 Bacteroidales bacterium
CATCGCAATCGCTATATTTGTGAAAAACCAATCATCACATCATGAAAACGCCTCTCCCAAGTATCCACCACTACTATCCCTACGGACTGACATTCGCCGATGCCGGGAAGGCTCCCGACCACCAGCCCTTCAAGTTCGGCGGCAAGGAGCTTGACGCAATGTACGGGCTCAACCTCCACGACTTCCATGCCCGCCTGCAGATCCCCGACCTCGGTCGCTTCGACCGCCCCGACCCCCTCTGCGAGAAAACCCCGCACCTCTCCCCCTATCTATTCTGCGCCAACGACCCCGTCAACAACACCGACTCCACCGGAAAAATTGTTGAATATCTGGGTGCTGATGACGAAAGAGAAGAGTTGATTAAACAGAATATACAGGTATTGCGAGACAACAGCAAAATCTTTAATGAGATTTACACTTGTCTTGAATCCTTCCCCGATGTCATAACCGTTGGGCTTGGAATTACATCCGATGTGGATGGAGGCAAGGCTCCTGGAGAGTACAGGGTAGACGAAAAAGCAATCGTATTCGACATGTCGCGTGAAACTCCAACAGGACAAGTTATTTCCGAGGAGTTCTATCATGCTTATCAGGAGGCGAACAAATCCTTTAACATCGGTGAGTGGAATCGCGAATTTGAAGCCAAAGTAGCATTGTCGGCAATTTGCGGCGAGGCGGGATTGCCGCTTTGGCAATTCGAAAACATGGGTAATTTTTCTACTGAAATATACACAAATTACCTGTATCAAGGGAAGGTATCTTCAAAAAATTTCGATTCAACCTATAAATTATATGGTAACAAATTCGCCAATTCATATAAAAATGTACTTAATTACAATGTACCGGTAAAGAGTGTACCGCTTACATTAAAATATCTCTTACGAAAATGAAAAAAATTGTAGTTTTACTTCTGATAGTCGTTCTATCAATTAATATCAATGGCAAAACCCATGTTTATACATGTAGCGACTGGGCTTTATCTGATTGGATGAGTGCTCATTTAGCTTTAGCTTTATTAGAAGAGAGAAATCGCAATTTATTGTTTACATTACTTGATAATCAAAACAATAGATTAGTAGTAGTGATGTCTTTAAGCCCTGATGATGAATTAATAATGGTTAACGCCTCAAGAAAACCGCATTCATTTACCGATGAAAATATTAACTCAATTTTTCAATCAATAAAAAACGATTTTGCCAAATCAGATACAGTATTACGTTTAGTAAGCTATGAAGCACTCTATTTAACAAAAGAGAAAAAAGATTATGACTATTTGAACCAACGTCAGCTTCTACCTTTTAACTCATATTTCTTTCAAAGGGCTGTTAAAGAATCAGGTGCAAAGACCCACGATGAAAAAATAAAGGTATTGAAAGAATGGATTGATAAAGTCATGAACCAATCAATAAGAGCATCAACTGACCCATGGAAATTACTCTGATAAAGAGATCCCTCGTCGACTACTCCGGACCGGTCATCTACGAAAACGGGGCGGTGAAGCGGGTGATGTTTGACGGGGGCTACGCCACCTTCGACGCGAGGGGTGTGCCCGGATGGCACTACTTCCTGTGCGACCATGCGGGCAGTGTGCGCGTGGTCGCCGACATGTGGGGACGCGCCGAGCAGATAAACCACTACTACCCCTACGGGCTGATTCACAAGCCGTTGTAGGGGCGAGTGGAAGCTCGCCCGTATCCCACCCCTGCATCGCGGGCGTCCTTCCAGGCGCCCCTACAGCTACGCGCTGACATCTGAAATCTAAAAACTGAAAACTGACAACTGCCCTCTGACAACTCTTTTCCCACAGGGAAAAATCCAAACTTAGCCGGGGGTTGAGCGCAGCGATACCCCCGGACTGCGTGCTCTCCCCCTCTCGTTTCCCGACAGGGAATCATCACCCGTGCGCCAAGATGATTCCTACGGAAACATCTGATTTTGCATCTATTTCCGGGGGTTTCGCTTCGCTCAACGCCCCGGCTAAATTCAGATGATGCCCGGAGGGCAACAATTCCTCTTCCAATCATTTCTCTCAAAGAAAATTCTACAAAATTTCCGGCAAAAGCTTGCAATCAGCCATCGCAATCGCTATATTTGTGAAAAACCAATCATCACATCATGAAAACGCCTCTCCCCGCTATATTACCGGCTGCATCAATAAACACTACTAAAATTCGCAATCATGAAAGATATTTTTGACGGAATTAATTACTGGATTTATTGGTACGAATACAGGATATGGGGCGGAAGTTGGAGTCTTATTCAGCATCTGTGCATAATGTGGATTATATTTTTCGGATATATATTTGGGATATCATTTATTTTTCTCGAGAAACTAAATCTAAAAGGAACATTTTGGGGCGAAAACATGGGATTAATCGTTATTTTAATAGCTCTTGTCTTTACCTTGATTCTTGCAGCTTACCTATTGCAAGGGAAAAGGTATCGACGAATCCTTGCCAATCATGATAAATATGATGGTTGGGAAGAGAAATATCAGACATGGGCTATTTCTGTGTCCATATTGGCTGTAGTGGGTTTACTTGCTCCTATTGTTTATCTCGCACTTACTGCCGAATAAACTGATTTAAAAATCTTGATATGAAGCGATTATTGGTTTTGATTTTGATGATGGCGGCGATGATGCCGGTGTGTGTCGACGCGCAGCGTCGAGCAAAGGGAGCCGTGCCACCGCTCAAGGAAATAGTCAAAGAGGTTTTTGTCAAGGAATTTGGCATGGGTCAGCCTAAAACCGTCAGGATAACCCACATGTATGACGCGTTGACCAAATCCAATATCCTTGAGCTTGTGGACGTCAAAAGCCGTCCTGACACTTTGTTTATCAGATTCTCTATGCCGAGCGATGGCGACATCTCAGGAGTGACGGCTTGGCATAGAAACGGACAGGCGTATGCGTGTAATTACATGAAGGATTTGTCACATTTCAATAAATATATCCGCAAATACTATGAAAATGTCGAATGGTATCATGTGAATTCATATTTTGTTGAAAATTCAACAAGAATGCAAATTGGAACGAGAGAAGAAATATATCATATTATCCATTCTTGGGACAAAATGAGGTTTGATAAATATTTCAAGGAAAGGTTCGGAGGCGTTTGTGGCGTTGACAGTGAAACCTTTATCAGGATAATCCGGAATCGCAACAGTTACAGTTTCGACAGCTATACGGGGTATTATCGCAAAGGCGGTGTAAATTATTGACTCTTTTACCCGCTGCTCGTTGATTCCCTGTCGGGAAACGCGCCTCCTTGCGCCCTCTCCCGGGGGCTCGCTCAACGCCCCCGTGGAGACGTCATCAATACAAACAGATGGCTCAAATTACGGGTATATGCCGATACCTTGGAGGGATAGGTATATCATTATAGGGACAAAAACGGATTGGAATGTGATGCCGTAGTGGCGGGAATTGAGTATCTTTGCGCAAATTTTCGGAATTATGAAATTGGCACGATATAAGAAGGCGTTTCTTGTGCTTGCGATTGTGTTTGCGGCAGCTGTGCTTGCCGAGATGATTATATCGATATGCGTGACTGTTGTCGAACCGGTAATCGTGGCTGTAACTGTGCTGCTGTTTTGTCTTGCACAGACATTGTATCGCAATGCGGTAAAGGCTGAAAAGGAAAATAAAGACTTGACAGATAGTAATAAAAGATGAAAGGCTTGTCGCAACTTAAAGGGCATGTGTCCATGTTGGGTGCCAATATCATGTGGGGCATGATGGCACCTGTAGCAAAGATGGTTATGGCTGGGGGGATTGTGGCTCCGTTGCTTATGACTGATTTCCGGATATTCGGCGCCGCCATATTGTTTTGGCTCACTTCGTTGCTGTTGCCTAAGGAGCATGTCCCTGTCGGCGATTTGCTCCGGCTTGCGAGTGCCGGTATGCTCGGTATCGTGTTCAATCAGGGATGTTACGTGTTTGGGGTGGGTTATACCTATCCGAGCGAAGCCTCTATCATCACTACCACAATGCCTATCTGGGTCATGATACTTGCCGCGTTTTTCCTCGGCGAGCCTGTCACCTGGAAAAAGGTTGTCGGTATTCTGCTTGGCGCATCGGGAGCACTGTTGCTTGTGCTTGGCGGCCACGGGGCTTCATCGGAAATGAAAGCCGACAATCCGGTATTGGGCGACATCCTTGTACTCACCGCGCAGTTGAGCTATGCGCTGTATCTTACGCTCTATAAGAATTTCATAAAGAAATATTCGCTTGTGACGCTCATGAAATGGATGTTCACGTTTGCTTCACTGGCGATATTGCCGTTTTCGGTGACGACCGTAATCCACACCGACTGGAATGCTTTGAGTCCAATGGAGATAGGAGGCGCGGCTTACGTGGTGTTAGGCGGTACATTCCTTGCTTATGTTTTTGTGATGATAGGTCAGAAAGCGTTGCGCCCCACGCTTGTAGGCATGTATAATTATGTGCAGCCCATAGTTGCCACTGCTATAGGGATATGGATGGGGCTTGACGTGATGACTCCTGTAAAGGGACTTGCGGTGGCATTGATATTCAGCGGAGTGCTGTTGGTCAACATGAGCAAGGCGGCTCACAGGCATAAGCCTACACCTGTCGACGGTGATGTCAGCGATGAAGGTCGTTCTCGCTGATGTAACCGTTCATCATGGCATAGACTGATAATCCCGACACACTTTTTATGCCGAGTTTCGCCGTGATGTTTTTACGGTGAGACAGCACAGTATTGAAGCTGATATTCAGCCGGTCGGCGATTTCTTTGTTTATCATGCCTCTTGCTACCAGACTCAGCACTTCGATTTCCCGTTGTGAAAGTTCCGCCGACTCTGTGTCGGGCTGCCGACGCTCGATATTCTTCAATATCGCGTCAAGCTGCTCCACGATAGTACTCTCACTGCGTGTCAGGTCGATATTCTCTCCCGTGATTACTGTGCGTGACCGCCTGGGGATGAAGAAATCGAGTGAAGATGCAAATTTGACCGGCGAGACGATATAGAGCGTCGTTGGGGTATCGGAGTTTTCGTCAGCCGACATGGCGATAGTGGCGTCAATATCGAAATATTGACGTAACAGATAGCGCAATCCTATGCCCTGTAGGGTGTCGTCGGGAAGCAGGATTACCGTCATCAGCTTTTGTGTTGGAGTGAGCGGCCTATGGGGAGCAGTATGCGGTCGCGTATGCGGTTATTCTGCCTCATGTCTTTCTCCAGGGTTATTATCGCAACAATTACCGCGTAACAGAGATTGAGGTCATAGCTCCCCGAAAGATGTTTTATAAACATACTTTTCAGGTCGCCGAGCTTGTCCTCTATAATGGAGTCGCTTTCTGCTTGGGGAATGACAATGCCGCTTCCGTCGGCTTCCATGGCGCTGATTGCCGGAAACAGGTTGTTGAGGTCGTGACCGATACGGGTTTCGATATCGTGTTCAAGTTCCTGATAAAACTTGAACATGGCGTCAAGGCTGGCATTGGATTCTCCCGACGACTTGAGGAGGAGCGAGAAATGACGGCGTATGTTAGGCATCTGATAGTTGCGGTAATAATTATAGGTTTTTATCAGATAGCCTATTATCTCGCTTGTGCGGAAGCCGAGCAATGTATCTTCCGGGAAATAGCCGTCGTTGATGAACGTATTGAGGATGACAAGCACGAAATCACAGTCAAGACCGTGATTGCCGCATATTTCCGCTACGGAGTAGTCGCCCGTGCCGAGATTTATGCCGAAACGGTTGATTACGGGAATCACCGACGGCTCATGGACTATCACGTCGCTCATGCGTGTGTCACGGTATATTAGTGCCATATAATATTAGTGCTTTGTATGCTTGATGGTGATGGTGCCCGACTCGGTGATGACGATATCCATTGTCACGTCGTGAGGCTCGGCGTCGATTTCATCGACCAGCTGGAAATCATAGCCTACGCCGATCTTGGTGGCTCCTGTGTGGCTGAGCAAGCGGTCGTAGTAACCTTTGCCTCTACCCACACGGTTGCCGTTGCGGTCGTATGCGACGGCAGGCACTACAATCAGTTCGATGTTGTCAATCTCTTCAATGTCATCACCGGTAGGTTCCTCGATATGGAATGCCCCATACTGGAGACGGGTGCGATCGTAAGGCAGTACCTCGAGATCCACGCCGTTGACTCTCGGGAGGAAAAAGTGCTTGCGGTCATGCCACTTGTTGATAAACTCTATTGTCGACAGTTCATCGGGCAGCGAGTGATACATCAGTATTTTGTCTGCCATGATGAATGCAGCCGATTTCTCAAGCAATGAGAATACGGCATCGGCTGCCCTTGAACGCTCAATGTCCGACAGAAGAGCCTTGTGGGCTTTTATCCGGCGTCTTATTTCCTCTTTTTTCATAATAATCCTGTTAATTACCTGGTGTTGACGGTTGCTCCGTGTCAGGCTTTATCGGTGCAGTCGCGTTGCCGGCGTCAAGTTCGGCTATAGCCCTCTTTACTGTCGCGTCGTCATCGTTTATCACCTGATAAAGATACTCCCTTCCGAGAATATCACTTGCTATCAGAGCTTTCAAGTTCTTAACAATTAAATTGCGTGAAATGTTGATGTAATACCACCTTGCGGGAATGCCTTTTTGCACCGCGTATGCGACAAACTGTTGCAATAACTCGTCATCGTCAGGGATATTTGCCATGAAGTCCGGCAGTTTTTTGCTTTGAGACAGCGCGGCGCGGTTTTTGTCGGTGTACTCGAATGCAAATTTCTGGAGCAGTCCAGCATTCACCACATCATAATAATATTTTGTGATGCCGCTTGTGTCATTGGGCACAAACACATCAGGCATGATGCCTCCTCCGCCGTAGACGAGTCTTCCGTTTAGGGTGCGGTATTGAAGCTCTTCGTTGAATTTTATACTGTCAGGATTGTAAAATTCGCCATGTTCATAACGGTTTACGATGTCAAGCTCGTAAGCATTGCGCTTGCCAGGCTGATAATCTTTCTGGATACATCTTCCCGACGGGGTGAAGTAACGCTGCACGGTAAGCCTTATGGCACTGCTGTCGGGGAGGGTGGTCTGCCGCTGGACAAGACCCTTGCCAAATGAGCGTCGCCCTACTATAAGCGCCCTGTCGTTATCCTGCATGGCTCCGGCGAATATCTCGCTTGCGCTTGCCGAATACTCGTCGAGCAACACGATAAGCGGCGAATCCTGGAATGCACCCGTACCGTCACTGAACACCTGCGAGTCTTCCATCGCCTTCCTGCCGCGTGTGAATACAATCGGCGAGTTGGCGGGCAGAAACTCGTTTGCCATATATATAGCCATTTCAAGGAACCCTCCTCCATTGCCGCGCAAGTCGACGATGTAGCGGTTGGCGCCTTCGCTTTTCAGTTTGACGAGACTGGTGAGAAATTCGTCGCGGGTTGTCCTGCCGAATTTGTTGACCTTTATATATCCTGTCTCCGGTGCTATGATGTAGGCGGCGTCGATGGAATTGACCGGAATGTCGCCTCTGGTCACCTCGAAAGAGAGCAGTTTCTTGGCATTGCTTCGCTTGATACCGAGTTTTACCTTTGTCCCTTTTTCTCCCTTGAGCATTTTCACTATGTCGGTGTTGGGGATGTCCTGACCGGCTACAAGAGAGTCGTTTATTGTTATGATGCGGTCGCCCGGCATGAGTCCTATCTTCTCCGACGGACCTCCGGCGATCACTTCGCTTACAGTTGCTGTGTCGGTGAGCATCGTGAAAGCGATGCCGATACCGCTGAACGACCCGTCAAGGTCATCGTTGACTGCCTGGAGGTCTTCAGCCGGGATGTAGGTGGAGTGGGGGTCGAGATTGGAAAGCAGATTGGGTAATGTGCGTTCGATAAGTGAATCAACATCCACTTCGTCGACGTAATCGTTCTTTATCAGTCCAAGTATTTCCGACAGTTTTTTCTCGCCCGCCCCGGTGCGGCTGTTGTCGCTGAATGTTATCCCTATCCAGATGCCGCCTATCAATGACAGCGCTATTACAAGCGGCATCCAGGCGACAGGATTTTTAAGATGTTTCATATTTTGAAATAAGTGAAATCGTCAGTCATCAATGTCAGCAATGTGGATACATTCCACTCCTGCGCGTTTCAGCACATCGAGCCCGTCTTGTATCCTGTACAGGTCGTTGTACACGACTCGCTTTATTCCCGCCTGGATTATGAGCTTGCTACACTCCAGACAAGGCGATGCGGTGATATAAAGGGTCGAGCCTTCGCTACTATTGCTGCTGCGCGCCACTTTAGTGATGGCATTTGCTTCGGCATGAAGCACATACGGCTTGGTGACACCGCCTTCATCCTCACAGATGTTTTCAAATCCGGCAGGAGTCCCGTTGTATCCGTCAGATATTATCATCTGGTCTTTTACAAGTATAGCACCTACCTTGCGTCTCTGACAATAAGAATTTTCAGCCCAGATACGCGCCATCCTCAGATAGCGTTTGTCGAGCACAATTTGCTTCTCGTTAATATTCATTGCTTAATGAGCGTCTATAATCCCGCAAATATACGAAATTATCATGAACTGCGATGCAATTTGTGCGTAAATTTGAACGTGACTCGCCGATAGTTGCTAAAATGTTGGTGTGAGAGCCTTCAGATGAGCCTGTATGGTGCGCGCTATGCGGTAATGTCCGTTGTCATTGGGGTGTAGCAGGTCGGAATCGCCATGGTGAAAGTAGCCGACATGATTTTCTTCCATCGGGAAAAGCCCGCTGTCAGAATAGAGGTCGATTACAGGCACCGCCCAGAGCATTGCACCCTCCTTGAGCGTCTTGACATACTCATCTATATATAGACCTTGTGCGTTGCTCCAGTTTTCATCGGGCTGTACGTTGTGGTCATTGAATTTGGCATATCCACGGTGAATCGGGGTCATCACGATTACCTGCTTGTCGGGGTAATTATGTTTGAGGTAAGATAGCACACGGTTGATATTGCCCGTGAATGTCGAGTCGTTCATGGAGAAACGACGGTGTTTCCTCCATTCCATCTTTCCGTTGTGATTGACGCTGTCCCGCTCTTCGGTATAGAATTTGCCGATAGGTATGTTGTGATTATAGTCGTTGGTGCCAGCCCAGATGAAAATTACATCGATGGAGTCGCCAAGTGCCGCGTTCATCTCCTCCGCTTTTTTGTAGATGCCGTCCCATTGGTATCCGCTGCGGGCAAACACATGTGGTTCGATGCCTGTGAGCTGTTGGAGATACCACCAGTAATGGCGTTTGGTCGACTTGTTATTTGGGTCGGTCATCGAATCGCCAAGAAAAGCCACACGTTTGCCGTTCCATGGCGTAGCAAGATTTATATCGGGTGACGGTACTTCTATTTCGGGGTAATGGGAGTGTCCGTCATGTGCAAGGGCGGTTGTTGCAACAGTAATGAAGAGCGCAAAGATTAACTTTCTTAAATACATGGTTGTGGTTTTAGATAAAACAGGTTATACGGATGCAAAAATAACATATTTTTTGGAATTTGATGTTAGCGAGTAGGAAGTCATTAGTAATCAATGAATAAGGCGCGATTATGATACATGGTAATACATCTTTGTTACATTTTCTGACAGCACCGTTACATGGATAGATATCTTGGTTACGCATTTATTTTTAGGTAAAAACCTTAACGCTTAACTTTGCGGTGCATTTAAATCTGAACCGAATGTCGACCGTCATTATGGCGGCGATGAAAAAAGTAAATTTGCAATATGAAAAAATTGTCAACCTTAATTATTGCTCTTGCCTGCACCGCTGTTCCGTGTTATGCCGCACAGGGAGAGGTGCCGGTCATCGAGAATCCTGTGCTTTGGGCTGATGTGCCTGACCCCGACGTGATAAGTGTGGGTGACGATTTTTACATGGTGAGCACCACCATGCACCTCATGCCCGGATGCCCTATAATGCATTCGCGCGACCTGAAAAACTGGGAGGTAATCAGTTATGTCTTTGACCGTCTTGAAGACACTCCTTATTATGACATGGAAGGCGGCACGGTGTATGGAAAAGGGCAGTGGGCTACCTCGCTCCGCTACCATGAGGGTAAGTTTTATGTGCTTTTCTCCCCGAATGACAATCCCTACCGTTCATATATATATAGTGCGACCGATCCTGCGGGAAAGTGGGAACTTGTATCGCGCACACAGCATTTCCATGATTCATCATTCCTTTTTGATGATGACGGAAAGGTTTATGTATATTCCGGCGGCGGCGATATACGGTTGCGGGAGCTGAACCCCGACCTCAGTGATGTCAAGGAAGGCGGAATCGACATGGTGGTTATACATCCCGATTCTACAGAGACCGGATTGCATGAGGGAAGCCGCGCGGTGAAGCATGACGGAAAATATTATCTGCTTGTAATTTCGTGGCCTGCTGGAGAGCCGAGACGTCAGCTATGCTATCGTGCCGACAATATTACCGGACCATACGAGAAGAAGGTGATTCTCGAAAGCACATTTGGCGGATTTCCCTACGTGGGTCAAGGCGCGATTTTCGATGACAGCGAAGGCAACTGGTGGGGAATGATTTTCCAGGATCGCGGTGGGGTAGGGCGTGTGCCTACGCTAAATCCGTGCCGTTGGATTGACGGATGGCCTATCCTCGGCGATGAAAACGGTCGTGTGCCTGAGACGGTTACCGGATTTGGCAAAGAGACCGCAAAGGCAGAAATCGTGTCAAGTGACGACTTTAGCAGTGACAAGTTAAATATTAACTGGGAATGGAACCATAATCCTGTCGACTCTCTTTGGTCGCTTACGGAGCGTCCCGGTTATCTCCGCCTCCACACCGGCAAGGTGGTCGGCAATATGTATGAGGCGCATAACACTATCGGACAGCGTATGGAAGGTCCTCGTTGCGAAGGTGTCGTTAAGCTCGACCTCGCGGGGATGGCTGACGGTGATGTAGCCGGCTTCGGTGCGTTCAACGGACATTCGGCTCTCCTGTCGGTACGTAACGATGGCGGTAAGAAATCGCTTGTGTATCATAACGCTGTAGTGAATTTCAAGAAGGATACCAAGGTGATAAATGATGTCGAGAACACCGACATGGTCACCGTGCCCCTCGAAGGCGATGAGCTTTATCTGAGGATAAGCGCCGATTTTCGCCCCGGCACTGACATCGCCCGGTTTGCCTACAGTTTGAACGGCAATGACTGGACCGACATTCCTGACGAATACAAGATGCGCTATGACTGGTCGCGACTCTTCATGGGTACACGGTTTGCCATCTACAATTACGCTACTAAACAACCCGGCGGTTACGTTGATGTGGATTACTTCGCTTACGACCGTCAACCTGAATAAAGATATTAACACAATAAAGATATTCACAGAGGTACAATTATAAGGATATATTTTATGATGATAGGTGACAATTAGGATTAAAGATGATTTAGGTTAATTTTACTAAATGACTTTATTTTTAGTTTTTGGGTAATACTATGTTCTCGCACTTACATCAGAGCTTCACCGTGCGGTGAGGCTCTGATTCTTTTTCTGAGAGGCAATACGCTGTTAGTCAGCATGTATGTTACGTAACAAGAGGAATATGTTACACGAAATTTGTAATATGTAACACAGTCAGACGCTCTTGAAACAACTTTTCGATGCCATGACATAAATGTTAAATATCTTTACGAAAAGTTTCAAAGACCTTAAAGACGCAAAATTTTAGTAACACAGAGAATTTAGACTGATGAAAGCAAAACTAACCTTGATTGCCATTTCTGCAGGAATATTGCTCTCCGGAGCGGCGATATATTCATGCGCACGTGCAAGCGCGAGCGAGAAGCCCCTCAAGTCGGCGGCTTTGTTCGACTCGTTTTCTTACAAGGGCATGGATGACTTCTATGAGTCCAATCCGCTGCCCGATGAGTCGTCGTTTTACAATCCGATTCTTCCCGGATGGTATTCCGACCCTTCGATATGTACCAACGGCAAGGGCGATTACTACCTTGTGACTTCCACGTTCACATATTTTCCCGGTGTGCCGGTATTCCACAGTACCGACCTGGTTAACTGGACACAGGTAGGTCATGTGCTCGACCGCCTTTCGCAGCTTGACAATATCGGAGGTCAGCATGTGAGCGGAGGCATTTTCGCCCCGGATATGGCGTATAATCCCGCCAACGAGACATACTATATGATTACCACCAATGTCGGTGCGGGCAATTTCTTCGTGAAGACAAAAGATCCTGCCGGCGACTGGAGCGATCCCGTGTATCTCCCCGAGGTGCAGGGCATCGACCCGGCTTTCTTCTTTGACAGCGACGGCAAGTCTTATATCGTAAACAACGATGACGCCCCCGACAACAAGCCGGAATACCCCGGCCACCGCACGGTAAGGGTGGTGGAGTTTGACACCGCTGCTGAGAAATGCGTCGGCGAGCGCAAGATTGTGGTCAACAAAGGATGCCGCCCTCAGGAAAAGCCTATCTGGTGTGAGGGTCCACATATATATAATCTTGACGGCATCTATTATCTGATGACCGCCGAGGGCGGAACAGGCGACTGGCACAGCGAGGTGATATATCGCGGCACATCGCCTTTCGGTCCGTTTGAGCCGTGGGAAGGCAATCCTATCCTGACTCAGCGTCATCTCGACCGTAACCGCGCCAACCCCATCACCTGTGCCGGTCATGCCGACCTCGTGCAGACGACAGAAGGCGACTGGTGGGCTGTGTTCCTCGCATGCCGTCCCATTGATGGAAAATTCGAGAATCTAGGTCGTGAGACATTCATGATGCCCGTGAGATGGACTTCCGACGGCTGGCCTTACATCACACGTGGCAACGAAGAGGTGCCGATGATTGTACGGCGCGCCGGTGTCACCCGTGGTGACAATGTCACTTTCGGTAATTTCGAAAAAGAGTATGATTTCTCTGCCGACTGCCTCGGCTGCGAATGGCACACACTCCGCGGTACTGCCGCTGACCATTACTCTCTTACCGACAACCCGGGTTACCTCACGATGAAATGCTCACCCGTGTCATCGACCGAGAAAAAAGAGCTTCCTTTTGTATGCCGCCGTGTGCAGCATCATAAATATGAGTGTGCCACACGCATGATTTTCTCCCCCGAGGATGAATCGCAGTGTGCCGGACTGCTTGTGATGAAAGACGAGACCCATCAGTATCTCCTCGACCGTTGCCTTGACGGCGATACCCATTGCGTAGCGGTCCACAAGATAGGCAAAGATGGAAGCGAGATGCTTGCTAAGGCGCCGGTTGATGGCGACGTGGTCAACCTGAAGGTGACCTCCGACGGCAAAAACTACAATTTCCATTATTCCACCGACGAAGGGAAGACCTGGAAGGAACTCCTCACAGGCGTTGACGCCAACTATACCTCTACAGCCACAGCCGGAGGATTTACCGGCACTACCGTCGGGCTGTATGCTTCAAGCGCGAGATAATAACCTTATATATTAACCTTAAAAACAATTAATGACTAACTGACAGAGAGAAAAAGAAATCAACCGAACTATTCCTAACCTTAAACCGCGCAGGAGCGCGGTAAAGCTAAAAGCAACTTAGTAATTATTAAATTTAAGCTAATAACAATGAAAAATGTAAAGAAACTATTTCGATGCATTTCTTTCCTGACGCTGTTTCTGTGCTGCGGGGCTTTGACCTCTTACGCCGACACGGTTAAAGGAACAGTGACCGACGACACAGGTGAGCCGCTGATTGGAGCCACTGTCGTCGTCAAGGGAAAACCTGCTATCGGTACAGCTACCGATTTCGATGGTAACTACGTGCTGCAGGTCCCCGATAGTAAAAAAGATGTCCTTGTCTTCTCTTACATCGGCATGTTGCCCAAGGAAGTGAGAGTGGATGGCAAGACTGTGCTGAATGTCAGCCTTAACACTAATACTGCTCAACTTGATGAAGTGGTTGTTGTGGGTTACGGTCAGCAGAAGAAAGCCTCAGTGGTGGGCGCTATCACCCAGACCACAGGTGAGGTACTCGAGCGTGCTGCCGGTGTCCATGACATCAGTGCCGCCCTTACCGGTAACCTTCCCGGTGTGATTACCGTACAGAGTTCGGGTATGCCCGGTGAGGAAAGTGCTAAAATCACCATCCGTGGTGCGAGCTCATGGAACAATTCCGACCCCCTCGTTCTCGTCGACGGTATCGAACGCGACATGAACAGTGTCGACATCAGTTCTGTAAAATCAATCTCAGTACTTAAGGACGCATCCGCTACCGCCGTCTATGGTGTGAAGGGTGCTAACGGTGTTGTGCTCATCACCACCAAGCGTGGTGAGGAAGGCCGTGCGAAAATTGATGTCGGTTTCACTGCTACTTTGAAGTCTGCTTCAAAACTTCCTAACAAGCTTGACTCTTACGGCTCTCTTGACGCCCGTAACCGTGCCGTGCTTCACGAACTCGGTCTCATGCCAAGTTCATGGTCCTATTACACTCCTTATGGTATTATGGACAAATATCGCAACCCGGCAAGCTTAGAGGAAGCAGAGCGTTATCCTAATGTCGACTGGCAGGATTATCTGTTTAAGGATTATGCAATGGCTTACAACGGAAATATCTCAATCAGCGGTGGTACAAAGTTTGTACGCTATTTCGCTGTTATCGACTTCGTGCATGAGGGCGACCTTTTCCGTAATATCGACAATGGCCGCGGTTATGACACCGGTTTCGGTTACAACCGAGTTAACGCCCGCTCTAATCTCGATTTCTCTTTGACCCCGACCACAATATTCAAGGTCAACATCGCCGGTTCTACGGGTCAGAAGCGCTCTACATGGCCTAATGACGGTAACTCATTCAACCAGAGCAACTGGAACGACCAGCAGATATGGGCAGGTGCCTATAATATTTCACCTAATGCATTCGTCCCAGTTTATTCTGATGGTTCTTGGGGTTATTTCCCGCAGTTCAAGTCGCAAGTGGCAAACTCTGCCGAGCAGCTCGCTTTCGGTGGTGCGTTCAAGACCACACAGACTCGTATCAACACCGACTTCGTGCTTGAGCAGAATCTCGATTTCATTACTAAAGGTCTAAATTTCCGTGGTATGATTTCTTGGGACAACTATTTTGTTGAGGCTTCCCGTGGTGTAAATGACCTTTACAATACTCCGCTTCACAAATGGATTGACCCTGCTACAGGCAATGTCCAGACTGACACCCCGCAGGATAATACTACACAGTTTGACTACGCTCCTGGTACCAAATGGTCTACTCAGGGTGGTTCGGTTCAGAACTGGAATACTGTGCGCAACCTCAACTATCAGCTTCAACTTAACTACAACCGTAGCTTCGGTCGTCACGACCTCGGCTTGACTGGTGTATGGACTCGTTCAGAGATGGCTACAGGTAGCATGATTCCTATACGTCGTGAGGACTGGGTGTTCCGTGCCACGTATAACTTCGCCGATCGCTACTTCGTAGAATACAACGGTGCCTACAACGGTTCCGAGAAATTCGGTAAGGGTTACCGCTTCGGTTTCTTCAATTCAGGTGCTATTGGTTGGCGCCCCTCACAGGAAAAATTCTGGGACGGTATCCGCAACTGGTGGGAAGAACTTAAGATACGTGCTTCTTACGGTGAAATCGGTGACGACTCCGGTGACCGCTTCCTCTATATGGACCAATGGGCTTTCGGCGGTGGTACAAAGATGCAGCAGACCGGTCAGCTCGACTCTAACGACGGTGGTCTGACTTACCCCGGCGGTAGTATATATACTTATTATCGTCAAAGTATGCTCGGTAACCCCGACATTCACTGGGAAAAAGTGGCTAAAATGAACCTCGGTATCGACTTCTCATTCCTTAACAACACTATTGCCGGTACAGTCGAGCTGTTCAAGGATAAGCGTAAGGATATCATCCTTGCCGGCGGTGACCAGGCTGTACCTACTTTCTTCGGCTTCACTCCGGCTCGCCGCAACCTTGGTAAGGCAGAGGTGAAGGGTTATGAATTCGAATTGCGTTTCACCAAGAACCTCAACCGCCACACCCGTATCTGGGCTAACGTCAGCATGACTCACGCCGCTAACAAGATTATTAGCCGCGATGATCCTAAATTCATGCCCGACTATCAGAAGCAGGCAGGTTACTACATCGGTCAGACTCACTCTCACATCAACGGCGGATTCCTCAATTCGTTTGATGAACTTTATGGTAGCCCGTCTCACGACGTGAACAACGGTGAACGCCTTCCCGGTGACTATTATATCGTTGACTTTAATGGTGACGGTGTGGTTGACGTGCGCGACTCCGCTCCTTACGGATACTCCGGCACTCCGCAGAACACTTACAATGCCACTGTCGGCTTCGAATGGAAAGGCTTCAGCTGCTTCGTTCAGTTCTATGGAGTTACCAACGTGACCCGTGACGTTAATCTTGTCAGCTTCCAGAACCATATCGACAATGTTTACGACATTGCTCCATGGTGGAATGGCAACGATTATTCAGGCGAGGTCACTATCCCCCGCTGGTATTCTTCGGCAAGCCCATACGCCAACGGTACGCAATATCTCTTCGATGGTTCTTACGTACGTCTGAAAAATGCTGAAATCGCATATACCTGGACTAACGGTTGGGTACGTTCGCTCGGTCTCAGCTTCCTGAAGGTTTATCTCAACGGTAACAACCTCTGGGTATGGTCACGTATGTCCGATGACCGCGAGTCTAATTTCTCCGGCGGTTCTGGTTCAGGTGCTTACCCGACCATGCGTCGTTTCAATCTCGGTATTAAGTTCAATCTCTAATAATCAAGATACCAATAATGAAAAAGATATATAATTCACTAAAGGTTGCCGCCGTGGCATTTGTGACACTGTTCGGCTTCAGTTCTTGTGAGGATTACCTTGACAAGGATGCCGATTCGAACGTGTCGCCGGAGACGCCTTTTACCAACTTCACAAATATGCAGGGTTATGTCGAGGAAATCTACAACTGTATCCCCGATAAGGCAAAATGCTACTGGACTACTGCATGGAATCTCGGCGATGACGAAATCCAGAATCCGCAGGCCGACGGCATCATTATCCATCGTATAGACCTCGGCGATTTCTATGCATGGCAGACCAACGACCAGTTCTGGTTCTCTGCAAAGAGCGACTGTAAGCCCACATCAACCAGCGCATTTGACCACCGTCTTTACGGCCATGGATGGTATTGCATCGCCAAGGCAAATCAGGGTCTTGAGAATATTGACAAGTATTTCACCGGTACAGAAGAAGAGAAAAACTTCATTAAGGGTCAGCTTTACTTCTTCCGCGGGTGGTGGTATTTCGAGATGATGGAATATCTCGGTGGTCTTCCCTATATCGACAAGGTGATTACAACCGATGAGGCTTCCGCGCTCAAGCGTCTCAGCTATGTCGAACTTGCCGAGAAAGTAGCCGAAGACTTCAAGAAAGCTGCCGACCTCCTCCCTGTTGATTGGGACAACACCGCTACCGGTCGCCGCACAGCCGGTAAGAATGAGCTTCGCATAAACAAGATTTGTGCGCTCTCTTATCTTGGCAAAAACTATCTCTGGGCTGCTTCTCCCCTTATGCAACATGGCGCTCAGACCGGTGCGATCGCTTCAGGACGTACTTATCAGTATAGTGCAGAGCTTGCCGAGAAGGCTGCCGAGGCATTGGGTGAGGCTATAACTCTTATGGAGACTGAGAGCCAGCAATATGAACTCGCTTCGTTTGATTATTCCAATGTGTATGATCACACCAAGAGCGCAGGCGTGGAAAACAGCTATAGCGAGATTTTCTTCACCACCGGTCGTTCATGGTTGCAACCGGGCGGCAAGGAAGCTATTCTACGCGGTCCTTCTAACGGTTGGTCGTTCACCCGTTATAACTACAGCCGTACTTTCGGTCCTAACCCGCTTTGCGCTCAGGACAACCACATTCATCAGCCGACCGCTAACTACGTTAAAAACTATGGCATGGCTAACGGTTATCCTCTTGACGATCCTAACGGAGAATGGGATAAAACCCATCCCTTTAAAGGTCGTGACCCGCGTTTCTATCACGATATCGTGTTTGACGGCGTGAAGTATATCAACGGTGATCCTAAGGAAGATGCTGCAATGAAATATGCCGGTCTTGCTACTGGTGGCTCTATGCGTGCTGTTGCAAACGCTTCACGTACAGGTTACTTCTATCAGAAGCTCGTGCCTCACACCTGTCAGAAATATGATGGTGCAGATGATTACGGTCCAAATCCCCACGCTTATATTCCTTACCTCCGTGTTGCTGATGTATATCTTATGTATGCCGAGGCGTGTGCTGCATGGGGTGGTCGTGAGAAGAGTGCCTCTTCTTGCCCGAACTATACCGCTGCAAAGGCTATCGAGAAGATTCGCGCACGTGTAGGTATGCCTGGTGTTCCCGCCGAGTTTACCGGTAACAAATTTATGGATGAAGTGCGCCGCGAGCGCGCCGTCGAGCTTGCTTTCGAGGGCTTCCGCTTCAACGACCTTCAGCGCTGGTTGCTCCTCACCGAGCCTGAATACACCAAGAAGACCTCTCAGGAGTTCATCCGCATCGAAGACGAGAGCTTCTTTGCTTCTAACGATCCCGCTGAGGCACGTGTGGCAGAGTTCCATGAAGAGGAGATTCTTACCCGTAATTTCTCTACCAAGCATTACTGGTTCCCGCTGCTCCGCAACGATACTTATATCAATGCTGACATCGAGCAGAATCCCGGATGGTAATAAGCTATTAACCTTAACCATACACAGTATAATATGATATCTAAATATAAAACCATTCTTCCGGCAGTCATGGCTATTGCCAGTGGACTTAGCTTCCCCGCCATGGCGCAGGATGAACAAGCCGACAGCATTCCGTCTACGGTACAACTTGCTTTCCGTCAGGTCGGTGCCGACGAAGTGCTCGGTGGAGTAAGTGTCCTTGATGTGGAGAACCTTCTTAAGAAGAACTATATCAACGACATCAATAACGGTACTATAAGCGGTTATGTGCCCGGCTATAACGGAAACTCGCTCTGGGGACTCGATGCCGATAATGACGCCGGATATCTGGTGTTAATCGACGGTGTGCCGCGTGACCTTAACAATATCCCCCCGCAGGAGGTGAAAGAAATTACCTTCATGAAGGGTGCGCAGGCGGTGGTGCTTTACGGTAGCCGCGCAGCAAAGGGCGTAATCTACATCACCACAAAGCGTGGTGCTGATGCTCCTTTGAAGATTGACGCGCGTGTCAATACCGGTTGGGCTGTGGCAAAGGCATATCCCGAATATCTCGGTGCCGCCGAATATATGACCCTGTATAACGAGGCTCGTGCCAACGACGGTCTTGCCGCTGCATATTCGCAGGAGCAGATTTATCACACTGCCGCTCACACCAATCCTTACCGTTATCCCGATGTGAACATGTATTCGGGTGAATACCTCAAGAAGGTTTACAACCGCACCGATGCCAACCTCGAGATTTCCGGCGGTAACGGTCGTGCCCGCTTCTACACCAACATCAACTATTTCCGTCAGGGCGATTTCGTTGATTTCGGCGAGGCAAAGAAGAATTATTCCGACCGCTTCTCTGTACGCGGTAATGTCGATGTTAACTTCTCCGACTATGTAAGCGCTTACGTTAATGCGTCGGCTACTTTCTACAATTCGCGTGGCGCTCACGGAAGCTACTGGGAGGCAGCCTCGACACTTCGTCCCAACCGTATCACTCCGCTTATACCCATAAGTATGATCGACCCTTCGGCTACAGGTGCCCTTGATCTGGTCAATACAAGCATGAACATTGTTGACGGCAATTTCCTTGCCGGTACTCAGATTGACAAGACCAATATCTTCGCCGACTATTACGCAAAGGGCTATAACAAGTTCACAAGCCGTCAGTTCCAGTTTGACACAGGTGTCAACATCGACCTGTCGATGCTTACTCCCGGCCTTTCTTTCGCCACCAAGTTTGCCGTTGACTACGCTACGAGCTATAATACTGGTTATTATAACAATTACGCTACTTTCGTGCCTGTATGGACATCTTACAACGGTAAGGAAGTGATTGGCGATGTGTCAATGGAAGGAAAAGATGAGCATTCGGGTGTTCAGAACATCAGCGACTCGCAAAGCCGTCAGACCATGAACTTCTCCGCTCAGTTTGACTACAAGCGCACATTTGCCGATCTCCATAACTTTCATGCTATGGTTGTAGGTACAGGATGGCAGCGCACCTTCTCGGGTCAATACCACCGCACAAGCAATGTCAACCTTGGCTTTGAAGTTGACTACAACTTTGACAAGCGTTATTATGTGGACCTTGCTATCGCGGGTGTACACTCTTCAAAGCTCGCTCCGGGTCACCGTCAGGCTTGGTCGCCCTCTGCTTCTATCGGATGGCGCATCTCTCAGGAAGATTTCCTTAAGGGATCCGAGGCTGTCAATGAGTTGATGCTCTCAGCTTCTTACAGCAAGCTCCACTCCGACATGGATATCAGCGACTATTATCTGTATTCGGCAAATTATACCAACGGCGATTGGTACAGTTGGGCTGTCGGTGGTACTTCAGCCGCTTATCCCAAGCGTGGCGAAAACCTCGACCTCACATTCGTCACCCGCGAAGAGTTCAATGTAAACCTCCGTGGCGAGTTCTTCAATCGCATGATAGGTCTCGACGCTTCATTCTTCGTAATCAAGAACGACGGTCTCCTTGTTAACAACTCCGTAAGATTCCCGTCATTCTTCTCGACCTACTATCCCGAGGCTTCTTTCGCTCCCTACATTAATAATAATGCCAACCGTCGTACAGGTTTCGACTTCGGCGTTAATTTCAACAAGGAGTTCGGTGAGTTTGCTCTCCAGGTAGGTGTCAACGGTACTTACTATGATACCAAGGCTCTCAAGCGTGACGAAATCTATGAAAACGCCTACCAATATCGCGAAGGCAAGCCAATCGACGGCATCTGGGGCTATCGTTGTGAAGGTTTCTTCGCTACCGATGAAGAGGCTGCCGCTGCTAACCAGCGTGCGCTCGGAGGCGGTAGGCTCCGTGCCGGTGACCTCAAGTACACCGATATAAACAACGACGGTCTTATCGATGATAATGATATAGTTTATCTCGGTCGTGGTGGATGGTATGGCGCTCCATTCGCAATGGGTGTCAATATCACTGCAAAGTACAAGGGATTCACCCTCTTCCTCCACGGGACAGGCGGTTTTGGCGGCCATGCCATCAAAAACGGTTCCTATTACTGGGTTGCTGGTGACACCAAGTATTCTGCTGAGGTGCGCGGTCGCTGGACTGAAGCCACTGCCGCAACGGCAACTTATCCGCGACTCACCACCGGTAACGGATCCAATAACTTTACTACTTCCGATTTCTGGATGTACAGCACTAACCGCTTTGACCTTGCAAAGGTTCAGCTTACTTACGATTTCCCCAAGAGCATTATTCATGGTCCTATCGTAAATGGTTTGTCAATCTATGTCAGCGGAAGCGACCTCTTGACTATCAGCAAAAACCGCAAGATTATGGAAACTAACATCGGTTCTGCCCCGCAGTCTCGTTTCTATAACATCGGTGCCAAAGTAACTTTCTAAACTGTGTCCAACATGAAAAATATAGTTAAATATATCGCAATATCGGCTCTTATGGTTCCCATGATTTCATGCGATGACCTCTTTGAACCGGCTATTGAAAATATCAAGGACCCGAGCATGATGGAGTCTGACGCCAATTATGCCGACGCTATTCTTGGCAGCGCATACATCCTCATGCCTTTCTCCGGCTCGCCCGTCAGCGATGTGGCTACCGATGATGCCGTGTCCAACGATATCGACAATGCGTGGCTTAAACTCGCTGGCGGTGCATGGACTTCGCGCACCGGTGTCTCTAATGACAACTGGCGTGACCGCAACGCTTCAATCCAGTATTGCAATCTTTACCTTGATCAGGTTGACAAGATTGTATTCTCTGCAAACAAGGCAGTTAACCAGATGTTCCGCGACCGTCTTAAAGGCGAGGCTCTCGGTCTGCGCGCCCTTAATATGTATTATCTGCTCCAGAACTATGGTGGCCGTAATGCTGCAGGCGAGCTGTTAGGTGTGCCGGTTTGGCGTACGCCTTACGACTCTTTCACCGACATGAACGTGAAGCGTGAATCGTTTGCCAAGTGTATGGAATATCTTCTCTCTGATGTAGAGGAGGCTATAAAGCTTCTTCCCGAAGAGTATCGCGACGGTCTTGCAAATGACAGCGAGTTTATATCCCGCTATGTCTCGCTTTTTGAAGAAGGAAAAGTCGATGCTGCCGCAGTTGACCGTGTGTTTGGTAAAAAGACGTTCCTCCGTATGTCTGGACGCATTGCCAAGACCGTACGCGCTCAGGCTGCCCTTCTTGCCGCAAGCCCCGCGTTTGTTGACGGTTCAGGCGTTACTCCGGCTCAGGCTGCCAATTATGCCGCTGAGGTCATTGGTCCGGCTGTCAATCTTTCCGCTACAGGTCATAAGTGGTATCTTGAGACTGGTAATGGTGACAATGCTTCTGCCAACAATGCCGAGGTTATTTGGCGCGACGGTTTCAGCGAGAACTGTGACATCGAGTCTGACAACTTCCCCCCGTCATGCTACGGAAAGGGTCGTGTAAACCCCACTCAGAATCTTGTTGATGCTTTCCCGATGGTAAACGGTTATCCTATATCTGACCGCACCAACAGCGGATATAACGCAGCCGACCCCTATTCCGGTCGCGACCCGCGTCTTGCCGAGTACATCGTCTACAATGGTCAGACCGTAGGTACCGGTAACACTACCATCAATACAGGTATTGATAGCCGTAACAATGATGGTATCAACAAGGAGTCAGGTTACTCTACTCGTACAGGTTACTATCTCCGCAAGCTTCTTCGCCAGGATGTAAATCCCAATAGTGCTAACACTATCAAGAAGATGCACTATACCACACGCTTCCGTTACACTCAGGTTTATCTCGCTTACGCCGAAATGGCTAACGAAGCATGGGGTCCGAAGGGTACTGGTCCTAACGCTTATAGCGCATACGATGTAATCAAGGCTATCCGCCAGCGTGCAGGTATCACTGGTGTTGCTGGTAACGACCAGTATCTTGACGAATGTGCTGCAAGCAAAGACAAGATGGCTGAACTTATCCGCAACGAGCGTCGCCTTGAACTGTGCTTCGAGAATGTGCGCTTCTGGGATCTCCGTCGTTGGAATGTGCCCATGACACTCCTTAACGAGACCGCCCGTGGTATGCAGATAAACGGTGCTGCTTACACTCCGGTTGAGGTTGAGCCGCGTGTATATGACGATTTCATGCACTACGGTCCGCTGCCTTACAACGATGTGCTTCGTTTCAGCAACCTTGAGCAGAACGCAGGATGGTAAACCAATCAATCGTTAAATCCATAATGAAAACTTACGCTATGAACTATTTCAAATATACCGCATTTCTTGCCGCAGGCACACTCCTTGCCGGTTCTGTGTCATCTTGCAAGAACAGTGACACCGATTTCCCCGATTATGAGGGTGGAGTCACCGCATATTTCGCAAAGCAGGATCCCGTCAGGACTCTTATCCTTGGCGAATATGAGGAGGGCGACAACTCTCTTGACAATCAGCATAAATGCATGATTTTTGCCACTCAGGGGGGTGCCTATAAGTCGCGCGACCTCTCTATCGAGGTGACTGTCGACAATACTCTCGTCAACGACCTCTATTTTGAGGACGGATCTCCGGTGAAAGCTATGCCCGCTGAGTACTACTCGCTTGCAAGTACCATGCTTACCAAGAAGAAAGATTATCTCTTCGGTACGGAGGTAACTTTTACCGATGCTTTCTTCGCCGACCCCGACGCGCTTAAAAATACTTATGTGATACCTTTGGTGATGCTCAAGGCTAACGGTGCCGACCGTATTCTCACAGGTACTATCGATGATGCCTATGTCAATGACAGCCCGCTGCGCACTGACGAATCGAAGTGGAAGGTGCTTCCTCAAGACTATGTGCTATACTGCGTGAAATATGTCAACCCTTGGCATGCAGCTTACCTGCGCCGTGGTACCGACAAGATTACCGCTAACGGTGTAATCACTACTGAAGAGCGCAAGCATGAGTATGTAGAGCAGGATGAAGTGGTTAATTTTACCACCCTTGGCTTGAACAAGTGTAACTATGTGTTCTCCCACGTATTCGGCGAGGGTGATGCACGTCACACTTATTCTTGCAACCTTGAGATTACTGTTGGCGCCGACGGTCAGTGTACGGTGTCTTCTTCCGATAACGGTGTTACCGTTTCAGGTTCGGGTAGCTACAAGGAGAAAGGTGAGAAAAACAGCTGGGGTCGTCAGGACCGCGATGCTTTCTATCTCGACTACACTGTCGTGTTTAACAACGAGAATGTCAAGTTTGAGGTAAGCGATATCTTCGTGCTTCGCTCGCGCGACTTCAAAGGCGAGTATTTTAATCCGGTATATAGGAAATAAAATCAATGATTATCATGAAAGGATATAATAAATTAGTATGGGCTTGCGCCTTGACTCCGGCGTTGGTCGGTTGTGTCGACGAAATCGACACAACCTCCAACTTCTCCGTCGACAAGCCCGAAAGTGTTGCTCAATACGAGTATCTCGCTGACTATGCACCATTGAAGTCGTATGTCGACCGTGCGGCTCATCCCGGCTTCCTTCTCGGTACCGGTGTCAGCGCCGATGAATATCTGAAGCGCGGCGGTGTATATGTGCTCACCAATTCCAATTTCGACCAGGTGACCACAGGTAATGCTATGAAGCATGCGTCAGTTATGGGCGACAATGGTTATATGGACTTTACAACCGTAAAAAACTTCGTGGAGGCGGCTACCTCTGCCGGTCTTGAAGTCTACGGACACACTCTCTGCTGGCATGAGCAGCAGAGATATAAATATCTCAACGGCCTCCTTGCCGACCGTATCCCTGAAGATGACGGTTCCGACGGCAAAAAGACTATCACGCTTTTCTCTGCTTACGACGGTCAGGGCGGCACTATAGGTGGCTGGGGTGGCGGCTCCATGGAAAGCATAGAGGAAGATGGTAAGCCTTGCTTCAAGTTCACCAACGATGAGGAAAAGACTAATCCATGGGATATTCAGATTAATGTGCAGCCTGGCGACGTATTCGGTGAAGGCGTTGTACACACCATAGAGTTTGACGTGAAAGGTACTCCTGATGCTACATTTACTTGGGATTTCCAGTGCTCTGAAGGTTATCAGGGTCGTGGTGCCACGGATCCGTTCAATGTCACTGCCGACTGGACTCATGTCAAGCTGAAAGGTACTCCTAACGGTGCCGGTACCGACCGTATGCTTCTAAGTGTAGGTAAATATGTCGGTACTCTCTATATATCCAACCTCGTGATTACTTACGAAGGCAAGGAGGAGAAAGAGGTGCCTGTATCGCTCATTATCAACGGCAACGGTGCCACTTCCGATGTATCTTGCTTCTTTGGTAAGACTGGGGGTGCTGATCCAACTCCGGCTGAAATGGATGGCAACACTTTCAAGGTTGAGCTTAACGCTAATCCGTCACAGGCTTGGGATGCTCAGTTCTTCATCAAGTCAACGGAGGCTCTTGCTGCTGGTACTAAACTTGAGTTTAGCATGATGGTGAAATGTACTGACAAGCGTACTTGCGATATTCAGGCTCATCAGGGTACCCCCGGTAATTACAAACACTATAATTTTGTAGGAAGCAATTTCACCACCGTACCCGGTGAGTGGGTTGAATACAAATGGTCGGGTGTCGTGCCTTCAAGTGCTGACGGCTGTGACATTGTGGCTTTCAACCTTACAACCATTCCTGATGCCGGTACGATGTGGTTCAAGGATATTGTGTGGAACAAGATGGTTCCCGGTAATGCCATACCTCTTACCCCCGATGAAAAGCGCGAAATTATCGACGGAGAACTCAACCGCTGGGTTAAGGGCATGATGGAGGCTACAGAAGGAAAGGTCAAGGCTTGGGATGTGCTCAACGAAGTGCTTTCCGGTGCCGACAAGGATGGCGATGGCAAGTATGATCTCAACGGTGCTGCCAATTGGACCGGCGATAAGGTCAACGAGCGCTTCTTCTGGGCCGACTACCTCGGTAAGGACTTTGTTCGCGACCTCGTGAAGTATGCGCGTGACGGATTCAAGGATGCCGGTGGTAACCCCGATGAACTTAAACTTTTCATCAACGACTTTAACCTTGAGTCATGGTGGGATAACAACGGTAAGGCTAAGAGCCTCGTTGAGTGGATTAAGTATTGGGAATCTGACAACTTGACCAAGATTGACGGTATCGGTACCCAGATGCACGTATCCTACTGCATGAAACCCGAGGATCAGAAGACTCGTGAAGATGCTATAGTGGAGATGTTTAAGGTTCTTGCAAAATCTGGTAAGCTTATCCGTATAACAGAACTTGACATGGGTATCCTTGATGCTGACGGAAACACTATCAAGACTCCTGACCTCACTTTCGAGCAGAAGAAGCTCATGAGCGACTACTACAAGTTTATCGTCAAGAAGTACTTTGAGATTATACCTGTCGCACAGCAGTACGGTATCTGCGCATGGGCGCAGACCGACAGCCCCGAAGGTAGTGGATGGCGCGCCGGTGAGCCTATCGGTCTATGGGATGCCGACTACAGCCGCAAGCCCGCTTACGGCGGATTTGCCGACGGTCTCGCAGGTAAGGAATAATTCACCGCATTTTTTTCATCAGCCGGGAGGGTGGACCCCCTCCGCCCTCCCGGTATTTTAACTAACTAATAAATTTTTTTACTATGAACAAAAAATTACTCGCATTGGCAGCAATCGCTGCTATGTCAGTTTCGTCAATCAGTGCAGCCGAGGTATCACTCCTTGATGCCAACTCAATTCATGGAAATGCCTCAAATCTTTCAGGTTGGGGTGCTCAGGTTGAGGCAGTTGACGGTGTATACACTTTAGAAGTTGGTGCTAATCTTGCTAATCCTTGGGATGCTCAGCTTTTTATCTGTGGCAATAAGACACTTAATGCCGGGCAGAAAATTACTTTTAAAATGCAGGCTAAATCAACCTCAGCTCGTGCTCTACAAACTCAGGCACAAGGTGATATGGGTGGATATCTCGCAAATTTAGGCCCTGATTTTGAAGTTGCTGCAGATTGGAAATCATATGAATTTACTGGTGAGGTTCCGGTTGATGGCATGAAGACTATCGCAGTAAATCTTGCTACAGCTCCTGAAGCTTGCACTATTTCTTTCAAGGACATTGTTTGGACTGTTGAAGAAAGTGGCGACACTCCTGATCCCAAGCCCGAGCAGCCCGCTGACGTAGTAGCTTCCTGGTACACCGGCAACGGCGCTACATTCGGTGGTTGGGGTGGTTCAGCTACATTCGAGCAGGTAACTGAAGATGACAAGCCCTGTCTTAAGGTGACTAATCCTTCAGAGGGAACTAATCCCTGGGATGTGCAGGTAGGTATTGATGTAAACCTTGATTTTGACAAAACGTATTATTTGTCTTTTGATGTAAAGGGTACATCTGCCGAAGGTATCACTTCCGGTATCCAGAACTCTACTGATTATGACGGAAAGGGTAATTTCACCGCTTTTAATATCACTGAGGATTGGGCTCCAGTAGTCATTGAGGCTCTTTGTTCTCAAGGCAATAAGGAGTCTGATGCTAACCGCATCACAATCAACCTCGGCAAGTATGTCGGTACATTCTATATGACCAATGTAGTGCTCTCTACTACCAACCCTGCAGGCGTTGACGCCGTTGAGGTCGCTCCTGTAGTTAACCACTGGACTGTTTACAACCTTATGGGCGTTAAGGTCCTCGACACTGACAACGAGGCTGCTGTTAACGAACTCGCTAACGGTATCTACGTTATCAACGGCAAGAAAGTTGCCATCCGCCACTAATTCGACTGTAGAAGTAGAATAGTTCGATAGCTCACAACCGGTCAGGGGGTAATAGCCCCCTCCCGGTTGTGAATAATTTAACCCCGATTCATTTTTTGACCATGAGATATACATTCCTTGCCCTTTTACTTTTATCATTTTTCCCGGTTTTTGCACAAAACGAGCCTTACCGCGACCGCTCGCTTTCTCCTGAACAACGTGCCGCCGACCTTCTCCCGCGACTCACACTCGATGAGAAAATAATGTTGATGATGGACTACTCCGAGCCTGTGTCAAGACTCGGTATTCCCGAATACAACTGGTGGAACGAAGCGCTTCACGGTGTCGGTCGTGCCGGAATAGCAACTGTGCTGCCGCAGTCTATCGCAATGGCGGCGACTTTCGATGACGATGCCGTAAACCGGGCTTTCGATATGGTGAGCGACGAGGCGAGGGCGAAGTATAACGGTTTTCGCAGCCGGGGGGCTCATGGTCGCTATCAGGGACTTACTTTCTGGACTCCGAATGTAAACATTTTCCGCGACCCGCGATGGGGACGCGGACAGGAGACTTACGGCGAGGATCCATATCTCGCCTCATGCATGGGCGTGGCTGTGGTCAGAGGTCTGCAGGGTCCCGCCGATGCGAAATACATCAAGACTATAGCTGGCGCGAAGCATTTCGCCGTGCATAGCGGTCCGGAATGGAACCGCCATTCCTACGATGCCCGCGATATCGACCCACGCGACCTGTGGGAGACATATCTCCCCGCGTTTCATGCACTTGTCGATGCCGGGGTAGGGCAGGTGATGTGTGCCTACAACCGCTATGAGGGTGAACCATGCTGCGGCAGCAACCGCCTTTTGACTCAGATTCTCCGCAACGAATGGGGCTACGACAAGATTGTAGTGACCGACTGTGGCGCGATTTACGACTTTTTTAATCCCGGTGCCCACGCCACCCATCCTTCTTCTGCCGATGCAAGCGCCGATGCTGTGGTTTCAGGCACTGACCTTGAGTGTGGTTCCGCGTTCCGTGACTTGAAGAAGGCGTATGAATCCGGTCTTGTCACGGAGGCGGCTATCGATGCTTCTGTGCGACGTTTGCTCGAGGCACGTTTCTCCCTCGGAGAGATGGACGATGATCCCGCTTCTCCCTGGGCTGCGCTCTCTCCCTCGATTGTTGATTGTGACAGTCATCGCGCGATTGCGCTCGACATGGCGCGCAAGTCGATGACTCTTCTTAAGAATAACGGCATACTTCCCTTGCCGAAATCAGGGGAGAAAATAATCGTCATGGGTCCAAATGCTCAGGATTCCGTGATGCAGTGGGGCAATTATAACGGTACACCCTCCCACACCGTAACCATCCTTGACGGCATACGCTCCAAGATAGGCAATGTGCCCTATCTGAAAGGCTGCGACTTCGTGGTAAACCGCAATATCGTGTCCCATTTCGATAACATCTCTTCCGGAGGTGAAAAAGGCATGAAGGCTCTCTACTGGAACAACCGCGAGATGAAAGGCGACCCCGTCGCCTCGCAGCGTCTCACCACTCCGCTTAACTTTACCACTGCCGGCGCGACAGTGTTTGCCCCCGGTGTGAATCTCGAAAATTTCTCCGCTCTCTATACCGCCACATTCACCCCGTCAGAGTCGGGCACGTATATCATCAACATGGATGCCGACGATGGGCGTCAGGTTGTGACGCTCGATGGCGAGAAAGTGATATCCTGCTCTACCGAAGGCTCGATTCATTCTTACTCCCACAGCTTTTTCGGCGAGGAGGGTAAGGAATACAAGATAGCCCTTGCCTACGACCATGGTCACGGCACCGGCAAACTCACTTTCGACATCGGCAAGGTGTGTGACTATGACACTGACCCGGGGGATGCCTCGACCGTGATTTTTGTCGGCGGAATCTCTCCGGCACTTGAAGGGGAGGAAATGCCCGTATCGATGCCCGGCTTCCGTGGCGGCGACCGTGAGACAATAGAGCTTCCGGCAATTCAGCGCGAGTTGCTGAAAAGCCTGAAAGCGCAGGGCAAGAAGATTGTCTATGTCAACTGCTCCGGCTCGGCTGTGGCTCTCGCCCCGGAAGACTCTATATGCGATGCCATCCTGCAGGCGTGGTATCCCGGTCAGGCTGGCGGCACTGCTGTCGCCGACGTGCTTTTCGGCGATTATAACCCTGCCGGTCGCCTTCCCGTGACATTCTATACCGGTGACGCGCAGCTTCCCGACTTTGAGGATTACAATATGACCGGCCGCACTTACCGTTACCTTACCGAAAAGCCGCTTTATCCTTTCGGTCACGGACTCAGTTACTCGACATTCACTTACTCGCAGCCTGTCATGGCGCGGAGTCATGTCGTGGGCGATACCGTGCCCTTCAGTGTCACTGTCACAAACGACAGCGATATCGACGGCGAGGAGGTAGTGCAGCTATACATGCGCCGTGTCGGCGACACCGCCGGTCCGGTGAAATCGCTCTGTGCCTTCCGCAGGGTGCCTGTAAGTGCGCGAAGTGCCGTAAAAGTCGATTTTCAGCTTGACGCGGAGCGTTTCGCTACTTTCGACAATGCGAGCGGTCGCATGAAGGTTGTGCCCGGCGAATACGAGATTTTCTACGGCGGCTCCTCCGACTCCCCGCGCTCAGT
>QAMW01000027.1:125037-182575 GCA_003150235.1 Bacteroidales bacterium
TATAACATGAAAAAGTTTGCTATTTCATCCGCACTCGTCATCTTGGCGATGACAAGTGCTTACGCGGCAGCTCCCGCTGAAGGGGTTCCCGCATCAACCAATATTCCGGAGGCTATATATCCCTGTGTAGACTCATCTTCACGTGCCACTTTCCGCATCCATGCACCTGAGGCACTTGATGTGAAGGTCGACATCTGTGGCAAAAAATACGACATGACCCGTGATGCCGACGGCAACTGGATGGCTACGACCGATCCGCTCGTTGTCGGCTTCCACTACTATTTTCTTGTCATTGACGGCGTGTCGGTCATCGACCCTGCCACCGAGGCTTTCTTCGGATGCGGCAAGATGTCGGGCGGCATCGAGATTCCCGAGTCGCCTGAGGCAGCCGCTTACTATACATTCAACAAGGATATTCCTCACGGACAGGTACGTGAATGTAAATATTACTCCGAACTTGAAAATGGCGAGCGCCGCTGCTTTGTCTACACTCCGGCAGAATATGAGTCTGCGGTTGACAAGCGTTACCCCGTGCTATATCTCCAGCACGGCATGGGTGAGGATGAGCGCGGATGGCATCAGCAGGGCATGATGGCTAATATTCTCGACAATCAGATTGCTGCCGGAAAGTGTGTGCCGATGATTGTGGTGATGGACTACGGTAACTGCGGTCACATATTCGGCAGTCGTCCCGGCGAGACTCATGAGACATTCGGCGCTTCCTTCACCCCGATTCTGCTTAACGAGGTGATTCCTTTCATCGAGAGCAATTTCCGCACTCTTACCGACCGTGACAACCGCGCTATGGCGGGTCTGTCGTGGGGCGGTCACGAGACCTTCCAGACCACTCTTTATAATCTTGACAAGTTTGCCCACATCGGCTCGTTCAGTGGCGCGTTGTTCCTCCGCGACAGCATCGACAAGGTCTACGACGGGGTTTTTGCCGATGCCGCTGCGTTCAACGGCAAGGTGCGTACCCTTTTCCTCGGCATGGGCTCTGAGGAAGGTTTCGGCAGCGACCGCATCAGCAAGTCGCTTACCGAGGCAGGCATCAACAATGTCTATTACGAGTCGCCGGGTACTCATCACGAGTGGCTCACTTGGCGTCGCTGTCTCAACGAGTTCCTTCCGCTCATCTTTAAAAAGTGACGGCGATGAACGGTTTCTTCCTGTCACGCGCTATGAAGCGCGCTGTATCGGTGGCATGCCTGGCTGCGTTTGCCACGGCTGCCGCGTCGGCGCAGAATCCCGTGATTCGCGACCAGTTTAGTGCCGACCCTACGGCAAGGGTATTCAACGACCGCGTGTATATCTATCCTTCCCATGACATTCCCTCGCCGGTTGAAAAACTGAAAGAGTGGTTCTGCATGGCTGACTATCACGTGTTTTCTTCCGATAATCTTACCGATTGGACCGACCACGGTGTCATCGTCAGCCAGGACCGTGTGCCTTGGGTCGATGCGCAGTCCTACACGATGTGGGCTCCCGAGTGTGTTGAGAAAGACGGTCGTTACTATTTCTATTTCCCGGCTGCTGCAAGCGACGGCTCTCCCGGTTTTCATGTGGGTGTAGCGATAGCTGATGCGCCCGAAGGTCCGTTTCATCCGATGTTCCGTCCTATCGAGGGGATAGGGGGCATAGACCCCTGTGTGCTCGTCGACGATGACGGCTCGTCATACATCTATTGGGCGGGTCGCGGTATGCAGGGTGCCCGTCTGAGCGACAACATGATGGAACTCGCTTCCGACCCTGTGGCAATCGAAGGGCTTCCCGACGGCTTCAAGGAAGGACCCTACGTGTTCAAGCACGACGGAAAGTATTATTTTACCTTCCCCTGGGTACGCAAAAATACTGAGACGCTTGCCTACGCTGTCGGCGACTCTCCGCTCGGTCCGTTTGAGTTCAAGGGTGTCATAATGGATGAATCGCCTTCCGGATGCTGGACCAATCATCACTCCATCATCAACTGGCGCGGTCAGTGGTATCTGTTCTATCATCACAATGACTATTCTCCCGATTTTGATAAAAACCGTTCGGTGCGTATCGACTCGTTGAGCTTTACTCCCGACGGGCTTATCCGTAAGGTCGTTCCTACGTTGCGCGGTGTCGGTGTCTCCGATGCGCGTGAGCCGATACAGCTTGACCGTTATAGTGCCATCTCCCGCAAAGGGGTTAAGATTGATTGGCTCGACCGCAAGTCGCCGTTCGACGGATGGAAATGTGTCTTTGACCGCAAAGGGGCGTGGGTGCGTTATAATGCCGTTGATTTCGGCGAGACTCCGGTGCAGTCCGTTACCGTGCGCGTGAAGTCGCCGTCAGGCGGTGTGCTCCTGGTTGCCGATGCGCTCGGCAGGGAGATAGCTCGCGTCACGGTTCCTGTCTCCTCCTCTTGGGTTAATGTGGAGCAGGCTATTCCGTCATGTGCCGTTTCAGGTACGGCTGATTTGGTGGTCACGCTTCTTTCCGGCAAGCGTGTCGAGGTCGACTGGATAGGTTTCGATGCTTTGCCTTGGATGGAGGGCGCTTTTAAGTCGGGGCGTTACCGCAATCTTTTTGTCGAGATGGGTTACCCCGAGAAGGAGGTGAAAGAGCGTGTCGATTCGGTCTACCGCGCGATTTTTGACGGTCCCGGCAAGATATATTTCGAGGTGGGCGATTCCATGGCTTACATCAGCGACATCAAGAACCGTGACGTGCGCACCGAGGGCATGTCTTACGGCATGATGATTGCCGTGCAGTTTGATAATAAGGATATGTTTGACCGTCTCTGGCGTTGGAGCAAGCGTTACATGCAGCATCCCGACGGTGCCTTGGAAGGCTATTTCGCATGGAGCTGCAGTACCGACGGCTCTCGGTATGCCTCCGGTCCTGCCTCCGACGGTGAACTGTATTATATAACCTCGCTCATATTTGCCGCTAACCGCTGGGGTAATGACGGCGAGATTCATTACCTCGATGAGGCGCGTCATATCGTGGATTGCGCCATGAAAAAGGCGGGACATGACCGCGTCGCGCCTCTTGTCAACCTTGAGCATAAGCTGATTACATTTGTGCCCGACCGTTTTGGGGGTACATTTACCGACCCCTCGTATCATGTTCCGGCATTTTATGAGGTGTGGGCGCAATGGCTCGATGACGGACGAAGCAATTTCTGGCGTGAGTGTGCGGCGAAAAGCCGTGAGTATTTGCGCGCATGTATCCATCCGGTCACCGGACTGAATCCCGATTATAGTGCCTACGACGGCAGTCTGCTTGAGCGCGGCTCGCTGGTAGGCGATGCTTTCCGTTTCGACTCTTGGAGAGTGCCTATGAATATTGCGCTTGATTATTCATGGTCGTGTGCCGACCGCAAGTGGCAGCAGGATTACGGCAATCGTATCCAGCGTTTTCTCTATTCACAAGGTATTGATGACTTCGTTGACCAGTATAATGTCGACGGAACTCCGGTCGACCGCATTCTTGGAGCGGGCGATTACACGGCGTTGCGTCATTCGGTAGGTCTTGTCGCCACTTCTGCCGCTGTATCGCTTGCCGCCACCGACATGCGCAGCCGGGAGTTTGTCGACCGCCTGTGGAACTCGCGTCATGAACCCTACGCCGACGGATACTTTGACGCTTACTATGACGGATTGCTGCGTCTGTTTGCATTCATGCACCTGAGTGGCAACTATCGTATAATAACCCCTAAAAACAGTTGATTTATGAAAAGATTTAATACATTCATTGCCTTTATGCTCGCTTGTGCCGCCGTGTCACAGGCACAGCGTCCTCTTATACAGACAAAATATACCGCCGACCCCGCTCCGATGGTGTATAATGACACGATTTTCCTGTACACGACTCATGACGAGGATGATGCCGACGGTTTCAAGATGTTAGACTGGCTCCTCTACACCTCGACCGACATGGTCAACTGGACCGACAGGGGCGCTGTGGCGTCGCTCAAGGATTTCAAGTGGTATCCCGGCGACAACGGCGCATGGGCTGAACAGGTCGTTGAGCGTAACGGCAAATTTTACATGTATTGTCCCATACACGGCAACGGTATCGGGGTGCTCGTGGCAGATTCTCCCTACGGTCCTTTTGTCGACCCGATTGGCAAGCCGCTTGTATGGCAGAAGGAGCATTGGTATGACATCGACCCTACCGTGTTTATTGATGATGACGGTCAGGCTTATATGTATTGGGGTAATCCCAATCTTTATTGTGTGAAACTTAACGAGGATATGATTTCTTATTCAGGGGAAATCATGGAGTTTCCTCATATTGACGATTATCAGGAAGGTCCCTGGTTTTACAAGCGCGGTGGCAAGTATTATCTTGCGTTTGCCTCCACTTGCTGCCCTGAGGGGATAGGATATGCAATGAGCGACGGTCCGTTGGGTCCGTGGGAATACAAAGGACACATCATGGATCATACCCCGAAGACTCGCGGCAATCATCCCGGCATAATCGACTATAAAGGGAAGTCTTACGTCTTTGGTCTGAACTATGACATCCTGCGCCTGTCTACTCCCGACCATCATGAACGTCGCTCGGTGTCGGCTGCCGAGATGACCTATAATCCCGATGGCACTATCGTGGAATTGCCTTATTTCAGTGAAAATGTGGTTAATCAGATAGAGCCGTTCAATCCTTTCCGCCGTGTGGAGGCGGAGACAATGGCGTGGGGCTACGGATTGAAGACATCGCCTTTTGACAATGGAGGCATATATCTGCATGACATCGACAATGGCGAGTATCTGATGATTAAGGGGGTGGATTTCGGCAAGAAAGGCGCGAAGTCGATTGAAATCGCCGCTTCATGCGTGAAGCCCGGCACAGAGGTCGAGGTGCGCGCCGGCGATAAGGTGATAGGTACCGTGAGAATTGCGCCTACCGGAAATCTTGATACATATCAGTTACATTCGGCGCCTTTGCAATCGGTAAAAGGTGTACATGACTTATATTTGTATTTCAAGGGAGAGGGTAATGACCTTTTCCGCATGGATTATTGGAAAATGAATAAATAAATTCAAACACCGATGAAAGCATTTGCAAGTATTGTCATAGCCTGTGGTGTTGCCGCATCGGCTTATTCTCAACAGTCACTTTATCCATCCTCGTTCCCGCTTGGCGACGTGCAGTTGCTTGACAGCCGTTTCAGCAAAGCGCAGGCTCTCAACGTGGATGTGCTCCTGAAATATGATGTCGACCGTCTCCTCGCTCCTTACCTGAAAGAGGCGGGGCTTACTCCCAAGGCGGAAAGTTTTCCCTGTTGGGACGGTCTTGACGGTCATGTCGGCGGTCATTACCTTACCGCCCTCGCCATCCATTATGCCTCCACGGGCGACCCGCGCCTGAAAGAGCGCATGGATTACATGATATCCGAGCTGAAGAGGTGTCAGGATGCTTCAGGCAACGGCTATGTGGGCGGTGTCCCTGACGGTAAGCCGCTTTGGGACGGCTTGAGGAGTGGCAACGTCGGGCTTGTGTGGAAATACTGGGTGCCCTGGTACAATGTCCATAAAACTTACGCCGGATTGCGTGACGCGTGGCTTTATGCCGGCGACGCGCAGGCTAAGGATATGTTTCTTAAGTTCTGCGACTGGGGTCTTGACATTATAGCCCCGCTCTCCGATGAGCAGATGGAGGCGATGCTTGACCAGGAGTTTGGCGGTATGCCGGAAGTGTTTGCCGACGCGTATGCCATCACCGGCGACCGTAAGTACCTTGACGGTGCCCGTCGCTTCTCTCATCACTGGCTTCTTGACAGCATGGCTGCGGGTGTCGACAATCTTGATAACAAACATGCCAATACTCAGGTACCTAAGATAGTTGGTTATGAACGTATTGCGGAGGTCGCCGACGATTCGCTCTACCGTGATGCCTCGGTGTTTTTCTGGGAGACTGTCACCGGTACACGCTCGTTGTCGATTGGCGGTAACAGTCGCCGTGAGCATTTCGCCCCGAAAGATGACTGCAAGAGCTATGTCACCGACCGCGAAGGTCCGGAGTCATGTAACACCAATAATATGCTGAAACTCAGCGAGGGACTCTTCCGCATGTCACGCGATGCGCGGTATGCCGATTTCTACGAGCGCGCCCTTTATAATCACATCCTTTCGACCCAGCATCCCGTACATGGCGGATATGTATATTTTACGCCTGCACGGCCCGCTCATTACCGTGTGTATTCACAACCTAATTCCGGTATGTGGTGTTGTGTCGGCACCGGCATGGAGAATCACGGCAAATACGGTGAATTTATCTACAGTCATTTCGGCGACTCTCTCTATGTCAACCTTTTCATCCCTTCGCGCCTTGACTGGAAGGAGAAAGGTGTGACCGTTACGCAGACAGGCGATTTTCCGGCCGACGATTCAGTGTCATTCACTGTTGATGTTAAGAAGCCGGCGCGATTTACATTGATGTTGCGTCATCCCGGATGGTGCGATGATATGCAGGTCACTGTTAACGGTAAGCCTGTTTCTGTCACTTCCGCGCCGCAGTCTTATCTTGCTATCGACCGCAAGTGGAAAAAGGGCGACCGCGTTGATTTGAAACTCCCGATGAAAGTGTCGGTGGAGGAAGTGCCTAATGTACCCGATTATATTTCCGTAGTCTATGGCCCTGTGGTGCTTGCCGCGCGTTACAGTACCGAGGGGCTTGACGGTCTTGTAGCCGATGACAGCCGTTGGGCGCATATAGCTCACGGTCCGCTGGTATCGGTGTTTGACACTCCGGTGCTTATCGGCTCTCGCGAGGAGATTGTCGATGCGCTCAAGTCGATGGAGCCTGTGGAGGGTAAGCCGCTTCATTTCCGTGTGCCCCGTCTGCTGAAGGGTAAGTATGCATCAATGGAGCTTGAACCGTTTGCCGATATTCACGATGCGCGTTATATGCTCTATTGGCTATCCATGACTCAGGACCGCTATGACAATTACCTGAAAATGGAGAAAGCTGCCGAGGCGATGAGCCTTGACCTTGACCGCCGCACTATCGATGTGGTGAAACCCGGTGAACAGCAGCCTGAAGCCGATCACTTCATGGCTAATGAACAGTCAAAGACCGGCTATCTGAACGATGTCGCATGGCGTGACGCTTCCGATGGCGGCTTTTTCTCCTATCGCATGAAGCCGGCGGGTGAGAAGGGTGCGCTCCTCCTTGTCAAATACTGGGGCAACGAGCCGGAAGGCCGTCAGGTCGAGATTTATATCGAAGGTGAGCTTATAGCCTCGGAAAACCTCTCGGGCAAATGGGGTATTGATGAGTTTGTCACCGAGTCTTACGCGTTGCCCGAATGGGTTACGGCAAATGATGCGGTGACTGTAACCTTCCAGAGTGTAGAACGCGGCAATACGGGCGGCATCTACGATGTGCGTATCGTCAAGCCGTAATATTTTTAAAGAAAAGTAAATTTGTTATGTAACTCGCGAAAATTAGCTGATATATAATTATGAAGTATTTGCGAGGGATTTTGCGGGTGGACAGAAAGAGTGTAGCGGGCTACACGACTGATTGACAGCCGGGAAATCACCGCAAAGACGAATAAGGATATGTCAGCCCGTAGGGTTACTGAAATAAAAAACATATAAACTAATTTTTAAGAGTTACTTATGTACAGATTCTCATTACTGACTATATCATTGTTGACCGCGGCATCGGCACTCGGTGTCGCTTCTGTGGCGGGTCCCGACGGAAAACTCTTGGTGTCTGTTGACGTTACCGGTGACGGTGAACCGGTCTATGGCGTGTCTTACGACGGCAAGCCCTTCATTACCTCTTCTCCTCTCGGGCTGGTTACAAATATAGGTGATTTTTCTCGCGGACTCCTCTTGTCTGATGTGTCTGACGCTATGATGCCTGCTGTATCCTATTCGCTTCCCAATATAAAGAAGAGCCGGGTAGATTATGAGGCTAATGAGGCGTGGTTCACTTTTGCCAAGGATAGTGTGCCGGTGTTTGCAGTGCAGTTCCGCGTCAGCAATAATGACGTGGCTTTTCGCTACAAGGTGTTGCCGCAGGGCGACACTCGCAGTGCTGTGATTCTTGAAGAGGCGACAGGCTTCGATTTCCCCGATGGCACAGTATCGTTCATGGCTCCGCAGAGCAAGCCTATGAACGGCTTTGCCCGTACATCTCCAAGCTACGAGACTCCCTATGGTGTTGACGAGCCCATAGGGCGTAACGGATGGGGCGAAGGGTACACTTTCCCGTGTCTGTTTAAAAATCCTGACGGTGGATGGGCTCTGGTTTCCGAGACCGGTGTCGACGGAAGCTATTGCGGAAGCCGCCTCCTCTGGAAAGACGATTGTTATACCATCGGTTTCCCGCAGGAAGGGGAGATGAACGGTCTCCATTCTGTAACTCCGGGTATTCCGCTTCCCGGATTTACCCCATGGCGCACTGTCACTGTGGGTAATTCGCTCGCTCCGATAGTGGAGACTACCGTGCCGTTTGATGTCGTGTCTCCGAAATATGAGGCATCGCGCGACTACACTTACGGTAAAGGTACCTGGAGTTGGATTATCGGGATGGATGGTGCTACCAACTATGACGAGCAGCGCCGCTATATAGACTTTGCGGCGGCGATGGGCTACAACTCTGTGCTTGTCGATGCGCTCTGGGACACTCAGATTGGCTACGACCGCATTGAGGAGCTGTCGCGGTATGCCGCTTCAAAGGGTGTCGCGCTCTATCTATGGTATAACTCTAACGGATATTGGAACGATGCTCCCCAGGGACCACGTGGCATAATGAACGATGCCGTGGCGCGCCGCAAGGAGATGAAGTGGATGCGTGACAATGGCATCCGCGGTATAAAGGTCGACTTCTTCGGCGGCGACAAGCAGCCGATGATGCAGCTTTACGAGGATATCCTCGCCGATGCCAACGATTACGGTCTGCTTGTGATATTCCACGGCTGCACATTGCCGAGAGGGTGGGAGCGCATGTATCCCAATTATGCCGCCAGTGAGGCTGTACTCGCCAGCGAAAACTTGCATTTCTCGCAGGGTAGTTGTGATGCCGAGGCGTTCAACGCCACTATCCATCCATTTGTCCGCAATACTGTCGGCAGCATGGATTTCGGTGGCAGCGCGCTTAACAAGTACTATAATGCGGCAAATAAGCCCGGTGGTAGCCGCCGCGTCACTTCCGATGTGTTTGCACTCGCGACTGCAGTGCTTTTCCAGAGTCCCGTGCAGCATTTCGCCCTTGCCCCCGGAAATCTTACCGATGCCCCGGCATGGGCTGTCGACTTCATGAAAGAGGTGCCGGTGCTTTGGGATGAGACCCGATATATCGACGGCTATCCAGGCAAATATGTGGTTCTCGCGCGTCGTCATGGTGACACCTGGTATATAGCCGGTGTAAGTGCGCAGAAGGAGCCTGTGACCGTCGCTTTGGAGCTGCCCATGTTTGCGCCTTCGCAGAAAGTCACGGTTTACAGCGATGATTCTGAACTTCAGGGTAGCGTGAAAGAAATGAAAATAGATAAGAAACAGAGGTTGAAAATCACCATGCCTTGCAATGGTGGAGTTCTTATTAAAGGAAATAAAAATTAAATTATGAAACATTCTGCATTTGTACTGTTCGCCTTGGCGCTTACCGCTTGTGGCAGCAATAAACAGGCTTCTTCTACAGAGGAATCACAGGATTCGGTGAAAACATTTGTGTTTACCGGCAATCCTATAGTTCGTGACAAGTTTACGGCTGATCCGGCTCCGCTGGTATATGACGGTCGTTTGTATCTCTACGTCGGTCACGACGAGTTTTATGAGGGGCAGGATTCTGCATCGGGTGGTAAGGAGTTCAATATCACCGAATGGCTATGTTATTCGACCGACGACATGAAAAACTGGACCGACCATGGCGCGGTGCTGAGTCCCGCCGATTTCAAGTGGGCTGTCGGTGAGGCGTGGGCGTCACAAGTAGTCGAGAAAGATGGCAAGTTCTATTATTATACCACGGTTCAGGGTGGTGAACCGTATGTCGGCAAGGCTGTTGGTGTGGCTGTCGGCGATTCGCCTGTCGGACCGTTTGTCGATGCCATCGGCAAGCCCCTTGTGTCTGATGACATGACTGATAATGGTAAACGCGGATGGTGGAACGATATCGACCCTACGGTGCTTATCGACGGTGATGAAGCATGGCTATGCTGGGGTAACGGTACTTGCTTCCTTGCAAAACTGAAACCGAACATGATTGAACTTGACGGCGATATAAAGGTGGTCGATGTCCCCAATTATGTCGAGGGCCCTTGGCTCCACAAACGTAACGGCATCTATTATCTCACCTACGCCTCTTTTGGCAATGGCAGCGAGACTATTTCCTATGCCACCGCCCCATCTATGGAGGGTCCATGGACTCCGCAGGGAGAACTGACCGGTAATGCTGAAAACAGTTTTACCATTCATCCGGGAATCGTTGAGTTCAAAGGACAGCCCTATCTTTTCTATCACAATGCCACTCTCGAACTTGACGGTCATAAAGGCGCTATCGGTCGTCGCTCCGTATGTGTCGACTCCCTCTCCTATAACGAAGACGGCACCATGAACCACGTCACCCAAACAAAATAACTAAACTCTGACAACTGAACACTGACAACTAAAAACTGACAACTCACACTCACATGCTAAAAAAATTCTTCACATGTATGGTGGCTGCCGCTTCGGTGCTTGCCGCAACCGCCCAGGACAAGAATTTCCACATCTATCTATGCATCGGGCAGTCCAATATGGAAGGCAATGCACAGGTCGAACCGATGGATCGTAATAATGTGCCGGAACGCTTCAAGATGATGGCTGCGGTCGATTTCCCGCAATCCGGCAGAGTGAAAGGGGAGTGGTACACAGCTGTACCACCCTTGGTACGCCAGAATACAGGTCTTACCCCTATGGACTATTTCGGACGCACTATGGTTGATAATCTTCCCGAAGAAGTGACCGTAGGTGTGGTGCCTGTGGCTGTCGGCGGCTGCAAGATTGAACACCTGTCCAAGGATTTTGACCCCGCGTCACTTGCTAATGAGGCTGACTGGTTCCGTAATTTTATGAAAGAATACGACAATCAGCCCTATAAACGTCTTATCGAGTGCGCCAAGGAAGCTCAGAAAGCCGGTGTCATCAAAGGGATCCTGTTGCATCAGGGCGAGTCTAACTGCGGACAACAGGATTGGCCGCAGAAGGTGAAGAAAGTCTATGAGGATATTCTCGCCGACCTCGGTCTTGATGCCGCCGATGTGCCGCTGCTCGTCGGCGAGGTGGTCACTTCTGAAAAGGGCGGTGCGTGTGGCTCTCATAATCCGGTCGTAAATAAGGTGCCATCGGTGATACCTACGGCACATGTCGTATCGGCTGCAAATCTGCCGCAGAAGGGCGACGGCTTGCACTTCACTGCTCATGGTTATCGTGTGCTTGGTTGCCGCTATGCTGTCGAGATGCTTGCCGCTATGGGTATTGATAATCCCAAGGTGGAGTATTCCGAGGAAATGCCGTATGTACCGAAACCCGAGCCTTCTGAAGGTGACTTCGTATTTGACTTCAAGTATTTCAATCCTCAGATATGGGGCGACGGCACATTTGATGCCGATACCAGGACTTTTGTCGCAGGACAGTGGGGGTTTGGCGGTTGGGAATACAACCAGCCTATCGACCTCTCTGGTTACAGCTATCTTGTCGCAGAGCTTGAAGAGCCGGAAAGCAATGGTCTGAAATTACGTATGTTTGACACTCCCGCCTATTTCAATGTACCCATTTATTCTTCTGATTTTAACGGTGCCACACTGATTGTCGCCGAACTTAATGGAATGATGAAGGCTCCGGAAAACACGAGTGATATCGAGTCGTTCAACACCTCTCAGGTATATCGTGTCGGCTTTTGGGCGAATGGCGGTCAGCCGATACATCTTAAACAAGTCTTTGCCACAAACAATAATCCATATTCTGCCGGCGTTTCTTATTTAGAAGATGGCATCAAGTCGGAGTGCCCCGTCTATGACCTTTCGGGTCGTATGGTAGCTTCTTCCGTTGATGCTCTCGGCGACCTTGCCTGTGGCATCTATATCTCCAACGGAAAGAAATTTGTAAAATAATTCACAGATTGTCTGAATTTAAATGACACAGATTTTGAGAGGAATTGTCAGATGGATTTTTGATTGCGATGAAGGAGCGTAGCTATGGCTACGTGACTGAAGATCGGGCAAAAAGACGCTGACAAGTACCTCAAAAGCAAAGTGATATAAATTTTAGACAATCTCTAACTTTTTCCTGCCATGAAAAAGCTTTATTACATAATATTTTTTGCATTGCTGCTTGTCATGGCAGGATGTGGCGTGAAAGTGCCTGAGAAAAATGTAACCGACATGCCCGGCGTACCATTGATTACGCCGGGCTATACCGGGCTTGTGTTGCCTCCCAATATCGCGCCGATGAATTTTGAAATTGACATGCCCGGTGACAGGTACGTCACTCTTGTCGAAGGCGATGCCGGCTCTCCTCTCGTCGCCGAGGGCAAAATGGTGAAGTTTGATATCGGCGAGTGGCACAAGTTGCTTGACGCTAATCGTGGGAAAGAGCTGCGCTATTCCGTCTTTGTAGGCGACGACAACGGGTCATGGAAGCGTTACACCTTCTCCAACGAGGTTGCTCCCGACTCGATTGACCGCTTTTTCTCCTATCGCCTTATCGAGCCGTCATTCGTGCAATACGGCGGATTGACCATAAATCAGCGTGACCTTTCTTCTTTTGACGAGACGGTCATCTTCAACAATTCTTTCCCTTGTGAGGAGACCCGCGGATTTTGCATAAACTGTCATGTGCCGCGCAATCAGTATAGCGATGCACGCTCACAGTTTCATGTAAGGCAGTTTAATGGCGGCACTGTGCTCATTGACGGTGACAAGGCTGAAAAGGTCAATTTAAAGACCGACAGCACTTTGTCGGCAGGTGTATATCCCGCATGGCATCCTTCGCTCGACATTATCGCTTATTCTGTCAACGAGACTCACCAGCGTTTTTTTACTGCCGACAATCAGAAAGTCGAGGTAATCGACGGTGCTTCGGGGCTTATCCTTTATGATATCAATCGCGGCACTGTCTCCACGATTGTTGACGACCCTGACGTCATGGAGACTTTCCCTGCGTGGTCGCCTGACGGCACTACGCTATATTATTCGGCGGCGCGTTACCCCGAAGGCGTGACACCCGACAAGGTAGACATGGCGTTTGACAGCCTCCGTTACGACATCCTTGCCATGCGTTTTAATCCTGCCGACAGGTCATTTTCCGCGCCCGACACTGTTGTCGCCGCGTCACAACGCGGAAAAAGCGCACTCCTTCCGCGTGTTTCGCCCGACGGCAAATGGTTGCTTTTCTGCGAGGCTGACCACGGCACATTCCATATATGGCACAAGGATAGCGACCTCTTCGTCATGAATCTCGCCACCGGTGATATTACTCCGCTTAGCGAGGCAAACAGCGATGACACTGACAGCTATCATTCCTGGTCATCCAACTCCCGATGGATTGTCTTCAGTTCGCGACGCGACGACGGCTCATATACGCGTCCTTATATCACATACTTTGCCCCTGACGGAAAATCGTCAAAGGCGTTCGTGGTGCCCCAGGAAGACACCTCGTTCTATAAGGATTTGATGAAATCCTACAACGTGCCTGAATTTATGGTTCAACCGGTAAAGGTGAGCCGCCGGGAACTCGTGCGTGCCGTCAGCTCCGAGGCGCGGCAGGCGATTTACGAATAGGAAATATTATACAAACAGTTTATCAGAAGGATTGTCCGGGATTGAGTTGAATTCCGGACTTTCTTTTATCAGTTCAGGATTGTCGATGTAACGCTGGAAATGCTCCGCCCACTGACGGTGAAACATCGTGTTCATCAGCAACCGGTTATAACGCGCGGCAAGTTCCGGCTCCCCGTGCTTGATTGAATTTCTCACCATGTATTTCAGATAAAATACACGTGTACCGTATTTCACCGAGTGCTCCATCGCCCATCGGTAGCTGCCGTGGGTGTTACCGAGGTGATAATACACAGGTACATTGACAAATGCCGACATAAGGAACTCCTCGCTTTTGCGAGGCGATGTCTTGTCGGTCGGGGCATTGTGTTTTACTGATTCTGTACCTCCGCCCATTTTTATCGCCGCAAGATTACCCGCTATTTTCATCGTGAAATTAGGCGGCTCTTTTATGTGTCCCATGATGTAGGCGATCTTGTCCCATCTCATAGTGTCGATATGCTGCATCATGAGCACTGTGGCACGGAATTGCTCGCTTTTCTGCCCCGCAATCGCGCCATAGCATCCTGTGGCGACGAGCATGGCATAGGCAAGCCACACGCTTTTGTCAGCTTTTCTGGTTGAGCCTTTCCTCACTACCGACAGGCAAGGCAGCATCAGGAATGACACTGTCATACCTGCAAATGGCAGCCAGAGATACAGGTCATACCGTTTCATCAGCAGGTCGGGAAGCCCCTCCAGGTAAATTAGATTGCTGTCGCCCGTCATTCCTGGGTAGAGGTTATAGTAGAGCAGAGGCACAAGTGCGCCTGCCGTCAGGATTATGGGAATCATGATATATGTACCTTTCCTGTCCCGGTGGTCTTTCTCTCTGAACAGCATGGTGAGGATGCCCGCAACCACTCCGAGCAATGCGAAGAAACCCAGCGCCATGAATAGTGCGGTGCAGACGGTAAGAAACAGACCGCGTAGCCACGCATTGCCGATGACACGCGTCACAAGGACGATTAGCACCGCGCAGATGGCGCCGAGGGTAGGGGCGAAGAGATACCCTGAATAGTTGATGGATACCCATGCCTCGTCAAGCACAAGCACCGATGCGAGCAGAAACATTGCCGGAAGCAGTGACAGGCTGCGCATGCCCTCACGGAGCCGCCATGTGCGGTCACAAAGCAGGGTGAGTATCACCCATAGCGCGATGAGTATGCCGCTCCCTGCCCAGGGATAGTACATGAATTGGGTGAGCCATGACCCGGCATACTGCAATATGCCGCCCGGATAGTGGAGCATACGGTTGAGATAGATGTCGCCGCTCAGGAAGATTGACATCTCGTCATACCATCGGAGGATGTACCCGTTCTTTACCGGCAGCATGACTAATGAAAACACAATAAATGCCGATAATGCCGCCTGAAAGCTCTTTGCTCGGTTCAAATGCTTGGAAATCATGATGTTTCTCCCCCCCTATCAGATGTCGAGTTGATATATTCAGTCGGAGTCATCCCGAACAGTTCTTTAAACGATGTGGCGAAATTGTTGGCGTTCTTGAAGCCCGTAAGCATCGCCGCCTCCGATACGCTCAGATGCTTTTCACTCATCAGTTTTGCCGCCTGACGCAGACGCGTGTTGCGTATGAAGTCGCGTGGCGACTGGTTGGTGAGTTCCTTGAGTCTGCGGTGCAGGTGTACTCGGCTCATGCCCACCTCTTCGGCAAGCATTTCTACCGTGATGTCAGGATTGGAGATATTCTTGTCAAGCACCTTCATTATTCGCTCCATCAGTTTCTCGTCGTTTGATGTGGCGGTGATGTTCACCTTGGTGTCATGTGTCTGATTTCCGCTGTAGATGTTGCGGAGTCGCTTGCGGGATATCAGAAGGTTGTTGACGGTTGATATCAGCACGTCGATGTTGAATGGTTTGGTGATGTAGGCGTCGGCTCCCGATTCCAGTCCCTCGATATTGTCCTTGTCCTGCGCTTTCGCGGTAAGGAGTATGACCGGGATATGCTGGAGGTTGATATTTTTCTTGATTTTTCGCGTAAGCGCCAGACCGTCTATTTCCGGCATCATTACATCGCTGATTATCAGCGACGGGGCTTTCTTGAAGATTATGTCAAGGGCTTCCTTGCCGTTGCTGCATTCCTCCACTTTATAACGGGATGAAAGCTCTTTGCTGACATATTGTCGTATCTCCTCGTCATCCTCCACGATAAGTATGCGTTCGCCTGTCAGTGTCTTGTTCTGATTTTCTTCATCGCCCGAGGGATCTTCCGGAGGAAGACCGATTGATGTGCCCGTGGCGCGTGATGATTCCGTCACGACAGGTCCGAGGGCTATGTCGCTCACCTTGAGATGGGAATTGCCTTGTGGAATCCTGATGACAAACCGTGTGCCTTGCCCCTCCGGATTATCGCCTACGGTGATGGTGCCGTGGTGAAGCTGTACGAGTGAGTTTACCAGATGCAGGCCGATTCCCGTTCCTTTTATATTGCTGGTGTCAACCTGATAGAAGCGGTTGAATATATGCTTGCGGTCCTCCTCCGGGATACCGATTCCCGTATCGGTCACTGATATCTCGATATACTCGCCGAGCGGGGAGTCGTCATCGGGAGTGATGCCGGTAGTGAGGTTGACATCTATTTTGCCTCCGTCGGGTGTGAATTTGATTGCGTTGGAAAGCAGGTTGACTATGATTTTGTCAAAATTTGCAGGGTCAACCCATGCCTTGACTTCATCATTCCCCTCATGATGGAATGTAAGGGCGATGCTATGGTCGTCAGCGGCTTGGTCGAAAGTCCCGCACAAGTCTTCGATTACCGGCACAAGGTCGGTTTCAGAGAAGGTAAGGTGCATCTGGCTCTTGTCGATTTTGCGTATATCCATAAGCTCATTGACAAGGCGCAATATTCGGGTGGCATTGCGGTGAATCAGCCGGTACTCTTTCTGACGTGCGCTATCATGGTCACTGTTTATCAGCTTTTCGAGCGGACTCATCACGAGGGTGAGCGGTGTGCGTATCTCGTGTGAGATGTTGGTGAAAAACTGTAGTCGCGCCTCTTTCATCTTGTCGGCGTTTTCACGCTCCATTTTTTCCTGCTTCTGTCTGTTGCGGCTTTTATACTGAAGCCAGATATACCACGCTATTGCGCCGATGATGATTAGGTATATGAGCCGGGCTATACCGGAGTTGTACCATACAGGTGCTATGTCGATTTTGATTGACACTTCATCCGATTGTACGCCGTTATCCACGGCTTTTACCTTCAGGGTGTGTACTCCCGGGGTGATATTGCTGAAGTTCACGCGGTTGACATTGTAAGGGAGGCTTTCCCATTCGTCATTGTCAAGCGCATACATGAAAATTACCGATTCGGGACGGTTAAGCTCGTAGGTGCTGAACTCGACTGAAAATGAGTTGTCGTTGTGCGACAGTTTTATCATGTCGGCTTCATAAACCGGCTTGTCGATTATGTTGCGTATCCCCGATTTCATCCCTGCTTTGACAGGTACGCCGTGAAGGTAGAAGTCTACAATCCTCGTGGTGTACTTTATGCCACGGTTTTTGATGTCGTTAGGCGAGAAGAATGTTATACCGTTCATGCCGCCGAAATACATTATGCCGCGACTGTCTTTGTACGACACATTTTTATAAAATTCGTTGCTCTGCAGCCCGTTGTCGGCATGGTAGTTGGAAAATTCGACTGTGGAGGTGTCAAGACGCGACAGTCCGGAACTGGTGCTTAGCCAGAGCACATTGATACCCTCTCCCTGGATGGCGTAGACAGTGTTTGACGGCAGTCCGTCGGCGGTCGTATAGGTGACGGTCTTTCCTGTTTCCGGATCATAGCTGAATAGTCCCGTTGACGACCCGCACCATATCTTGCCGTTGGGCTCCTCGTAGATGCAATAGACGATTGTACCCGATTTTATTGATGTCACCTGTGGTGACGGCGATGTGCATTTGTCAGCCACATAGAGCCCGTCGTAGGTGCCGAGATAAAGATGCTGGCTGTTTTGAGAATAAAGTAACGTGCTTACCCAGGTGTTGATTTTTGAGGAGATAGCCTCATTGTTCTCGACTATTTTTGTCTCGGGGTTATATGTGAATACTCCGTTTCCCATCGAGGCTATCCATACATTGCCGGAGTTGTCGCGTGAGAATCCATAGACGCTGAGCGACATCTTCGTATCCTCGGTCTCGATATACTCGAATTTGCCGGTGGATTTATCGAGTAGTCCCCAACCTTCGATATATGACCCGATATAGAGCTTGTCACCGGCATCCATCATGCCCATTATAACGGTGGGAATCCCTTTTTTATAATGATATTTAAGAGAGAGGTCGGGATTGAGGGCGTAGATACCTCCTTTGTCGGTTCCTACCCACAACACGCCGTGCTCATCCTTCCGGAGTGCCGTGACACACTTGTCGCCGATTACATTGTGAAGCACTGAACGGCTGCCGATATAGCCGAATGTGCTTTGTTGCTCGGGAAACATAACTACACCTTTCTGGAATATACCCACCCAGAAATTGTCGTAATTGTCTTTTATGACGTGGTGTACCTTGTCACCCGGAAGGGCGAAGTCGAGGTTGCCACGGAAGAAATCCTTGATTTGCTCTGTACGCGGGTTGAAGGTCTTAAGCCCCTGTCCGTCGGTGGCAATGAAGAGAAGTCCGCTCATCGGGTCGCTGAACAGGTTTTTTATCGACAGGTCACTCCCGTCATCAGGCGTGAAATGTATGAATTCATCGGTTGACGGGTCATATCTGTAGAGTCCTGTGCGAAGGCTGCCCGTATAGATGTTGCCGTCGGCACCGATTTCTATTGCCTCAAGGAAGCGCCGCGCCTGGTGGGACCCCATAGGAGTGACATGGCCTCGCGTGTCAATGCGGTAAAACTGCTTGACATCCATTTTCTCCGTAAGCATCCACAGGTTGCTGTCATTGTCCTCGATGATGCGGTAAGGTATACCGTCTATTGTTGTGTCATATTTCAGCCGGCTCACTATGACCTTGTCATCCCTTATCTCATCCAGTATGAATATATCATCGCACAATAACAGTATATCGCCGTTTTTACGCTCAAGGATGCGCGACACCGGATGATCTTTCACTATTCCTTCCCGGGTCACTACCTGCAGTTTTTTTGAGAATCTGTCAGCTCCCCGGTCGTAAATCTGAAATCCGGCGTAAGTGCTTACGAAAAGGCGTCGGTCGCTGTGCTCGAAAACCAGGTTTACAAAATTATGGTATAGCGACGTGGAATCGGTCGGCACGTTATGATACACCGTGAATTTGGCACCGTCGTAACGGTTAAGTCCGTCTTCGGTTGCAATCCACATCATGCCGTAACTGTCCTGGAATATCTGGTTTATGAGACTGCTGGACAATTCATGGTCTGATGAAAAGTATCGGTGAGACTGGGCTTTTGCTGAAAGCATGGTAATAAAGCACAGTGACAATAGCGTGATTACTCTTTTGATTGTCATAGATTTTAAGGCTCTGGTTTTATTCTCTTGCTTGATATTGCAAATTTAATTAAAATCGTACGAACAGTAAATGCTTAATGGCAGATTTAACGTCTATTTTTTAATAGAGTACAGAGCGGGTAAAAAAATGGATGATTTTTTACCTGCTCTGTATCTGCTCTGTACAAAATAGATGTCTAACGATTACCGTATTAGTATCTTCTTGCGGTCGATTATGTAAAGGCCCGGATCGAGGCTGTTGATTTGCTCGCGTTCAAGCTGTTGCTTTACAAGTCGGCCGGTGATGTCATATACATCGACGTATGGGCTGAGTTCAGGCAGCTGTTCGTCAACTTCAATATCTTCGATGCCTGCGGCACGGTCCGCCCACTCCTCAAGAGTGTTGCGAAGTGCGAAGAACGCGTATTTGGGCTTATAGTTGGATTTGAACAGCAACGGATCGGGGCTGCGCCATGATTTGTCGTCGGTCACTCCCCATACCACGAAGTTGCGGATGTGCTTGTATTTCAACGCTACCTCCAGGAGGGCGCGGTAATCTTCGCCCTGGCGTATATGCTGCTCGTAGTCGCCGGCATTCCATGTGGTTATGTCAAGCTCGGTGAGGCTCACTTCAACGCCAAGGTCGGCATAACGCTTCACGTTGTTTTCAAATTTTGACGCATCGACACCTAATCCGAGGTGACACTGGAAACCTACACCCTGCACCGGAATGTTGCTCTTTAGCAGTCGTTTCACGAGGTTGTAATATGCTTCGCTCTTGGCATCGCCCTTGAAGTCGGCACCGTAATCGTTGATATAGAGTATGGCGTCCGGGTCGGCACGGTGAGCATAGACAAACGCAGAGTCGAGATAGTCTTCGCCGATGACTGTTTTCCACACTGAATTACGCAGATTGTATTTGGTGGGCTGGCTGTAGACAATGCTCTGATTGTCGTCAAGACATTCGTTGACTACATCCCACTCCCTGATTTTACCCTTGTAATGGGTCATGACGGTGGTGATATGGTCTTTCAATATCTGAAGAAGCTCTTCGCGATTATATCCCTTGCCGCCGTTGCCGTCATTCTTGTAGCCGTCTGATGTCACCCATTTCAGCGTCTGCGAGTGCCATACGAGGGTGTGACCGCGCACTTCCATGTCGTGACGCTGGGCAAAGTTGACGAGATTATCCGACTCCCCGAAATTGAAAGTGCCCTTCTGCGGTTGCATATACTCCGGTTTCATCTGGTTCTCTCCGACAACAAGATTGAAGTTCTTGTATATTGTTTGAGCTGCGATGTTGTTGTCGTTGAGGTATTTACCGTCCCATGCCGGCACCGCGCAGCCGATTCCTATCTTTGCCGGTACGGTGATGCGGTCGGCGTGATAGCGAAGGGTCTCTTCCGGATTGTTCATGTCGTAGTCGTCGCTTGACGATACCAGACGGATATTGTCAAGATAGTATTCCATATCGACACTGTTAAAGCCGATATAGAACTTGTCGCTTGTACTGCTTACCGGGGTGATGGAGTAAGTGCGTTTAACCCACTGTCCTTTGGCTCCCTGATGCAGGAACTCATTTTCGACATCGTGAAGGAATCCATCGCCTATGCCGCAACGAAACTGGCGGTAATCATCTGTTTCGCTGTCGGGACGGTAGAGGTCAAACGTAATCAGATCGTATTCCGAGATTTCCTCTGCCGTGATGCCTTGTAATGTCAGCTCGGCAAGAGTGTTCCAGCTTCCGTTTTTTACGTGTAGCACTTTCCCGGCTTTTCCGCTCGGGTCTGATGTGATTTCAGCCTTTGACTTGGTGGTTCCGTCTTCGCTGTAATAATCCCTCATCGCTACTGCGTCGCCGAGATTGAAATCCTCGAAGTCAAAGAGGGTGATTTCATCGGCGGTTGCCGTCATGGTGGCGGCGGCGCAGAGTAGGGTGATAAATGTCTTGTTCATTATAATAAGGTTGATTTATTATTTCACTGTGAGTTTTGATGATGTCGTGCCGTAGCTGACTATGATTACCCCGTTGAGGTCATTGACCGGGATGGCGCTGATGCCGTTGACGGCGTTGACGCTCTTCAAGAGAAGTCCGTCAGTAGCATAGATATTGATGGTATCTCCTTCGGTTGCACCGTTTACATATAGGATTCCTCCTTCTACGTAAGGTTTGTCGTTTGCCTCGGTAACGGTGTCTATCGATGCGCTCTTGTCGGCGATAAGCACTACTTCATATTTGTCGGCGTTCACGCGCTCGTCGAGACGCCATCCTTCGGGCGCGTCAAGGGCGAATGACCATTTGATATCCTCATCGAGTGCTTCTTTACTCTTCGCGCTGACGATGGTGAACTCGTCGCCTTTATTGTATGCCGCGTCTGACCCTACGCTTAGCTTGATTACAGGCATTTTGTCGCTTTCTTCAAACTCCTCGGTGTAGTGATAATAGCGCAACGCGCCGCTTACATCGAGCTTATCATTGCCTTCTGCGCCAAGCTCTATCTCAACGACTGTCGAGGGACGCACGGTTATGGCTACAGGGGTGTCGTTTACAAAGTCGGCAAATGTTAGTGTGCCGATGCCGTCATTACCGGGCTGCAATGTGCCGTAGATGTCGGCAGGCTGTGCGATGTTGCCCGAGCCGCCCAGTATGCTTTTGCTCCACACGAATATTTGTGATACTTCTGCATCGTGCGACGCGCCGGTGCCTCCGGGGAGTTTCCCCGCACGTGCCTCTTCGGTATTGTTGTTTACCAACACTCTTCCTTCGCGAACTCTTATTCCGCCGGTCAGACGGTTGTTGTTGCCGGTGATGGTATATGTGCCTTTACCCTCTTTTATTATACCGAGGAGCTGACCGTTGACTACCTTACCGTCTTTTTCAGGGGGACACATCCTGCCTGCAAGCAGTCCGTCGGTTCCGGTGCTGCCTAATACGAAGTATGAGCGGGCTTTTTCCGATGACTTGTAATAGCCATACAGGGTTGCGCCTTCGGAGAGTTGCAGCTCGCCGATACATACTCCGCGGTCGTTGCCTTCACTTGCAAGTGCCGTGCCGTCGGTTGCGATAACCTTGCAGTTTTCAAATACATGGTTGGCGCGGTGGGTCTCATAATCTTCCGGATTGAACGATTTGTTGCCTTCGAATACAAGTCCGTAGAAGCCTGCCGAGGAGATGACTTCTTTATAGGGGTAGAGGGTGACTGTGCCGGAGTAGTTGCTCCAGTCGGGCTGTACCTTGTTTTTCTGGTGTCCCATATAGGAACGCTCGCCGCCGCAATAAATGTTTATGTCGCCTGTGCCGCTTACCGGTGAGGTCCAGTAGGTGTAGCGTGAGGTGTACACATCGACCGGCTTGCCGTTGAGGACGATAGGTGTCTCGACTACGGCGTAGTTGTTGGCGGTGTTATTGAGGCAGAAATCGATAGCGCCTTCTGTCACATTGATTGATTTTCCGAGTCCTGCTACAGCATCGGTAGAGGCGAGACGCAGACGTCCGTTTTTAAGGGCTGTTCCTCCTTCAAGTTCGTTTGCCACACCCATTGTCACGTCTCCGCCATTGTCGATGGTCAGGGTGCCGCGACCGGTTATCTTGCCCCCGTTGTCACCGGGAATGATTTTGTAGGAGTGGCGGTTATTGCTGAATGTCACGTCAAATGCCTTTATCACTCCGTTGGCTGTCACGTTTTGGTCGGCACCGGGCGTGTCATTGAATATCGCGCTGTTGCCTTCATTGAAAACTACTGCCGAAGTGCCGTCGGTGAAATTGGCTGTGGTCGCCATATCCCATACGCCCGACACGCTTCCGGTCCACGTTACGGTCCCGGTGCTTTGCGATGTGAGACCTGACAGTACTATGTTGTCAAGATAGTAGTCAGCCTTGTCATTGTGCAATCCTATATATAATGTGGTCGCATTATTCTTTACATATTTGAAATTGTATGCACGGTGCTGCCACACTTCCTCGTTGCCCTGGTTGGGATAACCTTCGTCGCGGTAGAGCTCATCGTCGCCGAGCATTATCACCCATTGGATATAGTCGTCATCCGATGAGGCGAGGCGCAGCAGGTCGAGTTGGAGCGTCTGATATGTGTCGCAGAAATTCTGTCCCGTGATGCCTTCGGGGAGGGGAAGCGCAAGAAGGGTGTCCCATGATTTACACTCTATACGTACTACTTTGTTTGCCGGGTTGGTGTGATCCTCTGTAACAACTGCCGTGGCATTGGCGGCATCTCCATTGATGTGTTTCATCTCGAAGACATCGCCGATGGCGTTATCTTCGAAATCATGGAATTTCAGTTCGGCGGTATTGGCTGAAAGCGCAATGCAGCCTGATAGCAGAAATAACAATCGGTTCATAAATGATGCTTCTGTGTGGTATTAAAAAGATTATTTACTCTGTCTGTTTTAGGTGATGCAAAAATAAGTTATCGCAGAAATTGTGCCAAAATAAGATGTAACATAAGCATCTGTCTATGTAACATGCACTAATTTGAAGATGTAATCGTTTGACTGATAGAAAAATGTAAAATCAACTTTTTTGAAGGCTAAAATAAAAGTGAGGTGTCTCTCGACGCCTCACTTTATAATCTACAATCTATAAAAACATATATATTTTGAAAAAACGGTCAAAGAAGAATGATTTCCAAATGTAGGGAATCTATTCCTAATTGACAAGCGTTTATGTTGCAAAACATGTTATTTTACAGGTAATCTTGTCGGAGTGAGTATCCAAGGGAAGGGTTGACGGAGCACGACCGATTTGTCTTTCCGGATATTTGTGTACGCTTTTTTCGCTTCCTGACCGTCGTCGGTGGTGGTCGCCACCACATAATATAGCGGTTCGGCGGTCTCCAGTACAAATGCATCGGGATAGCCGTTTTCGCGCAGACGGCTCATCTGTGACTTTGCGTTGAAAATCTGTTTGAACTGGTTTACCACGGCGGAGTATCGTTTTACACTGTCGGGGGTCGTGGTGGATGCCGCGATTTTCACGTTCACTGTCATCATCGGTATGGAGTCGCCCTCGACGATGAGGCGTGAGTCGATAGCCTCGTTGCGTATTTTCTCGTAGATTGTACCTTCGATGCCGCGGCTCTCTTCTGTTTTCTGTTTCGCTGCCTCGTATGCGACGCGGTAATTTGCCTCGGTGGTCTTGCACGAGGTAATTGTGACGGCAAATGCCGCCACAATTATCATCGCTATTCTTGTTGTCAGTTTCATATTCATTGTATGGGTTTATGTAGTTCGATTACTTCAAGGTCTTTGATATTGCCTTCATCAAGGGTGAGGCGTATAAGGGTGCGTTGCTGCTGCCAGCCCTGCACACCGGCTGCGCCGGGATTCACATGCAGCATGTCAAGCTCCGGGTCGTAGATCACTTTCAGTATATGGCTGTGACCGGTCACCATGAGTCTGATGCCGTTGTCGCGCAATATCGGTTTGACACCGCGCGCATACTTTCCCGGATAGCCGCCGATATGGGTCATCCACACCTTCACTCCCTCGACGGTGAACATCTCCACTTCCTGACATTCGCGCCTTACCTGACCGTGGTCGACATTGCCCGCGACTGCCCTCACCATTGGCGCTATGTCGCGCAGCCGCTGGATAATGGTGATGTCGCCTATGTCGCCCGCATGCCATATCTCGTCACATCCGGCGAAATATTTTTCGTAGCGTTCATCCCAGTAGGAATGTGTGTCGGAAAGTATCCCTATACGTTTCATTTATTCGAGTATGTACAGTGCGCGCGCGGGGAAGGTCATCTCTTCGGTGATGGTCACGTCGTCGCCCGTGAGCATGTCGCGGCGTGTCGTGCCGTAAGGCAGTATCTCCAGGGTGCGTTCCATCGTGGTGGTCACGGGGGTATCGTTGCCGTTCATCATTACTATTATATCCTTGTCGCCGAGCTTGCGCTGATATACATAGATACCGTTTTCAGGCATGAAATGTTTGAGCGATCCTTCTGAAATCACTTTGTTGCCTTTACGCCAGTTGAGCAGCTTCGCCATGAAGTCATGGGCTTCGTTCTGAAGCGGTGTCCGGCCTTTGGCTGTGAATGCGTTCACCTTGTCGCCGGGAAATCCGCCGGGGAAGTCGCGGCGCACGTAGCCGTCGCTCTTCTCTTTGCTGCCGTTCATGAGTATTTCAGTGCCGTAATATATCTGCGGTATGCCGCGCGAGGTGAGCAGGAAGGTGATTGCCTGCTTCCACCATCCGAGCGAATCGGGCTCTTCCAGCAGGAAGCGGTCGGTGTCGTGGTTGTCGAGGAAGGTGAGTATTTTCTGCGGCTCCGGGAAAAGGAAGTCAAGCGAGAGGTGGTCGTAGATGTCGTTGAGTCCGGTAAGACGGTCGGTCTGTCCGGAGAACGCGTCTCGCGCTTTGATTGACAGCACGAAGTCCATCACCGTGGGAAGTTCGGGGTTGCGCTGGCGGTTGACAAATGAGTTGCGCTGCCAGAATGCCTCGCTGCCTTCGTTGTTGTACCAGCATTCACCCACTATATTGAAATTGGGATACTCGCGCTCGACCGCCTTTATCCATTCTGCCATCGCATCCATGTCGGCGTAGGGGTAGGTATCCATTCTTATGCCGTTGATTTTGGAGTCTTCTATCCACCAGATAGAGTTCTGGATGAGATATTTCATCAGGTGGGGGTTGCGCTGATTGAGGTCGGGCATCGACTCGACAAACCATCCGTCGACTGTGCGCTTCTTGTCGTAGTCGCTTGCGTATGGGTCATGGATGGTGCTGAGGCGGTAGTTGGTCTGCACGAATTGGTCGGGGAAGTTGAACCAGTCATGCGACGGGCGGTTTGTAAACCACGGGTGATTGCTGCCGGAGTGGTTGAAAATCATGTCCATCACTACCTTTATGTCGCGCTTGTGGGCGTCGGCTACAAATTTGCGCCACTCCTCGTTGCTGCCGAAGCGCGGGTCGATGTTATAGTAGTCGGTGGTGGCATATCCGTGATATGCTCCGCCGGGCATGTCGTTGGTAAGCACGGGGTTAACCCATACTGCGGTCACTCCGAGCGAGTCGATGTAGCCGAGATGGCGGCGCATGCCCTCGATATCGCCTCCGTGGCGGCTGTTGGGATTTTTTCGGTCGTCAACGGTCGGATACTGGAGCGTGTTGCACTTGGTGGCATCGTCGATGGTGTCGCCTTTGGCAAAGCGGTCGGGCATGATGAGATATAACACGTCCGACGCGTCAAAGCCTGCATACTCGTCGCCTTTGCGGTCGCGCTTCTTCAGCTGATAGTCTACAGCTGCTGGTTTGCCTTTCTTGCCCGTGAAGGTGAGTTTCATCGTGCCCGGCTCGGCGGCTTTGGTGATATCGAGATACAGCAGCAGGTAGTCGGGATTTTCGAGGCGCACGGTCTCGGCAAGTGTCACCCCGGGATATTGAAGCGTGACATCGCTGTCGGCGATGCGGGGTCCGTACACCATGAGCTGCAGGGTGTCCTGCTCCATGCCTGTCCACCAGTAGGGCGGCTCTATGCGGTCAATCTTGGGTTTTGCGGTTGATGTCATTGATGTAATCATGACAATGAGAAATAAAATTAGTTTTTTCATTGCTGGGCTGTTTTTATGATTCGTGCATATCGTATGAGTGCCGTGTTAACGTCACCGTTCATGTTGTCCACGTCAAGGCGCAACGAGAGACGGTTGGTGCCTGCGTTGAGCTTCACCGGTATCATGTTGCTGTAGCCGGTTGAAAGCCATTCGTCGATACCGCGCTGCGGCATGACTATCGCACCCGCCTCGGCTCCGTTGATGTAGAGCATACGTATGGCACATTTGTTCTCAGTGTTGATAGGTCCGCTGCCGTTGGCATAGCGCACATCGAAGAAGTAGTCGCCTCCCTCTTTCACAGTGACCTCGAAGTTCACGTCGGGATTACGGTCTTTGCGTGTCTCGATGAATTGTGCCGCCATCTCCTTGTTTTTAATGTAGGAGGTGCCTGTTTTTCCCATCGCCGATGCATCGACAAGGGTCAGCGCTTCCTGCGGGATATATTCGTAGGGCTTGTTGGTGAAGCCGCTGTAAGTCTCCTTTTCCACCGGCACCACGTCCATGAGCGAGTAGACACCCTGCGGAATAAAGTTGACAGCCGAAGTGGTAATCTGGTCGAGGAAATTGGAGTTGACAGTGATGTTGTAGGCTATACCTTCGGTAAAATTCTCTATAGTCCCCTTGCCGTCGGCTGTCCATGAGATTATCGGGGTAGAGGGCATCCATGCCTGGGGCTGGTTGTTGATTTCCGACTTGGGCGCAGGAGTGTCGTCGAGGGTTATGACCACCTCCACATCACCTTTGATATCGGCGGGTATCGACCGTGTGCTCTCTTCCTTGCCGTTGATTGTGAACGATTCCACGTTCATGCCGGTGCCTATGACCTTGACAGTGAGATTGGCGTCACGATAATGGAAGTTGCTCAATGTCTTTTCGCCCGACAGCGCGCGCGGCACTACCGGCGAAAAGCTGATGCCGTCGGACTTGAAGTCCATGCCCATTATCACGCGGTACACCATTGCAGCCATGCCGGTACAGCTCCATAGCTGGCTGTCGGAGTTGACTGCTGTGCCGCGGAAGTCACCGTTATGAGCCACAAATAGTTCCTTGTTGGTCCCGAACAGGGCGGCTGCACGGAATATCGAGGCAAGACCTTTTTCCACGGCAGCCATATTGCCTGCCTTGGCGGCGGCTATGTTCCAGTATGCCTGCACGAAGGGCCACACCGCATCGTTGTGGTAGGGCTTTGTGTCGGGTTGCTGCGGATACACCGATGAAATGCCATAGGGCGTGTACGGGGTCTTGCTTATGATTGAACGTGCCATCTCCTGATTTGCGACACCGAAAATTATGGCGAGTGCCTGACCGAGATTGTCGACTGTCTGCGACTGGATGGGGTAGACACCTCCGTAAAGATACTCGCTGTAATAGCCCATGTTGGGTATCCAGAGATTATTGTTGATGGAGTTGGCTATTTCCTTGTCGATGCCGAGCCACATCGGTATGGTGTTGTTGTCGGGCGACTCTGCTATCATGGCATCGCGTACCTTGAATGCCTCGGCAAACATCACATTGGTGCCGAGACACATCGACTCGTAGATATCCTTGGGCTGCATCCACTTGGGATAGGTCTGCTCGCGCCAGTCGAGGTAGCTCTGTTCGCCCTGCATGAGTTTGTAGGTGTCGTTCCACACCACGCGCATGTCATCGTTGAGCGTGTTCTCGATAGCCGCGATGGCTTCGTCAAGCATCGACTTGTCGCCGGTCACCTTGTAAATCTCCCATGCCGCCATTGCCCACACCACGCGGTCGCTCGACACGGGCCATGAGCCTCCGGTGCCTGTATCCTGTATTATGACTTTCCCGTTCTTGCCCTCTTTCAGCTTCGCGCGCAGGCTTCGCAGCGAGTTTTCCGGGTCGAGCATCGCCAGTGAAAGATATACCGAGTAGCTCACGTCGCGCGTCCACACTCCGTCCCATTCCTTGCCTGCACGGTAGGTGGAGTCGGGTCGCAGGTTGCTTTTGATTTCGGCTATCGCCATGTTGTATAGGGCGTTGACAAGCGGTTGGTCCGATGTGTACATCGGCATGTCAGCGGCGATGGAATCGATTTTCCATCCGTCTTTATTTGGCTGCAGCTCTTTGTCGGGGTTAAGGTTGAGGGTCACTTCATATATGCCGTCGCCACGGTCTTTCAGCTTCTGGTCATGTTTGCCATAGAGATTTTCAAAGTCCCATGTCAGCGGCTCTACGCTTCCGGCTACCCATACCCCCTTGAAATCATCCTTGAATATGGTGTCGTTGGTGGGTGTGACGTAATATCCGCGTTCCTTGAAGGAGTTCAACACCGGTTGCATGTTGACCTTGAGGGTCCAGCGGGTGTTTTTGTCGAGCTTTGCCGATGTGTCGGCTTTGATGGAATCGACTTTTGCGAGTGCCTCCCCGAAAGTGAAAACCGTGTCGGCTCCGACCATCACGTCGTGGGTCTTGCCTTGCGGAAGCTCGTTGTCGCGGCTGTTGAGCGACAGCTTGAAGTGCAGCAGCTGCGATATGCCGCTCTCTTCCGGACTCTGGTAATCGCTCGTGATTTCGGTGGGACTTACCGCCCGAGCCGTGAAGCCCCCCTGGACCACCCGGTCGGTATATACTGAAAATTCATTGGAGGAGTAGAGCACATCGGTGGGCTGTGACTCGTTGTGACATGCTGTCACGGCTATGGTCAGCAATGCTGCTGCCGGTGTGGCGTTTATAAGTTTCATAATATATTAATTTTGTTCAAGAGTTATCTACTCTGTCTAATCACAGAACGACCGCTAAGATAGTGAAAATCTTCCAATTTGTCGGGCTCTCCATCCAAAAATCTGCCCATTTATTCAAATGTAAGTGACTTCCGGCGGTGATTGATGCTCTTTTTAAGAAAAATATGTTAACTTTGTGAAAGTAAAATGACTTTGCGCCGTTGAACCCCATCACGGCGCAAAGTGTTTTTCTCATAAAGATTGAATAATATGGCAGAATCCAACTTTATCGACTACGTTAAGATCATGTGCCGGTCGGGCAAAGGCGGCGCGGGGTCACGTCATTTCTATCGTGCTAAATATGTGCCTAAAGGCGGTCCTGACGGTGGCGACGGTGGCAGGGGCGGTCACATAATATTGCGTGGCAATAAAAACATGTGGACCCTTCTTCCGCTGAAATATCAGCGTCATGTGTTTGCCGGTAACGGGCAGGCAGGCTCAGGCGGCAGAAGTTTCGGTAAGGATGGAGAGGACAAGATAATCGAGGTGCCGTGTGGCACTGTCGTGTTTGATGCCGAGACAGGCGACTATCTCTGTGAGGTGACCGACGACGGCGAGGAGATAAAGCTGCTTAAAGGCGGCAAAGGCGGTCTTGGCAACTGGCATTTCAAGAGTGCCACTAACCGCACTCCGCGTTATGCGCAGCCCGGTGAACCGGCTATCGAGAAGACCGTCATCCTGGAACTGAAATTGCTTGGTGATGTAGGTCTTGTCGGTTTCCCTAACGCAGGAAAGTCGACTCTGCTTTCCTCGATTTCGGCGGCGCGCCCGAAAATTGCCGATTATCCGTTCACGACCATGGAGCCGCAGCTCGGCATAGTGAGCTACCGCGACAACCGGTCGTTTGTCATGGCTGATATTCCCGGTATCATCGAGGGTGCAAGTGAGGGCAAAGGACTCGGATTGCGCTTCCTCCGTCATATAGAGCGTAATGCCGTTCTGCTTTTTATGGTGCCTGCCGATGCTGCTGACATACGCAAGGAATATGAGATATTGCTCAATGAGCTTGAACGCTTCAACCCTGAGTTGATGACCAAGCAGAAAGTGCTTGCCATAAGCAAGTGTGACATGCTTGACGACGAGCTTATGGCTGAAATCGAGAAAGAGCTGCCCGATGATGTGCCTCATGTGTTTATATCTTCCGTTTCCGGACTCGGTATCCAGGCGTTGAAGGATATGCTCTGGCGCGCCATAACCGACGAGGCTAACCGCGTGGAGCCGATGCAGATTACCCACCGCCGTCTTGACGGTCATCACCGTGTGAGGGAAGAGGATGAGTTTATCTTTGAGAATCCCGAGACTCCCGAGCCGGAGGAAGAGATATATGACGACGAGGAGTTTGACGATGACTGGGATGACTCCTGGGAAGATTACGACGGCAGCGATGACGCTGAATGACAGCGTTGTCAAAGAGGTTGCGATTGCTGACGGCGTAACGGCTTATTTCACCTCCCGTGGCGACGTGACCGATTCACCTTATTCAAGTTTCAACGTATGCCATTACACCGGAGACAAACCGGAAAATGTGGCGCGTTGCCGCCGGTGGCTTAGTAATCGTGCCGGAGTAAGTCGGGATGCGTTCATAGTGCCGCGTCAGACTCATTCAGTGAATTGCCTTGTCATTGATTCCATACCTGTCGCTCCCGAAAGTCTCGAAAATGTAGATGCGCTCGTCACCTCACTGCGTGGAGTAGCTGTCGGTGTTTCCACCGCCGATTGTGTGCCGGTGCTTCTTGCCGACCCGGTAAACGGTGTCATCGCTGCGGCACATGCCGGGTGGCGTGGTGCCATAAGCGGTATAGTTGAGGAGACTTTGGCGATGATGACGCGTCTCGGTGCCGATGCGCTTTTGATGAAAGTCGCGATTGGTCCATGTATCTGCAAGGAATGTTTCGAGGTAGGGGAGGAAGTCGCCGGGCGATTCCCTGATGAATATGTAATCAGAACGACAGGATGCAAGCCTCATGTCGACCTTCCCGGTTATGTGGCGTCACGGCTGATTGCCGGAGGCGTTTTGCCTGATAATATCATCATGCCCTTTGCCTGCACAAGGTGCGAACCTGACCGCTATTTCTCCGCCCGCGCCCTGGGCATCAACTCAGGCCGTAATTTTTCGGCGATTGTCATGAAGTGAGCTTTTTTAATTATGGTCGTCACAGTTCCATAGCCGTTTGTCACATAAATTCCCGAGGTAGGATAACATAATTATAGCTTTGTCACGTAAAAGCTAATTATTGTGATATGCGTCGAGATTTTTATTTAGCGGCATTGTCTTTAAGCATGTGCCTATCTCTTTATGGTGGTAATATAGCAGGTCGTGAAACACCTGATTCGTTGCCTGTGACGGTTGAACTTGGCGAGGTGTCAGTGGTGGCACGTAAACCCGATATGTCGGTATCAGCCGAAAAAGTTGTCTATACTCCATCGGCAACATTGTCGGGCAGCAGTGGGTCGCTTTACGATGCAATATCTTCCATGCCGGGAGTTTCAATCGATTCCGGCGGTAAGATTTCAGTAAACGGAGTAAGCGGTGTAAAGCTTATGATTGACGGGCACAAGACAATCCTCACCGGTGAAGCTCTTTTGAATTATCTTAGGTCTCTCCCCTCCGCATCGGTCAAACGTATAGAAATTAATTCGATGCCGTCGGCACGGAACGATGCATCGGGAGCAATGACCACGGTTGATATTGTCATGAACAAACACCGTGACGAGGGATTTGCCTTAGGTTTCAACGGAAATTTGCGGGAATGGAAAGCACCTCGCGGATTTGCTTCTCTTTCAAGTGAATATAGACGAGGAAAGCATCAGTTAGCCTTGAGCTACGCATTTATGACGGCAAGAAATCCCTCCGATCTTTTTACCGACCGTCCTTATGTCACGCAAGAAAACCGTATGGTGCAGACTTATAATCGTAGGCGCAAGGACTTTATGCACAATGTATCGGCTGAATATGGCTTTTCTTCTGCCGACAGACTTAAGTCCGGGGTGACGGTGAATCTGAATTTCCATGACAGGAGAGAAAAATCATCAATGGAGACAGCGATTCCTGCGCTTGGAAATCGTATCATGACCGATAACGATATGAAATTTCTGACCCGTAATATCAATGGTAACATGTATATGAAATATGATATTTCGGAGAGGAGCCATATATTCGCAAACTATGATTTTTTTTACTGTCACAAAGATGAGCGTCAGAAGATGGATGATGATGAGGGTTATCGCTTAAATGGAGATATGGGCGGCTCTGTTACCGGTCATGTCGGGTCGGTGGACTATGGGGTCACGCTTTTACGTGATTGGAAATTGATTGCCGGGATAAAGACTTCATTTGTAAATATTGGTAATGGAGGGCAATATGATGACGGGGAGGGAATGACGATGGAAAATCTTGATTCTTCCTTCGGTTATGACGAAAATATAAATGCGGCTTATGCCGAACTTCAGGGAAAGTGTGCTGTTGTTGCCGCGACATTGGGAGTCAGGGTCGAGCAGAGTAACGCACACGCTGTATTCAGCGGAAATGAAGCTGCGGAAAAGTGTGACTACAGGATTCATGACTGGGGCGTCTTTCCCAATGCCTCGATAAATGTGCGGTTAGGCGATGGTAGCGGACTGAATGTGTCTTATGCTCGCCGGAGGGATATGCCGAATTACGGCGACTTAAATCCATTCATCTATATTTTCGACGATATAACTCATATCGGTGGTAATATCGAGTTGCGTCCGGAAGTTTCCCATAATTTGCATATAGCTTGGGCTTACGGCTCGCGGTTGCGTCTAAGCCTGTCAGGTGCTGTGGTCAATGACGCGGTGGTAAGGTGCTTTCGTGAAATTTCTGACCGTGTGGTTTATGTGACTCCTGAAAATTTGCCCCGTCATCTGAAAGGGGCGTTCACGGTGTCGCTTGTCAATCTGGCGCCCGTGGGATGGTGGCAGTTGACATTCAACGGTACATTGGTATTCAATGATTATAGATTTCCCGCTTCAACGGCAATTCCCTCCAATCGGCTCATCACTCCGGTTGCCGACTGTCGTAACGTGCTTAAATTCGGATGTGGTTGGTCGGCGGAGTTGTCGGGCTCTTTTACCGGGAAGGCTGCTTACGGACAGGCTGTAGTAAGTCCTTTTGGCAAGATTTATGTCGGCGTAAGGAAATCGTTTCTGTCAGGTCGCGCATCACTGACATTGTTTGTCCGCGATCTTCTTAATACCAACTATCATACTTCGACAATCATGCTTGAAGGGAAGAAAGCATACCTTACAGAGCGGGAGTATGAGGATATGAGACTTGTCGGAGTATCGTTTTCCTGGCGTTTCAAATCGGGTAATGTAAGGCGGCAAGAACGGCGTCAAGGTGTGATAGATGAAATAAAACGCGTAAATTTGTAGCATGAAGCTTACTACGATACTGCCGGCAATATATGGTCTGGCACTTTTCTCTCTTGTGAGGCTTGCCAACGACATTCCGCTCGGCAGCAATTATCTCGAACACTCTTCGCTCTTCATCACCATCGAGATTGTGGGGGTGATTGTGGGTTGCTATTTGTCATTTTTCTTGTTTGGACGATGGATAAATTTTTCCCGAAAGCGGATGATAGGTGCATATGTTGAGTATGGGGCGGTGGTGGTGTTCTCGTCGATGCTTGCCTTTGCTGTGATGCTGATGTCGCATGGAGGCGTTACCAATAACGGGAGTGATATTGTAATTCCTCTGATTGTAGTGGCTTTGATGTCTGTGGGACTTTATTCAGGAATGAAATCATCATCACTTTCAAGACTTTATGATGAACAGCGGCTTCGTAATGAGATAATGAGAAATGAGCGTATGCAATCGGAATTGCAGTCACTTAAAGCGCAGTATCATCCCCATTTCCTGTTTAATATGCTAAATACCATTTATTTTACTATCGATGAAGGAAATGAGAAGGCGCGTGACACTGTAGAACATCTCGCCAATCTGCTGAGGCGACAGTTGTATGACAGTGATGAAAAGACCGGCATCGACCGGGAGATATCGGTTGTAAGAAGTTATGTGGCATTGGCAGCTATGCGGTTCGGCGATAGATTGTCGATGGAGATGAATATTGATCCTGAATTGGGCGATGAACAGATTTATCCTCACTTGTTTCTTCCGTTAGTTGAAAATGCTTTCAAGCATTGCGGCGGTGACAATGCGATAAGTATCGATATCAGGTCGACTTATGACGGAGTGATGTTGACGGTGATTAATTCTACCGCTGCTGACAGCGGCGCGGGGCATAACGGCACGGGATTAAAGAATCTGAAACGTCGTCTTGAACTACTTTATCCCCGGAAGTCCCACGAGCTTGTCATTAAGCGGGAGGCAGGACGGTTTATGGTCACATTAATCTTGAAATTATGGATAAAACGACAATGACCTGTATCATCGTGGATGATGAGTTCATATCGCGCTCAGGTATAAAGAGCTATGTTGATAAGACACCGGGACTGGAGTGTATCGGCATGGCTGAAAACGTCAAATGCTTGTATGAACTGTTGGAAACCTGTTCCCCCGACATTGTGTTTATGGATATTGAGATGCCCGGAATGTCAGGTATGGAGTTTATGGAGCGCATGGGGATGTTGCCTTTTGCCGTGATTGTGATTACTGCCTACGAGCGATATGCCTTACGGGGCTATGACGTGAATGTGACCGATTACCTGCTGAAACCGGTGTCATACAGTCGCTTTTTAAATGCGGTTGGAAAAGCGAGAGCTTATATGACGAGTGCATTGTCAAGCGGGATTGTCACACTTAAATGCGATAAATCAGTCTACCGTGTGCCTGTAGATGACATTCTATACGTCGCCGCAATGGAAAATTATCTTCGGATATATACTATGACCGGAAAAATTACAGTCAGAATGACTCTGAAAGGAATGTCGGAATTATTACCTGCCGATAGGTTTGTGTCAGTCCACAGGTCGTTTATCGTTAATCTTGATAAAATATCGAAAGCGACACCTGCCGAGATTATGCTAATCAACGGGGATATAGTGCCGTTGTCAAATAAGTGCCGGAAGGCATTGAGTGACCGCCTGGATTCCGGGCGATTCATGCCGTAATTTTTCGGCGATTGTCATGAAGTGAGCGGATATGAGGTTTGAGGTAGGTCAGGAATGTCTGCGTGTCGTTGACTTCCGTGCCTGATTGGTTTAGTTCGGCGATTACCTTATCGATAGCTGTTTTTATGTCGGTGTGAGCTATGTTGAATGTTCGTGCCATGACTCGCAGCAAGCGGCGGTTCTGTTTCAATGTGATGCCTATGCGCAGTGTCTTTTCCTCACGGGTTTCTGCTGCGGGCTTGGATGCGGCTTTCTTGTTTCTGCGTTCACGCTGACGTGCCGCTACAGCCGCACGGCGGTCAACAGTGCATTTGATTACCATAAACAATGCGGCGGCAACCGGGGGAAGCTGCGTTTCTTCTCCCGTCTGCTGATAGCGTATAATTGCCTCGGTAAGTTGTTGCTGCATTTTCTGCGGAAGCAGGGCTATTGCCGCTTTCCACTCGTCGTCAAATTTTAGTGTGCGTTTCATAGGAGTAAGTTTTAATTGGTTTAGGCTGCAAATATAAGCCATGCAGCAACCGGTCCAATGTACAAATGGGAAATTTTTTACGCATTTTTATGCGTAAAAAGGGTCATGAGGTTAAATCAAGCCTGGGGCTTGAAGGTTATGAGGTTAAATCCAGCCTGCGGCTTGAAGGTTATGAGGTTAGGGTTGTCTATACGCTCGATTTTATCCCCGAAGGGGATAATCCAAATTTAGCCGTCGGTTGAGCGTAGCGATACCGACGGAATGCAGATTAAGGCAGAATGTTTCCGGCAGGAATCATCTTGGTGAAATAGTGATGATTCCTGCCGGAACTTTTGATATTTTGCCGGTACATGCGCGGGCGAGCTTCCATTCAATGTCACTGACTTAAGGATTTTGCCCGGAAAGGGCAAGATAGAGTTTACCGCGGGTAGCCCCGGATGGGGCACCCGTGGAATGGAAGCCTCACCACACTATACAACCCTGAAACGGGTTGCATAAATGTATGCTAATCAAGCGTCTATGCAACCCACTGCGGGGTTGAACCAAGGAGAGAGGAGCTTGAACCACGGGTATGCCTCCGGCATTACCCGCGGATAACAGGATGAATCCCCCTTTCGGGGATTTATGGCTCTTCTGCTTAAGTTAGTGACATTGAGCTTCCACTCGCTCCTACAACGGATTGCAAATCAGGCGGGGTCGTGCCAGTCGCCGCATGACTTGATGAGAGCGATGAGACGGGGTATAGCCTCGGACTGCGGAATGTTCTTTTCCACACATTCCTTGTTCTTGTATAGGCTGATGTGACCCGATGCCGCGCCTACGTAGCCGTAGTCGGCGTCAGCCATCTCGCCTGGACCGTTGACAATACACCCCATAACTCCTATTTTCAATCCTTTAAGATGAGAAGTTGCCTCCTTGACCGCTTTCAGCGTTGACTGAAGGTCAAACAGGGTTCTGCCACAACCGGGACACGCGATATACTCGGTCTTGCTGATGCGTAGACGCGTAGCCTGAAGAATGCCGAGCGATATGCGTACTACATCTTCATTACTAAGGCGGTCACCTTTAATCCAGATGCCGTCACGCACACCGTTGAGCAGCATTGCGCCGAAGTCGGCTGCCGCCATCAACGTCACATCCTCTACCGTCGCGTCGCCATAGTCAATCATAGGGATAACCGGATTGACCACGCCGCTTCGTTGAAGCGAGTGGGCGAGTGCCTGTATCGAAGCGGGACGGTTGATGTGAGAGGTGGTGATTACAAGCGCCTTACCGGGATTTGCCTTTGCCGTGGCGATGTTCTCGTCAAGCGGCAGAGCGGCGTCGAGCAGGATGTAATCGTCAAGTGTCGTCTCACCTTCGGCAATCACCACGGGCGCATTGTCACCCCCGACATTGTCGATGGCAACCGTCATCAGGCGTTGCGGGATAACGGGATTGTATCCGTCGGCAAATTCACCCTCGACAGGCGTGGAACCGGCGCGGCTGCTTATATAGTCGACCAGCGCTTTCGCCACCGGAATTTCAGCCTCGGGTGCCTCGCTGAGCGATACGCGGATAGTGTCGCCGATACCTTCGGCAAGAAGGGCACCGATGCCGACGGCACTTTTGACCCTTCCGTCTTCACCGTCGCCCGCCTCGGTCACTCCGAGATGCAGCGGGAAATTCATTCCTTCGGCTTCCATCGCCTTTACGAGGCGGCGCACGGTCTCAACCATCACCACCACATTGCTCGCCTTTATGGAGATTACGATATTGAAAAATTCACGCTTGACGGCGACGCGCAGAAACTCCATCGCACTCTCCACCATACCGGCAGGAGTGTCGCCGTAGCGGCTCATGATGCGGTCGCTCAGCGAGCCGTGGTTGACCCCTATGCGGATTGCGGTGCCATGTTGGCGGCACACTTCCAGAAACGGGGTGAACGCCTTGTCGATGCGGTCAAGCTCGGCGGCATATTCTGCATCAGTGTATTCGAGTTTGCGGAACGTGCGCCCCGGGTCAACGAAATTGCCAGGATTTATGCGTACTTTATCCGTCACTTCAGCGGCTGCAAAAGCTGCGCGGGGATTGAAATGGATATCGGCGACAAGCGGTACATTGCATCCTTGCCGACGAAGATCGGAACGTATTACCCCGATATTTTCAGCCTCGCGGACTCCCTGTGCAGTGAGGCGCACGTAATGAGCGCCCGCGTCGGCGATGCGCCTGCTCTGTGTCACCGAGCCTTCGGTGTCCATGGTGGAGGTATTGGTCATCGACTGTACACGCACGGGATTGTCTCCTCCGAGGGGTACACCGCCGATATTGACCTCGCGTGACACCCTCCGTCTGTAGTCAAAAACACTCATAGGTTGACGCAGGCTATCAGTTAGTCTTGAATTTATATTTTACCTCGGCGAGGTCGGCGTTAGCCTTAACAATCTTGCCGGCAAGCGATTTCTTGAACTCGGCGAGACGAGCAGCTACGGTCTCGTCGGAAAGTGCAAGCATCTCCACTGCAAGCAGCGCAGCATTGTAACCGCCGTTTATGCCGACAGTTGCCACCGGTATGCCCGGAGGCATCTGCACGATTGAAAGGAGTGCGTCGATTCCATCGAGAGTCGAGGCGATAGGCACTCCGATTACCGGGAGCGTGGTGTTTGCGGCGATTACGCCGGGAAGTGCCGCAGCCATTCCCGCTGCGGCTATGATTACTTTCAGCCCGCGACCGGCGGCGTTGGAGGCAAATTCCTCCACCTGTGCGGGTGTGCGGTGAGCCGACAGGGCGTTCATCTCAAACGGAATCTCGAAGTCATCGAGCACCTGAGCGGCTTTTCCCATGATGGGCAGGTCAGATGTGCTGCCCATGATAATACTAACGATTGGTTTCATTATGACGGGTTTAGAATGATGTAAGCAGATATACCCAGAAAAATCCGTTGACGGCACCGGCAACAACCTGCCAGAATGTGTGGCAGTTAAGCTGTATGCGGGCACTGCCGAGCATACCGGTGAGCAGTATCGCCACCGATATCAGCACCCAGATGTTGCAGATGTATATGCCGTCGGCGAGAATACGGAATAGCAGAGCCACGTAGCCGCTCATGGCGGCAAGGTGTGCGCTGATTTTCCAGCGGATGTTTACGATACATGACACGACAGCCGCCACCGAGCCTCCCACCATGAACATGTACATCCATGACGGGGCGTGGATGCGGAACATGTACCACGCGGCACCGAGATAGCAGATAGCCGTTATGACATACGGGATGTAACGCTCTTTCTGGTTGTTAAGTCCCGGATGAGACACGAGTTTCATCTTGTAGAGGAGCAGAATCGCCAGCACCGGCACCACGCATGTGAGCAGAAAGGTCATCAGTACCACGTTGATTCGCAGCCCGACAGGGAGCAGTGCGAGCATGGTGACCCACAGTGCGGTAAACACAGCGTAGGTCGGGATAAGCACCGGACTAAGCACCCAGGAGATTATATGTGATATCTTGTTCATAAGTCAGTTTCTATATATTAACGGATGTCATGGGCTATTGTTTACATCTCTTTACGCAACCGGGCGACAGGTATGCCGAGTTTCTCGCGATATTTCGCCACGGTGCGCCGGGCAATGTCATATCCCTTTGCCGCGATTGCGGCTGTAATCGCCTCGTCGCTCAAAGGCTTGTGCTTGTCCTCGCCGTCGATTATCTCCTTGAGAGCCGAAAGGATTTCATGAGATGAGGTATCGTCATTGTCCTTGGGACGCTCGTTGAAAAACATCTTCAGCGGGTGGATGCCGTAGGGAGTCGCCACATATTTTCCTGCCGTCGCGCGGGAGATTACCGAGAGGTCGTAGCCGGTAATGGAGGATATGTCTTTGAGAATCATCGGTTTCAAACGGCTCTCATCATCGCCGCTCATGAAAAATTCGCGCTGAATCCTCACGATGGCGCGCATCACATTGAAAAGCGTCTCCTGCCTCATTCCGAGCAGTTTTATAAATTCCGTTGCCTCGTCGCGTTTCTGCTTGATGAAGAGCGACGCCTCGCGGTTGCGGGAGATGTCGGTTTTCGTCTCTGCCTCGTTTTCGCGGAAAGTCTCCTCGATACGCAGTTCGGGGATGTTGTTGAGGAGGGTCAGATGGAGGTCGCCATCCTCGATTTCCACCGAGAAATCCGGGATTATATGGCGTGTGCGCTCTTCCGCGGGGTCTCCGCCGATTACTCCCGCAGGCTTCGGGTTGAGGCTGCGTATAAGCTCGATGGCGGCTTTCAGTTCCCCGGGCGTGTGTCCGGTTGCCGAGGCAAGCCGGTCATAATGCTTTCGGGAAAACAGGTCGAAATAGTGTGACACGATTTCCGTGGCAGTCTTTACCGTCTCTGTCGCCTTACGGCGTTTCAGTTGCAGAAGGAGACAGTCGCGGAGGTCAACCGCTCCCACGCCCGCCGGCTCGAATCGTCTTACAAGCTCCAGCATCCGCTTCACGTCGGCGGTGGAGACAGGCTCGCCGGTCTGCTCCTCTATGTCGCCTGCTATCGATGCGGAATCGCGTGTCAGATAGCCGTTGTCATCAAGACTGCCGATTACATACATGGCTATCCGGCGGTCGCGGTCGGTGAGGTTATGCTCGGCAAGCTGTGCCGACAGGGTGTCGATAAGTGTCGAGGAGAAATCTACGGCAACCGGCTCATAATAGGTGTCGGAAGCACTGTGGTTGCGCGCTTCAAGACGATAGGAGGGTATCTCGTCCTCACTTGCGTAGTCGGCTATGCGCAACTCCTCGGCGCTTTCGTTGAAAGAATCGTCGGAGGCGGCCGCATCGGCGATGTCCGACGCTTCCAGAGCCGGGTTGTCATCCAGGGCGCGTTGCACCTCATCCTCCACTTCCGGTCCGCTCATTTCAAGCATTTTTACAAATTTGACCTGTAATGGAGAAAGCCTTTGCTGCAATCGTTGCTGTTGTGACAGACTTAGTGATTCTTCCATATCGCTATCCTTAAACTTAAGTTTCGCAAGCTCACTTAAAGGTTAAAAGGTTTATAGTTTATGGTTTATTGTTTAGTGATCCCGGTCATTTGAAATTGTCGAGTGAACGCCGCCACTTTAACCTCATAACCTGCTTGCATGGCAAGCTTTTAACCTCTTAACCTTTTAAACCTCAACTTTCGCTTGCGAAAGTTGAATTAATGCAAAAATAACAAATAATCGGCAGATATTGCAGCGATACGGAAGAGAATTTATGTCACCGCCATTTTTTGAGGTAATAGTCGTAGAGGGTGCCTTCGGGGGCGGCATATTGCAAGTGAAGCTCTGACCCGCTCATTTCCATAATATTAAGCTCGGTAATGCCATTGGGGCGGATATGGGTTTCCGGAAAGGGGGTGTAGATGGTGCTCCCTTCGGGATGGTCATTGTCATGATTGGTGAAATCAAGCCGCAGGATGTCGTTGCCGGTTTCCTGCCATGTGCCCCAACGGGGATATACATCGTGCATGGCGGTGACTTTACGCATACAGAATACCGTATTCTGGAACTGCCAGAATATGTCATGGTGATATCCGGTGTCTACTGTGCCGTCGGCAGTGATTTCTTCAAGCTGCCAGGTGCCGAACCATGGACCAATGTCGCCGTCGTTGTGGGTGCATCCGGCGCCAAGTATGGCAAGCAGGGGGAGAAATATGAGGAATATTTTTTTCATAGTCATCGTAAATTAAGCACACCACGGTAAGATATTGACAGCATGGCGCCGAAGTTGTCGCCATACATGTCGCCGCTGTCCATCGCCACCTGCGCCTTGACGGTAAGACCCGGGACAGAGAGCGGCCGCCATTGTGCCTCGACCATCCATGATGTGTCATGAGCTTTTTTCAGCCGGGGGATATAGCTGTCGCCGTAAGATATGCGGTGTGACACCATCGCACGGTAATCAACCTGTCGGGCGACCGACCCTTCGACCGCTGCGTGGAAACCGCGCACACGGGTGTCGATATAGCGCATGTAGCCGTCAAGATTGTAGAGCGGCGACATGAGAAACGGTGTGCCTTGCGACATGCCGTAATAGGCGTAACCGTTATAAAAATAGTTGTTGTAGTAGGAATCGGCGCCGGTTGCCTGGTTTGCCACGGTGGTGCCGGGGTTGTCGACGGGGTCCCAGTGAAGCGGTCCCGACTGGTTGGTGAAATCGAGATATTCAATTACCGCGCCGCTTACCAATGATTTTCCGGGGCTTTTGTATTCGATACCCCACAGCCCGTCAAAACCGTTGAGTTTGCCGATGCCTGAGCCGTCTTCCCACGGCGACTGGAGATACAGCTTTATCTCGTGACCGGTGCGGAAATGGTAACGTGCCATTACATCCCAGCTTCCAAGATGATTGCCCGACCAGTATTTGTCATCTTTACCCGGCACAAGCATCTGGAAAAACTCCTTGAGTCCCGCCGGGGCGGTTTCAGTCTTGTCGCGCAGTCCGTTTTCGTATGTGACCTGTGTGCCGCCGAATTGTGCCGCCGCCTGCATACCTATGGTCACCGATAGTGGCTTCGACGGTTTTGTGCGGAAATAGACGCGCTTGTAATTAATCCAGCGACCGGTGGTGATGAATGCGTTGAAATAGTTGTAACGCTCTGTCAGCCAGTCGTTGTCGGTTGGCTTGCCATAGAAGAGCACTCCGTTGATCTGCACCCATCCGTTAGTGAACGGGATATCTTCAAAGCCGTGGAATCCCGCCCTGACACCCGGCATCGGTCGGGCATTGGCGCTCCAGGTGATGTCACCGCTTGACAGCCTGTCGTCGAGCAGTGCGGAGCCGGTTTCTTTAAGCCCGACGGTAAGAAACAGGCACCGGTACTTGATTTCACCATACAGTTGCTGAAGCCATGCCCGTGCGGGATGGCGGTCAATGGGTGTAAATGTCTTGTCGTCACTGTTGTAGCGCAGATAGGCATCGGAGGAGGCATATCCGGCAAGCGCGTCGATGCCAAATCCGTAGCTGAATCGTCGGTCCATCTCCATGCCTCGCCACACGGAAGCTCTCGCAAGCGCGGAATAGGGTTGCGTCATTATCCCGAAATTGTTTGACGCGATATAATAGGGAGCGAAATCACCGGTGCCTGCGTTGGCAATGATTTCACCCCGGTAATCCACCGGATATGACGCCCGGGCGGCGTTGACCGCCGCAAATAACAGGGCGATGGAGAGAGCGATGCGGATTTTCATGAGTCTACGGGATTGTAAGTGCCTATATGTCTGTCTTTTTTCTCTTCAAAGATGTCGGAGATGGCAAAGAATATACCAGTTTCCTCGACATTGCCAAACTCATCGTTGATTGCCGTGCCAAACATTTTCATCGAGGGCGACAGGCTCATGTAGGCGTTGACGAGCGGCGGGATGTTGTAGCCGTGGTCGCGTATCGCCTTGTTGAGAATTTTGTAGTCGTCCTTGAACGAGGTGCCGGTGAAAAGCTTGTCCATGTCCTGACGGTTCATGTGAGTCTCAAGCTGCCGGAACGGCTTTACAAGACCCTCGTCGTCAGGGAAATGCTTGTCAAGGAAATAGAGTATCATGTTACGGCAGTCGGCATTGTAGCTGGGGTACATGGTGACTTTGCCAAACAGATATTTTATCGACGGGTACACTACCGTGAGTGCCCCCAGTCCGTCCCATAGATTGTCAAGGGCATAGAGTGCCTTTGTCCCGGCGCGGGTCGACTGATAGTCGAGAGCCACAAACGACCTGCCGAGCTCAAGGGAGTAGGGGAGATATTCGTTGATGAATTTCGGTGAAAAGCTGAACATGTGGCTTGTCGCGATACGCGGTCGCCCGTCGGAGTCGATATGGATATTTTCTCCGGTGATGAACCGATAGCCACCGATAATCTCGCGCGCCTCGGGATTCCACACAATCAGCTGGCGGCACGGAGGCTGCATGGTGTCAAATTCATCTATGTCACAATCTTTCCCTGTGCCTCCGCCGGCTGTGCGGAAGGCTATCTCGCGCAATCTGCCTATCTCGCGCATCACGTTGGGCGAGTCGTAGGCGTCAACGATATATATATGGTTGCCCCCTTTGTTGGTGTGTCGCAGAAACTTGTCGGCGGTAAGTTCGCTTTCCAGGGTCTCGACAGGTACCGGGTCAATTATTTTCATGTCCATTGTCGCAGGTATATGCTAAAATGCGTTTTTTCTATTTAAACTATATACAGTCTCCTTGATAAGGCTTGCCTCTTGGGCGGCTTTCGTGCCACCTTTGAGTGTGTGCCACGAGATTGGTTTTCCTACACTGATCTCAAACCGCGCTCCGCGGCTTCTGAAAATCTCTCTCGGCAGATAAATCATCTCGATATTGAATTTCAGACCGAGTCGTGTGCGTAGTTTTGCAAAATTATAAAAAAACGATGAATTTTTCCCACCAAAATGTACCGGAATTATATCACGTTGTGATTGAATAGCCTTATTTATGAACATTTTTTGCCATTGGAGGTCTTTTATGCCCTCTTTCTGCTTGCGTGACACCAGTCCGGCGGGAAAAATGATGACCGGTGTGTCGCCGGCGAGACATTCGTCGATATCGCTCGATGACTTGCGGCTCTGTTTGCCATGCTTGTTGATGGGGAGAAACACATTGTCGAGCGGCTTGACCGCCATCAGGATATCGTTGACCACAAATTTTACCCCGGTGCGGTAGTGTCGGGCTATGAAGTCAATCATGGCTATGCCGTCGAGGGCGCCGAGCGGATGGTTTGACACGAAAATCGCCCTGCCGTCGACAGGTAAGTTATTTTCGCCTGCGACTGAATAGGTTATGTCAAGGTCGGTGAGCACGGCACGGCAGAACTCCGCGCCCTTTTTCCCGCGAGTGCGGTCGAGGATTCCGTTGAGCTCATCCTGACAGATGGTGCGCTCAAGCCATCGCACAGCTGCACCGGGAATGAATCTAAGGTATTTTTTCGGTAGCTTGCTGCGCAGGGTCGCGCCCACATCGACGTGCAGTCCGCTTTCGGCTATGTCGCTCTGATTGGTATTCATGCCGCAAAATTACGAATTTCCATCGAAATAACGATTCCTGTCGGAAACATTCGTCTATGGGATGTGAAGGAAACTGAAGACTGACAACTCCCTATCGGTGGATAAAAAAAGAACGGGGGTGCACCAGTTGTGCATCTCCGTTTTGTAGTCTTAATTGATAGCAAGTTCAATCAGTTGTTGTTCAGTCGGGTTCTTTGCTACGATACGCCCGTCAGGGTCAATCAGAAATGAGCTTAATCCCGATTCGAGATGATAGTCGTCGATGATTTTGTCAGCGTTACTTCTCTCGATAAAAAATTGTGATTCCGCACTAAGACCATCTCTACGCACTATCTCACGAAAGAGGCGCTCGCTCCGGTCAAGATTGACCGCTAAGAGATGGAATCGTTCTCCGGGGTTACTTGAATTTTGGTTTTGTTCAAGCATTGAATACTGCTTGCAGGCTATGCGCGACGCAGCGTCGCTCGATGCCCAGAACTGGAGCAGTACCCATTTCCCCTTCATGTTGTCGAGTGCCACAGATGAGTCGGCACGCTCGACTTTAAACATCGGAGCCTTGGAGCCTATGGTGCCATCGACGGCACTGCTTGAAGCGGCTGAACCAAGTCCGAGGAGAACGGCGAAGATCACAATGATTGCCATTGTTTTCTTCATTCCTTAAGTTTAAAATTACTAAATACAAAAAGTAAGAGTAGTGATGAATAATCCGTTGCTCTGTGCTTTTTGTTGCCGATTTTCGGCGAAAGTCAAACTCTATTGACCTTAGAAATAACAATTTCAACACCGCAAAGTTAAGCATTTTTCCTGAAATAGAGAAATTCGTTTGCTCATTTTCACCACTTTAGCTATTGTAACATGGTTGAAACAGTAGTGTTGACGCGGGTTTTGAGAGATTGTTAAATTGTTTTAAAACGATGTTTTATAGCATGAAATCGCGGCTATTTCAGTCGCCGGATGCACTATCGTGGAGGTGCTTCGGAAGAGAACATGGAGATGTGGATAGCCGGATAAATTGCAACGGGACGAACAAACAAAATGAAAATGAGTGTTGTTAAATAAATGTTATCAACTGTTGAATTTATGAAAAATATTATTGCGTTGGTTTTTATGTTGTCATTCTCCTTACCGATGATGGCAATCACTCCTGCCGAACAACAGGAAAAGGAACTCAAGAAGAGTCATCATGTGGTTAATATCACCCCCGATGAGGCTATAGATTCACTGTCGGAGCAGGAAATGATAAACATGTTTTATTACGACCAGTTCCGGCATTTTCAAGACCCGCTGGCACCGTATTTCATGTTGATGAGCAAGACCCATCAGTATGCTATGGGTATCGGAGGTGTCGTGAGGATGAGAGGGTGGTATGACTGGAACGGGGCGATGAGCAACAGCGCGTTCATACCCTACGACATACAGATACCGGGCGACCCTACGAGAAAGCACTGGACGGGGAGTACGCCGGCAGGTACGGCACTGTTTTTCTCGGTGTTCGGCCGTCATACGAAATTTGGCAGATATCAGCTTTACATAGAGGCGAATTTCAATGGCTACGGCAGCCGCGACTTCAAGCTTAAGAAGGCGTATGCCACAGTAGGCGACTGGACATTGGGATATACCAATTCGACATTTTCCGACCCTGCGGCACAGCCTCCGACAGTCGACGGTCAAGGTCCAAACTCCGAGACAAGCGACACCAATGTGCTTTTACGGTGGATGCACACAATCAAGGAGCACTATGTAATCGCGGCATCGGTGGAGACTCCTGACGGGGCTATCCCGTCACGACCCAATACATATACAGGGTGTAGCGACTATATGCCTAATTTTGCAGCATTCATGCAGTATCAGTGGGGCAACGGTCAGCATGTCAGGCTGTCGGGTGTTGTGCGCGGACTGGAATACCGTGACCTTGTCGAAGGCAAGAATTATAAAAAGACAGGGTGGGGTGTACATGCAAGCACCGTGTTCCGTCCGGTGGCTCCACTTACTGTCTACGGAGCGGTGATTACCGGCAAGGGGCTGGGCAGCCTGATTAATGATTTGCAGAATTCGCCCATGGACCTCGTGGGCGACACGGAGCGTCCCGGCAGGATGCTTGCCCCGTTGAGCTTCGGATGGTATGCCGCGCTGCAATATCATTTCCGTCCCAATCTTTTCTCTACGATAGTGTTCAGCGAGGAGCGTTTTCTTCCTAAAGATGAACCGGTATATGAGAATATCACCTATAAGTATGGTCTTTACGGTGCTGCAAACATATTTTGGAACATAACCCCGCGCTGTCAGGCGGCAGTGGAGTACAACCTCGGCAAGCGTCAGAACATAGACCGCAGCCACAGCTGGGTCAATCGTGTAAGCCTGATGGCGCAGTTTAGTTTTTAGTTTTCAGTTTTCAGATTTCAGTTTTCAGATTTCAGTTTTCAGATTTCAGTTGCGGGATTTGGATGGAGATTGAAAAAATTAGCGTAACTTTGTGGCGGTATTGAGCAAGACGGTCGGTCGCTTGCCGACTTCGAGAGCGGCAAGAGGAAAGTCCGGGCAATACAGGGCGCCATGGTTGTTAACGGCAACCCGTCAGTGATGGCAGAGTAGCGTGACAGAAAATAACCGCCTCCCCTCGCGGGAGGTAAGGGTGAAAAGGCGGGGTAAGAGCCCACCGGGTTCCACAGCAATATGGAATGCCGCACGCCTCATGGATTGCAAGGTCAAGTACACCGGCATTTAAGGGTTGCCCGCCCATTGCCGGGGGGTAGACTGCTCAAGCCCGGTGGCGACATCGGGATTAGATAAATGACCGACCGTGGCAGTGATTGCCATTGCCACGACATAACCCGGCTTACAGTCATGCTCAACCCCGCCCCGGTCCGTAAGGACTCCGGGGCGGCTTTTTCAACTTATCGGGAGTAAATCTTGTTATAGCGAAAGAAATGGAAACCGTACTTACATCGGAAGCGATACTCACGGCGTTGCTCATGACGCTTATTGCGGGATTGTCGACAGGTATCGGCAGTCTCATGGCATTTTTCACCAAGGTCACCAACACACGCTTTCTTTCCGGTGCGCTCGGATTGTCGGCGGGTGTGATGGTATATGTGTCGTTTGTGGAGCTGTTGCCCGATGCCATACACTCGATGGAGCATTACGCCTCGGAGAAAATGGCGATGTTTTATGTGCTGCTCTCCTTTTTCGGCGGGATGGGATTGATAGCCCTTATCGACTTCTTAGTGCCTGAAGACGAGAATCCCCACGAAATACATAATATCAACTCCGGTGCAAACGGCAAGCTAAAACGCACTGGCATGATGCTCGCCCTTACTATCGGTATCCATAATTTCCCTGAAGGCATAGCCACTTTCGTGTCGGGACTGGAGTCGCTTGATATTGCCCTCCCGATTGTGGTAGCTGTCGCCATTCATAACATACCTGAAGGAATAGCCGTGTCAGTGCCGATATACCATTCGACCGGGAGCCGTAAGAAGGCATTATGGTTTTCGATAGCCTCCGGATTTGCCGAACCGCTCGGCGCACTTTTCGCGCTGGCGTTCCTGATGCCGATATGGACTCCGGCTGTCAATGCCGTGTGTCTCGCAGCTGTTGCCGGAATCATGGTCTTTATCTCTTTTGACGAACTTCTGCCCAGCTCCGAGGAATACGGGCATCATCATTTCGCCATCGGAGGCGTGATACTGGGTATGGCGTTGATGGGATTCGGGTTATTGCTGTTCTGACCTGACATTTTCACTATAAATAGTGATTGCACCGTTGACGGGCAACGGGTAATTTTGCATCGTTGAAGCAAGATGCTATCAGGAATGAAGTTTATCAGACTACTGTCGATCCTTATATTTACTATAATGTGTAGCTTTCTCTCCTTCGGAGTGGAGAAAGCCGACACTGTGCTGACGCTTGGAGAAGTGTCGGTTACCGGCATCAAGCAGTCGCTTGACATAGACGCGCTGCCGGTAGCCTCGACCGTGATAGGCGAGGGGGAGCTGCAAAAGCTCAACATCGTGACAATGAAGGGCGGGAGCGAGGTCGCTCCCAATTTCTATATACCCGACTACGGGTCGCGCATGACATCTTCCATATATGTGCGCGGCATAGGTGCGCGTATCGACCAGCCCGTGATAGGGCTTAATGTCGACAATGTGCCTTACATGAATAAGGACAATTACGATTTTGACCTCGTTGACATCGAGCGCATCGAGATGCTCCGCGGACCGCAGAGCACCCTTTACGGACGAAACACGATGGGAGGTCTGATCAATATCTACACGCTGTCGCCCATGAAATTCCAGGGCGTGAGGGCGATTGCGGAATATGGCACGGCAAGCTCCCTGCGCGCCTCTGCGTCATATTACCACAAACTGTCTCCTCGCCTGGGGATGTCGTACACGGCATATTACACCCATAGCGACGGATATTTTACCAACAGGTATAACGGAGAGAAGTGTGACAAGGAAAATCAGGGGAGTCTGCGCTGGAAAACCGTGTGGCGCCCTTCCGGGAGGCTGACGATGGAAAATGTCGCGTCGGTGAATATTTCCCGTCAGGGTGGCTATCCCTACGAGTCGCTTGCCACCGGGCAGATAGCCTACAATGACACATGCTTCTACCGGCGCACGGGGGTCAACGACGGGCTTACTTTCCGCTGGCGACTTGATGACGCTGTGTTGTCGAGCATCACCAGTTTCCAGTATATCGACGACAACATGACCCTTGACCAGGATTTTCTGCCGGAGTCATATTTCACTCTCACCCAGGCGCGTCATGAATGGGCGCTGACCCAGGATTTCGTAGGGAAAGGGAATATAGGATCATATAGCTCGCTTGGCGGACTTTTCGGATTTTACAAGCATACCGACATGAACGCACCGGTGACATTCAAGTCCACCGGAATAGAAGAGCTGATACTCAAGCATGTCAACCAGCACAGCTCCCATCCGACAGTGTGGGATGAGGACAGTTTTGTGCTGCAGAGCCGGTTTGCCAACAGTGTGTGGGGCTTAGCCCTGTATCATCAGAGCAGCTATAGCGCCGGTGCCTGGGATTTCGCTCTGGGACTTCGCCTTGATATCGAGCATAACTCGTTGAGATACAACAGCCGTTGCAATACCTCGTTTACCATACAGGGTATAGATGACGGGCAGACTCCCGTAAGGATAAATGACGGCGGAAAGCTCCATAAGACATTTGTGGAACTATTGCCGAAACTTACCGTCACATATAATATAGAATCGCTGCCGGGTTCAAACGCGTATCTGTCGATAGCGCGCGGATATAAAGCCGGAGGCTTCAATACCCAGATGTTCAGCGATGTGCTTCAGCAACGGCTGATGAGGATAATGGGTATTGCCCAGAGCTATGACATAGATAAGATTATCTCGTATAAACCAGAGTCGAGCTGGAATTACGAGATAGGCGCACATCTAAATGATTTGTGGGGAAAAGTGTCGGCACAGGCGGCACTGTTTTACATTGACTGCCGCGACCAGCAGCTTACGATGTTTCCCGACGGCAACACGACGGGGCGCATCATGACCAACGCGGGCAAGACCCGCAGCTACGGTGCGGAACTGACCCTCCGCTACCATCCTGTCAGGCATTTTGACCTAACGGCATCATACGGTTATACCAATGCGCGTTTCCGCGAATTTCACAACGGTATCAACGATTACGCGGGCAAATACATCCCGTATGCACCGCATAACACAATGTATATCGGCGCGACCTATACGCAGGGGGTCGGCAAGCCGTGGCTCGAAGCGGTGACTGTCGATGTCAACTGCCGCGGGGTAGGGGAAATCATGTGGGATGAGGCAAACAGTGTGAGGCAGCCGTTCTACATGCTTCCCGGAGCTTCGGTGAAATTAGATTTTAATGAATTTTCACTTACTTTATGGGGCGAGAACCTTTCTGACACAAAATATAATACATTTTACTTCGTTAGTATAGGGAATGCATTTTTACAGAGAGGTAAACCGCTAAGGATAGGTGCAACTTTCAGAATACAAATTTAAGTTTACAATATTTAAGAATAAGATTAGATGAAGATTAACAAGACATTTTTCGCGGCAGCCCTTGTAGCTGTAGCGTTTACATCATGTGAGACAAAAGAAAATTCCCATCGTGAGACCCAGCCTTTCTCCATGCTCAATTACGTGACCAACGGTACTGAACAAGCTTATTCGCTCGGCACTTCAGCCATCTCGATAGAGTATATAGGTACATCGGCATCGAGCCTTAGTGTGCGCAACGTGGTGATGACCAGCGGGACGGCAAGCAGTTTCGAGGTGACCGGTCTTAACAACAAGAATGTGACCAACGGTATGGGCTTCGACCTATCGTCAACCTCCTCGGCTACCGGTATGTCGGATATATCAATCAGCCTTCTCGGAGGAACCTCATGGATACAGCAGTGGAATCTCTTCTACCGCTTCACTGTCGGCAGCGACAAGGTGTATGGTATGCCTATGGCTTCCAACTATTTCAGCCTTACAAGAGTCAATGATCCCGCAACCGGCACTGAGATATGGAAGACAGAGGAGGCAGCTAAAAACCGCTACCAGATCGTAATCAACGAGAAAGACGTGAATACAGCCAACCGTACGCTCGACCTCTATGTTGCCGGAGCATCTTTCATGCAGAATATGCCTGCTATGAACATGGTGTTCAAGAATATTCCCTTCTCGATTGAGAACGGACGATTGACTTTTGCCATCGACCGTCTGACCCCGAGTGTGCTTACCGGTGACAACGCTGACAAGGAAGTGCCTAACGACAAGTTCCCTATCACTGACCTTCAAGGTGGTGGAACAATCGGAGAAGAGCTGAGTTTGAAATTCTCCTGCACACCGACTCTCACGGAGGGTAGCTCGACCACTTACAACGTAGTGTCGACGCTCAAATTCCGTTTCCAGAAACAGAACAACCAGCAGTAAAATAAACTCTTATTGACGATAACGAAGGGGTTGCGTTTTGGCGCAACCCCTTTTTAGTTTTCAGTCATCAGATTTCAGTTTTCAGAAGGGATACAAAGGAACAAAAAATCAAAAGAGACAGATTGATTTTTCGCATTGACCGTCAGCGCGTAGCTGTAGAAGGGGCGCTCGCGTTGCGTGGGTATCGGGCGAGCTTCCACTCGCCCCCATGCAACGGCTTGCAAATCAATGCATAAATGCGTTGCCCAGAGGGCATCATCCGTGAATAGCCGTAGGTTGAGCGTAGCGAAACCTACGGGATGCAGGCATAAGCGTGGATGTTTCCGCAAGGAATCATCTTTTTTGCTCCGAGATTATTCCTTGTAATAAAAATCCGCAAATTTCACATTTATGTGAAATAAATGTCATATCTTTGTGTTGTAATTGAAAGGACTGTAGATATGAGCGAAGTAGAACTGGTTTTAGTCAACGATACAGACAAGTGTACCATTTACACTATTCAGTTCTCGGAAGAATCCGAGACTGAATACGAGCGTTTTTATTCCAAATTCATTGAAGATGCTCAAATGAATCAAGACTTGTTACGCATTGTACAACTTTTAGATAAGATTGCCGATGAAGGAGCGTTGGCACGTTTCTTCCGACCCGAGGGTAAGATGCGTGATTCTGTAGTGGCTCTTCCTGTGCTTCGCTCAAAACTCCGCCTATACTGTCTGCGTCTCTCCGACCGGATTCTTGTTCTCGGTAACGGAGGTGTTAAAAATTCGCGTACATACGAGGAAGATGATTCGTTGCGTGGGTATGTCCTGACGTTACAGAAATTTGAAGAATTGTTAAAAGAAGGACAACGCGACGGCACTGTAACTATAACATCCAAGACAATCGAAACTGACAAAACATTTAAGCTATGAAGGATATTAGAAACAGATACCGGGAAATGGTCAGTCAGGTGCCACTTGAAATAAGGGAAGAGATTAACCTGTCTTTCGCTATATCCAATAAAATCGAAGCTCTTATGCAGGAGCGCGGACTTTCAAAGAAGCAGTTTGCCGACCAGATAGGTAAACGTCCGAGCGAGATAACCCGATGGCTGAGCGGACAGCATAATTTCACTGTCTCGACACTCGCCATGCTGTCGGCATTTTTCGGTAAATCCATAATCTCCGTATAGGTAAATGGATTTGATCCTATATCGGCTCATGAAAAAAATCTCTAACATGCCTTATTGGCTTGGGTATTTATACTTGTCGGTTGAATTAGTATCTTAAAATATTTATAATGGGAAAGTTGCACATATCCTGATATAAGGTTGATTAGCGGTAATCAAACCATTGATTACTATCATCGCCCCACTGCATTCAGGAAAACTCCTCGACATATTCAAAGAATTTGCCGAGAATCGTGTAAATGACATCGGGAAAATGGTCAGGTCAAGTATGCACTAATTTAATTCATCCAACAGTGTTGTATCTATCGTATAAAGAATTGCCATGATTGATAACCTAAGTTCAAACGAATCAGAACAATCTAACCAATTAGTCGTAATTAAAACGACAGACATCTGCGCAAAAGGAAGACATCTTGAGGATATCTTGTCAAACTTCTGCAATAATGATTTTTGCTATGATGGTGTCCAGTGTAAATGTATGGCTGCTTTTTTACAATCCCTCAAATATAAAGATGAGAAACAACAACGTGATATCTGCTTTACGTTTGGGGACTGTGTATCCAAATATTCAAACGCCGATTGGCAAAAAGACCAAATAGTATGGTGGAAAGGACTTCCTATGGATCGACAGTCTCCTGAATACCTTGATTTTGTCAATGAAGCATATCAATCAATGTTTTTATGGTGCGGTCGTTTTCGTAATGCTCTGATGGAAACCGAAGGGAAGCAATTATTGTATGATAGTGGCAGGAAAGACCCATATAAAACGATTCTTACAGATCAGGAATTTTGTAAAATACTTACTGATTTACGAGAGCACCATAAGGGGGAATCTCTCAATTATCCTAGGATGTGGCCCAGCAGTTATGGTGTTGATGAAGATTATGAGTGATATTTCAAGTAGAATAATCCGATGTAAGATGGTTGTAACTAACTTTTGAAGAAATCTAAAGATTTAACAGTATTATCTATCTGACAGAATATTAATATTAAAAGAGACCTGTGGTATCATTTCGGTATTTCCCTGTTGCCGAATTCTATATAATAAGTTAGGAGGGTCGATATATGACCCTTCCGGTTCAAACCGACTTTCATTCAACACGTAAAATATACAGGCATAAGTTTCAACTTGCAATTGGAATCTTTCCGGTGAGGTTTTTGCAGATGATTTTTATTTTTACATAATATATTTTGTAAGGGTCAAAAATTGTATTAAATTTGCAATTGCTGACCGTCCCCCCGGTTTTGTGGTTGGGGATTGGGAGGCGAAGACATAATGAAAAGCGTTTATCCGCGCTGATTCTTGACACTTCGGAATTCTCGCAAAATTTCTATCTAAGTCAAGGATTGTGCAACGGTAGATGCCCGAGGATATGTAATTATCTTGCATTCGGTGTCGTGTTTCGTGAGAGACATAGCCAGATGCATTGATTGCATATACAAGCGTAGGGCTTCTTCGTTGCCGTCCAACTTAGATAGGGCAATGCGAGAAGCCTCGAAGTGTAGGACGGCAACAGATACAGATTCCTACGCTTTTGCTGTATAACCCAATTTTAATGCCGACGAGGGGAAGACCAAGGCAATGGAAAAAATATGAGCCATTCTTTTTTTAAGAATTTCGTGATTGCTCTTGTAACGCAAACGAAATTACCGATTCGACTAATTTTAGTCTGTACGTTATTCATTTTTTTATCTCCATTCAGAGTACAAGCTCAATTTTATGACTCAGTTGACGAAGTCCGGTTTTATGTGTATGATGATGCCTTTTCGAATCCCGCAAAATGGCATTGGCTTGTTTTCAATTTTAACGGAGAAAAAGCTGCAGTTATAAAAGAGTCTAGTTATTCTAGTTGTCATCCTATTTTAGAAGATGAGAATTATTTTGAAAAAAAGATACTTAATCCTAGACAGATTGGGCTGTATAACTATAATAAGGTGGCGTCTGGAGGAGGGAAAGTCGTGTATGGATCGATGCCTGTGCCATTCCCGGAGTCATTGCAGCCTGGTAAAGGGTTTTATAATGCTTGCATATTCACTGATGATGGTCAGCATTTAGAATTAATAACAAACGTCGGGGTAGGGGCGGGGCAATACACACGTGTTTCGAAGGAGACATTTATCGAATTATACCTTGCCTACCTAAATAAAAAGAACGAAAGTTGGAGATGAGACGTAGCATAATCATACTAACAGTTTTGCTGATTTTTTGCCTTTCAAATTTTTCAATAAATGGACAAAATGTCAATTATTACAAATTGACCAGAATCGAGGATTATGGTAAGGTAGAAAATCAATGCACCGGAGGACAATTTGTAAAAATCAGTAAGAATGTATGTTTTGACTCCGATGCTCAGGGTAACTATGCCGGTAACGGCAAACTTTATCGAGATGCAAGTAATTCCACAGCAGATTATATTTATAAAGGACAATCATTTCATGGGAATGCAAAATATATTTTCAGTTATGATTATAAGAATCTGATTGTTGAAATAACCCCCCAATTCAGGTATATATATAGGCTGGCGACACCCCCTTCCGGTGTTGCTACTTGCTCCTTGATAAAATCCGGGAAAAGCAGTTCTTCCGGTTCGAATGTAAGTACCTATCCATCCCAAAATGGATATAATAATGGGTACAATGTATATTATAATGGTTCGAACTGCAATTCCAACTCTAATTCGAGTTCCACCACGAATCCCAACTCAAATACCGTAGTTAGAAAATTCAAATGCGCTTATTGCAATGGAGTGGGTCGTATAGAAAAAAATGACAATGCTCCGGCTTCGTTCGGGATTAATAGACCCAGGCAACGATGTAATGAATGTGGGACCTGGTATGATCCAACTGTGTTTACTCACTATCATCAGCAATGTAGTCATTGTGGTGGGACAGGTTATGCAAAATAAGACATGCACATTATTAAACAAATATAATAAGTATTGGCAATGGAGTTAAAAGAACTTGTCAAAGCACTCAATAAGAGAATAGTCCTAATCCCATTGGGGATATTAGCGTCTATTGCAAGCATTGTCGGGGTAATCCATCAACTGCTACCGGAAAATCATGAGTTTGAAAATTTGATATCAGAATATGTGAATACAGGTAATCATCTTAATCGCTATCAGGTTGACGACAGCATGTCTTCGGACAGTGTTATAATTAAAATGGAGCGTATTCAGGATGATATTGAGCTTTATATTAGGTCAATAGCAAAAATCAGCTCTAATTCTGATGAAAATAGTAATTTGGAAAATAGAATTGCAATTGCAAAACAGAATTTATTGGTTATAAGTGATGGCTATGATATTGCGTGTCAATGTAGATCCGATTTATTGGACTTAGCTCTGACTGCAGATTCTTTGGCCCTTTCTAACATTGAGAAATATATTCCTTTGAACAAGCTTGACGAGAGCAATGACAGATCGAGTGCGTTCAATCAATATCTAAACAAAAAGAGAATTGAAATCGAGGAATATGCCGATTCTGGAAATCAAGACAAGATGATGAAAACGCTTGAGCAGATATTTAGCTCGGAGGAACTTGCTGAATACCTTGCCAAGAATAAGTCTCTGTATATTGATATTTATGATTCTCTCAATCTTATGAAAAGAAAATATCATCAGCAATCAGGGTATAGTTAATGCGAAATGGTGTTTTGAGTTAGTGCTGTCTGCTAAACCATATCGATGAGAAGATATGAGTCCCTACCCATGTCGTACGGATTCGCAGATTCTACCTGCAAGTGCAAAATTAGGCAATAAATTTGAAGAACTCGGCGACGGGGGTTGAAAAACCAAGCTTCAACCTCGGTCGTCTGTTTATTTTAATGATAATCTCCTTGAGCATTTCGTCAGATATAGAATCAAAGTCCGTTCCTTTTGGGATGTATTGCCTTATTAATTTGTTGTGGTATTCGATACAACCCTTTTCCCAGGAAGAATAAGGATGCGCAAAAAATATTTTGGTTCTCAGTCGCTTGGCTATGAGCAGATGCTCGGCAAACTCACTGCCGTTATCGGTGGTTATCGACCTGATTTTGCCTATATAAGGCAGCAGCATGAGAATGACTGTCTGCGCCAGAGCCTTGGCATTCTTTCCCTGTGGCAGTTTACGTGCCAGCGTAAAGTTGGTATTCCTTTCGACCAATGTCACGATTGCTCCCTTGCCATCCTTTCCGACAATTGTGTCCATCTCGAAATCACCCGGTGTGGAGCCATCCCATTCAGCCGGACGGTCATCGATCATAGTGCGGTCCTGTACTGCCACATACGGAGCCGAGACCTGACGCTTTCGATGTTTGAGCTGATGGCGACAATGCTTCCATAGATCCCCTCCATT
>QAMW01000017.1 GCA_003150235.1 Bacteroidales bacterium
TGGGAAAAGGGTTGTATCGAATACCACAACAAATTAATAAGGCAATACATCCCAAAAGGAACGGACTTTGATTCTATATCTGACGAAATGCTCAAGGAGATTATCATTAAAATAAACAGACGACCGAGGTTGAAGCTTGGTTTTTCAACCCCCGTCGCCGAGTTCTTCAAATTTATTGCCTAATTTTGCACTTGCAGGTAGAATCTGCGTAGACTTGATAATATTTCGCGCGGGGTCTCCGTTTGCGTGTCCCGCCGAATAAATTGTTTTGTTGTCGCTGTCTGCCGGGTCATACATTATTTTATATGCATAGCCGAGAATAGGAACCGCCACCTTGTCATTCAGTGCAGTTCTCCATGTCTCGCCGCAATCGAAAGATTCATAGATGGCATATTCTCCACTGATAAACAGATGGTCTGCATTGTCAGGGTCAAAAGCTATACAATGACAACTGCTCTCATTATCTGGATCGGGATAAAATATCTCCCATGTTTTGCCTCCGTCTATACTTCTGCACACCATGCCGACATAAATGAATGATTCGGATGTTAGAAAAAGGATATCAGGATTCTGTGGATGCCATCCCAGAAAGGAGTGTCCGTTATATGTAGCTTCGTAATGTGTCAGTTTTTCCCATGTTTCGCCAAAATCTTCTGAACGAAAGATGCCACCGTGTCCCATTATCATGACGCAATTCTTATCTACGGGATGTTGTGCCATGGCGGAGAGATAAGTAAAAATATAACCATCATAGGTATATTCCATTTCAGGCGGTGTTATGTCGCGGAACTCCGTGCCGGAAACCTGTCCTTTCAATAGTCTGGTTACCGGACGTAAATCCATGCCGGTTATCTGAGAATATTCATCAGGAATAACTGATGCTATTATTTCATCACCTAAAATGCGGAAATCAATTACATTGATGCCTTGCATAGCAAACGGTTCCCATTGGGAACGTGCTCCTTTGGCGTGTCGCATTATGCCGTTCGGTCCGGGAGCATACAGCATATCATCAATCACCTGAAGTCTCGGACACCCCGTCGCAAGGTTTTCGCCAAAACCGGTGGATATAATCTGCGATTCCGCAGAAGATTGTCCCTGCACATGTAATGCGCATATAAATATCGCCGACAGTAAGATTTTTGCTGTTTTCTTCATTTGCTAATCAGTTTAAGATTTAAAATTGAACTCTTTCCATTCCTTTGCAATCTCAGACAACCGGTATTTCTGCTTTGGATGATGGGGCTGATCTGGATAAAGTCGTTCTATGGCACCATCAGATAGGGCAGGGTTGAGATAATTCTCCCTAAATCGTTTGGCACTATTTAAATTGAATAAAGACATTATATCTCTGAGAGACATATAGTATTCACCCATCAATGTAATAAGTTGGGAAACTTGGGTCGTACTTGGGTCGTACTTGGGTCGTACTCGGCCGGTGGTTGACTGGTAGTTGAGCGGTGGTTGAAGGTGATATAGACGAATCCGCTCGTCATACATGTCGCGAGGCATTATCTTGGTTGTGCTTTCAATTTTGTAGTAAGGTCTGCCACGGAATGTATAAGGCTTCTGACCCCATTCCCATCCGTTGAAATGGAAAGCGATCACTTTATTACCCGGATACTCGGGAACATCAACATAAATAGGTGGTATATCGTAAGCCGGCTCCAAACCGGCAAGAGCCTGAGCAAGCTCCCGCTTCGTATCATCCGTCACCTGCTGACCGACAATCTTCAGCGACTTCGGTGCGACACCGAAAATCAGCCAGCCACCCTCGGTATTGAGAAACGCGCACGCCGCGTGCATACCGTCTTTCAACTCGCCGGTAGTCTTCTTCAGCTCCAGAGTTCGCGACTCATCCGAAGCAATTAATGCCTTTATCTCCTCAATAGTCATCTTGCCCAATAAACTGTTATTTACAAATTTATAATTTTTTTCGCTACTTATGCAACATCCTCCTATACAACTTCGTAGTGATTCATTTACTTTTACACCTGAGATTGCTATATTTTGCCATTTTTTGATAAAAACGGACAAAAAAATCGCTGAAATTCAGACATTTCAGCGATTTTCTTGATTTGGTATTTTACTTTCGTGGTCCCACTATGACAATGGAACTCAAATTAAGCAACGTGAGTATCAGACATGATGTCGTCGCAATCCCTGTCTCCGGGACTGAAAAGCGCGTTGCGACAGACCAAAGCAAAAATCTCCCGATTACGCCCTGTCCAGTCTTGATGCAAAAACTCGCATGTCGCTCTTGACAGACATAAATATGTCCTTCCGTGGAAAGTCTGACCAGAAGGTTGTATTCGTTTTGATTGTGATGAAGTTTCTGATGCAAATTCGGGCAATCTTCAGGCTTTATTCCCGTCTCTGAACATACAGAAAAACAAGATGCCTATAATTAGGGCATATCCTCCGAAAATCAGCCATGCATATTCCCATTGTCCCATGAATAGCCGCATCACGACACCCGGCTTTACTTCTATCAATTCCCATCGGCAGAAGGCGTTTATTATAGCGCCTGCCCCCATGATGCCGAATGTCGCGCCGATGCCGTTAGACATCATCATCACCAATCCCTGACCGAATCCTTTGTTTTTCTCGGAACAGCGTCTCTCCATATATAAGTGGGACGCAATTGACAGGAAGTTGAATGCGATACCGTAAATCAGCATGGAAAGAATAAGGAAAATCAATCCTGACCCGGGATTGCCGATGCCAAGGAATCCAAATCTAAGACACCAGGCAAACATTGCGGTAGTGATAACCAGCCTTATTCCGACACGTTTGATTGCTTTGCCGACAAGCAGCATGCAAAGAGCCTCGGAAATTTGCGACAAAGAGAAAAGAAAAGTGGCATTGGTGGTTATAAAATCGTTGGCATATTCCTGGATGCCCATAAAATGATTTATGAACGGCACTACATACCCGTTGGAGATCTGTAGACATACCCCCATGAATATAAGGAGAATAAGGAAGACGCGGATATCGGTAATCTTGAACAGGGAAAATGCCTTTAGACCAAAGATTTCTGTCGCTGCTTTACGGGCTGTCGCCTTTGTGCCGACACGCGGTAGAAGCAATGTATATGCCGATACGGCAAATCCGGTTGCTGCAGCACATAGCAACTGCATCGAATTGTATTGAAACCGCATTTGCGCATGGGGATTAGTATCGGAGAAAGTGATACCGAATGCTCCGTTGTCATACCATGCACTGTTTACAAACCACATGGCAATCACGAATCCGACCGTCCCCCATATTCTAATGGCGGGGAAAGCGTCGACGGGGCGAATGCCTTTTGAATTCAGAATCTTGAATGTGGTGGTGTTGGCAAGTGCTATGGTCGGCATATAGAAGGCGAGGAAAGCAAAATAGAGTATAAACATTGTCCGGAATTCAAACTGTCCGTTGTCTTGACAATATATCCAGCAGCATGTCATCGCCACGGCTGCAAGCAGGTGGCATACTCCCAGGACTCTGGCAGGGTGTCCGATGGTGTCGGCTATATGACCGGCAAGTGCAGGTGTTATCAACGAAACGATACCGACGGCGGCATAGAACCACGCTATGTCGCCGCCGAGACCTCCTCTTCCAAGCAGTTGACCGAATGAGGAGAGATAACATCCCCATACGCCGAACTGTAGGAAATATAGTAAGCAAAGTTTTCCTTTCATTAGGTCACTACGATGAAATGAATCAGAACTTAAACTCCATTCCACCTAAGATAGTGATTCCGGGCATCGGACATCCATAAATGACCTGATAATGGCGGTTGGTGAAGTTGTCCAATTTGACAAATGCCGTCACCGGGACTTTGTTTCCGAAGGTATATGCTCCTCGGAAGTTAAGCAGGGTATATTTGGTTGTGGCTCCGTCGGGAGATCCGTTTTGGAGTGACCAGATGTTTTGGTTTTCAAGGTCAAACTCGAAATCGCCGGGCGTGAATGTCAGGCGTGCGCACAGTTTGTTTTTAGGAACGTAAATGGTTTTGTTGTCGGTATGAATATAACTGTAGTTTGCGCTGACGTTCCATAATGGGTGAAATCTGTATGCAGCCTCAATCTCGAAACCTTTGTTGATGAATCTGCCTACATTCATGTTTTTCGGCTTACCGTCGACCATCTGGGTCTGAATCATGTCCTTACCATCGATGAAGTACAAGGCGGCGCCAAGCCTGAGTCTCTGATTAAGAAGAAATTGAGAATAGCTTATTTCGTAATTGAGCATGTATTCAGGCTTCAGGTCGGGATTGTGAGGAGGGTACATGTAAAGTTCACGGATATTGGGCGACCGAAAACCTTTTGCGAAGTTAAATTTAAATTCTGAATCATATCCCGGATGTAGTACAAAGCCTGCTGACGGCACCCAAACATTACCGTAGGATGACCCATGCTGCAGGCGTACTCCGGCATTGATGCTGATGAAGTCGTTAAAGAATCCCTGTTGCATGATGACGTATCCCGCCACTTCGTTTTCACTTTCCTTTACCCCCTCAGTCTTTGCATCGGTCGCCTTGTCGGTGTTCCATGAATGGCCGCCCTAGTGCTGGAAGTCGATGCCTACCGACAGGTCGTTTGCCTGCCATAGATTGAGAGTCTCGAAAATAGTGAATCCCATGTTGTAGTCGTTAGAGTGGAAGAGGTAGTCTCTCGGTGTGGCGCCGGGGGCATAACCATCGTCAACGTCATGATGTCCCCAGTTTATCCATGCCTGTGCTCCTCCGTTTACTTTGTCGTAATGATTATTTACATATACGGCACCAGTCCCGCGGAATATGTAGGTCCACATTGATAACAACGGGGATTGCTCGGTGCCGGGATTTTCGGCTTTTGACTGCGTCATATCGGTTAGACCGCCGACTTTCCAATGCTCGGAGATGCCGTAGGATAGATTGATGTATTCGTTTGCCAGCCAGAATGCGGAGTTTTTGCGATTGCCGTTGCTACGGTCAAGCTGACCTGCAACGGTAGCCTGAAACGCGCCTTTTTTCACCCCTGTTGCGAGATTGAATTTCTGTGTATTGAACGAACCGAACATTGCGCGGGCTCGTCCGCTGATTCCGTCTTCTCTCTGGCTGCGAGTGATGATGTTGACTGAACCACCCATTGCGCTTGATCCATAGAGTAGCGACGAAGGTCCCTTGACAACTTCGATACGCTCTACTCCATTGGCAACATACGTGTCGGGCAAAGAGTGTCCGAATATGCCTGCCCACTGTGGCATACCGTCAATCATGAAGAGCACTTTGTTGCCCCCTCCGACACCACGGATGCTTACCGATCCGGCTGCTCCACCCGACACTCCATAACCGGCGAATCCGCGCTCCGAGGAGAAAAATCCCGGTATGTCCATTGTCATGACCGGCAATAAGGATGTCTCGGCAGAACGGTTTATCTGCTCGTCGCTGATAGTAGTCACATTAAGCGGGGTCAGCTCAACCTTGGCTTTGGCTTTCACTTCTACTTCAGGAAGTCGTTTCTCTCTCTTGATGCTGTCGGTCGATTCCGCGAATGCAGTGCCTGCAATCAGCATTGATGTCGACAGGATGCTCGGCAGGAAGATTTGTCTATAGTCCATACATAATAGCATTTGTGAATAGATACTTGAATTTTTAGAATATTTCTCAATAATTGGCAAAATTATGAATAATTTGTGAATATTACAAATATATGTATTGAATATCGCAAATAAATGCTAATTTTGTAGTGATATATAATAATATTATGGCTATATTACAAAACTGGTATAAGAAATGGAGTCATATTCATCATCATCATTTTTTGACGGCATAGCTGACACTTGGGATGCCAACGAGACTCTTTCCATCCCGGGACGAATCAACAGGTTTCTGGATATAGTTTGTGTATTTCCGGGCGAAAGTGTTCTGGATCTCGGAACCGGTACCGGGGTGCTTCTGCCGTTTCTTTCCGAACGTGTAGGCGTGGAGGGCCACGTGACCGGTGTGGATTTTTCTAAAAATATGCTTGATCGAGCAAAAGAAAAGTTTGGGGATATTGAAAATGTGCAGTTCATGTTCTGTGATTTTGAGGCGCGTTTTCCCGACGGTCGTTTCGATCTTGTGATGATGTATTGCGTGTATCCCCACCTTAACGACCCGAAAACATTGCTCCAGACGATTGTCTCGGATCATCTCACTGATATAGGCAGGATTGTGGTGGCTTTCCCGTGCAAGGAGGATTTTGTTAACAATATACATGGGGAAATGAAGGTTGAATCCGACATGCTTCCTCCAGCACCGGTGCTGGCGCAGCGCATTCGTGGCTGGGGTATGGATGCCAGGGTCATGGAATATTCCGATGATTTATATATACTGGAAATAAGATGAGAAAGAAATTGGTCATTATTTTTGCGATGCTGTCAATGGTTTTTTCATTGTCAGGACAGATGCCACTAATGGGTGTCAGGCAACGAAATTGTTCATTAAAGGATGAGGAAAAATCACGGAAAGTGGTCGAGGTGCTTAAAATGATGAAGGATAGATATCCTGAGGCTCAGTACCGTGATGTCTACAAGAATTTCATGCAGGATTATTTCGGCCCCGGTCACATCCTGTCAGATACGATTGCTGCATCACGATACATGAGTGAAGAACTTCAGAAAATGAGAAATTATGACGGTCCTGCTTATGAGCCAACTGGTTATAACGGAAATTTTTACAGAGTGAATCTTTCGCTCGTGAAAGATTCCATTATACCATACGACAAATATTTCCATGCTTTTTTCAGAAGTGTCTCCGGCATAGTCCCGCCTCCGCATAATGAATGGGAATCAGAATGGATGGCGATTGACGGAATAATCCGCGACAACGGGTTTTCCTATCAGGAGGAAGAATTTGACAGAAAAGAAATAATGGATTTGCTATCGAAAGGCAATTTTGTGGTGCATCATAGCGAACGGTTCAATAATGCCTACGAGCTACATTACCGCATTATTTCTAAAGAAATATTCCTGACGGAACTTCTTCCATTGATAGAAAAATCACGCCAAAAATAATCGCTCAGTTCCTTACTCTGTATCGGCATCAGCTCCAAGCTTGGTCAACAGGAGTCTCAGGCGGTATATCTCCTTGCGGCTTGAATCCAGTTCATTTTGTTGCTCTTCAAGTTTTTGTTCAAGTTGCTCGTTACGGGCGAAGAGGATTTCGTTGCGGTCTAACAATTTTTGCAAGGCTTCCTCCAGATATTCAATGCGCCGGTGATGCTCGTGATGATGATTGCTGTCAGGGTCTTCCTTGTGTGCCTGGTCATGGAATTTCTTTAGCAGGCGTTCCAGAAGGTTACTTTCTTCGAGGTCGTCAGTCAATCTGCTCTCCCGTATGGGATGGTCCTTGACATAGTAATTATCGAGACTTTCTAGCCCCATTACGCGTTTGAGGAGGGCTTCCTTCTCTGCATTAAGCTGTCCTCTGCCATTTTCAATAGCAGAAAGATAGCTCTGCGTGATTTTAAGTTTACGCGCCAGGTCAATCTGACTCAGCCCTCTCTCTTTCCGAAGCCTTGATAAATCAACTCGTGCCATGTCTGAAATTTTACTCTTCAAAATTAATGCTTTTTTCGGATAGCACCAAGAATAAGCGACCAAAGCCTTTGCCAATAGCCTAATTAGAATTGTATTTATAATATATGTGAGTGTCTCTAATTATAGTAGTTTGCAAGGCGAAATTTTGCGGATTTATCGACCATTTTTTGATGAAAACGGACAAAATAAAAATCGCTGAAATTCAGACATTTCAGCGATTTTCTTAATTTGGTATTTTACCTTCGTGGTCCCACTAGGACAATGGAACTCATATTAAGCGGCCTAAATTTCAGACATTTAATCCGGGTGTAGAGATGGGCGTTAGCGATTACCGCTTATATCTGCGCGATGCTTTTTATCGTAGTTTGTGTGTCCTGAATATGCCGGATTATCGTAGTTGGCTATGTGAAATTTTGCGGATTTATCGTAGTTTCGAGGTGATTTGGGGCGGCGAGTAGGTGATTTTCAATGGTGTGGGTGAAAAAGAAAAAGCAGCTACGAGAGCGCTCGTAACTGCTTGATTTTAAGTAGGTGGTCCCACTAGGGCTTGAACCTAGGACTCCCTGATTATGAGTCAGGTGCTCTAACCAACTGAGCTATGGGACCTGAATTGTGAGTGCAAAGATAGTGTTTTTTTGAAATACTTGCAAGCAAGTGGATAAATTTTTCTACATTTGCAGCGGTAGTTTGTTGTTTTTACGGAGAGAATGCTTTTTCTGCGTTTAAATAGGGCTTTTTGCCACGCTTAAATATTGGATAATGATGATAAGGATAGCTGATATAATAAAGACGGTTGTGGTGGCGGTCATGCTGACTGCGGTCATGACCGTGACGGGTGAGGCGGCGGTCGCCTCGCGGGGGGAGCTTGCGCTGCCGGCGGTGCCAGATTCGTTGCGCGCACCCGCTGAGCGCGCCGACTACATTCTGCTGCATTTCTGGGATGCGATGGAGTGGGGCGACAGTGCGACAGTGCGTGACGGCGCATGGATGGAGCAGACGTTTGTGAATTTTGCGAGTCTGATACCTTACGCTTCGTCAGCAGCGGCGCTTGACAGCGCGTTCACGACGCTTTTTGACCGCGCACAGACCGACATGGAGGCATACCGCCTGCTGCTTGGTCTCGCCGACCGCTATCTTTATGAGCCGGAATCGCCGATGCATGACGAGGAGGCATATATGCGTGTGCTTGATGCAGTGATTGCCGACAATTGCCTTGACCCTGTGTTGTTCGCCCGATACACATACCAGCTTGACGAGGCGAAGCGGAATCGTCAGGGAAGTGCCGCCACCGATTTCCCGTTGACATTGATGTCAGGGGAAGGGTCGACTCTGTATGATGTAGCAAGTGGCGCGGATGAAACGCTTGTGATGTTTTATGACGCGGAGTGCGACCACTGTATCGAGGTGATAGAAATGCTTTCAGCCTCGCCGGAACTGAAATCGCGCGTCGACAGCGGGCAGCTGAAGGTGCTCGCCGTGTATTTTGAGGGAGATGAGACGATGCTCCCGGAGGTGCGCCGCCTGATACCGGGATGGTGGGTGTCGGCTTACACGCCGGGTAATCCTGTTGAGGAGCAGGAACTGTATTCGATACGACGCTTGCCGACGCTCTATCTCATCAGCCGCGATGGTATAGTCAAGAAAAAGGATTTTAACCCGGAGACACTGCTGTAATCGGGGCAAAATACTTGTGACGCACGGTATTCTGGCGAGCTTCCACTCGATGTCACCAACTTAAGTTGCAAGAGCCAAAAATCCCCGCAAGGGGATTTTTCCCGATAACCGCGGGTAATGCCGAAGGCATACCCGTGGCTCAGGCACCTCTCTCCTTGACTCAACCCCGGGAACGGGTTGCATAGGCATCTGATTAACATATATTTATGCAACCCTTTTCAGGGTTGTATATTGTGGCGGCCTTACATTCCAAGGGTGCCCCATTCGGGGCTACCCGCGGTAAACTCTATCTTGCCCATTCAGGGCAACATCCTTAAGTTAATAATATTAAGCGATGTCCCTGCGGAGATCAGTCTTCGTAGGCGGTGGTGTCGGTGATTCCCGCCTCGGCGAGAGCTTCGCGGCGCTCGACACATGTGCCGCATTTCCCGCAATGTTTCTCACCGCCCTTGTAGCATGAGTAGGTGGTGGAGTAGTCGATGCCGAGCCGCTTGCCGTGGAGTGCAATCTCGCCTTTGGTGAGATTTGTATAGGGGGCGCGCAGCTCGATATGCTCATAGGTGCCCTCATGTATTGCCGAGGCGAACGCTTTTACAAATCCGGGGCGACAGTCGGGGTATATCGCATGGTCGCCGGCATGGTTGGCAATCATCACTGCCTTGAGATTACGGCTTTCGGCAAGTCCGGCGGCTATGGCAAGCATTATGCCGTTACGAAACGGCACCACGGTCGATTTCATATTGTCGTCAGTATAGTGCCCCTCCGGTATCGCGTCGGCACCGCTCAGCAGCGAACTTTCAAAATATTGCCCCATGAAGGCAAGGTTAATCTCTATAAGCTCTATGCCGAGCTGCGCGCAGTGGAGACGCGCACATGCGGCTTCCCGCTCGTTGTGGTTGGAGCCGTAATGAAAGGTGACGGCAAGCGCTATCGAGGAGGCATATTCATGAAGCATGGTGACGGAGTCCATGCCTCCGGAGAGCACCATCAGTGAATCTTTTTGCATGGTCATGGTCAATCAGAAGTCGTTGCGGAATGAAGCGAGCAGGCGCGCTTTCACCATATCCTGATGGTCGGCATCGCCATAGTTGGCAAACGGATATATGGATATGCCTCCGCGAGGGGTGAAAATACCTGTCACCTCAAGATAGCGCGGGTCCATGAGTGCCACGAGATCTTTCATGATGATATTGATGCAGTCTTCGTGGAAATCGCCGTGATTGCGGAAGCTGAAGAGGTACAGCTTGAGGCTCTTGCTCTCGACCATCTTCTCACGCGGTATATAGTTGATGATGATTTTTGCAAAGTCGGGTTGACCCGTCTTTGGACACAAAGATGTAAACTCCGGACAGGTGAAAGTGACCAGATACTCATTGCCGGGATGCTTGTTGACAAATGTCTCAAGCACTTCGGGAGCATAACGGTCGGGATATCTGGTCGCCTGATTGCCGAGGAGTGTCACTCCGGGCATCTCTTCATTAGTACGTGACATGGCGTGCTGCTTTTATTTGGAAAATGTAGGTTGGGTTACTTTGAGGCGGTCGCCCGCATCCTTTACCACAGCGCGGAAATACTCGTCGGAATATCCTCCAAATTCCGGATAGGCGCATATCCCTTCCGGAGTGCGGAGAAATACCCCCGGTTCGGTCTCTTTCTTGATATTTCCGTCAAGATATTTCACAAACAGATAGTCGCCGAGCTTTTTGAACTCACGCGTGGAGTGGTTTGCCCAGTAATCAGTGAGTGCCTGGAGCTTCTTGACCTGCTGCTTGCGGGGAAGGGATGCAATCTCAGCCTCGGTCGTGGCGACAGCCGCCGCTATGGAGTCTTCGAGTCCGTTCTGTACACGGCGTATGTCGGGTATCATCTGCGAATAGCGGTTGTAAGCCTGGTTTGCCACGTAATTATGTACCCAGAAAGCCGCGTCCCATGATAGAGTCAGCATGTCGCCGTTGCCGTGGGCATAGCAGTAAGGCACTTTTGTCACGCAACTGTAGACAGGCACATAGACGCAGGTATTTGTGTCATCGACACCAAACCAGAGCACACCTTTCATCGGTTGTGGCACACTGTCGCGAAGCTGGGCGACAAAGGTAAAGCCTGTCTGCTGGGTCGCGATGGCACGTTCATGAGTGTACTCCACGCTGTCGACGGTGAATGACATGGGACGCCAGCGGTAAGGCACTTTGAACGGCCCCGCGCCGACATCTTTTGTCATGTCGAAGGGAGTGTCCTCGAAATGGTCGCGCATAGCCCACTGCATGTCGCGTACGGTAAGCGCACTGTCGGGTTTCACCCAAAGCGGCATTACCTCTTCCTCCCCGTTCATGATCCAGGGGAGATACTTGTCCATGCCTGAGGCATGATTGTTGAAAAACGACCATACGCGGGCATCACATCCGCGGAGCGCGCCAAAATCGGTGATGGCGTAGGTGCGTGAGAAATCGAAATCCTCGTCTTTCCCCTCGTAATATCCCTGCTTGCGGGCGAAGTCGATGACATCGGGCGAATAGAGCGTTTCGGGGTCGTTGAGGGGAAATGTGTGGATGCGCGGATGATTGGCGTGACCGGAAATCATGCCGTCGGGAATGCGGCGAGCCACCCACACGGCACCTTTTTCCTTGCCGCCCTTTCCAATGAGGTCCATTATCCATGCCTCTTTGCCGTCGGCGATGGAAAATGACTCGCCTTCACTGGCGTAACCGAACTGATTGACAAGACTTGTCATCACCTCGATTGCTTCGCGCGCGGTCTTTGCGCGTTCAAGCGCGATGTATATCAGCGAGCCGTAGTCAATGATGCCGGTGGTATCTACAAGTTCCTCCCTGCCACCCCATGTGCTCTCACTTATGGCAAGACCGTGTTCGTTCATGTTGCCTATGGTGGCGTAAGTGTGGCGCACCTGCGGGATTTCACCGAGATACTTGCCGGTGTCCCAGTCATGGATTTTTCGCATGGCTCCCTTCGGATAATCTTTCGCGGGGGAGGAATATAGCTCGCCGTAAAGATTGTGGGAGTCGGCGGCGTATGTGATGATGACGCTGTTGTCGGCAGTCGCACCGGGAGTCGCGATGAGGCTTGTACATGCGAGAGCCGAGGCTGCCATACTTAGCAACGCGGCAACAGAAATTGTGAATCGTTTGATCATAAAATAAAAAATTAACTTTGCACTGTCAGGTCGCGCGGGGGATGCCTGCGCGCCTTCTAATGCAAAGTTAATCATTTCGCGGTTAATAACCAACAGGCAGTTGCCTGACGGGTCAGAGGATTATTTTCGTGCCTGCCACGATGTAGAATCCGTGGGGGAGGGTGTCGATGACATTTACGCCGGGATGTACGTTGACGAGGCGTACTGTACCGTCGGCGGAATATATCGCAACCGGCATTGCGACAGCTGACTCGATGATGAGATTGCCGGCAGCCGCGTAAACCTTAAGCGGTTTTTCTGAAGAGACAGTGGCAATCGATGAAGTACCGTCGGCATTGTACACTGTATGGTTTGTAAGCACGAGGTCGGCAGTCTGATTGCCTGCGCCGCCGTTGCCGTTGTTGAATATCACCATCGGGATCTTCAACGACGCCGTGAATGAGATTGTCCACATCGATACACCGTTGACATCGGTAGTGGTCATCGTTGTGCCGGGCCATGCACCAAGGATTTGGCGGTCACCGTCGCCGCTATCCCATACGTAAGCACATACCGGATTCCACCCGTTGTCGCCACGGAAATATATGGTCCACTTCGTCTCGTCGGGATCGGGGGTGACAGGTGTGTCCGGAATTTCGCCCGCACCCTCAACCGTGTGGTCATAGCCGTCAAGGGTGTAGACGCCGCCGTTGACCCACGAGAAATCGGAGGTCTGTGCCGATCCGTTATTGAAGATTATGCCTGCGCCTTCAGGAATGCGCTTGTCACCGCTGTAATGCCATTTCCAGATATTGTTGCCAAGGTAGGTACAGGGTTCACCGGGCCAGGAGGCGGTAATAGTGCCGGAGGAGGTCCACACGTAGGCGTTTATCGTGCCTCCCCAGTGTCCGGTGTTTTCAAAAAACGCTCCCTGCTCGCCCTTTTCCATCGAGGGGTCAACGGGATTCTCGGGCTCCGGGTCGGGGGTGGTGCCGTCACGCTTGGTCGTGGTGTCAAGAGGCTCCTGGTTTCCATCGTAAGGCTTTGTCTCCGGAGTCACTGACTTGCCGGTGTAGAGATATGCGCCGTCATCACCTATTTTTCCCGGTGCCTTGGTTTTGTCGGTCGACAGCACGTAGGCGCGGAGATTACCCTTGCCGGAACAGGTTGCAGTCAGCTTGCCGTCGGTGACGATCTTTGTGTCGCCGGTCACGACATCGGTGTAAGTGCCGTTGGGTATGCCGGTGAACGTAGCGTTGCCGCTGATGGTGACAAGCACGTAGGAGTCGGTAGTGGCATCGGTATAACGGCGTTTGAACGACATGCCCCCGCTGCAGCCGGCGGTGCTGTACTGACCTTTGCGGAGCGCGGGAACGGCTGCGCGTATCTTGTTAAGACGCTGTATGTGCATGGCGAGCGGGTGGCTCAGAGTGGCGGCAAGATTGCCTGTCGCATCGGAATATTCGGCGAAGTCACTCACGGTCACATCGCCCTCGACATAACCTCCGAAATAGGCGCGCCCCGATTCATTGAGGGCAAGCACAGCGCCCTTGTCGATGGGGCATCCCTTGCGGAACTCGATTTCCGAGCCGTAATAGATACATGGGATGCCTCGGAAGGTGAACATGAGCGAGAGGTTTTCCGCCCATGTGGCACGGTCGCCGATGAATCGCTGACCGTCGGCGCCGTTGGGGGCGTAGTCGTGAGAATCGACATACACCACATTGTAGGTGGCGTCGTTGTAAAGATTGTCCTCTCCATGGGCGTTGAACGCATTCTTGGCATTGCTGAAGCGCCAGTGCATAGGGAAGTCAATCACGTTCAGACCGGAGTGCTGTGAGTGGTCGGGCGCGTGGTAATCGTTGCCGTTGAGCCATGCGTTGTCAGACTTTCGTAGTATCGACGGCGAGTGACCGAGGTCATCTTCTCCCTGCTTGTTGACGGAGTTGGCGTTGGTGTGATTGCCTTTTTCTCCTTCCATCACCACGATATTGTCCCAGGAGTGCTCGTCCATGTCCCACGCATAGTCGCGGTTTTCTTTCCATGTGTAGTAGCAGGGTGAGCAGTTGTAGTTCTCTCCGCGGTAGATGACCTCTTCGGAACGCGCGCACACCTCGCCATACATGAAAAACGGTGTGCCACCGCGCTTGTCCTTGTTTTTCTCAGCCGCCTCGGCGAGCTGCGGGATAAACATCTTGTTGAAGGTAAGTCGCGAGATATGTCCTGCGGTGTCGATGCGGAATCCGTCGACACCCATTTCGATGAATTTAGTATAGCAGTCGACCAGATAATTGGTCACGTAGGGATTTTCTGTGTTGAGGTCAACGCAGTCGCCCGCAATCTGTCCCCACCAGCGCGAGGGATCGTCCCAGCCGAAATGCGCGTAATGGTGCCAGTAGTTGTTGACATCATGGTTTTTGCCGTCGGTATTTTTCATCAGCGCGAGACGTGTGCCATACTGCTGATTGGCGGGAAGTGAATTGTAATTGGCGGGCAGACGCGTGTTGTCGTGCAGCTTCATCGACTTGTTGATATTGTCAAGCGGCTGAGTGTAGTCGCGGGAGAACATCGGGCATAGGTATTCTTCGCCGAAATTTCCGGTGTGCTGCAGGACGATGTCGAGTATGAGTTTCATGCCGCGCTGATGCACAGCGTCAATGAGGTCCTGGAACTTGCAGTCGTCGCTCTCATAGCGTGGGTCGACCTTGCTGAAATTTATGGCGTGATAGCCGTGGTAGTCGAGACCGGAGGCGTTTTCCACGACGGGGGTTATCCATACGGCTGTGAACCCGAGAGCCTTGATGTAATCGAGTTTGTCGATAAGCCCCTTGAAGTCGCCTCGCCACTCAGGGTCGTTGACATTGAGCACTCCGTCCCAGCAATAGGTGTTGTTGCCCGGATCGCCGTCGTAGAAACGTGTCGTCATGGCGAAATAGATGGTTTCATCACGGAAGTCTGTGCGGTCGCCTACAAAGGTCGAGCCATGCAGCGACAGCGCCGCCGGGAGCAATAATGTGCCCAACGCAAGATTTCTGAAAGTTTTCATTTCGTTAAATCACTGTGTTAATTAAATTTAGAATCACGAGATATTAGAATCAAGGGCAAATTTAATAAAATTTTGAAAAAGTACAAAAGTGTTGTCGCAAAATAAGGGTCGGCTTGGAGCGGGATTGATGATTCCCTGTCGGGAAACAGTTCATGGAAGGCTGCTGTCCGGGGGTTTCGCTTCGCTCAACGCCCCGGCTAAGTTTGGATTTTTCCTGTCGGAAAACATGGTTGATATGTAGGGAGGCTTCCTGGTGGCGGGTGCAAGTAAAAGAGAGGGTGCAGTTCATTTTGAACTGCACCTTCCAAAAACTATAGGTAATTAAAGATGATTTGGAATCAACGGATGATAAATTTCTTTCCGTCACGGACATATATGCCGGGGTTAAGCGGTTCGTAGACTTCCACGCCCATCATATTGTAGATTTTTCCGTCGGCGGGACGCTCTGCATTGATGTTGTCGATGCCTGCGATTGCCTCGTCGGTGAGGTCGACATTGTTCATCATCTTGCCGCCCTCGTTCTGTGCCTCCGTGATGCGAGCCACAAGGCTGTTGAGGTAATTTTCAAGATTGCTGTAGCCGTCTTCGCCAAGAATCTTGCCGTCGGCGGGGTCGTTGGGGTCAAGACCGTTTGCGGTCTCCCATTCATCGGGCATGCCGTCGCCGTCGGTGTCGACAGGTGCTTCAGTGCTGTTAAGCCCCGGCCATCCCGACGTGCCGTCGATGTACATAGCCTCGTCCTGGCTATTGAGAAGTCCATTTGCGCGCGCGGTAGTTGTCACGACTCCTTCTCGGGCATCATGAGCCATTGTTTCATCGTGGGCATCGCGGCTAAGGCTTGCACCGGCGTATTGAAGCACTTTCTCAAACGCATCTTCTGCCGAGTGAGTAGTAGTGTACACGAATGGTATTGGGGTGAATGCACGGGAGTCCTCGGCGGTCATGTTGTGGTTATCCACTTTTGTGCCTTTGTCTACCTGATTGAACAGACCTACAGTCCAGTTGTCGGCGGTCACGTCATCGTAGGCTGTGTTGACATTACCGTTGATGTGGAACGTACCCCATTTCTGTAGCATCTTTTTCCAGTTGTTCCATGCGACTTTTATTGTCTTGCCCTCTATCTCGATGGTGTTAGCCTCCATGTCGATAGGGAGTTTCTGTGTTTTGCTGTCGTATCGGAATGTCACGAAATTGTCCTTGCCGTCGCTTGAGCCGCTGATGCCGTCTTTTTTCAGGGATGTACCGAGGGCATTGTTTATATTGGTGGCGATTGTGGCTTTGTCAAGACAGTAATCCACGGTACGGATACCGGGTTTAGCCATACGTTTGCCTTTTCCTCCGGTCGGAGTCGCGGGGCCCGGCTTGTAGTAATTGTTGACAATGTTTACGTTCATGCCTTCACCTCCGTAGCAGCCTTCACCGCCCCAGTTGTACATCACGTTGTTGCGGAGGTCCATACGCTCGTCGGTCTGTGTCGACGGGCGCGGGCCGAGGCGCGGAGCGCGTGAGCCGTGATGTGCAAGCAGATTGTGGTGATATGATGCACCGGAGCCGCCCCAGTTGCCGCCGTAACCGTGGTTACCCTTGCTGTGACCGCTGTTGACAAGGCTCTGCGACACGATACACCACTGCACGGTGATGTTCTTGCTGCCGTAGACCGACAGACACTCGTCAATCGACCAGCTTACCGAACAGTGGTCAATCATGATGCGCTGTCCGTCCATGCCGCCGAGACCGTCGCCCTCATGTGCATTAGGGTTGCTTTTCAGTGCCTCGTTGCCGAGACGGAAACGCATATAGCGGATGATGATGTTAGGACATGAGATGACAAAGGGATAGTCGGCTACACAGATGCCGTCGCCGGGTGCAGTCTGTCCGGCTATGGTGACATCCCCGTTTCTTATCTTCAGTTCGCTTGTGAGATGTATTGTGCCTGACACGTCAAACACGATGGTTCTTGCTCCGGATTTGTTACATGCCCAGCGGAATGTGCCTTCCTGGGTGCCGTCGTCAAGCGTGGTGACGTGATATACGTCGCCTCCACGGCCGCCGGTGGTGATTCTGCCGTATCCCTCCGCGCCAGGGAAGGATATCGCTTCCTGCACCTCCACTTCCTGTGCCATTGCGGCGCAGGGAAGCATACATGCGGCGATTATCGCAGATAAAATGCTTTTTTTCATGATAAGTTATGATGATAGGTGATTATTTGATTACTTTATCGCTCTCTACACGACCGTCGGTATAGATGATGCGGCGGATGCTGATGCCTTCGGTAGGTTCGGTAAGCCTGATGCCGTCAAGGCTGTAATATTCGATGCCGGCAATTTCAGAGGTCATGACACCTTCTGCAATATCTTCAAGCGAGCTTGTTTTGGTCTCAGGGTAATACTCGTCAAACGAGCTCTCTGCCATTGCATTGCCTTCATACATGATGTGTGCTACAATCTCGTTGAGATATACTTCAAGATTGCTGTACCATCCTCTTTCTGTATCGATTGTGAATAGCGCGCCATCTGCCGGGTCATTTGGGTCGAGTCCGTTTGCCTTTTCCCATTCGTCGGGCATACCGTCGCCGTCAGTGTCAAAATTATCAGTGCGCTTAACCGTCGCCAATGCAGGATAGCTTGCCGTCTTCGGTTCTTCCGCCTTGTCGGGGTCGTTTATAAAGTCAAGGATTCCCTTGGTGTTTGACTTGGCATAAGTCTTGCCGTTTTTGTCAACGTAGGCGACGTCGCCGTTGTAGGTGGTGGTACCGGTGCGCGCCTCTTCCATGTAACGGGTGTCCACGCCGTCACGCACAAGGCTTGCGCCTGCGTAGGCGAGTACCTTTTCGTATGCCGTGGTAGCTTTATGGGTTGTCACCTCTCCCGCGTCGATAGGTGAGTCGAGACGCAATCTTACGCAATCCTGGTCCTTGTTGTTTTTCTTATATTCGACATCATTGCCGTAATAATGCTTCTCATCGATTATGTAACGCTCGCCGTCGATGGTCGACAGTCCTCCGTCATATATCACGCCCGCCCAGTCATAATTCTCCGGCTCGCTTGCAGCAGTCACGTAGTTGCCGTCGATATAGTAGCGGCTTGCATATCCGGGGAACGGGTTATCACCGCCATTGCCGGCATCGGAAACCGATACCTGGGTCACGCGAGTCGTGTTTTTTGTTCCGGGACCTGCCTGATAATAGTTGTTGACCATATTTATGTAGCCACCGCCGGGACCGCCGTAACAGCCGTTGCCATTGCCCCAGTTATAAATCACGCAGTTGCGGAAGTCAACGCGCTCTGCCTGGATGGAGTTTTCGTATTTGGTCTTGTCATAGCCATTCCAGTTGTAGCGGGCTCCGTTGAAGCGCGGTGCACGGTTCTGGATGTGGGTAAGATAGTTGTGATGAAATGAGGCATCTTTACCGCCCCAGATACCGCCGTAGCTGTGGGCGCCCTTTGTGTGACCGGGATTGGCGAGACCTTCGCCGATCGTACACCACTGCATCGTGAACGAGCGGTTGTCGTAGAAAGATGCCACCTCGTCTATGCTCCATGAGAATGAGCAATGGTCTATTATTATGTCGTGGCGGCGACGTCCCCAGGTGGCGTCGGCTCCGTCATTCACATCTTTCACCTGCGAGCGCCGGCTGCGGATGAATCTCACGATTACATTGTCGCAGTTGCCGAAATACAGTGTGTAATATCTAAGGGTTATGCCGTCGCCGGGTGCTGTCTGTCCGGCAATGGTGGTGTTGGATGTCACGTTAAGCTGTGATTTCAGGTCGATATAGCCGCCGACATCGAAAACGATTGTTTTCGCGCCTGACTGACTGAGTGCCCAGCGAAGCGACCCTTCTCCGCTGTCGTTGAGATTTGTGACATGGATTACCTTTCCTCCGCGGCCTCCTTGGGTGTATCTTCCGAAGCCCTCGGCACCCGGAAACGCCGGGGCGTTTTCCTGTGCTGTCACTCCGGCTGCAAGAAGCAGTCCGATTCCTGATGCAAGTAATGCTTTTTTCATGCTTTTACCGGTATTGTCGATTTAATTAATTCATGGTTTATACATTGCAAAGGTAATAAATCCGAGCGACAAATATCTGAATATCGTACGAAATAGGGGGATTTTTATGCTTTTTCGCATTGCAAATGCGAAAAAAGTTGCAGGGAGTTGGGAGTTGTCAGTTGTCAGTTTTCAGATTCCGGATACAGAGGGACAGAGGGGCAAAAGAAGTCTTTTGGTGGTTACTCCGGTGTAGGGCTGTATCGTGGTGCAGCCGATGTTAGGGTGTGAAGATATAGTGAGGCAGTAAGGACAGTGTGGTTTCCAGTAGGGATAATCTGTGTTTAGCCGGGGGGTTAGCTTCGCTCAACCGACGGCTAAATATAGATGATGCCCTGCGGGCAACGGTTGTGGTTGGGAGATGGCAGTTTTTGGGGTCGTTAGAGACCTTAGCGACCTTAGGGAGCTTAGGGAGGTTAGGGAGGGTGGGATGGGGATTGTGGTAGTGGAGGAGAGGTAATGAAAGAGGGCGGCCGGATGGGTCGCCCTCGGAGGTCGCGCTTATGGCGCGATCAAATAAGTGTTAACTTGATTACTTAACAACGAACTTAGCACCGTTCTGGATAGCGATACCCTTGAAGTTCTTAGATACCTTCTGACCCATTACGTTGTAAACGGGAGCATTCCAGTCAAGTTCAGCAGCCTTAACGTCAGTAGCGATGTTGTCGATACCTCCGGTAGCGCTACCAGTGATCACGACAGTCTTGGCAGGAATTACGTCGCCTTCTTCCGGAGTTCTCTCGGGTGCGTAAACAGATACATTGGGAAGAGTGTTGCCTTCTACAAAGATAAAACCGCAAGTGTTCATCTTTGAACCGGTAGCAAAGCAGAAATAGTTTTCAGCTTCAGCAAAAACTTTGAATACAAGTGCTCCTGTACCGTTACCGCCTGAAGCTGCCTCTGCGTTGCCTGTCTGGATGCGGATAGGCCAAGCGATAGTGTTGCCACCGAAAGTATATTTATCGATGTCAGCAGCTTCGCGATTAACATAGCCCAATTCATCAGCCGGGAGAGTATAGTTGATGCTCGGTACATCAGGATAATCACCACTCTGGAGATCCATACCAAGGGTATATGCTACGGGTTGGGGTGCTTCGCCAACAAGACCCTCATAAACGTAGAAATTCTTGTTGGAAGAAATTTTTGAGGGAACAATCAGATAACCGTCTTTTTTTACCTTGAAAAGATACATACATCCACCGGTTGAAGGACCGTCATCAAGGTTGCAAACACCATTAGTAACACCGCCAATTCCTTGAACGATATCAATAGCTTCACCATTTACGATTACCTGCTTGAAACCGTTAAAATCGGGATTCTGCGCAGAGGTCTCCTGACCGAAATAGAAGAACATCTCAACATTTTCAGTTGAAGCAAGAGGAGTCATGTCATCGAGAGTGGGCTTGCCGGCAAGACCGAGTGCCTCAGAGTCCATAAACCCGACTTCGATTGCGCTGGCAGAGAAAGCCACAGCCACGCCTGCCATAAGAAGTAAACTTTTCTTCATTTTAGTTTGATTTAAAGTTAGTATAAAATAATAGTTAGTTATAGGTTCCCGGCAGAAACCGGGAACCATAATTTATTTAATTCTATTTTGTCCCTTCAAAAAGAAAATCGTAGGTAGTAGTTTTACGACCTTCACGGACAGTAAGAGAATATCCCAAGGACGCATCTTTAACGTCCTGTGAAACTGTACCGGTAAATAAAGCTCCAAGTGTATTGCCTGAGAGATTATTAAAATAGGAATAATCTCCCTGAGAAGGAAGCACATTAGCAACACTTGAGAGATTTATGTCGAAATCTGGGCACGATATTGTGATATTTGCCACATATCGATCTTCAGTCGGAGCAATCGTTAAAACGGCATTAGCCGATTCTGAAACTCCCGTAGTACGTACCGTACGAGTCATTACGCCAGAATATACGCCTTCAATTGCTTTTTCGGGATTTGTAGGAGTACCCGGATCTACTAAATCGACATCTTCCTTACAAGAAGCAAGGCAGCAGATCAGAGCAATTACAAATAAATTAAATATCTTTTTCATAATTAAGTTCTATAAGGATTAATAGCCGGGGTTCTGATCTTTTTCGGGATCCATTGCATAATTCAAGTCAAACTCTTTTGCAGGAATAGGACGATACCATTTGATTTCGCCTTTATCGTTGCTCATCTCTGATATATTTGAGATAGAACGGGCAAATGCAATGTTATAACGAACCAGCTGCTTTGTACGGCGGAGATCAAAATAGCGGGTACGCTCAGCATAACATTCGCGAGCACGTTCGTCGAGCAAGAGATCAAGAGGAGTCTCAACAAAATCTGACGGGATAGTGTACTGAGCATTATATGCAGAATACGAGGTAAGATTGCCAAGACCGGCGCGATTACGAACGGCATTTATTTTTGAAAGCGCGTCGCCATCCTGTCCGGCAAGCATGTATGCCTCAGCTGCTACGAGATACATATCGCTGACGTGGAATACGGGTATGTTGCGATAGCAGTTGTTACGTGCAACCTGGTCAGATGCGGGATCATCGTATTTACGAACACAAATACCATTGTAGCCGCCACCCTGCTTAACAAATGCCTCTGCGTCCATAGTGCGTTTTGTCCATGTGCCGTCTTCTTTAAAATCATATATAGTCACATTTGTATCGTCAAGAATTGCGGCAAAAGGAGTATTAACACCACGTGTATCTTTCGGATACTTCACTGTCTGACTCTTGATAGATGCAAGATCCGCCTCAACTTCAGCTTCAGTCCAATAGTAAGGATAGAATTTAAGACCGATGGGTTTTGCCGCAAGCTCAGTAGGTGTGCAGTTATAGAATGCAAAGTAACCTTCGGTACCCCATTCTGCAACGCCTCCGGATTTAGGAGCATTGTAGAATACAGTCATAAATGTTGCATCGAAACGCTTGTCACCCTTTTCAAAAAGACGGATTGACTTCATTGACTGGTTATCCATACCGCCTGACGGGGTGCCTTTTAAGCCGATTGAGTTACAGTCGCCGTAGTATGACATGTATTCATTCTGCATCTGATGTCCGCCCGTCTTTACATCTCCAGGGAAACCGGCGCGACTATACTGCATTGACCAAATCTCTTCAGCATTAGCTTCGTTGTTATATGCCCACTTCTGCTCAAATGTCATAGTGAGAGGTGTGTTATTGATAGCCTTTTCAGCCCAGTCAGCCGCATCTTTAAAGCGCTGAGTGGCTGTTACGGTATAGGTGCCTTTCACTGCATCTACAAGTTCAGTGTCGAGATCCCACGCTGCAGCCAAAGCAATTTTTGCAGCAAGCGCTGCAACTGCCTGCTTGCTTACTGAACCATCATGCGCACTGACGGCAGGAAGCTGAGAATTATCATAGATGCCTTTCAACTCAGCAAGCATGTCATCGTACATTTGACCCAAATCAGCACGAGGATACTCGTTGTTAGCAGTCTCAATGTATTCGAGAATATAAGGTACACCGCCAAATTGCTGAGTAAGCAAGTAGTAGCCATAATTGCGGAGGAAAATACCTTCTGCTCCAAGGAGAGATTCTGCACCGTTATATTTAATCATGCCATTGGCATAATTAATAGCTTTATAAGCGTTAGTGTAGTAATCCTGAATGGCGGACGTGCTTGCGTTTATAGTGAACTTTGAGAAATCACCGTCGTCAGCAGATTTCCAGTTGCTGTAAAGGTCAGTAGCACGGTCGTGCATCTCGATATTTGTTGCAAAAGTGCGGAAAGCATTGTATGCAACCGGTCGGAATGCTGTCGGGTCAGAGGTCAGGTAAGAGTCTCCATTTGAGTTACCTGTCGACTTGTTTTCCGGCTCGATGAAATCGCTACAAGAGGCGAGTGTCATCGAGCACAGAGCAGCAAGTGATAAATATTTATAAAATTTCATTGTTTTTCAGTTGTTAAATATTAGAATTTAATATTTGCACCAATTTGATAAGAGATTACACTCGGACCATCATTCTTGGTTGAAGAAGTTGCCCATTCGGGATCAAATCCACGATACTTAGTCCAAACAATCGGGTTCGTAACAGTAAAGTAGACGCGAAGGTTCTGGCAAGCGATGTGCTTTAGCAGATTCTTTGAGAAGCTATAGCCAAGTGTGATATTCTTTACCTTGACAAAAGAAGCATCAACAAACTGCTTGCCTTCATTCCAATAGCCAATCTGAGTACCGACACCGTCAGAAGGACCTGCATTTGGGAACGGATATGATCCATAATGTGTCTCGGTCTGGTAAACCGGCTCAATAAATGTGCCATCAGCTCTCATCCCTCCAGCGTCAACAAGTGTACCTGCGGGGATGTAGTAATCAACAGCCATCTTACCACGACCGCGGTCATGATAGTCGAAATAGTCACTATTCATAAACGGAGAGTTAACCGTGTAGCCCTGCTTAGCATAGAGCGAGAATGAGAAATCGATGTCACCACCATTCTTCGGGAGACGATAATTCAAATTTGAGGTGAAGCTACCGGTCCAATCGGGTTCTGAGTTATAGATGATGCGGTCGTCATTGTCAAAGTCACCATCCCCGTCTACGTCACGGACAATAGGCTGACCTTCGGTCCATCCATAGCATGCATAGTAATAATCGCAAGCGCGAACAGTCTCACCTGCCTTAAACCCATGTTCTGCAGCGATAGGAAGATCTGGAACAGTCATATTCTGGTCGCTTACGATTCCATCCCATGCAAGACCGTAAACATTATTAACGGGCTGCCCAACGAATAGGTTTCCGGTAACGCCTTTTGACAGGAGTTTATCCTGACCGTTCATCAATTCCTTAACTTTGTTCTTGTTGTGGGCGAAAGTGAATGTTGTAGTCCACTGCCAGTCGCGGGTGTCAATGTTAACAGTTGTAAGAGAAATCTCGATACCACGGTTACGCACCTTACCCACATTTGTCTTAAGGTTTTCACCTCCTGTTTCGAGCGGAAGGTCGAGAGGGAAAATCAGGTCTTTAGAGTTTTTCTCATAAAGGTCAATGCTACCGTTGATACGGTTCTGCAAGAAGCCGAAATCAATACCAATATTTAACTCGTGAGATTTTTCCCAAGAAAGCATCTTATTTACAATACCATTGGGATAGAATCCGGGATAGTAAGAAGAGCCGAAAGGATAGTAAACGGGACCCCCTACACCTACGATAGTAGCATAGTTGCCAACGCCGTCATTATTACCGGTCACACCATAGCTGACACGAAGTTTCAAATCATTCAACCATTCTTTCTGGAGGAATGACTCCTCGCTAAGACGCCATGCGATTGCGGCAGAGGGGAAGGAACCCCAGCGATAACCATCGGCAAACTTGGATGAACCATCCCAACGAACGGTACCTGTGAACATATAACGTCCCTTATATGAGTAATTCAAACGGAGTGCATAAGAAAGCATGCTCTGTTCACTGTAAGATGAAGAAGACTGCTCTCCATTTACCGTTCCGGATCCCATATTCCACCAGTCAGTGTGCTCAACCACATTATTAGAAACCATTTTGTAGGTTTCGGTATTAGTCTTCATTAGAGAAACAAGACCCATTGCCGTTATGCTGTGGTCACGAGCGATAGTAGTGTTGTAATTTATTATATTATCCCACGTCCAGCTAAGATTGGTCTTGTTTTCAACTGTAGCGGTATTAGTGCCTGCGTCAGAATCATCATAGTTTTTGTCAGGCATGTTGGGGTTTGTATAACCGGCAAATTTGCCATCGCGGTAACTTGTATAGCTCGGTGAGAAAGTAGTCTTTACAAAAAGTCCCTTTATAATGTCGAGCTGAAGATAGATATTACCCAATCCGCGATATGTTTTACGCTTGTGGGTCTCATTTTGAAGTAGGTCAAGCGGGCTTGTAAAATCGGAGAATTGGTGACCATCAGTGCCGAATGCGTCATTGCGGCCAGGCTTATGTACAATATTTCCTTCCTCATCGTAAGCCTGCATGAAAGGATTTACTCGATAAGCCTGATTAATACCATTGTCATTAGCATATTCATTCTCCATATATGCGAGATTGAAGCTAAATCCTCCGGAAATCACCTTGTTTACACGTGCATCTACAGAACCTTTAAACGAATAGAGTTTAGAAGCATCTCCCTCGTAGATACCATCTTCTTGATTGATACCAACACCAAAATGATAATTGGTTTTTTCACTTGCACCGCTAAATGCTAAATAATGATTTTGTTGATTGCCATCACGTGTAACAAGAGAAGGCCAGTCGTATGTACCGCCATTGGCAAGCATTTCTTTCAAAGCGAAAGGAGAATCATAGTTAGCTTTCTCCATCTGAAGAAGAGCTTGTCCGAAAAGTTCCTGAGTCTTAAACGAGTAATTGGTCTGCGGACCTACAACATCGTTAACCGGCTCTTGGAACTTAAGGAAACGATAGTTATAAAATTGCTGACCATCCATAAATTCCGGCATACGTGCCACATGGTTGATACCATAGTAACCATCATAGGTAATTGATGCCTTTTGCTCACGATTTACATTAAGACCGCCCTTGGTGGTAACCATAACGACACCGGCAGTTGCACGTGAACCATAGATAGCGGTAGAGGAAGCATCCTTAAGCACGTCGATACGCTCGATATCCTGAGGGTTCAGGAAGTCAATATCATCGCAAATCACTCCATCGACTACATACATAGGATTTGTGTCGGAGTTAATTGATGACTTACCACGGATTTCAATGTTTATACCACCGTTAGTACGGCCTGTAGACCTGGTGATGTTAACACCCGGGGTAGTACCCTGCAAGTTCTCAAGTACTGAGGGGGCACCCTTTGCGTTAAGTTTCTGAGTGCCAACTGAGGAAACAGAACCGGTGAGGTCGGATTTCTTCATTGTGCCGTAACCTACGACGACGACTTCATCGAGTACCTGAGAGTCCTCGACGAGGGTGATGTCGATGTTGGTCTGTCCCTTGATGTTTACCTCGGCGGGGTTGTAGCCGATGTAGGTAACTTTCAGTTTTCCATTCGCGGGTACATTATTAAGGATAAAATTACCGTCGAAATCGGTAGCGACACCTGTAGTCGCGCCTACGACGATCACTGAAGCGCCAATAATCGGCTCGCCGGCTTCGTCGTGAACATTTCCGGTGACCTGAATGTTCTGACCAAAGACAGGCAATTCAATACATAGCACTAAAAGAAGCAACAACGCTTTCCACAACCCTGCAGGGGAGAAGCGCAGCCATTGCTTGCGATCTGTAGCCTCGGCCGCCCCATGACGGGTCAGCGGAAGGGCTGATGATTGGTGAATAATGTCTTTCATGTGAATTGTTAATAATTAAAAATTTTCATGCAAATATAATAATTGGGTTTGTAGTCGTCGGGTAAATATTTGTCATTTATAATGGATTTTTAAGTTTTATACACTGATTTTTACTACATTTTTCACGGCTCGGCAAAAAGTGACGCTTATTTGGCATTTATTTAAGGGTCTTTTTGATGAGTTGCACTATATTTGCTGCAAATATAATAAAAAATTGAAAATCCATGAAAAAAGCATCAATTTTTATCGCTGCATTATTGCTTGGCATCTGCGGGGCAAATGCTGAAGTGAGTGCGCCCACACCCGCCCAGGCGTGGGGAGAATTGTACGGAGAAGTGGAGTCGCAGATAAAGGCTCCGACATTCCGCGACAAAGACTACAATATCCTTGACTACGGGAAGCGCAGCGACACGAAGGGCTATCTTTACACCGACCTTATTAATAATGTAATAAAGAAGTGCTCGGAAGATGGTGGCGGAAGGGTAGTGGTGCCTGCCGGTGAATGGCTGACGGGACCGATCACATTGCTGAGCGGCGTCAACCTGCATCTCGAGGAAGGCGCGACACTGCTTTTCACCGATGACCCTAAAGAATATCCGTTAGTGCTGACGCGCTGGGAAGGGATGGACTGCTATAATTACCAGCCGATGATTTATGCCCTTGAGCAGGAGAATATCGGGTTGACGGGCAAAGGCACGGTTGATGGCGGTGCCTGCAACGATAACTGGTGGAAATGGTGTGGCAAGGCTCACTATGGTTACACCGACGGTATAATATCTCAGAAAATCGGCCGTCCGCTGCTTCAGGAGTGGAACGAGAAGGGTACGCCGGTGGAGCAGCGTGTGCTCGGCGACGGTTACGGCATGCGTCCGCAGCTCGTGAATCCTGTGAAGTGCAAGAATGTGCTTATCGAAGGGGTGACGCTGCTGCGCTCGCCGTTCTGGGTGATTCATCAGCTGTTGTGTGAAAATCTCACTGTAAAGGGGGTCCATATACAGAATGACGGCCCTAACGGCGACGGGTGTGACCCGGAATCGTGCAAGAACGTGCTTATCGAGGATTGCTTCTTTGACACGGGCGACGACTGCATCGCCATCAAGAGCGGCCGTAACCGTGACGGAAGGACATGGAATATACCGAGCGAGAATATCATCGTGAGAAACTGCCGCATGAAAAACGGTCATGGCGGTGTGGTTGTGGGCTCAGAGATTTCGGGCGGCTACCGCAACCTGTTTGTTGAAAACTGCGTTATGGACTCGCCCGACCTTGACCGCGTGGTGAGAATCAAGACCAACAGCTGCCGCGGAGGAGTGATCGAGAATATCTTCGTGAGAAATGTCGAAGTGGGGCAGTGCGGTGAGTCGGTGCTTAAAATCAACCTGGTGTATGAGCCGAAGGAGGTGTGCCAGCGCGGATTTAACCCGACAGTGCGCAATGTATATCTTGACAATGTGAATTGCAAGAAGAGCAAATACGGCGTGATGATCGAGGCTCTCGATGACGAGTGTAACGTATATAATATAGAGGTGAAAGACTGCAACTTTGACGGTGTGGCTACGGGTGGCAATTCCATCAAGGGCAATACCGACGATATACGACTCGTGAATCTCCGGATTAACGGGGAGGTGTGAGAGTTGTCAGTTGAGAGTTGTCAGTTGTCAGAGGTCGGACTTGTCGGACCTGTCAGACCTGTCTGAAAACTGAAGACTGAAAACTGAGAACTGAAAATACATAATTTGACATAAAGGTTGATAAATTAAGGTTGATCAGGCGTCAGGCTGCCGTGGAGGCATCCTGGCGCTGCTTTTTGGGGGGCCGTTGGCACTTTTCGGCAGCCGCGGGCGAGCTTCCACTCGCCCCTACAGCTACGCGGTTAAATCTGAAAACTGATGAGTGATGATTGGCGCCTCGACCGGAATTGCTTCCGGGGGTGCAAAAAATTTCGTAATTTTGCAGTAAGAAAGGAAGTGTGTTAATGATAAAATCGCTCAGTCTACCGTCTAAAATTCAAATTATTCAGTTTTTCTGGCAACACATACTTCTTCTGGTGTCATTGTACGTGATGACGCTCGGTGTTGCCCTTTGTGTGCGTTCCAATCTCGGGAGCAGTGTGATATCCTCAATCCCGATGGCGTTTTCTCTCGCCGGACAGCAAAATCTCGCCCCGCCGCTGACCATAGGCGGCTACACCAATCTGATGAACATGATACTTGTCGTAGGGCAGATACTCGTGTTACGCCGTCGCTTCGAGCCGGTGCAGCTGTTTCAGCTGCTGATAGGGTTTGTGTTCGGAGCGCTGATTGATGTCAACATGTATCTGACCTCGATGCTGACATGCGACACCCTTCCGGTGCAGATTGCCGTGCAGTTTGCCGGATGTACGGTAATGGCGGCGGGTATCGCCCTCGAGGTGCGCTGCGGGTCGGTTACGATGCCGGGGGAGGGCTTTCCGGTGGCGATAAGCCGTGTGACGGGTCGCCCTTTCCCGAAAATCAAGATTGTGGTCGACGTGACGCTCGTGGCGCTTGCGGTAGTGAGCTGCTACTGCTTCTGGGGCGCATGGCAGTGGAACATCATCGGCATCGGCACACTGTTTGCGATGTTTTACGTAGGATACGTGGTGAAGCTGCTCAACCCTCACATGGGATGGTTTGACCGTCTTCTCGGTTATCGTCCCGGATTCCGCCGGTATATCTACGGGCTTGCGCGGTATATTATTAAATAAGCTGAATATTTTTGTTTTGTATATGGGGATTGCGTAAATTTGCAGATACGCATAACCAATACTTAACTATATATGGCACAAAAACCGTTTGTATATCAGGAACCGTTCCCGATGTCGGCTGACACCACGGAGTATTATCACCTTACTTCGGACTACGTGAAGGTAGAGAACTGGAACGGTCACGAGATGCTTGTCGTTGACCCGGAGGCGCTGAGAGTGCTTGCCCGTAACGCGACCCACGACAATTCATTCATGCTTCGCCGCGAGCACAACGCCATGGTGGCAAAAATCCTCACCGACCCCGAGGCGAGTGAAAACGACAAGTTTGTCGCTCTCACAATGCTGCGCAACGCTGAGATCGCCGCAAAGGGACAGCTGCCTTTCTGCCAGGACACCGGCACGGCAATCGTGATAGGCAAGAAGGGGCAGAACGTGTACACCGGCGGTCATGACGAGGAGCATCTGTCGCATGGCGTGTATGACACATACACCGAATGTAACCTTCGCTATTCGCAGAACGCGCCGCTGACAATGTATGACGAGGTCAACACCGGCTGCAATCTTCCCGCACAGATCGACCTGTATGCCGTAGACGGCAACGAATATAAATTTCTTTTTGTTGCCAAGGGCGGCGGTTCCGCCAACAAAACCTACCTCTATCAGGAGACCAAGGCGCTGCTCAACCCTGAGAAGCTTGTGCCGTTCCTTGTCGAGAAGATGAAGTCGCTCGGCACGGCAGCTTGTCCTCCTTACCATATCGCATTTGTAATCGGTGGCACATCTGCCGAGATGAATCTTGCCACGGTGAAGAAGGCTTCTGTGAAATATTACGACAACCTGCCCACCACGGGTAACGAATATGGCCGCGCATTCCGCGACGTTGAGCTTGAGAAGACCCTGCTTGAGGAAGCGCATAAAATTGGTCTCGGCGCACAGTTCGGCGGCAAATATTTCGCTCACGATATCCGCGTAATTCGTTTGCCTCGTCACGGCGCTTCATGTCCGGTAGGTCTCGGGGTAAGCTGCTCCGCCGACCGCAACGTGAAGGCAAAGATAAACAAGGATGGCCTCTGGATAGAGAAACTGGATTCCAACCCCGGCGAACTTATTCCGGAGGATATGCGCAAGCAGGGCGAAGGCAATGTTGTGAAAATCGACCTTAACCGCCCGATGGCAGAAATACTCGCCGAACTTACAAAATATCCGGTGTCGACACGTCTGTCGCTCAACGGCACCATCATAGTAGGCCGCGACATCGCACATGCCAAAATCAAGGAGCGTCTTGACCGTGGCGAACCGATGCCCGACTATCTGAAGGACCATCCAATCTACTATGCCGGTCCGGCAAAGACCCCGGCGGGTCTTCCTTCCGGCTCATTCGGACCTACCACCGCAGGCCGTATGGACTCCTACGTAGACCAGTTCCAGGCAGCGGGGGGCTCGATGGTGATGATTGCCAAGGGCAACCGCAGCAAGCAGGTGACCGACGCATGCCACAAGCATGGCGGTTTCTACCTCGGCAGCATCGGCGGTCCGGCAGCGATACTCGCTTATAACAGTATCAAGAAAGTCGAGTGTCTGGAATATCCTGAACTGGGCATGGAGGCAATCTGGAAAATCGAGGTCGAGGACTTCCCGGCATTTATCCTCGTCGACGACAAGGGCAATGATTTCTTCACCCAGATAGCCGAGCGTTGTCAGGGTTGCCCGGTAGCAAAATAGCATACTGTCATTTTAAATTTATAGCGCAAATAAAGACAGGCGGGGCTGTGCCAATTCCGGCACAGCCCCATTTTTGTTTACCCCGCCGGGGACATGCGGGCGCCCTTCCACGCAATGTCACTAACTTTGGTGCCGGAGCCATAAATCCCCGAAAGGGGGATTCATCCTGTTATCCGCTGGTATGCCTTCGGCATTACCCGTGGCTCAAGCTCCTCTCTCCTCGGCTCAACCCCGGGTTGAATAGCCCTCTGATTAGCCCATACTTATGCAACCCGTTTCAGGGTTGCGTCATTGTGGGGGCATCGCTCTCCACGGGCGCACCTCCGGCGCTGCCCGCGGTTACCGTCGTCTTGCCCTTTCAGGGCAAAATCCTTAAGTTAGTGACATTGAGTGGAAGCGCGCCCGCGTTCCAAGGGCAAACCCTTTGAGATATCTTCATTTTTGCAATCAGAATAAAGGCATAAAAGAGAAAAGCCGCAGTTTCACAACTACAGCTCTTCCGGAAAAATTAGTGAATGTTGATTGTGCGATATCTTCAGTGACTATACGACGTAACGATACACCCCGGAACTCTCGGCATTGCGCCTGCTGCCACGGAATGTACATCAATCGGATATGACACCGTATATGGTTCAAATAAGTCTTTTAGAGAACTCATGTGGTTATTATGTTAGGACAATAAACCCTTGGGTTTACTACTATTTCTCTGAATGCTGACACAAAGATAGTAAAAAATTTTAAACTTTTGCACATTTCCGGGCATTATATTTTACACCGGGTGAAATTTTTTATCATCCGGGGTACTAAAGGATGTGTTATGGATACTATTACTGTCATAAGATTCAAACCGCTGACAATCGACTCCGTGGCTGAAATAATGCCGCTGCTTGAATATGCCGCCAGCCGCACATGTGATTATACTGTGGCGGGGCTGTTGATGTGGACCGACTATTTTAAATATGAATATGCGATTGTGGACAATACCTTATTTATAAAAGGTGTCGACGAAAACGATATGTCGACACCGGCTTTTTCTATGCCGATAGGGGCGATGCCGCTCCCCGTGGCGCTCAGGATGGTCGCCGCCTATTGCCGTGCCAATGGCATGCCGCTGCGCTTCTCAGCCGTGCCGGAGGACCGTCTCGGCGATTTCTATTCGCTCGGGGCGTGCCACATCGAGGAACTTACCGACTGGGCAGACTATCTTTACGACGCGGAGGCACTCGCCACACTCCCCGGCAACAAATATAGCAAAAAGCGTAACCACGTCAACCGGTTCATGACTGAGCACCCCGGCTACCGCTATGAGCGGCTTACCTCAGAACTTGTTCCCGCCGTCAGGGATTTCTATCTCGGCATAGCGAGTCCAAAGGAGGGGACGGAGGCGACAGCGGCAGAGGAGCGTCGGCAGGTGTTCAACGTGCTCGATAATTACTGCCGGCTGCCCTTTGAGGGCGGTGTGCTCTCGACTCCCGATGACGGCATAGTGGCATTTGCCATCGGCGAGGTGATAGGCGACACTCTCTATGTACATATCGAAAAGATGCGCCACGACATAAACGGTGCCGGCGAGACAATTAACAAGATGTTTGCCTCCGACATGCGCGAGCGCCACGGCGTAGCGTTCATAAACCGTGAAGAGGATGTCGGCGACGAAGGGTTGCGCAAGGCGAAGATGTCATATCATCCCGCGATGCTCCTGAAGAAATATGACCTGTCGGTGATAAGCAATGCATAAATAAGAAGCGCGGGTGTGGGCAGATTCGGAAGTTTTTTTGTAACTTTACGTAGTCACTAAAAAACGATACGCATCATGAACCTACATCTGCCAGCCCGTCACGACGGGACCCGTGAGACAGTTAATGCCGGCAAACGCCGCGTGGTCATAATCGGTGCCAACGGCTCCGGAAAGAGCCGCTTTTCCGAGTGCCTCATATCGGAGATGGAGGGGAAGGCGTTCCGCATCTCGGCGCTTAACGCGCTCTACCGTTCGCTCGGACCCGATCCGTTGCCGGGGTCAATCGACACCCTGTTTGCCGAAGCCGTACAACGGTCTACATTCCTCCGGGATGACGTGCCGACACAGTTTGACCGTCTTATGATGCTGATGGTGCTCGACGAGATGCTCAATCTGCTTGCCGGGAAAGTAGGAGGTGCCGAGCCCGGTGCCGGGCGTCTTGACAGCGTGATCAAGGCGTGGCAGGAGATATTCCCCGGCAGCAAGGTGCTTTACGAAGGAGGCAAGATGCTTTTCAGCCGCACACCGGGCGAATCATACTCCCCGGTAAAGCTCTCTGACGGCGAGAAGGCAGTGCTCTATTATTTCGGAGCGGCGATGTACGCCCCGAAGGGAGCGGTGATATTTGTCGACAGCCCCGGGCTCTTCCTTCACCCCAGCATCACCGGGGCGATATGGGACCGCGTGGAGGCTATGCGCCCCGACTGCTCGTTTATCTACACTACCCACGACATAGAGTTTCTGTCATCGCGTCCCGACAATCTCATAATATGGGTACGCGACTACGACGCTGCAAGCGTCACCTGGGACTACGTGGTGCTTCCCCCCGGGTCGCCCATGACCGACGACCTCTACATGGCGCTTATCGGTGCGCGCAAGCCGGTGCTTTTCATCGAGGGCGACGCCACACATTCCATCGACGCCAAGCTATATCCGCTCGTGTTCACCGACTACACCGTGAGGTCTCTCGGCAGTTGCAACAAGGTCATCGAGGCTACGCGCACCTTCAACGACCTCAATGCCTTCCATCATCTTGACAGCCACGGCATCGTCGACCGCGACCGCCGCGACCCGAAGGAGGTGAAATATCTGCGTGACAAGAAAATATTTGTGCCCGACGTGGCGGAAATAGAGAATATACTCATGCTTGAGGAGGTGATAAAGACCGTCGCTTCCACCTGCGGAAAGAAAGAAGATAAAGTGTTCTCCCATGTAAAGAAGTCGGTGCTCGGTCAGTTCCGTCAGGACATACGCCAACAGGCGTTGCTCCACACGCGCCATCGCGTGAAGCGCTTCGTGGAATGCCGCATCGACGGCCGGTTCACCAACATCGGTCAGCTTGAACGCCACATGACCGGACTGGTCGATGAGATAAAGCCCCGGCAGCTCTTCCAGAGTTTCTGCAACGACTTCCACCGCTATGTGGCGGAAGATGATTACTCCTCGGTGCTCCGCGTCTACAATCAGAAGTCGATGCTTCCCGGCTCCAATGTCGCGGGTCTATGCGGGCTCGCCAACAAGGAAGCCTATATTAACAAGGTCATTGAAATCCTTCGCCGTGAAGGACCCGGTGCCGCGCGTATACGTAAGGCTATAATATCGTGCTTCGGCATCGACGAGGCACAGGCATCGGCTAAACCAAACATTTCACTTATTTCCAATGATTAAACCCTGGATTGAGGCGATGCGCCTCCGCACACTCCCCGTGTCGATAGCCGGCGTGATAACAGCTGTCGGCTTCGCGCTGCACGACCGCGTGTTTCAATGGCTGCCCGCGCTGCTCTGCCTTCTCTTCGCAGTGCTCGCACAGATAGCCTCTAATTTTGCCAACGAATACTATGACTACCGTGACGGTCTCGACCGCGCCGGAAGGGAAGGCCCGCGCCGCGGAGTGACAGAGGGCGACATCACGCCCGGTGCCATGAAGCGCGCCACCTACGCCGTGCTTGCCCTTGCATGTGTAATCGGGCTTTCACTTATATACTGGGGCGGCTGGTGGCTGCTCCCCGCCGGGATAGTGATAGCACTTGGTGCCATCGCTTACTCCGCCGGTCCATATCCGCTGTCGCGCCACGGGCTTGGCGAGGTAGCCGTAATGTTCTTCTTCGGCATAATTCCTGTCAATCTCACATATTATATACAGGCAGATGCGTTCACTATGCCGGTGCTGCTGGGCTCGGTGGCAATCGGTCTGATGGGAGCCAATGTGCTGTTGGTTAATAATTATCGTGATGCGGATGATGATGCCTCCGTAGGCAAAAACACACTCGCCGTGCTGCTTGGTCGACGCACGGCACTTGCCCTCTACCTCCTTAACGGTATTCTCGCCGGAGTGCTGATGATACGCCTTGTCGCCCCTGTCATTACAATATTATATATACTCGCCCATTGCTGCCTGTGGAATTTCATGCGCACTCACCGGGGGGCTGCTCTCAACCCTATTCTGGGTATGACGGCTATGCTCATGTTTGTTTATTCGGTAGCATTTGCCATTGCTGTGGCATGATTTTCCGGCTCGGTGAATGTCGGTGCTTAAAGATTGATACTTCGGCGTTATATTAGATTAACCGATTTTTACAAATCGGTCAGAAATTTGCTATTTATTAACACACATCATTACTATATGGGCGATATAATGACAGTTTTTCACTTAATTGCGACTGCTGCTTACTTATAAATCATAATTTACACCCCTTTTACGATAAAAACTTCACATTATTTGTGTTAAAAAGCATCTAAACATATTGTTTATTCAGATATATGCAGTAATTTTGCCATCTGAATTGCCGATGACGCTTTGACAGCGTAGCGGTGATTTAGCTGTATTTTTGTAGGGAGTTCATGCAAAAATCGTTTTAAAGTGTATGATGCCGGGCGTGGTCAACAGGCAGCCAGCTCGCGCGGCATAGTTGTATAATAAGGCTGTCAGAATTGATTGAATTATCATTATTACATTGATTCTATGGAGAAAAGATTAATGCTGTTATTGGCGGCACTATGTATAAGCATAGGGCTGTTTGCTCAAAGCCGTGTAACAGGTGTCGTGATTTCCGGGGATGATGATGAACCGCTTATCGGAGCTACGGTTTCTGTCAAGGGAAAGCCCTCGATAGCCACTGCAACCGATCTTGACGGTAATTTTGTACTCAATGTGCCTTCTGCCAACTCAACCCTTGAGGTGAAATATGTCGGCATGAAGACTGTTGAAGTGAAAGCCAGCACATCTCCATTGAAAATCGTGATGGAATCCAACGCTCAGCAGTTGGGTGAAGTCGTTGTTACAGGTATGTCAAAAATGGATAAGCGTCTCTTTACCGGTGCGACCACCAAGATTGACGCTGAAGACGCGCGCCTTACAGGTGTCGCTGATATTTCCCGTTCACTCGAAGGACGTGCCGCCGGTGTGTCGGTTCAGAATGTGTCCGGTACATTCGGTACTGCACCGAAAATCCGTGTGCGCGGTGCCACTTCAATCTATGGTAACTCGACCCCTCTATGGGTGGTTGACGGCGTCGTGCTTGAAGACGCAGTGGAGGTATCTGCCGACGACCTTTCGTCAGGTGACGCCACCACTCTTATATCATCGGCTATCGCCGGACTTAACGCCGACGATATCGAGTCGTTCCAGATTCTTAAAGACGGTTCCGCTACATCTATCTATGGTGCGCGAGCCATGGCGGGTGTGATTGTCGTTACCACCAAGAAGGGTAAGGCAGGCACAACCACCCTTAACTATACCGGCGAGTTTACCCTCCGCCTCAAGCCCAACTACCGAAACTTCAACATCATGAACTCCCAGGAGCAGATGGGCGTATATAAGGAAATGGAGGCTAAGGGATGGCTCGAGCTTTCCGGTATTGCTAAAGCTACAGAGTCGGGTGTCTACGGTAAGATGTATCAGCTTATCAACACTTACGATCCTGCGACCGGTAATTTCGGTCTTCCCAATACTACCGCAGCAAAAAATGCTTACCTGCGTGAGGCGGAGTACCGCAATACCGACTGGTTTGACGAATTGTTTAAGACCAACATCATGATGAACCATGCCGTCAGCATCTCCGGCGGTACTGACAAGGGGCGTTTCTACTCATCTATATCGGTAATGCACGATCCGGGTTGGACTTACTCAAGCAATGTGACACGTTACACTTTCAACGGTAACGCCTCCTACGATATTTCTCCGACCTTGACCTTCAAGATTCTTACCAGTGACTCTCACCGTAAGCAGCGCGCTCCCGGTACATTGTCGCAGGAACTTGACCCCGTATCGGGCGATGTGAAACGTGGTTTCGATATCAACCCTTACAGCTACGCGCTCAACACCTCGCGTACACTTGATGCCAACGAGTTCTACACCCGTAACTACTCTACCTTCAACATCAAGCACGAGCTTGACAACAACTACATGGACCTCACGGTTACCGACCTTAAGTTCCAGGGCGAACTTAACTGGCGTCCCCTCGAGGGTCTTGACCTTACCGCTCTCGGTGCTTACCGCTACCAGAAGTCGACCAACGAGCATTACGTGAAGGACGACTCCAACCAGGCAAAGGCTTACCGCGCCGGTATCGACCCCGAGGATGCCACTATCCGTGACCTCAACAAGTATCTGTACACCGACCCCGAAGACGAGAACGCACTTCCTCAGACAGTGCTTCCCAAGGGTGGTATCTACTATAATAAGAACTATACCGTATCGCAGTATGATTTCCGCGCACTCGCCACATATAACAAGGCATTCAACCGAGTGCACATCATGAACCTCATGGTCGGAACCGAAATCAACGGCACCGAGCGTAACGCCATCGACTTCCAGGGATGGGGCTTCGTTTACGCCAACGGTAACATGCCTTTCCTTGACTACAATCTCTTCAAGCAGATGGGTGAGGAAAACGCCGTGTACTATTCTTACTCTCCTACCACACGCCGTTCGGCTGCATTCTTCGGCACAGCGACATACTCGTTTGACGCCCGCTATACCGTGACCGGTACTTACCGTTACGAGGGTACCAACAAGCTCGGTAAGGCGCGTTCGTCACGCTGGCTCCCGACATGGAACATTTCAGGGTCATGGAACGCCCATGAAGAGTCATGGTTCCAGAATCCCGTGCTCTCAAGTGCTACCGCACGTATATCTTACTCTCTTACCGCCGACAGCGGCCCCGACTACATCTCCAACGCCACCGCGATTTTCAACCCCTATCGTCCCTGGCGTCCGCTGACAAGTGTAGGCGAACTTGGTATCACTCTCGAGGAAATCGCCAACAGCGAGCTTACCTACGAGAAGAAGCACGAGCTTAACGTAGGTGTTGACCTCGGTTTCATCCACAACCGCATCAACCTTACATTTGACTGGTACAAGCGTAACAACTATGACCTTATCGGTGATATCTACACTCAGGGTGTAGGCGGTCAGAGCCACAAGCTCGCCAATGTGGCAAAGATGAAGAGCCACGGTGTCGAGTTCACTCTTTCTACCAAGAATATCGTGACACGCGATTTCTCGTGGAACACCGACTGGACATTCGCTTATGCAAAGAACACCATCACCGAGCTTGACGCCCGCGCCAATGTGATGACATTCATCTCGGGTAGCGGTTTTGCAAAGACCGGTTACCCCGTGCGCGCACTCTTCTCAATCCCCTTCCAGGGTCTTAACGAGGAAGGTCTTCCCACCTTTATCAATGAGAAGGGCGAAGTCACTGTCAGCGACATCAACCTTCAGGAGTTCAAGAATCTCGACCACCTTGTATATTCAGGCCCTACCGACCCGACTACCACCGGTGGTTTCGGTAACGTGTTCCGCTGGAAAAACTGGCATGCCAATGTGTTCATCACTTACTCATTCGGCAATGTAATCCGTCTTGACCCGGTATTTGATGCCGTTTATTCCGACCTCTCCGCAATGCCTAAGGAGTTCAAGAACCGCTGGGCAAAGCCGGGCGACGAGAAATATACCGACATCCCCGTCATTGCGTCGAAATGGCAATATGAGCAGGATAGCCAGCTAGCTACCGCTTACAACGCCTACAACTACTCGACCGCGCGTATCGCCAAGGGTGACTTCATCCGCATGAAGGATATCTCCATCACTTACGATGTGCCCAAGTCGTTTATTGAAAAGCTCCGTATGCGTTCAGCTTCCTTGAAACTTCAGGCGACCAACCTCTTCCTGATTTACTCCGACAAGAAGCTTAACGGTCAGGATCCCGAGTTCTTCAACTCAGGCGGTGTGGCAACTCCTTCACCCAAGCAGTTCACATTCACTCTGCGTCTTGGTCTATAATTTATGGAAACTAATATATTCAGAACGACAATGAAACTCAAACAACTCTCATATATAGCCGCAGCAATCGCCCTCACCGGCTTTACCGCCTGCGACGACTTCCTTGATGCCGCGCCCGACGAGCGTGTCACCATCGATACCCCGGAGAAAGTGTCGCTCCTTCTTGTTGACGCTTATCCCGGCGGCAACCTTGCATCGCTCTGCGAGTTTTCGACCGATAATGTGATTGACAACAACTCACCCGATGAAAACGGTATGCGCTACAACCTCTCCTACTTTGACCGTCAGGATTTGGAGGCGTTCAGCTGGGAAGATGTTGTCAGCAATATGCAGCAGGATTCTCCATCCTATCTTTGGGAAGCCTATTATCACTCGATTGCCGTGGCAAACGAGGCATTGAAGGCTATCGAAGAACTTGAGGCGCAGGGTCTCGGCGATGAGGTGCAGGCTCAGAAAGGTGAGGCGCTTATGTGCCGCGCTTACAATCACTTCCTTCTTGCCAACCTTTTTTCTCTCCACTATGCCGGCGAGGAAGCCTCCAAAAATATCCCTTCTATCCCTTATATGGAGAAAGTAGAGGATAAGGTGCTTGTGCATTACGACCGCGAGCCGCTTCAGAGCGTGTATGAAAAGATTGAAAAGGATATCCTCGCAGGCTACCCGCTTATCAACGACGGAATCTACGATGTCCCTAAATATCATTTCAATAAGAAAGCTGCCGCAGCGTTTGCCGCCCGCTATTATTTATACAAGCGTGATTATGTAAATGCAGAGAAATGGGCTACCGAGGCTCTCGGAGGCACATCGGCAAATCCTGCCGGCATGATGCGTACATTCTGGGGAAAGACTTTCACAACCTATGACGCACTTGTTGCTGCCTACACTTCGGCACAGGAGCAGAGCAACCTCATGCTTGTAGCAACCTATTCGACTTTCTCGCGTCGTCGTGGCGAGCGTTTCGCTCTTAATCGTGATGCAAAAAGCGCCACTATCTATGGTGAGGGTCCCACTTGGTCTACCGCGATTACCAACTATTATTGTCATCCCTGTTATGCCGGTAAGATATTTGTGCGCGGTTCTCAGGAATACGGACTTTTCTTCCCCAAGGCAGGTGAGCTTTTCGAATACACCGACAAGGTAGCCGGTATCGGTTATGTACACATTGTACGCTGTGAGTTTACTGCCGAGGAAGCGCTTCTCACCCGCGCCGAGGCTCGTATCTGGCAAAACAATCTGACCGGTGCCCTTGAAGACCTCCGCACATGGGATGAAAGCCGTCAGAAACTGTCTCTCGCTGTTAATTTCCCGCAGCTGACCGACGAGCGCATACGCGATTTCTACAAGGAAGATACCGGTGGATATGGTATTGTGAAGCCGCTTAACATCGACCGCGTGAATCCGGTTGACGGTAAGACTGTAAATGCCAATATCGAGCCTTATCTACAGTGTGTGCTTCATTTCCGCCGCATCGAGACTATTGACGACGGTCTGCGCTGGTTTGACATCAAGCGCTACGGTATTGAGATTACCCACAAAATCGGAGCTTCGCGTGTCGAGACACTTGTATGGGATGACCCGCGCCGTGCTTTCCAGATTCCCGCTGAGGTAATCGCGGCAGGATTCGCGCCCAACAACCGTCAGCCTCTTCTTACTACCGGTTCGGGTAATTTCTCCAAACTGCCTACATCGGCAATGGTGGCAAAATAAGTAATTGTACAAAATAGTCGACGATTAATTATCAACAGCAATGAATAAGAAACTATTATATAGCGCCATTTTGACTGTGGCTTTAGGCAGCGCCTTTTCTTCTTGTTCTGAGGAAGAACTCAATTCAGAGAGTATCTTCGACACTACAGAAGATGCGCTCGACCCGAACAGTTACACTTACTCTTTCGACAAGTGGCTTAAAGAGAACTACTCCGACATATATAATATGGAGTTCCGCTACAAGATGCAGCATATCGGTACCGATATGGACTACAATCTTGTCCCGGCGCGATATGACAAGGCGGTCGACCTTGCTCTACTCACCAAATACCTATGGTTTGACGTATATGGCAATCTTGTAGGCCCGGACTTCCTTAAGCAGTACGGTCCCAAGATTATACATCTTATCGGCTCGCCTGCATTTAACCCCGCTAACCATACCGAGATTCTCGGTCTTGCTGAAGGTGGTTTGAAGGTCTCGCTTTTCAAGGTCAATGAGCTTGACGTGACAAATCCCGACCTGCTTAATGAGCACTACTTCAAGACCATGCACCATGAGTTCTCCCATATCCTTCACCAGACAAAGACCTATCCGAAGGAGTTTGACCTTATCAATGCAAGCCATTATGAGCCTAACAACTGGCAGGACCGTAACGGCGCGCTTGTAAACTCACTCGGTTTCACCACTACTTACGCATCTTCTCAGGCGCGTGAAGATTTTGCCGAGACTTGTGCCAACTATATCACCCGTACCGATGCACAGTGGGATCTCTGCCTGTGGATGGCTGACCGTGGATGGGAATCTACCGATGGTGAGGATTATGCCTACTGTTACTATTTCTATGCCAATGATGCCGACCGTGAGGCAGGTCACAAGACCTATGTAGGTGAATTTGTGGCACAGGAAGGCAACAACGGTATATTCGGCGTGGCAAATATTTTAGCTCGTCCGTCATCTGACGGAGCATATAGCCGTGGCTATATCGGCAATGGCTATACCGTATATTCTAATGTGGCTGATGTTGAGGCTTTCATTGCTTCGGCAAGTTCACGTTACGACATAATTCCTGTACCTGATTCTGATAATATGGATGGTAAAGCCAATATTCTTCAGAAAGTATCTATTGCCCGCAACTGGTTCAGCGATGCCTGGGGTCTTGATATTGATGCACTTCGTGCAGAGGTGCAAAAACGTCAGGCTTCAATCGACATGGATGAACTGCGTAGCCAGATTAAATAACCGTATAGCAATTAAACGATTATGAAAAAATACCTTATATATGCAATGTCGCTTCTACTTGCAGGGCCGGCTTTCACCTCCTGTAAGAATGAAGAAGATGATATTTTTGAAGCATCGCCTGCCGACCGTCTGAATCAGGCGGTGGAAGACTACACTAATATCCTGTGTGCCGCCCCTAACGGATGGGTAATGCAATATTTTACCAATGAGCGTGAACCCGGCTACATTTATCTGATGGATTTTGATAAAAATACGTCGGTAAAAATAGCAGCCAACAACAAGTGGATTGGTAACGCTTATAAGGAAGAGACATCGATGTTTGAAATTATTACCGATAACGGTCCGGTTTTGACTTTCAATACATTTAACGATATATTCCATATCTTCTCTGATCCTGATGACGTGCCTGATACGGAGATTGACAATGAGCAGGGATACGGTCACAAGGGTGATTATGAATTTATCGTGATGGAGGCAAAGAGTGACTATATCCGTCTCAAAGGCAAGAAATATAGCAAGATTATTGAGATGCGTCCTCTTGAAGAAGGTAAGGATTGGGAAACATATCTCACCGAGTGTGCCGACTTCGTCAATACGACTCTAAGCTCTAAAATCCCGGTATATCAGCTCCACACCGCCGTGGGTATATACAATCTGGCTCACGCTGACTACGGGTATTTCTATGCTTGCAAAGCTGATGGCGACCCCGTGACCGAAACCGATTTTATTCCGTTTATAAAAGATGGTGACGGCATCAAGTTCTGGGAAGCATACAAAGGTTCTGACGAAAAGATTTCCGTTCAGCATTTCCAGCTTAATGAAGCAGGTATGCTCGCTTGTACCGATGAGGGCTCTACCGATGATTATATCAGTGCCCCGGCTGCAGTGGAACTTGTTGCATCGGCATTCCCGGTTATGACTCTTTCTGTTGACAAAAATGCAAATCTTGAGCGCCCTGTGCTTGCGAGTACGTCAGCTTCTTGGCGTGTAAACCTCACTTCGTTTACCGGAAGCATGATTCAGTTGTTTGACGACATGAACCGCAGTATCAGTGCCTATCGTTCGGGACAAACCGTAAGAACTATAGATTGGGCTTATAACGGCTCGACCGACCGTCTCGCCTTGACTTTCCGCACTGCAAGATATAATTTCAATCTATATTTCTCGGCAAAAATTGAAGACGGGAAAGCTATACTGACTTATATCGGCGGTGACAAGAATGGTGAGGTATGGTACAGTAACTGTGACGGAGTGCAAGCTTTTGCCGCTAAACTTTGCTCAGCTCCCATTTCGGTTGTCGCTGACAACGTGATGAATGTCACAAAAGCCGATATGAGTATCAGTGACGCAGACACCTTCTCTCTTGATATCCGATAGACTCATATTCCAATTTTAAATATTTAATTATGAAAAAGTATCTACTTTTATCATTGGCAGCATGCACTACAATTAGTGCTATTGCAGTAACGCCGCTTTCTGTAAATGAAAGTTTGGCTGCTCCTCACAGCCAGGTTGTCGCAAAGGAGAATGCTACATTAACCCCGATAGCATTTTCAAAGGCATCAACAAAAATCTCAAAGAATGCTTTGTTTCAGTCTTTGAAAAAAGTCGGTGTGGCAAAAGCTGGTGAAGATGTTCAGGAATATCCTTACTACATTGTTCCCTCAGCAAATTTGTTCAAAGGATTTTCTGTTCGTGAAGATGGCATTGGTCTATATAGCCTTCAATATGGTGATGGCTCGGCAATAAGTGAAATACTTGCACCTGCTTATGCCAAGCAGATATGGATAAATTACTCTAATGTTAGCGATGCTAATAATCTTCCCACATTTACTTGGTCTTATATTGATCCGGTGACTAATGCTGACGGATCATGGGGAAGCGAAGGAACATCAAATGACATCAATTTTGAGGCTCCGGCTTATCCTTATGCTAAGGTATATGCACCCGAACTGGCAATCGGAGATGATGTCTATAGTGCGGCAAGATCCATAAATTATGGAGGAACCGGTTACGAAACCATACAGAATCAGTCAATCCTTTGTGGACTTTTGCCTTTTAATATCTCTGAAGACCATACTATATCATATTCTGAACTTTTCGCTGCAAATACTAATACATGGCGTCCCGAATTATTTGAAGAAGGTACTCCGGAAGAGGTTCTCTCCACATTCAGCGTTGATGGTATTGGTCAGTTGATTGGAGCACCCGCTCATCCCTATGGCGTTACGAGCGTAATATTCTATGGCACTGTTACGAAGCTCACCTCTGACCGAATTTCTTGTTCAATATATGAAGCGATCATAGATGAAGAAGGTCAAGTAAGCGTCGGTGAAAAATTGGGCAGTGGCTACCTCCCAAAGGAAGAAGTTCCGGTTGATGAATCGAATTGGGTGAATTTTGAAATTCCATTAATGGAAGAAGATGGAGATTTATCCTACGCTACTTATATAAATATTGAGACTCCGGTGATTGTAACGATTGATAATCTTGCCGACGGTGATGAAGCTTATCTGGCAGCACAGTTTATTGATGCAAGCGACACAGATGCAATCAAATTGTCGGACAATGTATTGTTATGCTCACTACAAGGAGAAAAAGTCCTCGTTAGCCCGAAGTTTAACTGGTCTAGCGGTAAAGTGAATTGTAACTTTACCTTGGGCTTGAATATGATGTACACTTGGATGGATTCAGAAACAGAAGAAACTGCCTACGACGCTCCTGAAGTGTGGAATGTACCTGCCGAAGGAGGTTCTAAGACATTCACATATTCTCCATTCTATGACCTTCTTGAACTTGGAATAATTGATGGTGATGGTTCGTTTGAATGGTGGGAAGCCGCAGCTTCTGAGTATAATGAGACTGCTGGCACTCAATCAGTAGAAATCACTGTTGAGCCGCTTCCCGAGGGTACTGCCGGTCGTTGGACTACCGCTACCATTTCTATACCGGGTGCTTACCGCAAGATTTCTATCATCCAGGGTGAGGTTACCGGTATCGACAATGTTACTGCTGTTGAGAAGGCAGAGCTTGACTGGAACGCTCCCGTCTACAACGTAATGGGTCAGAAGGTTAGCAAGGGCTTCACCGGCATTGCTATCCAGAATGGCAACAAGTTCATTGTAAAATAATAAACTTACATAGGATTCAATAACAGCTTAATCAATTTTGAATTCCCCCGAAGTGAGGATTGCCGCGAGGCAACCCTCACTTCACTTTTTATACCCGGGTGAGTTGTCAGTTTTCAGTTGTCAGTTTTCAGTTGTCAGTTGTCGTTAACGACCTTAGAGACCTTAGAGACCTTAACGACCCATCCACCGCAGCATCTACGGCAGCCCCTACAGCTACGCGCTCCCCCTCTGACGACTGACAACTGACAACTGAAATCTGACAACTCCTAACCCCATAACCTCTTAACCTTTTTCGCACGTGAGTGCGAAAAATCAAAAAATCCAAGGTGGAAAAATTATCGTGCATTTTTTGCCGTATAATTTGCAGTGTAAAATTAAAAATCGCTACATTTGCAAGCAATGCCTAAATCAACGACGATGAAACTCGGACATAAGCTAATTGTTACACTCCTTGCGATGATTGTGCCATGCCTAATGACGGCGGCGATACGCGTGGAGCACTATGCCAAGAAAGACGGTCTCGCAGGCACCGTCGTGTCCGATATTCTCCATGACAGCCGCGGCTATATATGGATAGGCACCTGGGAAGGGCTTTCCCGCTTTGACGGAAAAGAATTTATCAACTACAGCGAAGGCGACGCCACGGAGATACCATATCTCCACAACCGTGTGATGCGCGTGTATGAAGACGCCCTCGGCAATGTCTGGGTCATGATGTACGACGACCGTCTCTTCCGTCTTAACCGCCGCACCGACCGCTTTGACCGCATGGCGGAGGTGTTTCCCGATTTCCAGAATGTAAGGATGTACAATCCTGTGTTCACCGCCTCGGGCGATGTGTGGGCAGAGGTGCGGGGCACCGGTGCGATACATTTCATGACCGACTCGCTCACCAACGCGCTCTCGTCGGAGATGGTGCCGCTCGTGGGACAGGCGATAAACTTCCTGTATGAGGACCGACACGGCACCGTGTGGGCGGCTACCGACAAGCGGCTTTCCGTGCTGAAATCTGACTCGCTTAATTTCAACACCCTTGCCGACCACCACGATGTGCGCGCTGTCGCCGAGGCAGGCGACAAGGTGATATGGGGCTCAGCCGACGGCTCGATAATAGAGTATGACTACAAGACGGGACGCAACAAGATTGTGCCGCTTCTGCATAATACCCCGGTGACTTCCCTTTCGGTGTCGCCCGACGGGAAGACGCTTTACATCGCCACATCGCGTTCCGGACTCTACCGTTACGACCTTGCCGATGCACGGCTCTCGCAGATTTTCGACACACCCGCTTCGATTGACCGGCTTTTCACCGACAGCTTCGGGCTTGTATGGATTATCACCAGGCAGCCGGGCGTGATGATGTATGACCCTGACACCCGCGATGTGATGACCTTCACCCAGGAGGTGACCCCGTCGAGCTACGAGCCGGCATCGGACATAGTGGAGAAGGATGGCGAGGTGTGGGTGGCTATGACCGGAGGCGGTTTCGGTAAATATGACCGCGCCACCGGACGCCTTGACTATTTCCATAATGACCCGTCGAAACCGGGCGACATGTCAAATGTTGTACTGCAGTTTGCCGTGTCGTCACCCGACGTGGTGTGGCTCTCCACTCATCTGCGCGGCATCGACCGGGTGACTTCGGTCGACGACAAGGTGAGCCACACATGGATCAAGGACCGTCCTTCGAGCCTTGTCGACAATGAGGTGAAGTCGTTTTTCCTTGACGGCGACACTACCGTGCTCATAGGCACTAAGGCGGGTTATCTCTATGATTACTCGATATCAGGCAGGCTTCTCGACACATACAGCACCGATACGCGGGGTGAGCCGATAGGGCGTGTCTATTCGATATGCCGTGACAGCGACGGCGATATATGGCTCGGGACACGCGGCAACGGTATATTGCGTGTGACCGGTTTAGGTGCTGATGCCGTGTCGACGCGTTACAGCCACGACCCCGCCGACAAATTCAGCATATCGTCTGACGAGATACAGAGTATCATCATCGACCGTCTCGGGCGCATGTGGATAGGCACTTATGGCGGGGGCGTGAATCTCGCCGTGCGCGACGGTTCGTCGGGCAATGTACGATTCCTGTCGGCTGCAAATTCGATGAAAGGCTATCCGATAGCCTCGTGTGGGAAGGTCCGCTCGCTTGCAGCGCAGCGCGACGGCACCGTATGGGCAGGTACTACCGAGGGGCTTGTGGCGCTTGTCTATGATGACGACACCAAGGATGTCAAGGCGCGGGTATATCGTCAGGATGGCGACAATCATGCCTCGCTGTCAGCCGACGACATAGTGACAGTGTATGTTGACAGCCGCGACGTGCTCTGGGTGGGCACCATGACGGGCGGTCTCAACCGCTATGAAGGCACCGAGGGCGGTAAACCGAAATTTACTGTGTATTCCACGGCAAACGGTCTCCCGTCAAATCATATCAAGAGCATCACCGAAGATAAATCGGGAAACCTGTGGATTGCCACCGATGAAAACATAGTGATGTTCAACAACGAGACACAGGCTTTCAGCGTGTATCTTGAGGACTCCGACCCCGCCAATACGATTTTCTCTGAAAATGCCGCTATTGTGCTGCCCGACGGTGACCCGCTCTTCGGCGCCAACAACGGCTGCTATCGTGTCGACAATTTCCGTAAGTCGGCTGAGTCGGCGGGAAGTCTCCAGCTTGTAGTGACAAGTGTCTCGATTGACGGCAAGGACACTTCGCCCCGTGTCAATCCCGACATGGAAGCCTATATACCTGAAAGCGGGGTGGTGAAGCTCCCTTCGCGGCAGTCGACGCTGACCGTGAAAGTCAATGCTCTCAACTATTCGCTGCAGAACCGTGTGCGCTACCGCTACATGATAAAGGGTGTAAATAATGACGAGTGGGTCAACTGCGGCACTGAGAACACTATCACCCTCTCCGGTCTGCCGTCAGGCGAAAATACCCTCGTCGTGCGCGCCATGCTCTCCGACGACCCTGAAAAATGGGAGGAATGTACCTTGTCCATTATCGTGCCCTCGGCGTGGTGGGCTACCTGGTGGTTCTGGCTGCTGGTTGTCGCAGTAATCGCTGCCGGTGTGGTCCTGTTCCGGTATCTGCACCGCGAAAAGCGCAATCTCGCCGCTGCGGCTGTGTCGGGAGGTGACAATGCTCCTGCCGAGTCGCCCCGCAAGACCATTGTCTTCGAGCCCGGCAAGATTGCTCTTGATGATGACGAAGATGAGAAGTTTGTCACCAATCTTCTTGCATGGATGGAGGAAAACTATTCCAACCCGGAGATGAAGATTGACAACATGGTAAATTCTTCCGGTCTTGGCAGGACCTCGTTTTACAACAAGCTCAAGACGCTCGCCGACACGTCGCCTGTGGAATTTGTAATCGATTTCCGCATGAAAAAGGCGAAGATGTTTATCGAAAACACCAACAAGACTATCGCGGAGATTGCATATCTTACCGGTTATCTCGACCCGCATTATTTCACCCGCGCTTTCAAGAACCGTTACGGCGAGACCCCCACTCAGTACCGCAAGCATTACTGTGGCGGTGCGCAGGCAGAGGAGGGGGAGAAAACCGACTCCGGCACTGAGGCGTGACAAAAATCGCCCTTTCGGGAGGATAATCACCTTTTTTGATAAAAATTCTCGTTCTTTTGGCAGGAAATGCAGTTGGAGATTGGCGAAGATTTTGTAATTTTACAAAACTTAAATCATTAACCGAATCATCATCAAGCGTAGACGCCTAATTGCCTGCATCTATTACCAGACCGGATATTGACCATGAAGGCGTTCCGACAGGATGTTGAACTAAAACCAGTAATCAAGGACACAGCTATGTTTAAAGGAAAAAAATCCGTCTTTGCGGCGTTGCTCGCATCAAGTGCGCTTATGTCATCGGCGCAGGTATCTAATGTCTGGTCGCCCGATCTCGGCAATGGCGAATACAAGAATCCCGTGATTAATGCTGACTATTCCGACCCTGATGTGGTGCGCGTCGGCGATGATTATTACATGACTGCGTCGAGTTTCTGCGACATTCCCGGTCTGCCCGTGCTTCACTCCAAGGATCTTGTCAACTGGACCATCATCGGTCATGCCATAGCCGAGATGCCGGAATATGCGCAGTCGGCTCCCGACCCTTCCCACGGTAATGCCGTGTGGGCTCCCGCCATACGTTACCACAATGGCGAGTATTATATCTATTACGGTGACCCTGACCTCGGCATCTTCATGACCAAGACGAAGAATCCCGCCGGACCGTGGGAGCCGCTCGTGTGGGTTCACAAGGCGAAAGGCATCATCGACACCTGCCCCTTCTGGGATGAAGACGGCAAGGCTTACATCGCCCACGGATATGCCGGCAGCCGTGCCGGCGTGAAGAGCATTCTCGGCATGATTGAGATGACACCCGACGGCACAAAGACCATAGGTCAGGACCGCATGATTTACGACGGTCATATTGAAAACCCGACAATCGAGGGTGCCAAGATGTACAAGCGCGGCGACTGGTATTATATCTTCTCCCCTTCGGGAGGTGTGGCTACCGGCTGGCAGGAAGTGCTTCGCTCGAAAAGCCCCTGGGGCCCTTACGAGGTGCGTAATGTCATGGATCAAGGCTCTACCGACGTGAACGGTCCTCACCAGGGAGCGTGGATTGACACCCCCGACGGCAAGGAAGACTGGTTTATCCACTTCCAGGACAAAGGCCCTTACGGGCGTGTGGTTCATCTTCAGCCTATGAAGTGGAATGAAGACGGATGGCCCGTAATCGGTGTTGACCCTGACGGCGACGGTCGCGGCGAGCCGGTGATGAAATATCGCAAGCCCAATGTCGGTGGTACTTACAAGGCGGTCAACCCTGCCGAGTCCGATGAGTTTGACTCCAATACCCTCGGTCTGCAATGGCAGTGGAAGGGCAATCCATCAGCCCTATGGTATTTTGCCGATGCCAATGCCTCTAAGCTTCGCCTTTTCTCCCACAACACTCCCGATGCGGAGCGTCTTTACGACATGCCAAACATACTTCTGCAAAAATTCCCCGCCCACAATTTCACCGCTACCGCCAAGGTCAAATTCTGCCCGCGCGTCAACAACGGCAAGGTGACTCCGGGCGAGCTCGCCGGTCTTATCGTGATGGGCTACAATTATGGCACCATCGCTCTTGAAAGCCGCGAGGATGGCGTGTATCTCGTCAATATAGACTGCGAGAAAGCCAATAAGGGTGGAAAGGAAGTAAGAGGCGAGTCGGTAAAGATTGATGCCGACAAGGATCTTTACCTCCGTGTGCAGGTGAAATACACCGGTACCAAGAAACCGACGCAGAAACCCGACTACACAGCTGAGGCTACATTCTTCTACAGTCTTGACGGCAAGAAATTCACCCGTTTCGGCAAGCCGCTCAATGTGCGCGAAGGTCACTGGATAGGTGCCAAGTTCGGTCTCTTCTGTGTGCGCCCGTGGCATAGCAACGATAGCGGATGGCTCGATGTCGACTGGTTCCGTGTCACCAAGTAACATATATTATATATCACGCCATGTTACGTCACCTATCAATAATATCAATCCTTCTCTTCGCCCTGACGGCAGCAATGCCGCTCGGGGCGGCGGAGTATAAACGCAATATCACCGTGGCTCAGGACGGTTCCGGCGACTACACTACCTTGACCGAGGCGATGGAGGGCATACGCGCCTTCATGGACTACACCGTGACGGTAAATATCAAAAACGGTGTCTACCGCGAAAAGCTCGTCATTCCTTCATGGCTTGAGAATGTGGAATTTGTGGGAGAGTCGGTCGACAGCACCATAATCACCTTCAGCGACCATGCCAACATAAACAAGATGGGCACATTCCGCACCTACACCGTTAAGGTCGAGGGTTGCGACATGACTTTCCGCAATCTCACCATCGAGAATAATGCCGAGCAGCTCGGGCAGGCAGTCGCGCTTCACACTGAGGGCGACCGTCTCTCATTCATCAACTGCCGCTTCCTCGGGAATCAGGATACCATCTTTACCGGAGGCAAAAACTCTCGCCTTTATTTCCTCGGATGTTATATAGAGGGTACCACTGATTTTATTTTCGGTCCCGCCACGGCGCTTTTTGAGGATTGCACCATCTACTCGAAGCGTGACTCATATATCACTGCCGCTTCCACCCCGAAAGATGTGGAAGTCGGTTATGTGTTTAACCGTTGCCGCCTCAAAGCGGCGCCCGGAGTCGAGAAGGTGTATCTCGGCCGTCCCTGGCGCCCATACGCCTTCACTATGTTTATCGACTGCGAGATGGACCGCCATATCGCCCCGACCGGTTGGGACAACTGGCGTAACCCTGACAACGAATCGACCGCGCGCTACGGCGAGTTTGGCTCGACCGGCGAAGGCGCGTCAGCCGACGGGCGTGTCAAGTGGGCGTCAAATCCCGATGCCTCCACGGCGCGTCGTTACGTTGATGCCGCCATCTTCGATATCAACGACAGTTGGTCACCCGCTAAACCTAAACTCTAAACTATAAACCCTAAACTATAAACCAAATAAACAACTAACACATATCTTGTTATGAAAGTATTAAATAAACTTACCGCCCCCAAGGCAGTCGCTCCCGAAAAAATTATTCAATTCGGTGAAGGTAACTTCCTCCGCGCTTTCGTGGACTGGATCGTAAAAAACATGAATGACACCACCGATTTCAATGCTTCAGTGGTTGTACTTCAGGGTACACGTATGGCATTCCCCATGAATCTTCTTCAGGGACAGGACTGCATGTATCATGTCAACCTTCAGGGTCGTCTCAATGGCGAGGTGGTAAACTCGCTCACCCGTATCGACTGTCTCAGCCGCGGTCTTAACCCCTACGAGCAGTTTGACGCTTACATGGGTCTTGCCGATCAGCCCGAGATTCGTTTCGTGATTTCCAACACTACCGAGGCAGGTATTACCTTTAACGCTGAAAGTAAGTTTACCGATACTCCCTGCGAAAACTATCCCGCACGTCTTACACAGCTTCTCTATCGTCGTTTCAAGACCTTCAACGGGGCTGCCGACAAGGGCCTTATCATAATGCCCTGCGAGCTGATATTTGAGAACGGTCATCATCTTAAAGATTGCATCAACCGCACTATCAACCTTTGGAAAGAGGACCTCGGCGCCGACTATGAGGCATTCAAGAATTGGTTCAATACATATAATTATGTATGCGCCACTCTCGTTGACCGTATCGTTCCGGGATTCCCCCGCAAGGAAATCAACCAGATTCAGGAAAAACTCGGTTACAAGGACAATGTCGTTGTACAGGGCGAGGCTTTCCACCTCTGGGTTATCGAGAAACCGGAAAACATGTCAATCGAGGAGCTTCGTGCCGAGTTCCCCGCTGAGAAGGCAGGTCTTAACGTGATTATCACCGATTCCGAGGCTCCTTATCATGAAAGAAAGGTGACTCTGCTTAACGGTCCTCACACAGTGCTTTCACCCGTAAGCTACCTGTCGGGTGTCGACATCGTGCGCGATGCCTGCAATCATCCCGTGCTCGGCGAGTATATCCGCAAGGTGCAGTTCGACGAACTCATGCAGACCCTCAATCTCCCGATGGACGAGCTGAAGAAGTATGGCGAGAGTGTGCTTGAGCGCTTCGACAATCCTTATGTTGACCACCAGGTTACCTCAATCATGCTTAACTCCTTCCCGAAATTCCAGACTCGCGACCTTCCCGGTCTCAAGACTTATCTGGAGCGTAAGGGTGAACTTCCCAAGGGTATCGTGCTCGGTCTTGCTGCAATCATCACTTATTACAAGGGTGGAAAACGTGCCGACGGTGCCGACATCGTGCCTAACGACGACCCGCAGATCATGCAGCTTCTCACCGACCTCTGGGCTACCGGTGATACCCGCAAGGTGGCTGAAGGCGTTCTCGCTGCCGACGAGCTTATATGGAAGGATCACGGCAATCTCAACACCATCCCCGGTCTTACCGACCTCGTGGTTGAGTATCTTGATTCCATCCGTGACAAGGGTATGCTCGAAACCGTCAAGACTATCCTCTGATTATGAAGGAATACATAAAGATAAATTCCGCCGACAATGTAGCCGTGGCAATCACTCCCCTCACGAAGGGGACGGTTATAGAAATCGACGGAAAGACCATCACTCTCGTCACCGATATTCCTGCAGGGCATAAAGTTGCCTTGCAGGATATCGCTGAGGGCGAGAATGTCATCAAGTACGGTTTCCCCATCGGTCATGTGCTTCATGACGTGAAAGAGGGCTCCTACCTTGACCATAACGATATTAAGACCAATCTTGCCGGTCAGCTCGATTATTCCGACATAAAAATCAACGGTGACGCTCCCGCCGAGGTCTCTGCAACCGAGCCGGAACTCACCTTTGACGGCTATGTGCGCGCCGACGGTCAGGTCGGTATCCGTAACGAGATATGGGTAATCCCGACTGTCGGCTGTGTTAACGGTATCGTGAAGCAGATTGTCGACCGTCTTAATGCGGAGACAGGTGCCGAGGGTGTCGACGGTATATTCGGATTCCCCCACAATTACGGCTGTTCGCAGCTTGGCGATGACCATGAGAATACAAAGAAGATACTCCGCGACATGGTGCATCACCCCAACGCGGGAGGTATTCTTGTCGTAGGCCTCGGTTGCGAGAACAATCAGCCCAAGGTGTTTGAGGAATTTTGCGGCGACTACGACCGTGACCGCGTGAAGTTCATGGTGTGTCAGGAAGTGGAAGGCGATGAAGTTGAGGCAGGTCTTGAAATTCTGCGCTCCCTCTACAATAATGCAAAGGGATTGCAGCGTACTCCCGTGCCTGCATCAAAGTTACGCATCGGCTTGAAGTGCGGCGGCTCCGACGGTTTCTCCGGCATTACCGCTAATCCGCTCCTCGGCGCATTCTCCGATTTCCTCTGCGAGTCGCAGGGCGGTACTACCGTGCTTACCGAAGTGCCCGAAATGTTTGGCGCCGAGACAATACTCATGAAGCGTTGTGCCGATGATGCCCTGTTGGGTCAGACAATCGACCTTATCAACAATTTCAAGGAATATTTTCTCAGCCATGGGGAGCCTGTCGGTGAGAATCCCTCTCCAGGCAACAAGGCTGGCGGTATATCCACTTTGGAAGAGAAGGCGCTCGGCTGTACACAGAAATCGGGAAAGAGCCCGGTTTACGGTGTGCTCGAATATGGTGAGCGTATCCACAATCACGGCTTGAACCTCCTGTCGGCGCCCGGTAATGACCTTGTGGCTTCCACCGCGCTTGCCGCAGCCGGCTGCCAGATGGTGCTCTTCACCACCGGTCGCGGTACTCCGTTCGGCACATTTGTGCCTACGATGAAGATATCGACCAATTCCGGTCTCGCCTCGCGCAAGCCGGCATGGATTGACTTCAATGCCGGGGTGCTTGTCGAGGATGAGTCGATGGATGAAGTGCTCGCGCGCTTTGTCAAGTATGTAATCGAGGTGGCAAGCGGCCGTCTCGTAAATTCTGAAAAGAGCGGTATTCATGAAATCGCTATTTTCAAAAATGGTGTAACCCTTTAACCTTAAGAAACAACGATGAAACCTTTTATGGATGAAAACTTTCTGTTGCAGACTGAAACCGCACAGAAACTGTACCATGAGCATGCAGCGAAAATGCCCATCATAGACTATCACTGCCACTTGATTCCCAAGATGGTTGCCGACGACCATAAGTTTAAGTCGATAACCGAGATATGGCTCGGCGGCGACCACTACAAATGGCGCGCCATGCGTTCCAACGGTGTCGACGAGCGTTTCTGCACCGGTACCGACACTACCGACTGGGAGAAATTTGAAAAGTGGGCTGAGACAGTTCCCTATACTTTCCGTAACCCCCTTTATCACTGGACTCATCTTGAGCTTAAGACTGCTTTCGGTATCGACAAGCTGCTTAACCCTACCACCGCACGTGAAATCTTCGACGAGTGTAACGACAAGCTGCAGAACGACCCCAATATGACCGCCCGCGGTCTTATGCGCCGTTACAACGTGGAGACTGTCTGCACTACCGACGACCCCGTTGACTCGCTTGAATATCACAAGCAGGTACGCGACAGCGGCTTTGAGATAAAGATGCTCCCCACTTGGCGTCCCGACAAGGCTATGGCTGTCGAGAATCCCGCCGAGTTCCGCGCCTATGTAGAGAAACTCGCCGAGGTGTCGGGGGTGACAATCAACAAGTTCAGCGACATGGTCGACGCCCTTCAGAAGCGTCACGACTTCTTCGAGGAGATGGGATGCCGTCTGTCTGACCACGGTATCGAGGAATTTTACGCAGCTGACTATACCGATGCCGAGATTGACGCTATCTTCGACAAGGTATATGGAGGCAAGGAGCTTACCCATGAGGAAATCGACAAGTTCAAAAGCGCTATGATGATTGTATTTGGCGAGATGGATTATGCTTCGGGCTGGACACAGCAGTTCCACTACGGTGCTATCCGTAACAACAACTCAAAGATGTTCAAGCTGCTCGGTCCCGATACCGGCTTCGACTCCATCGGTGAGTTCAACACTGCCAAGTCTTGTGCAAAGTATCTTGACAAGCTCAACAGCCGCGGTAAGCTAACAAAGACTATCCTCTATAACCTCAATCCTTGTGCCAACGAGGTGATTGCCACCATGCTCGGCAATTTCCAGGACGGTTCAGTCCCCGGAAAAATCCAGTTTGGCTCAGGCTGGTGGTTCCTGGACCAGAAAGATGGTATGCAGAAGCAGATGAACGCTCTTTCTCTGCTCGGTCTGCTCAGCCGCTTTGTAGGTATGCTTACCGACTCGCGTTCATTCCTCTCTTATCCGCGTCATGAATATTTCCGCCGCACACTCTGTAACCTTGTCGGTACTGATGTCGAGAACGGCGAGATTCCTTACACCGGCTATGAGGCTGAGCGCGTAAATCAGATGATTGAGGACATTTGCTACAACAACGCTAAAAACTACTTCAAATTCTGATTATGGCTACCACGACTCCACTTGCAGCCGTTAATCAGAAAATGACGAGCTTCCGTTGGACAATATGTCTGTTGCTCTTCCTGGCGACGACTGTCAACTATATGGACCGTCAGGTGCTTTCGCTTACCTGGAAAGAGTTCATTTCTCCCGAGTTCCACTGGACTGATGCCAACTACGGTCTTATCACGGCTGTGTTCTCCATCGTCTATGCCGTGGCTAACCTCCTTGCCGGTCGATTCATCGACTGGATGGGTACAAAGAAGGGTTATCTCTGGGCAATCGGTGTGTGGTCGGCAGGTGCGTGTCTTCACGCTGTCTGCGGTATCGCCACTGAAGGCTATCTTGGTCTTGACAGTGCCGCCGGCCTTGTTCAGGCTACAGGCGACATCGCCGTGACCATTGCTACCGTGTCGGTTTACTTCTTCCTTGTCGCACGTACTATCCTCGCTCTTGGTGAGGCGGGCAACTTCCCTGCCGCCATCAAGGTTACCGCCGAATATTTCCCGAAGCGCGACCGTGCGTTTGCAACCGCCATTTTCAATGCCGGCTCTGCTGTGGGTGCGTTGATTGCTCCTTTTACCATCGGCCCGCTCGCCAAGTATTTCCAGAGCATAGGCTGGGGTAACGGCTGGGAGATGGCGTTTGTCATCATCGGTGCCCTCGGTTTCGTCTGGATGGGATTCTGGATTTTCCTCTACAAGAAACCGGCTGAAAATCCGCGTGTCAACGAGGCTGAGCTTGCTTATATCGAGCAGGACGATGATGCTCCCGAGGAGACACCAAAGGAAAAGGCGGAGATTGAAGACAGCGAGACTGCTACTATCCCGTTCTTCAAATGTTTCAAGTATCCGCAGACATGGGCCGTGTTCTTCGGCAAATTCCTCACCGACGGTGTGTGGTGGTTCTTCCTCTTCTGGACGCCCGCCTACATCACCGACGTGTTCAAGCTTTCCACTTCTTCTGGCGAGGGTATGCTCATGATTTTTGTACTCTATCTTATCACCATGTTGTCAATCTATGGCGGTAAATTGCCTACAATCTTCATGGACCGTGCCGCACGTCGCGGCGTGACTGTGGATTCATATTCCGCACGTATGAAGGCGATGCTCATTTTCGCCGTGTTCCCCTTGCTGGCTCTTGCAGCGCAGCCCCTCAGCTCGCTGTCGCCCTGGATGCCGATTATAATCATAGGTATCGCCGGTGCGGCTCACCAGTCATGGAGTGCCAACATCTACTCTGTAGTAGGCGACATGTTCCCCAAGAGCACCATCGCTACCATTATCGGTATCGGCGGTATGGCGGGTGGTATAGGTTCGTTCCTTATCAACCTCGGTTCGGGTGTGCTGTTTGACTACGCTGCCCAGACCCGCATGGCGTTCATGAGCTATGAAGGCAAGCCTGCCGGTTATTTCGTGGTATTCTGCATCTGCGGTGTTGCCTACCTTGTCGGCTGGGCAATCATGAAGCTCCTTGTACCGCGTTACAAGAAAATCGATCCCACCGCTTAATCCCCACTAACTTATATGAAGCGAGGGTGCATCAGAACTCTGATGCACCCTCGCTCTATTATCTTACTTGTATCGGGCGACCTGAAGTAGGCCCGCATCTCAGTCGAAGAACGCTTCTTCATCGACCAGACCTTGTTCGGAAGGGAGGAGCAGCCCGAATGAACCGTCGGCTCGTTCTTCAAGATTGAAGTTGAACACATAATTCACTCCCGGTTTCCAGTCGACAGTCTTTGCGGCAAGAAGATAACGCTTCTCGTTATCCGGTTTGTAATATACTTCCACGCGGTCGTAGGGATGATTTGCTGTGCGGTTGTCATAATAGTACCTGTCATTCATCCAGTCATAATAGTTGGGTAAAATCTGCAGGGAAGTAGACATCTCATCGCCGGGATTATATTCCGTGGTGAAATTATCAAATGACACTGCAATCTTCCCGCTTGTGAAATTGTTGCATTTGAGGGTGATTCCCATAAGGCAGAGTTCGAGTGGCACTTCTATCGACGAGTTTTCTTCACCAATCTTTATCTCATTTATCTGCCCCATATAGATTGGTGTTTTGCCACGGGTGAGGTCATTGCCGCTTGTATAATTTCCGGTTGCCTGATAATGGTTTGACATGGGCTGGATACCGGCGTCGCCGTTTTGTTCCGAAGTGTATTCCGGCTCGTTTATGGTGTATGTCGTGCCGAAGAAATTGCTGAATGGAGCCCCGTAATGTCCGTCGGTATACTTGTAGACAATCTCTTTTGCATCAGGATAGTAATTGACCTGGATACAATAGGTAGTGCCTTTCACGAGTTTAAACACTACTTTATCGATGTCGTCAAACACTCCGAAAGCATAGGAAATAGATCGTCCCCAATGCTCTTCATTTTTATTCACTTTACTGATCGTGACCCCGATAAGGTCGCGCCCCTCAACCGCGCGACTTTCTGCTGAGCGTGCCGTGATGTTCTCTTCTGTCACGTTAAGCGAATAGCCGAGTTTTACCGCGATTGTGTCGCCCGGTTCCCCTCCCGGCACTTCAGGCGCCGGCTCGGGTTGTGACGGTTTTTCCGGAGTGGGTTCATCCGATGTGCAGCTTGTGAGAATCAACGCAGTCGCCGCCATCACACTTAATGCTCTGAATCTGTACTTTTTTGCTCTGTTCATGGCTTTCTCTTTTTGCTTCTCCTTCCCCTGTCAAAGCGTTATTAATTAGATATAAAAAAGGTGTGAGGAATTGTATTTGCTTTATCTTATTATCAGGTCTTGGCGTACCTATGCAGTAGATAAAGCAATAGCCCCACACCGAACAGGCAATATGTTACCAAGCAGTAGCATATATGTACATCCAGTGTAGGTGCTATCGCTAATAATCTTCACTGCATTATTAAACCGCCAAGTTTGATAATAGAAGATAATTTCAATAACACCTTAAGAAAAAATGTTCGGGTCTGTCTCATAACTCTTTATGCTGGCATACCCTGACCACAAAGATAGTACAATTTTGATAAATCATCAAAATTATGTTTACCATCCGGTTTTCTTAGCAGCCTGGTAAGCTATTTGCTGCAAAGATATCGCCGGGATGTCTCATATTTCATTACATTAGAGCTTGTAGGTGAGCATCAGGCGCAGGGCGAAGGAATTGGACAGCACGTGGGGGTAGTCGCGGTAATGGGTCGACCGCAGATAATTGGAAAATGTGAAGGTGGCATACATCTTTTTCCACACCCGAAGGTCGGCGCGCAGCTCTGTCACGTTGAACGATGCAACCGACTTGTCGCCTTGTGCATCAAGTGTACGGTAATCGACGTTTTCCAGATTGGTGCCGCGACGGTATCCCTTCCATGTAAACAGCCGGTAATACTCGTTGGAAAGCGAAAGTGAGAATTTGCGCTTGTCAAATACCAGGTTGACACCCCCTTTGAGCGAGAATCCGCTTGCAAGATTATAGTTGCGCTCATCAACATCGTAGTAGTCTGACAGTACCGAGCCGAGTATCACGGCATTGGCGTGGGCGTATGCGTCAATCACGAAGCGGTGACGCTCGATGTCGCGAAACATCACTCCGCAGCCGAGACTTGCGGGAATGCCGAGTTTGTAAGGAACTTTTGCCGAAACGGTGGAAATCGTATCGGAATCGTAGAAATCAAAGTGCTGATAAAGTCCGATGCTCATGTGTTGCCGTTCCTTTTCAAGCAGCTCGCGCGCGAGCAGTCGGCCCTTGATTTCGATTTGCCCTAAGAGCGGTTGGGAATTTACTATGTTTACACAACCGCGAAATGTAAAGTAGTCGTAGGGCTTAGTGCTTTTCACCTCGAAGCGGTCGCCATACTCTATGTTGATTTCAGCCGCCGCCCCTATACTTGCATCATATCTCTCATGACGGAATTCAAGCATACGCGCACCGAGCGAAAACTCCATCGCGAAATTCGGGGTTCCGAACTGCCGACCCGATGTCGGGCGTACACGCCACGCATCGCCGGTGAGTATTCGCGTGAGACCGCGCATAGGCGAAATCAGGAAGGCGGCAAATTCCCTCCCGAAACGCGCCGCACCTGTAAGCCGGTCATCGAGCACAGCATCCGAAGCACGGAAACATACCTCGCCGATCGCCGCGCCTCCGATAGGAGTGGCGATGATATCGTTGGTCGACGGGTACTCACACTCCATGAACAGCTCCCACATCGCGCTTCCGCCGATGGCAAACAGTTCCGACTTCCAGAAATTGTAGCCGTTGGAGCGCGCCGCGTTGAAAAAGAGGTTGCCGTTGTAGGGATGGGCAAACATGTTGGTGCCGAGCTTGTCGTTGTCCCACTTGAACCCGTGCTTGAAATTTTCCTTGATCGTGTGCAATGATATATAGGCGAAATCACCTTTCTGAACATAGCGGTCAAACGCCCATAGACCGATATTGAAGCCGAACACCTCACCCGCCGCGCGCCAGAAATGTTCCTTGCCGTAATACGCGATGTCGGCGGAGTCGGGAGCTACCTGCGGTGCCACATATATCTTGATGGGCATCTGTGCCCACCCCTTAGCGAAAGAGGCGAGCGCGAATATCATCATCACTAATATCTTATACGTAGCTTTCATAAACAGATAGTTGACCGTTTTGTCATAATAACAAATTTCATCGGGTCAACTGTTCTGCCTGATTGTTAAAAATGGAGGGATAGATATGAAAGGGGCCGTGCCCGATTGAAATGGCACAGCCCCGTGAAATAAACCTAAACTAATTCCCTCCTTGACAGGAGACTCTTTTTACCTTGAAAATTGTACTTTGCGGTTATTCGTGATGTTCCTGCAGATGAATCTTCGACACATTTACTACCGTGTTGTCGCCGCAGCCGCCGAAGTCAAGCACGAGGCTCACCTTGTCCATGTCGATACCCGGCATGTTGACCCACTTGAACTCGCAGTCGTCGTAAGCGGTGAGGGGAACTCTTTCAGCCATGTAATATACATTGTCGTTGTCGCCTCCTCCTGAGAGTACCAGTTTCACTGTCGCGCCGGCAATATCGGTTGTGGAGTTCATGACTATGCGGAAGTCATACTGCTTCTCAGCCGATGTGGTGATGTCGGAGTGGAGTTTCACCTGTGCCTGCCATTGGTCGGTGGTTGCCGTCGGGAAGGTGACGGTGAAATCCTTGCCGCTCTCGACAAACTCCGGGTCGGCTATCTGCGCCCATCCGGGTGCATACCAGAACTCGGTAGTGTAAGTGGCGGCGGTCCATAGGTTAGCATCGTCAACCCATGTCACGGGAGCTTCGGGCTGCTCCGGCTCATCGGGCGGAAGCACAGTGCCGTCATCGTTGGCATGGTCTTTGAGCACGATGTTGCTGATGGTGATTTCGGTGTTCTCGGCATTGCCTCCGAAGTCAAGCACGAGCTTGAGTGCGGGAGCGTCGATACCGGGGAGGTCAGACTTGTAGAATATGAAATCTTCGTATGCCTTCAGCTCGACTCTTTCCTCAAAGAGGAAGTTGCCGTCGTCGCCGTCCTGGGTGAGCTTCACTGTGACGCCCGGATGGTCGGTCGATGAGTTGAGTATCACTGAGAAGTCATAGTTGGTGGCTGCATTGACGGCGATGTCGGTGATAAGCGGCATCTGTGCCTGCCACTGGTCGGTGGTGGCTGCCGGGAGAGTCACGGTATATCCCTTGTCGGTCACGGTGTACTCGGGATCGGCAATCTGTGCCCATCCGGGAGCATAGTAGAAGCTGCCGAGGGTCACGTTGGCTGTGCGCCATATATTGAACTCGCTGTCATACTTGAATCCGTTGAACGCCGGTTCGCCTTCAAGACCAAGTATGTAGTGCCATGCGATATTGCCGTTGTCGATTGACAGTTCGATATTGTCGTTGGTAATCGAGTGTACCTTGAACTTCGGGTTGTCGTAAGCCTCGGTGAAAGGCAGGTAGCCGAGCAGGGTGCCTTTGGGGAACACGAGGAACATGTCGGTGCCTTCGGTCACAAGCTGGAACGTGGTCTCGTTAAGTTGCGCGGGTGCCGAGAAGTCCACGCCGTCATTGGGATTGGTGTCGGAGTAAGGGGGAAGCGATGTGATGCCGGTGTTCACGTAGATTGTGCCGCTTGTACCGGGGTCGTAGGTGTACTTGCCCGATGACGTGCCGCCGTTTTCAGCGAAGATGAAGCGGTTTTCATACATGCCCACACCCTCTTTGTTGTGGGGGTCGGCACTCCACCATTCCAGTCCTTCAGTCCCGGAAGGTCCGCATCCGAGGTGACCCTGGAGGTCGGCGGCAAACATCCATGTCTTGCTGTCGCCGTTGGTGAGTCGGCGCATGTAGGGAGCATAATCCACGAGAGTGTTCTCGATATTTATCTCCACTACCTTCGAGCCTTTTGAGATACCGTTGCGGTTACCCATCCTCACTTCAACCTGGTATGTGCCGGCGACAGTGATGATGCCTTTGCACACCGGGCGCGTGGAGATATCCTGCTTGGTGTCGCTTGTGTGGATTGTCCACACCGGGTAATATCCGGGATTGTTGAGGGTGAGTGTGTACTCGTTGGTCTCCTGGTCAACGGTCACTGTCACGTTGATGTCGCTTGCCTCCGGGATGGCATTGGGGTCGACTGTGTCAAACTTGTCGGGGGAGCAGCCCGTAAGGCTGAGTCCGAGCAGTAAGCCGAGCGAAATTATGCTGTTGAATATCTTTTTCATCTTATGTGATTTTCTGGATATTGATTTTTAGTAGTTGTTCTGTTTGAGTGTGCCCTGAGCCTTGTCGATTTCGCTCTGCGGTATCGGCAGATATTTCTTCGACTCGCTCCAGGTGTTTGTGCGGTAGCCGTACTGGTCGGGCACGAGTACTGTGGCAGCCTTGCCTGTGCGGATAAGGTCCCAGTAACGCTTGCCTTCGCCTACAAATTCAAGGTGACGTTCCTCGATTACATTGTCGAGAGTGGCGGGTATCGAGGCTACGCCTGCACGGCTGCGCACCTTATCGAGATAATCCTGCGCGCTTCCGGCGCCGGCTCCGCGGAGTATCAGTTCGGCTGCGTTGAGCAGGGTCTCGGAGTAGCGGTAGATGCGGAGATTGTTGTTCCAGTTAAGTTCGGGAGAAGCTTTCTGGTCGGCGTTGTTGCCGGTGATTGCCACATATTTCTCAAGGAAGAAACCGGTGTCCTGATAACGCTTGTTATAGCTTGCGCCCACGGCTCCGGCGTTCCAGCAGGTAGCGTCGCGGCGTGTGTCGCCTTCCTCATAGCGGTCGTAGGTTTCCTGACGTACCGGGCAGAAGCCCCAGCCGCCATCATGTCCGTCGGTACCTCCAGGCCAGTTATTCGGGCTGAGAAGGTTGGGCAGCACTGTGCCGCCTGCCGCAAGGGGCGAACCCCAGTCGCGTATCGCGTTGTCATCCTTGTAGTTTACCTCAAATATCGATTCGGAGGTCCATTCGCCATCCTCCTTGAAGATGTTGGCGTAGTCGGGGTTGAGGTCGTAGGCAGGCTCGTTGATGATTTCGGTCATGTATTTGAGGGCGGTAGGATAGCGTTCCTCGTCGTTCTGATACATCACGATTTCAGAGTAGAGCATGTATGCCATCGCCTTGGTCACGCGACCGAGGTTGGCATCGGTCTCGGTCATGGGGAGTGCGTCGAGGGCGATTGCCTTTTCGAGGTCGGCGATCATGAAGTCGTACACCTCGTCGGCGGTATATTGTGTGCCGAGATAGGGCGCGCCTTCAAAGTTGGTCTCGAAATAGACCACGTTGCCCCAGAATTTCCACAGCCAGTTGTAATAGAACACGCGGAGAGTCCTTACTTGTGCCTCGTAGTAGTCGTGATTCTTCTGTGACATGTCGGGTATGCCGTTTGCCATGTAACCCATCACGTCGTTGCAACGCTTGATACCGCTGTAGGCATCGGTCCACAGACCTGAGATTACAGCATTGGGGCGCGCTTCGAAGTTCATCATGTAGTGCCAGTTGGCGTTGTCGGTCTTGTCCGAACCGCCGATCCAGAAGTCATCAGCCATGATGTCGCTCATGATGTTGACGGGATTGTATTCATCCATTGCCCAGTCGGGCCAGTGCAGGGGGTCGTATGCCGCCACGACAGCCTCGGCGATATGGGCGTCGGTGGTGAAATACTCGTCGATGGTGGTCTGTGTAGGCGACTTCACATCAAGAAACGAGTCGGAACATCCGGTGAGGGTCAGTGCTGCGGTAAACAGTGCTGACGCGATATATTTATAGTTTTTCATCTTATTATTCATGATTTTAGCGATGATTAGAATTGAATGTTGAAGCCTACTGTCCATACACGCGGCTGCGGGTAGACACCGTAGTCGATGCCGAGTGATCTGCCGCCCGATGAGATTTCGGGGTCAAATCCGTGATACTTGGTCCAGGTGAAGAGATTCTCGGCTGATACGTAGACGCGGAAGTTTTCCACTGCGACCTTGCGGGTGAGCTGGCGCGGGAGGGTGTAGCTCAACATTATGTTTTTCAGGCGCATGTAGTCGCCGTCGTAGATAAGGAGGTCGGATGACACCCAGTTTCTGCCGTCGCCGCGTACATAGCGCGGTATGCGGTTGGATGTGCCTTCACCAGTCCAGCGTCCGAGCATCCATGAGGGGAGGTTGGAGGCTACGGCGTCGATACGGCGGGTCGCATCGAAGATGTCGTTACCTGCAGTGCCCTGGAACATCGCGCTGAGCGCTATCCCTTTCCATTGTACGTTGACATTGAAGCCATAAGTCCAGTCGGGCATGCCCTTACCGATTTTTGTACGGTCATTTTCGGTGAGCTGACCGTCACCGTCCGTATCCACGAAGCGTACGTCGCCCGGTACCGCGTCGGTGAAGTAACCGCCGGTGTATTTGGCGTTGTATGCATCGGCTTCAGCCTGGTTCTGGATGATGCCGTCGGTCTTGAAACCGTAGAAGAAGGGGAAGGGGAGTCCGTTCTGTGCGCGGGTGATGGCGCCTGTGCCCTGGAAAGAGTCAAGGTTTGCCCATCCTTCTGAATTACCATAGTCGATAAGTTTGTTCTTGAGATAGGTGAGGTTGCCTCCTACGCCGAAGATCCAGTCTCCTACTGCAAGGTTGTAGTTGAGTTCCATTTCTACACCGGAGTTTTCCATCTTGCCGACATTACCCACAGGTACTGATTCGCCTACATAGGCGGGTACCTGCATGTTCATCAGCATGCCGTCGGTGCGCTTGTTGTAGTAGTCGACACTGAATGTCAAAGCGTTGTTGAGGAAGCTGAGGTCGATACCCACGTCGGTCTGGGTCGACTCTTCCCAGCGGAGATTCTTGTTGGGGAGGATGGATGCCTTCACGCCGTTGACCACTGTCTCGTCACGACCGAAGATGGCGTTGTTGCCAGAGCTTGCGAGGGCGATGTAAAGGAAGTCGCCGATGTTTTCGTTACCGTTCTTACCCCAGGAGAAGCGAACCTTGGCGTTGTTCCACCATTCGGGGAAGATATCTTTCATGTAAGGCTCGTTCTGGATGTTCCATCCGAGAGAGAATGAGGGGAATGTAGCCCAGTGGTTGTTGGAACCGAAGCGGCTTGAACCGTCGCGGCGTATGGTAGCCTGTACCATATAGCGGGCATCGTAGTCATAGCTTACACGGGCGAAGAGTGAGGCAAGTTTTGCCTTGGCGTTGGGTGCGCCCGATGAACTTTGGTCTCCTTCGGCTGCCTGACCGGTTGATGCGTCGATATAGGGACGGTTATAGTCGATGATGTTGTTGCGGGCGCCGGAGAGGTATGAGCCGCTGCTCTGCTTTGCCGACTGACCGAGGAGTATCGAGAAGTTGTGGTCGCCTATGCTCTTGTCGTAGCTGAGGGTGTTTTCAAGCTGCCATACTGTACCCTGGCTTTTTGACGAGTATGCCGATGAGAAAGTCTGGCTTGCGCCCGAGCGTAGATAATATTCCTTGGTATAGCCGTCGTTACCCCAGAATGAGAGGTCGGCGCCGTAGCTGATGCGGTATTTAAGGTTGTCCCAGATCTGGAGTTCGCCGATGAAGTTGCCTACAAACTTGTGGCTCCATCCCTTGTCGCCGGGGAGTGACATATTGGCGATGGGGTTTGCCATTTCCTGATAGCTGCCGAACACTTCGGGATTGGTCAGAAGAAGTCCGTTGGCTCCGTAAAGAGGCACATAATTTACATTGTCCTTATAATAGTCCAGCTGCTGCTTTGCGAGGTCGCCTTCGAGATAGGGGGTAAGTATCGGGGAGATTGAGAGCGCCGAGCCGAGCGGAGAACCCCAGGTGGAGTTGGTCTCGATACCTTTGCTCTTTACGCGGGCGTAAGAAGCGTTGACAGTGACTTTGAGGTTGTTGAGGAAGTTGCGGTTCTTTGACTCATCAAATACGGTGTAGGTGTTGTTGCTGCGGAGTGTGAGACGCTGATAGTTGGAGCGGTCGAAGTTTCCGCCGATTATACCTTCCTGGGTATAGTAGCCGAGCGAGAGGAAGTAGTTTACCTTTTCCGATGCGCCGCTGATACTTACCTGATGATTCATCACGGGGGCGTTGTCATTGAACACTGCATCCTGCCAGTCAAATCCTTCGCCGTAGGAATAGGGGTCGGCGTAAGGTGCGGCGATACCGGCGTTGAGCGAGCCTTCATTCATCATGACGGCATATTCGGTGGCGTTGAGCACGTCGCGGTGTTTCCATGCGGTCTGCCATCCGTAAGAGAAGTCGTAGGTGATGTTGGTTCTGCCTTTGCTTCCGCTCTTGGTGGTGACAAGGATTACACCGTTGGCTGCGCGGGCACCGTAGACAGCGCCCGAAGCGGCGTCTTTAAGCACCTCGATTGACTGGATATCGCTGGGGTTGAGGTAGTCGAGGCCGCCTTCGATAGGCATACCGTCAACGATGTAGAGAGGGTCGGAATTGTTGATTGTACCTATACCGCGCACTCTTACACGTGCGGCAGCTCCGGGCTGACCTGACGATGAGGTGACGGTGACGCCGGAGGTAAGACCCTTGAGGGCGTTGTCCATACGCACCGGTGCGGTAAGCGATAGTTTTTCGTCATCGATTTTTGAGATGGCGGCGGTGACCACGCTCTTGCGCTGTGTGCCGTAACCTACGGCAACTACTTCATCAAGCATGGTCGCATCTTCGTGAAGCACGATGTCGAGCGGAGTGGAGTCGGTCACCTTGACTGACTGCTGTTTGTAGCCCACATATTTGAACTCGATTACCGAGCCTTCAGGGGCGGTGAGGGCGAAGCCGCCGTCTATGTCGGTCGATACACCGTTGGAGGTGCCTTTGACCATTACGGTCGCGCCGATGAGCGGCTCGCCGTCAGACGCAGCTGTTACTGTACCTGTGACATTGATATCCTTTGCATTGGCGCAGAGGACTGTCAATATCGAAATCAGAAATAATGACAATTTTTTCATTGCATCATGGTTTTAGGTAATTATTGGTTTGTTTATTTGGTTGATTATTCAACTGTGAAGGGTGTGGAAAGAGCGCAGTCGCTGTCACCGCCTATCCAGAGGGTGAAGTCGCCCGGCTCGACTTTCTTGGTCATGTCGGCTCCATAGAAAGCGAGGTCGCTGACCGAAAGGTTGAAAGTGACGGTGGTAGACTCGCCGGGAGCAAGCGTGACGCGCTTGAATCCTTTCAGCTCCTTGACAGGGCGGGTGACCGATCCGGCATGATCGCGGATATATAATTGTGCTACCTCCGTAGCCTTGTGCTTGCCGCTGTTGGTGAGGGTTGCGCTTGCGGTTATGCAGTCATCCTTTGTATAGGCGTTTTTATCGATGGAGATATCGGAATAGTCAAATTTACCGTAGGAAAGACCGTAGCCGAAGGGGAAGAGCGGACCGAATCCGGCATCAAGCCAGTAGGATGTGTTGCCGAGTGACGTCTGTCCTCCTTCCTGAGGTATGTCGTCGATAAGGGTTTCCGTGCCGTGGGCGGGACGGCTGCCTGCATTCTTGCTGTAATAGATGGGTATCTGACCTACTGCGGCAGGGAAGGTGACAGGAGTCTTGCCGCTCGGGCTTTCCTTGCCGAAAATAAGGTCGGCAAGTGCCGGACCTCCCATTGTACCGGGGTGGAATGAGTAGAGAAGTGCGTCAGACTCGTCAAGCTGCTTCTTGATTGTGAGCGGTCGACCTGCCATTACCACGGTAACGAGCGGTTTGCCGGTGCGTGAAAGGGCTTCGATGAGTTTGCCCTGTGCGCCTACAAGATTGAGGTCGGCAAGACAGTGAGCCTCGCCGGAAAGGATTGATTCCTCACCCACGACAGCGATGACGGCATCGACACCGCGCGCTGCGTTTACAGCACGGGATATACCTGCCTCGTTCTTGTCACGGCTGTAACCGAGTGCGGGTTCATAGACTACGGTCACGTCATCGCCGTACTCGTTGCGGAGCGCGTCAAGAAGGGTGACAGTGCGGTCTTTTTCGCCGTCAAACACCCATGTGCCCATCTGGTCATGATGCGCATCGGCAAGCGGGCCGGTGAGGAGTATTCGTTTTACACCCGAAGATAGCGGAAGCACGTCATTGTCGTTTTTGAGAAGTATCGCGCTCTTGACGGCAGCCTCTTTTGCGGCGGCAAGATGCTCGTCGCAATATTTCACTTCCTGCGGGGTCACGACATAGGGGTTGTCGAAGAGTCCGAGCATGAATTTCACGCGTAGTATGTTGGCGACGGAACGGTCGATGTCAGCCATGTTGATTTTGCCCTCGTCGAGAAGTTCCTTGATATGGGCGATATAGGTGCCGCTCTCCATCTCCATGTCTACGCCGGCGTTGAAGCCTTTCATTGCGGCTTCTTTGTTGTCGGCGCAGAAACCGTGGTTGACCATCTCACCTACGCTTGCCCAGTCAGAGACGACGAAGCCTTTGAAGCCCCATTCGCCACGGAGTATGTCGGTGAGCACAAACTTGTTGCCCGACGCCGGCACTCCGTCATTGTCGTTGAACGATGACATATAAGTGAGGCATCCCGCCTTGCATGCTTCCTCGAAGGGAGGCAGATAGACGTTGCGGAGAAGACGCTCGGGAATGAAGGTGGAATTGTAGTCACGGCCCGACTCGCTGGCTCCATACCCTACAAAATGCTTGGCACATGCCGCCATAGAGGTCGGGTCGGTGAGGTCTTCACCCTGAAAACCTCTTACCATGGCGCGTGACATGAGGCTGGTGAGATATACATCCTCGCCGCAGCCTTCGGCGATGCGTCCCCAGCGCGGGTCGCGGGCTATGTCGATCATCGGGGCGAAGGTCCAGCGGATGCCGTCGCTTGACGCCTCGATGGCGGCGATTCGCGCTCCTTGCTCCACTACAGTGGTGTCAAAGGTCGCAGCCTGTCCGAGCGGTATCGGGAAAATGGTCTTGTAGCCGTGAATCACATCGCGAGATATGAGGAGGGGAATGCCGAGACGCGAGCGGTTCATGGCGACACGCTGCATGCTGTCGGCATCGGCAGCCGAAGGCACGTTGAGCAACGAGCCTATATTGCCGGCGGTAATCTGTTCGGTGAAAAGGGCGAGCGCGTCATCGCCTCCCCACATGCTCCGCTGATTGAGCTGACCGATTTTTTCGTCAAGCGTCATCTGTGACAGGAGGTTTTCTACTCTTTCTTCCACAGGTCGGGTGGCATCTTTATACAGGTTTTTGTCACCTGTGCCGCTGCATCCGGCAAGCAGAGCAGTAATGCCGATTACGCTTGCTCCGGCAAGCATAAGTCTGGTAATGCTGTTCATGATGATAAATTATGGTTAGTTCTTCTGAAATACTCTTACATAGTCAATTTCGTAGGTAGCGGGCAGCGCGCTTTCATCCACGCCGTTCATGCCGCCCCAGTCGCCACCCCAGGCAAGATTGAGCTTCAGACCGAAATTCTTGTTGAAAGGCCATGTTTTAGGGTCACCGGCATGGTCATTGGGGAAGTTGAGCAGCAGTTTGCCATCTACGTAGGTCTTGATATAATCCTCTGTCCATTCGAGTGCATAGACATGAAACTCGTCTTCCGCTCCTGGGGTCAGGACTTCATTGGTCTTTTGTGTGCCTATTGTGTGGTTATAGGCTGTGCAATGGATTGAAGATGAGGTACGGTTAGGGTTGACGCCTACTTCTTCCATGATGTCAATCTCGCCACATGCGGGCCAGTTGTCGCCACCTGTCTGAGGCATCATCCAGAATGCCGGCCATGTGCCTTTGCCTTTCGGCAGCTTAAGACGGGCTTCAAAGTAGCCGTAAGTCCAGTAGGTAGAGGTATTGATACGTGCCGACCATACTTCGTTGCCTACCTTTACGGCATGGATTTTCAACATTCCGTCGGCGACTTCAGCAGTGACGACACCGTCGCGTTTGCCTTTTATGTAGCGCTGAAGCTCATTGTTGACACGACCCGGATCCCATACTTCATACCACCATTTTGACTCGTCGGGCATAGTCAGTGCAGGGTCGTTGAATTCGTCGTTCCATACAAGTGTGTAACCCTCGGGTGTTACGATTTCATCGCTAAGCTGTGAAATCTCCAGCTCGGCTGACCCTCCGGTATAGTTGATTGTGACAACGGCTTTGCGGGTGGATGCACCTTCGTTTTTATCACAGGTCACGGTAAGCGCGTCATTGTTGGCGGCTGTGGCGTGACACCATGCTTCCGACGATGTCGCTGTCCACGCAACATTGGAGGTGACATTAACCGATGCCGATGATTGCTGTGCGCCGAAAGTGAGTGCTTTAGTTGACAGTATCACCGACGGTTTTGCCGTCTGGGTGAGGGTAAAGCTTTTTGTGGCACGGTTGGCGGTTGTCACCACTAACTCGGCTGTACGGGTGTCAATTCCGGCGTTTGCGCCGACAGTCACCTTTATCTCGGTGTCGACGTTTTTCACTCCTCCTGTCGGGAAAAGCGTACACCAGTCGGCTGATGTTGCGATGCTCCAGTCGGAATCGGCTTTTATATTAATTACTACGGTCTGTGCATCGGCACCAATCTCCATGTCGGCGGGATTGATGGTGATTGTCGCCGGATTGTCGGATGGATTCGACGGCTTCGGCTCATCGTTTGAACTGCTGCCGCAGCTGAAAAATGATGCGGTCAGTAACAGTGATGTAAGGAAATAAGATTTTGTTATTTTCATGATAACGGTTGGTTGAATTTTCCGCAAAAGTATCGGGTGAAAAATTTTTATTTAAGGTTTTTGACCATTCACGATTACGTCAAAGCACTAATTTTAATACGTCAAAATTACGTCATTAAAACGTAACTTATGATGGATTAGATTTCTATAAAAATTAAGTGTTACGTCTACACTTAATTGCTTTTTGCTAAAAATTCCTGAAGGCTTTCTTCGCGTTCGAGATTGAATTTCTTTCTGATGCGGTAGCGCATGGTCTCCATTCCTCGTACCGAGATGTTCATAAGCGGGGCGATTTCCTTGGTGGAAAGATTCATTTTTATGTATGCGCAGAGCAGCACCTCATTATTTGAGAGGTCGGGGTAGCGTGACCGCAGGTTTTTCATAAAATCATTATGGACAAGGTCAAATTCATCCTCGAAACGCTTCATCACATCGTCGGACTGCAGTGACACGTCGATGGAATTTTGCAGCGCAAGTATCGCCTTGCGCTGTTCCGAGCCGGGATTGAGTTTCCCGTAGATGTTACGCAACTCCTGCTTGACATTGATGAGGGTTTCGTTTTTGCTGGCTATGCTTGCCATGGCGTTAGCCATCTCCTGCGATTTGTGCTGCAGCTCGGAGTGGAGCTTCTCTTTCTCAAGCTCCATGATTTTGCGGTCTTTCATCTGCGCCTCTTTTTCAAAGTCGGCTTGACGCTGCGCCAGCTCACGGTCTTTTTCTCTTACAACCCTGCGCTCTTTGACCGCAAGGAGGTGACGCTCGACTTTGATAAGGGCGACTATGAGTATCATCGCCAATGCCACGTATATGGCGATTGCGAGGCGGCTCTTGTACCATGGAGGGAGAATCGTGAACTCGATGCTGTCGGTGTCGACAGTGCCATCGATAGTGGTCGCCTTGATTTCAAAGCGGTATCTGCCATCTTTCAGGTTGGTGTATTCCTTGACAGTGGCAGGGGTGGGGGCGCTCCATTCCTCGCCGCTGAGGCGGTAGCTGTAGCTGACAAGTCCGCTCCTGGCGTCGTCGGCTATACCGTAGCTTATACGGAGTGAGTTTTGGGCATAGTTGATGGTGATTTTTTCGCGCCGGCACGTGAAGTTGGCGGTATACAGCAAGGAATCGGAAGGGGTGGTGACGCTTACCTCGTTGATACGTGCCGGATGCAGCTTAAGGTTGGTGTCGCGTCCCGGATGAGAGAAATTGAAAAACGTGTAGCCGTTATACCCGGGAAATATCACCGTGGAGTCGTTGATGAAATAGAGCAGGTCGCCCTCATGCATGGGTGCGGGGAAATATCCGAAGAGAGGCATACGTGCTACCACGGAATTACCTCCATGCGGGTCAAACCGCAGTATCTCTTTGGAGGTCAGTGCATATATGTTTCCCCCCCTATCTTTTTTCAGGCGCCGGAAATGTTTTTTACCTCCGAGTATCTCGTTCATTTCATCGTCAGGCTCGATAGCGCCGGTCTTCAGATTATAGATGTATATGCCTGCTGAGGTTGCGAAATATACGTTGCCGTCGATAAGGCTTATATTTACATCTTTCGTCAGCGACACACTGTCGGCTGTCACCACAAATCTCTTTTCTTCAATTACTTTCATTGCCGCAGGGTCGATGGTGAGACGGCTCACTCCGTCGGCTCCGGCTGAAGCCCATATCTCGGATGGACTTGTCAATACAAAATTGTTTGGACATCCGTCGTAGCCTTGCAGTTTTGCGGTCATTGTCCATTGTCCGTCATGTTTTGCGATGATGTAGAAACCGTCGTAGGCACCGACAATCGCGCGTCCGCTGCCGTCGGGCATCAGCTTGCAGTCCCAGGAGCCGCATATACCGTCGATATTTCGTGCCGAGGCGCCATTAATCACAAATGTACCCCTGTCGTGGGAACAGATTATCTCCCCGTCGATATTGCGTAATCCCCACACTTGTCCCGTGGTACCGTTTACGGGCGTAAATGAGAACAGCCCGTTTTCCGGGACAGGGGGATAGTTGACCGAGTAGAGCCCGCGGTTAGTGCCGAGATACATCTTGTCGCCCATGATTTCCGTGACATATCCGGCTCCGATGGGCAGATTGCCGTTGCTGAACGTGGTAGCGGGCATTTCAAGCATGATTTTTTCGATACCTCGGTCAAGCCCCGCCCAGAGGTCGCCGCGCTCGTCAAAAGCAAGCGACAGCACGGTATTGTTCTGTAGTCCGTTGTTTTCGTTGTAGAGTTGTGTGAGTCCTGTGTCAAGGTCAATTACCGTCACGCCATTGTGGATGCTTCCGAGGGCGAGGCGGTTGCCGTTGATTGCCGCACAAAAGAGTTCACCTGTACGAGCAAGCTCCCTGTCGAGCTTGTCAAGTCTTTTGAGCGACTTGCGATTGTATAGAAACACTCCCTCTGTTGCCGTCACGATTATGATACCGTCGGGGGAGGGGAGTATGCCGCGTATTCGCTTGCTTTTCAGCAGGTCGGCTCCCGGAGCGGTGAATATGTCGTCGCCGGCGACAAATTTAAGTCCTCGGTCGGTGCCGAGATAGAGTGTCCCGTTAATCATCGCCGAGCAGTCGAGCTTGCAGCTGTCGGTCATCATGACCGCGCGGTTGCCCTCTTGCGAGTATTTCATCACGTTATGGTCGCCCTGCACGTAGATTATATGGTCTTTTTCGTAGATGCCCCAGATATTACCCAGCTCGCGCCTGTGAATAGTGCTGTCGCTAAGACATGTGTAGGTGAGGCTGCCGTCAATGCCCGGCTCAAAATATCCGAATTCGTTGATACCTCCCGCATACACCCTCCCTTCGGTGAGCGACACATGGACCGAGCGCAAGTCGGTGCCGTTGTTGAGCGAAAATGCCTTCCAGTCATTGCCGTTGTAGGCATACATCGCTTCCTGTGTTGCGAAAAATACGTAGTCACCTCCTGCCGTGGAGATGTCCCAGGTCTTTGCATTGCGCGACGACGGCTCGTTAAACGCCTTGGCGAAGTGTACGCCGATAGCACCAGCGGGCAGAGTTGTACAGAGCAAAAGTATCAGGTAACAGATTTTAAGCATAACATTGCAAAAATAACTTAAATACAATGATGCGAGAAATCTATTGGCGTATTTAACATTTGCGGGCGCCTTTTTAGGGGCGCCCGCTGACTATGACAGAGAGATGTCGGAGAGTGTGTTATTTTGCTTTGAGGGTGACTGTGGCGTCGGAAAGCCCCGGTGACACGGCTTTGACATTTATGTCGCCCTTCTTGCCGTTATTGCGAACGATTAGCAGAGCCTTGCCTGCCATCGCCTTACGGCTGTCAGCCTTGAAACGCTCAAGCGATATGGGGTTACCGTTGTCGACACCTTCGTTTTGTCCGGCACCTTCGACGGTGAATGTCACTTCGTTGACGGCGGTCGGGCAGAGGTTGCCATCGCTGTCAAGTATCTCGACAGTGACGAAACTGAGGTCGTTGCCGTCGGCAGCTATAGTCGCGCGGTCGGGTGTGAGGCGTATCTGTGCGGGTTCGCCGGCGGTATTGATTACCTGCTCGGCTACAGTCTTGCCGGCTTTGCGGCTCACTGCCTTTATAGTGCCGGGTTCAAAGGGTACGCGCCACATTACGTGGTACTCGCCGTCGCCCTTCGAGCGCACTCCCTGCGACTTGCCGTTGACAAACAGCTCCACTTCGTCGGCATTGTTATAGTAGGCAAGGAGGTCGACGGTCTGTCCGGGTGTCCAGTTCCAGTGAGGGAAGAGGTGCAACACGGTCTTGTCGGGACGCCACTCGCTCTGATACATGTAGTAGACATCCTTTGGGAAACCCGCAAGGTCGACTATGCCGAAATATGAGCTGCGCGCGGGCCATCCGTAAGGGGTAGGCTCGCCGATGTAGTCAAATCCGGTCCAGATGAACTGTCCCATGACACGGTCGTCTTTCATGCGGCGCAGAGAGTTTTCGTGGGTGGTGCCCCAGGGCACATGCTCGTTGTCATAAGCCGAGCAGGCAAACGACGGGTCCTCGTAAGGGATGTCCCAGCGTTTCGGGGCGATGATGATGGAGTCGCTCGGATTCTTGTAGTAGCCACGGGTCATGAGTGCCGACACTGTCTCGGAGCCGAGCAGCGGCTTGCCGGGATAATTTTTTTCGGCATCGTCATACCACTCGTCGTGGTAGTTGAGTCCGATTACATCGAGCGCACCCGACTTGATGAGGTGGTTGCCGGGGTTTGGCTCGTTCATTCCTGCCGTCACGGGGCGTGTCGGGTCGAGCTGCTTCACGATGTCGGTGAGCTTTGCCGTGAGCATGGAGTTGACCGACATCTCGTCGCCATCCTTGGCGAGCTTGTCGGCACCGTGACCGAAGTTGAGTATGAGGTTGGCCTCTTCAAGCGAGAGGGTGTCGGCGGCGGCATCGCTCCATTGCTCCAGCACTTCGTTGCCGATGCTCCACATGATTATTGAGGGATGGTTGCGGTCGCGCGTCACGAGGTCGGTGAGGTCGCGCTCATGCCATTCGTCGAAGAAGCGGGCATAGTCACGTTCGGTCTTGCGCTTGCGCCACATGTCAAATGCCTCGTCCATCACCAGTATGCCCATGCTGTCGCAGAGGGCGAGTACCTCGGGCGCGGGCGGGTTGTGGGAAGCGCGGTAAGCATTCACGCCCATCTCCTGAAGTATCTCAAGCTGGCGGCGTATGGCGCGGGTGTTGACGGCGGCTCCGAGCGCGCCGAGGTCATGGTGCATACACACACCGTTGATTTTCACCTGCTCGCCGTTGAGGAAAAATCCCTTGTCGGCGGTAAACTCGATAGTGCGTATGCCTGTGGTGGTCTGATAGGTGTCGACAGTCTTTCCGCCTACAGCCACATCAGTCACGACAGAGTACAGAGCCGGATTGTCGAGCGACCATAGCTGCGGGTCGGCGACACGTGCCGACTGGTTGACGGTAGCCGACTTTCCTGCCGCGATATTGTCGCTGGCTGTCACTGTCGCCGCCACTTTGCCCTGCGGGTCGATGACGCGTGTGGTGAGCGTCACCTCGGCATCGGTTGCCGATGTGTTGTCGACGGTAGTGGCGATGTTTACGGTTGCGCTGTCGGGAGTGATGTCGGATGTGGTCACGTATGTTCCCCACTGAGCCACATGTATTGCGTCGAGCTTGCGGAGCCACACGTGACGGTAGATACCGCAGCCGGAGTACCAGCGCGAGTTGGGCTGGTCGGAATTGTCGACTTTAACGGCAATCACGTTGTCGCCCTCCTTGAGCCAGGGGGTGATGTCGTAGCTGAACGAGGCGTAGCCGTAGGGACGGGTGCCGAGTTCGTGACCGTTGATGTAGACGGTTGTGTTCATGTAGGCGCCGTCAAAGTCGATGTACACTTTTTCGCCCTCCTTGTAACCCGGGACGGTGAATGTCTTGCGATACCATCCGATGCCGCCGGGAAGCGCGCCACCACCGGTGCCGGAGGGATTTTCTTTACTGAAATCGCCCTCTATCGCCCAGTCGTGGGGGAGGTTGAGGCTGCGCCATGAGGGGTCGTTGAAATCGGGCTGCGAGTATGCCGCCGAATCGCCGAGGTTAAATTTCCAGCCCTCGTCGAAATTAGCCGAGCGGGGAGCCGATGCATCGGCATTTGCACATGCGTTCACGACAAGCATCAACGCTATGGCATAAATTAGATTCAGGATTTTGGTCATAATGATGTGTAAATGTTTTTTGATAGTGCAAATATAGGTAAAATGAGTATAACGGGTCGGATAGTTTGTTCATTAATAGGTGATGAATTGATAAGCCGGGCGTGGCGGGATTATTTTGACAGTCCGATATGATATATGTGATAAATATGACACGATGATAGGTGTAGGAAGAAAATATTTTACAAAATGTATTGAAATATTTGCGAAATTAAAATTTATGCTTAACTTTGCGATGTTTTAACTACATAATGACAAAACTATGGCACTTATCATTCCTCCCCGTTACAAGCAGAAACTGCTTCCGGAGACAACAGAAATAGCCATCAAGGCTATCAAAGAGGGTTTTCAGACAGAACTTGCGTCGGCGTTAAACCTGCGACGCGTCACCGCTCCGTTATTCGTGCTTGCCGGCACAGGTCTTAACGACGACCTTAACGGCGTGGAGCATGCCGTATCGTTCAATATCGATGCAATGGGAGGAAAACGTGCCGAGGTGGTTCACTCTCTCGCTAAGTGGAAACGCGCCAAGCTCGGCGCTTACGGCATAGCCCCCGGCTACGGACTCTATACCGACATGAACGCGATACGCACTTTCGAGGACCTCGATAATCTTCATTCGCTTTATGTCGACCAGTGGGACTGGGAGAAGACCATCAACCCCGAGGACCGCAACCTCGACTATCTGAAGGCGACCGCCGAAAAAATCTATGGCGTGGTGCGCGAAATAGAAAGGCGTATCTACAAGCAGTTCCCCCATATCACGCCGGTGCTTCCGGAGAAGCTGACCTTCGTGCATACGGAGGAACTTGAAAAAGAGTATCCCGACTTGTCGCCACGTGAACGTGAGGCAAAGGCGGCGAAAAAATACGGGGCGATATTCCTTATCGGTATCGGCGCCCCTCTCGGCAACGGCGAGCCTCATGACGGTCGTGCGCCTGACTACGATGACTGGATTACACCCAACTCCGACGGCTATACCGGTCTTAACGGCGACCTGATATTCTGGAGCAATGTGCTCGACGCGCCGTTTGAACTCTCGTCGATGGGTATCCGTGTCAGCCCGGAGTCGCTGAAGAAGCAGCTTGAAATACGCGGATGTGAGGAGCGCGCCGGACTTGCCTTCCATAAGGCGTTGCTCAACGGCGAGCTGCCTTACTCTATCGGAGGCGGTATCGGACAGAGCCGACTCTGCATGTTCCTTCTCCAGAAGGCACATATCGGCGAGGTGCAGGCGTCAATCTGGCCGGAAGACCAGGTTGAAGAGTGCAAGAAAGCCGGAATCAACCTCTTGTAATCTTTCTGACAGCTACGAGACACGCCAGCAGTGTCGCGGCAATTATAACGGGGAGACGCCATCGCGAGGCGTCTCCCTTTTCGCGTTGCGGCGGGATGGTGATTCTAACCGTGTCGACGCTCACTTCCCTTACTGTGTCGGTAAGCGTTACCGTGCGGTAGAGAGTGCGCTGTCGCGTCTCTTTCACCGAATCGCCTTTTACCTCCACTCTCACGCTGTCGAGCATAAAGATGGTGTCGCGGCGTGCCGTGGAGCGGTAGAGCGAGTCGGAGGCGGTTGACTCGACCGGGGTGTAGACAGTGCGTGTACATGCCGCGTTTCCTGCAATGAGCATGAGGATGATAAGTAACACGAATGATGCTTTCATTAGTCAAACGATGATAATTTTCTGTCGCGTGCAGCGATAAATGAATCAAATGAGTCGAAGATGTCGGATAACGCCACGAGCGCGCTGTCGTGACGCTCGCGGTAAAGCTGTGCCGAGCCGTCGCCCGTAGAGTTGAATCCGCGGAGCGCGCCTGTCACTCCCGACACCTCCGATATCAGCTTCAGCTGCTGGTCGACCATCGCGCTCACGCCGAGATTGCCGGGCGACGAGTGGAGCTGTTGCGGTCCGGGAAGCCCGGGCACACCGTGATATGCCACCATCCCGTCGGGGAGCGCCCAATTCTCAGCCACCTCGCCTATAGGCATGATGCGCGACTCCTGGTTGTCGGGAAAGAGCAACACGCCTTTCGCCGCAGTGGAGAGTATGCGGTCGTTGAGCGTCAGCAGGCGGTTGATGTTGCGTTGCTGTTCGATGACATCCTCCACGAAAGAGTGTATCTCTCCGTCGATAAATGGGTAGAGGCGGAATATATAGGGATGAGCCGGAGCCGTGTACTCGTCGATGGTCTCGCCCGTGGGGGCGAAAAACCGGCATCGCCATTGCGGGGCGAGTTCCCAGCGGATGTGTAGCGGGGCTATGCCTTTCTTGCGCCGGCGCGCTTTTTCACGCAGCAGTGCGGGATGGCGCGACATCGGGGCGATGTAAAAGCGTCCCGTAGCCTCGTCGTGGCATCGCAGACGCTCCGTGGAGTCGAGAGTCCATGTCTCGATGAGGCGGCAAAGTCCCGCCCCGGCATGATAGAAATCGAGATTGTCATTATGCGACTCGCCGGTGCTTGGCAGTGCACGCGACCTGTTTTGCATGAATTCCGAACTGTAAATCTCCCTGATGCGCAGCGCGCGGTTGCGGTCGCCGTGGGAGTGGCGCATCATCACCTGCATGAGCGACAGGTCGTGAATCTCGCCTATCAGCTCCACGTCGTCGCCGGTGTGACAGGAGTGTGACCCGATGAAGAAACGCGCCGGGCTTACCGGGAGAGCCGTTGCCGCCATGCGCTCGCCGTTGCGCTCCGAGATTACCCGCTGTATCGCACATCCGGATATGAGATATTCCTCGAAAGTGCGGGCATCGGTCTCGATGATGTCGGTGTTGCCGCCCGAAGCCTTGCGGGAAGCTCGGTAACATCCCACGACCGTCTTTACAAGCTGGCGTATGATATTGTTGGTCACGGGATTTTCGCCTTTTCTCACTCTCTGCTCGCGTTCGGTCATGTTTCCTTCGCCTTCGACTGTCACGATGTCGCCCCACTGGTCGCCGAAGGTGTAGCGTTTCATACGGAGACGGCGTCCGCGCAGCGCGGCACACTGCTGCCACGCGATAAAGGCTTTCTGCATTGATGTGTTGTTGTTCATGGTGTGATTTCAGTGTAAAAAGATTGGATTGTGGCGAGAGCCGCCGAGTCGATATGGTAGATGTCAGGCTCGTCGATGATAGCCTTGACGGAAAGTGACGCGGCTCCCGGAGCCGGGGTATAGAGCCTCATTTTGCTGCCGTCGATTACCGCGACGGGCGATTCGGGACAGCCGCGGGAGTAGGGCGAACGCTGGCGGAGGGCGATGCGCGAGAGCGGGTCGGCGGTGACGGTGGCGGCTCTTCTCCATCCCTCCATCTCTACGGCAAGCACTTTCACCGTTTCTTCCGGCAGATTGACAATGCCTGTGCCGTCGTCGGCGATTGTGAGGGTGAGGCGGTCGCCTATCTCCACGGGGGCGAGCATGGCGGGGTCGGCTGCGGCGACAAGCCGTGAATACCAGTCGCGCATACGCGCCTTGATGATACTCTCCATGTCGTAGCCACTTGAGGCGGTCACGCTGCATCCGGCGTTGACCGGCTGCGGGAGATAGCGCAACCGCCACTCCTGTAGCAGTTGCGCTTCTGTAAGATGCAGTTTCATCGGCAGCACGGTTTACTCTCCGCCAAGACCTTCATCGTCGCCTCCTTCATCGGGATCGGGAGGTGTCACCGGGGTCTCCGGAGCTGCGCTCCCCTCATCGGCGATTATTCTCACATGGGCGGTGGGATAGCGGAGCACCAGGCACGACGCCTCGGTGAGCACCGTCACGCGGGTGTTGCGCTGACCGCTCTTGCTAAGGTCGATGGGGAGTGTGCGGAATGGGAGATGGATATACTTCTGAAGATACTCGGGGTCGATGATCATGCCGTCATCGGGATGTCCGCAGGCGTCAAAGGTCTCGCTCAACACCACATAGAGCCGCCCGAACTTGGTGTGTATCTCGGTGAAGTCGATGCCCCAGCGTGTCACGGTTTGCGTTGCGCCGACTACCTTCACGGCTTCCATTGATGAAAGCGCCTCGATAAGTCCCGACCCGGCAACGAGTACCTTGCGCGACGAGGCTCCGCAGCCCGTGAATGCCTGACGCGACAGGTTGACAAGCATCTTGGGCGTGAGATTGCCCTTGGTGTAGTGGAAGTCATTGTCGGTCTGATGCCAGATGCCTTCGGTCATGAACACCTCGCCATAGCCCGCGCCCTTGTCAAAGCGGAACCCTTTGCCGAAGAGAAAACTCTTTTCCATGCCCTGACGCATGTCGATTACGGCAAGCTCCTCCTGGTCGGAGAGTGTCCAGCCCACTTCTTTAGCCGCCGCGCTCTGGAGATTTCCGAGCTCGACCTGAGCCTTGAATATCTGGCAGTAATTTTTATGTTTCACGGGTATAGCCTGCGCCTGGGTGGTCTGCACGTCAAGTTCGGCGGCGGCTCGTCCCATTCTTATCACCTTTGTCCCGGCGGGAATTGCGGGAAATTGCATCGATTCGTCTTCGCGGCCGATGAAGCGAACCTGGATGGTACTGTTGTCATCGTCGACGGCTGTCACATAGCACACGCAGTCGTGCTTGCTGTCGCCGTCGGGCACGTCGGGAAGCAGCAGTGTTTCGGTGACGCTGAATATTGCCGCATTGTCGACTTTGAGGGCTCCTGACGGCTTGGAGTAATTGCCGGCGACAGCCTCGCTTACGGCAGATGATGTGGGCACTGTGTCGACCGAGTAATATTCGGCGATCATGCTCTTGCAGTTGCGCGATGTCCCGGCGCGTGAAATCTGGTCGATAGGTGTAGCCATCGGTCTTACCTTGACTATGCGGCTGTCGATGTCGTTGAGAAGGAGGTCGGGTGCCGTTTCGCGGGTCACGGCGTTGGTGAGAGGTGAGCCGATGACGTGAGATGCGCCGGCGGCTCCGGTTACGATTTTCTGTTCCATGTTGTGTGTTGTTTAGTTTAAGGTTTAAGGTTTAAGGTTTAGTCCCAGATGCTTCGGCGAGGCGAGGCGAAAAAGTCGCAGTTGCAGTCGCTGTCGGCGGCAGGGTCTTCTTCAGGGATATCGGCGACGGTAGCGCCGGGGGCTGGCAGAGTCTCGCCGGGAGCGGGTTCGTCCATGCGCGAGGAGGCTGCTTCATTCAAGCCTCGCAGATATCCTCTCTGCTCGGCTTCTTCAACGGCGGCTTTCAGCGCGTCGTCGGTAACGGTGGGTGAGTCATTGTTTTCCATAGCTGTATCGGTTGATGATTACACTGCAAAGTTAAGCTCCGGAAATGCCGGTTCAATGTACAAATGGGAAATTTTTTTCGCGGGATTTCCCGCGAAAAAAGGTTAAGAGGTTAGGAGTTGTCAGTTGTCAGATTTCAGTTGTCAGATTTCAGTTGTCAGATTTCAGTTTTCAGCGCGTAGCAGTAGGGGCTGCTGGAAGGCAGCCCGCGTAGTGAGGGGTGGTGGCGGGCGAGCTTCCACTCGCCCCTACATCGGCTTGTAAATCCGGTGGGAAAGAGTTGTCAGTTTTCAGATTTCAGTGCGTAGCCGTAGGGGCTGCTGGAAGGCAGCCCGCGTTGCCCGGATGGTTTCCCGTAGGGATAATCTGCGTTTAGCCGGGCGGTTGAGCGTAGCGAAACCCCCGGCGGCATTGCATTAGCTGATGTTTCCGTAGGAATCATCACGGAGCACTTTTGATGATTCCCTGTCGGGAAACATTTCCACTTTTGCTTGCTTTCCGTGGGTATCGCTACGCTCAACGCCACGGCTAAATTTGGATTATCCCCTGTCGGGGATAGAGTTGTCAGATAGGAGTTGTCAGAGAGGTGGATCGCGTAGCAGTAGGGGCGCCCGGGAGGGCGCCCGCGGGGTTGGTCGGGGACTTTAGGGTCGTTAGGGAATGTTCCGGCTACGCGGTGAGGTAATAAAAAAGCAGGGTGCGCCATCGCGCACCCTGCGGTGATATTTTACTGGTAAATCGTGATTACTTTACGAGAACCTTGCTTACCTTGTTGCCCTGACGTATAACATATACGCCGTTTTCGGGGTTGGCAACCTTAACACCCTGGAGGTTGTAGTAAACAGCGGGAGCGTTCTCCTCAGCAACTACTGAGTCGATACCTACAGTGCCTTCAGTTACAGAGAGAGTCAATTCCTTGGCGTTGAAAGAGAAGGTCCAAGTGCCCGCAGGAAGATTTACATCAAGGTTGTTGGTGTTTTCAGTTGCGAGCTCGATATCTTCAATTTCGCTCTCGATTACGATGCCTGCTGCAGGAGCTGCAATCCATCCAAGCTGATTGCCTTTTGTGTCCATCTGCTTGATACCGAATTGTCCTACTGCAGGAGCTTCAAAAGTGAAAGTTTTAACCCAAAGGTCGTTGCCAGCATTTTCAAGGTTAGTTGTTGCCCAGTCACCGGTAGCAAATGAACCATGAATGCCATAAGCTACTTCTACCTTTGCTTCTTCACCATTGACGGTAAGAGTCTTGGTGCTCAATTCAAATTTAAGCTCGGCGTTGGCGATTGCATCCCAACCGGTTGAAAAAGTTATGTTCTTATATACTGCGTCGTCACCTGTGCCCAGTACGGTCGGTTTGCCCAGCTCGATTACGCCGCCTTCAACTCCGTACCATGAAGTTGCTGGAGTCTCGTCAACAACCTCAGTAACGACTACCTTGAATTCCTTGAGGAGTTCGGGAAGCTTGATTTCATAAATTCCGCTTCCGGCTTCTGTTTCAGTCATGGGGTTGGCATCAGCCGACCATCCGTTGAAACCACCGGCAAGTGTAACCACTGTCTGAGCGTTCATTGAAATAGCTGCGAGTGCTGCAGCTGCGAATGCGTAAAATTTTTTCATGTAATTAATTGTTTAGAGATTATTAAAGTAAAATAAGTTTCGCTATAAGTATTTGTTGTGTCTTAAATGGTAAGACGAGTTTGTTGCTGCGTTTTACGTCAGCAAATATAACACTAATATTTTATATTCCAAAATAAAAGTGAAAAAGTTTGAATAAATTAGTACAAGAAGAGGGAGTGCCAAAATTTTGGCACTCCCTCTTTGTCAGTTAGACCGCTAAGATTTTATTTAGCGGTAAGAGTCATCACGTAAGGAATTTCAGCAAATGACACTGTAACATCATATTTACCGGCGGTTACAGGTATATCTGCCCCCTTGAATGTGAGGTTGTTCAGTGTGCCTCCGAAGTCAAGTGTCCAGTCATGGTTTGCGCGTATTTTAAGATTACCGTCGGTAAGCTCTACGTCGGTAGCTGTCCATGTAAGGAAATCCTTTGACGGTGTAAGGTCGACGTCGGCTTTCCAATCGTTGAAATTACCGATAAGACTGAGTGTAGTCATCAAGGATGCCTTGTAAGTCATCTTGACAACATTTGCTTCAACCCAGTAGAGACCGTTGTCGTTCACTTTCATCTGCACAGGCTTGTCCTCCTCGCCGGGCACCATAAGACCTCCGGAGTAGATTGTTCCGGTCTTGTCAATCTCAACGATTTCTTCATCCTGATAGAATGTGAGACCATTGGTGCTTGGCTGGGCTGTCATGAACCATTGCTTGTTGAGGTGAGCCGCTCCACTATAGGTAATATAGTCGGCGGTAGACAACATCTGCGCCTTCTTGAAGCCGAACGAACTTGCAGTACCGGGGCAATAGAGGAATTCCATCGCATAAGTGACAGCAAATGTCTTGTCTTCAAGATTAATGGTAACAAGATACGGACCTGCGGTTGCAATCACTCCGGCATTGGTGTCATCGCCTGTGGGCGACTCGGTGAGATATCCGTTTTGTGTCGAGCCTTCGTTGTAGGTGGCGCCATAAGCACCGTTCTCGTAATTTCCGGAAGTTACAGTGGATTGCGGAACAACTTTCCAATCAAATCCGGCTGTTGCCTGCGCCTCATCTACCTCTATCTTCAAAGAGAATGTCGGGTCGTCATAGACATTAAGGTCGGAGCTACGGTTAAACTTGATTGCACGGTTGAGATCCCAGTCGCAGAAAGAACCCACAAGATAATATGCTTCCTCGATAGTGTAGGGCTGCATTGGCACGACAGAATATTTATAGTCGGCATAATATGTGTCTTCACCTCCGAGGCGCATTACTGAAGTGCCTCGTACTGCATAGCCGGCAAAACGAGCATATACATCAAGCATCCCCGGTTTTTTGGTGATTACATCGCGGATAGCACCCTGGAGTACGCCCGGAGTCACGGATACAACGTCGTCAGTTACTTCGGCATCAATGATCTTGGAGTTGCTGAAATCGGGTTGAGCCGAAATCTCAACTTTGAATGTCAGGTCGAAGTTGGATGGGAAATCAGTAAGTTCGGTTACTTTTGCAAGGCTTACGTTACCACCCTGTTCGCTCAGAGTTGTGAGATTAACGGCGTTTTCCGTGCTCTCACCCGAAGCCTGCTGTAGTTTCAGTCCTGCGGCTTCGAAAATTTCAGGCTGGGGATTTTCCTGACCCGGAGGATTGGGCAACTCAAAGTCGTCACATGCTGTAAGACCGAGAGTAAGTGCCATCCCGCATATTAAAGCTAATTTTTTCATAATTAGTTGAAATGCTTTTTTTGTTTAAACAATATTCGATTATTCCTCTCCGGGTTCGTTAAACACGGGTGTGAGTAATCCGTCGGTGTTGGTCTCAAGAGTGACATCATACTTGCCATACTTAAACCATACAACCGGTGACTTATCCTGTTCGAGGCTACATACGAGTGTCATCCAAGTGTCTTCTGCAAACCAGATAGTCCAGTTACCCTGACCACCCCATACTGCCTTGCCGGTGTATAGACCGTCAACAAAATCATCGCCGATACCGAGGTTAAAGAAGTTTGCCTCATTAGAACCGAACTGTGCGTTCTTGTCGTCCCAACCGTTAAGCTCGGTATAGAATCGGAACCATGACTGATCGTCAACCTTTGTGGGGTCCTTTGAGGGATCACATGCCGGGAAGAGGAACGAGCCTGCATAAACCTTTGAGCCGATGACCGGTTCAGTAAGGCGGAAATTATCGTAATATGATTTTTGTGCGGAGTCAGGAGTCTTTTCGCCTGTTACCGTACCTACAATGTAGATATATCCGGCAGTAGGCACTGCATAGAGTACCTGGACTTTATTATATGTCACGGCATTGTCAGAAACAATGAAGCTTCCCTCCACTCCCGGGATTTCGCAAGTAGCGCGGAAATATACAGGTATCTCCTTGCTGCCCTGATAAGCTGCCCAGTCTTCCTCACTCTGGATGCCGAGCAACTTGCAGATGCCTACAGCGAGGTCATACGTGCGGAGGCTCATCACCGCATTGTTGGGGTCCTGGTTGGTAAGGGTGACATAGTTGGCTTCTTCATTGTCGGTGGCTTCCTTGAAATCGGCGCTAAGACACATCTGCGCGCCGTAAGTGGCTATCGCGGAGTAACCGTAGTCGGGCTGCGATGTCTCAAGCACGAATGTCGAGCGGTTTTCGATGTCGGCACTCGTTGCGAGATACTGGTTTTGGAGAGCCGGGGTGTTTATCTTGAGCGATGTCGGATTGTGATAAACGGGTTCCTTCTCATTTTCGCAGGCAGTAAATGCTGTCGCAATGAGTGTCCCGGCAAGTAAATATATCAGTTTGTTCATTTTTATCATAAAGTTAAGTTGTCAGAAAAACAATTCTTTGTGATTAGTAACCGGGGTTCTGTTTATAACCTGATGCGGTTATGATATTGCTCGGATAGGGATACAGTTTAGTGTATTCCGGAAGGTCACGACCAAGTTCCGAGCCGCCTTTCCATTCCCAGGTATAGCCATAGCACCACTGTCCGTAGCGGATGAGGTCGGTGCGGCGTGTGCTTTCCTGATAGAGCTCACGGCAACGCTCGTCACGAAGATTTTCGGTGGTAAGCGTAGTGAAGGGATCTACACCCGCACGGGTACGGATAAAGTTGACATACTTGAGCGCGTCGGCCTGTGAGCCGCCACCGCCATTCATGATAGCTTCGGCAGCCGAAAGATATATCTCGGCAAGACGAATCACGCCATAGTCGCCACATGCCTGCTTGTCGCTTGCAGGAGGGCTCTGGAGATTGTCAATCTCACCATTGGCATCAATAGCGAAGTTGGTGTACTTGGGGGCAAGATAACCGTTGGCTCCCCAACCCGATCCTGAAAGATTGGGATTGGAGGAGGTGAAGCCGTCTTTGGAGGTACGCCAAAGTGCCACACGTGTATCCTTTGATACTGACATTCCGGGGTCGGTCCACTCAAATTTCTTTACAAATGACTCACGTGCCACCATACATTTCCAACCATCATTGATATTGTACCAGTTCATAGCGATATGGGCTGTCTCTTTGGGGTCAAACGCGTAGTCTACATTGTTGAATACATAGTCTACATTGTGAGTCCATTTCTTGTCGGGGTCAGTGGCATCTTTGTCATATTGCTTCTTTGCTTCATCGTATGCTTCCTGAGAGTCATAATCCTCGCGCACCGGAGCTTTTACAGTAGTGGTGACACCATTGGTTCCAACCCATCCTGAAAGAAGGAAGGCAGCACCGGAATATGATGTAAGCTCAATGCGGTCCTGCGGGATAGTCCAGATTATCTCATTGACAGCGTTAGCACCGCCGATGGCATATTGCTTGTTGTTGGCGGCGAAGAGCTGCACATAGTGCTCGGCGAGACCTGAATCCTGGTGACCTCCATGACCGAGGCGGTCGATGACATTTTTGGCATGGGCATAACATTTGTCATACATGGGAGAACCGGTAAACACCTCGGCATTCAAGTAGAATTTTACAAGCAGTGACTCTGCCACGTCAAGACCCACAAATCCGTAATGAGGTTTCTGGTTGGGCTCAAACTCCTTGACGATTTCTTCAAGAGATGCGGTAACAAGGTTGAACACCTCTGCGCGGGGGAGCTGTGCCGGAGTGGCGCCGATGGGTGTTGTCTCATCAGCATAGGGAACATCACCGAAGAAGTTGATGAAATAGAAATAACATCCTGCTCTTAGAATCTTGCACTGACGGATGTAATCCTGCGCCATTGCCATCTGGGAATCGTTTAGTCCGAAAGCGTTGGACTGAACTGTCTGGATGAAATCGTTGCACAGCGTGATGTTAATCATCAGACGTGAATAGAAGCCAAGTACTGCCGATACATCCGACGTCACAAGCCCGTAGTTGAGATTACCATACTTGTCTGGATCCCAGAGCCAGCATGCTTCATCAGTAGGAATTTCCTCGGCAATAAACATGGCGCGTTGGAAAGCAGCCATACCGCCGTCAAAATCCTTAACCGGCGTATCGCCGTTGGCTCCGTAAGTGGCAAATTGGAGATACACATCGGCAAGTACTCGGTTCATATATCCTTCCGGGTCTTTGCTGAAGTCGGCGGCTGTAATCGTACTGGGGTCGGTAGGCATCTGGTTCAGGTCGTCGGTACATGCTCCGAGGCCCATCGATGCCGCAACTGCAGTTGCGATAAATATTTTATTTATGGATTTCATATTTATATCCTGATTTTATTGTTTAATGGAACTATTAGAATGTAGCTACAAGACCAAGTGTGCAGGTGATGGGTCGCGGATAGCAGTTATTGTCGACACCGGAGAATACTTCAGGGTCAAGACCTTTATACTTGGTGATGACAAAAGGATTCTGAACCGCACCAAACAGGCGTAAGTTGAGGTTGCCGCTGAGAAGCTTGTCAAATGTGTAGCCGAGTGTGATGTTATCGCAACGGATGAAGCTTGCATTCTCAACGAAATAGCTGCTCTTGTTAAGCTGGGTGTCCTCTTTCTTGAACAGATATGTGTTGGCGAAGAGGTTGGTCAGCTGATACTGTGCGGCTGCTGTGTTGAACACGCGTGAACTTTCAAACTTGGGGTTGTTGTACACATAGTTGCCTACATTAGCGCGAAGTGAGATGCCGAGATCCCAGTTCTTGTAGGTGAAGTTATTGTTCCATGTGAAAGTGGCTTTCGGATCCTTTGAATGGAACTTTATAAGGTCACTGTCATTGATGATACCGTCAGCGTTCTGGTCAACATACTGTCCTTCAAGAGGATTACCGTCGGCGTCATATACCTGCTCATACACCATGAATGTGAATGCAGGCTCGCCGACCATGTGATATGAGATGCTTCCGCCTGTACCGTTCGGTATTGCTTCCGCACCAATCATGGTAGATGCTCCTGAGAGCTTGGTAATCTTGTTTTTGTTATATCCGAAGTTTAACGAAGTGTTCCAGGTGAAGTCGCGGGTCACTACGGGGCGGGCGCCGATGGTGATTTCAACACCGGTATTTTCCATATCGCCGATATTGTAGTTCATGAAATTGGATGTGTTGAATCCACCTACGGGGAGGTATGACAACAGGTCCTTGGTCTGACGCTTGTACCAGTCGGCTGCAAGGGTTATGCGGTTTTCAAGGAATGCAAGGTCGATACCGATATTCCATGTCGTAGTCTCTTCCCATTTGATATCGGGATTGTATGCGTTAGGATACAGAGGGTCAATCCATTGTCCGCTGCCTGACGGGTCAAGATAGTGGAAGCCGTTCTGATAAGAGCTTGTATAAGTGGCAAGATAGGGGAAATAATTGTTGATATCCTGCTGACCGGTGACACCCCATCCAAGACGAAGCTTGAAATCATTCATGAAGTCATGGGCGCTTTCCATGAATGGCATGTTAATGATTTTCCATCCGAGGGCAAGAGCCGGGAAAAGACCCCAGCGGTTATCTTTGCTGAAACGGGAACTTCCGTCGTTACGGAGGGTGAATGTAAGCAGGTAAGTGTCGTCAAATGTATAGTTCAATCGACCGAAGAATGATACAAGCTGTAACGGGGCTGCCCAACGGGTTAGGGGCGCATCGTTGTAGGTGTGACCGATATGGGCTTCTGTAGCGGGGTCGGTATTAAGTGTGTAGTTGCCTCCCTGATAGATGGAGTTCTCGGCGAAGCTGTTGTAGAAACCGAGGGTGTTGATGCGCGTTGCCTCGCGACCGTGGTAATCAAATCTCTGCCATGAATAACCCACCATTGCGTCTACATTAGATTTTATTACTTCAAAATCCTTGCGGTAATTAATGTAGAAGTCAAGAAGAGTGTTGCGCTGAAGTTCATACTTATGATATGCGGTTCCTGCTCCGTCATTGTAATTGCCGCGCCATGCCATGATTGAGTTCTGCTCAATATCGGTGTCCCATGTATTTTTCGATACTTGATATCCGAGGTTGAGGTTAAAGTGTAGTTCCGGTACCCAATGGAGGGCGTAGTCAATCTGGATATTTCCGGTTGAAGAATAAACTTCGCCTACTGCCTTGCGGTCGTTAAGAAGCTGAACAGGGTTTTGGGTTGCTTGTCCTTCCGGGCTACCGGTAGTCTGGGTAATGTTGTAATAACCGTTGAACATCGGGCGACCGAAGTTGCCGGTTGTGGGATAGTCATAGTACACAGGGAGTGTCGGGCTCATTGCGATTGCTCCGCCTATTGCGCCGAGGTCAGCTTCCTGGCTCTTGATGTAGCTGCCCATTACATTGGCGTTGATTGACAGCTTGCCATCAAAGAATTTCGGAGACAGGTTGATGCCGACAGTTGTACGCTGCATGCCGGAGGTCTTCACGATACCCTTGTTGTTGGTATATGATGCGTTTACGCGATAGGGAAGGATGCCCGCAGAACCGCCGATTGACAGGGTGTAATCCTGCGAGAACGAGGTGCGAAGCACTTCTTTTTGCCAATCGGTATTATAAATCGGATTCCCGTTTTCGTTTACAAACTCATTCAGGAGGTTGTTGGCGCGTTCATTGCCCCATATTGCTTGATTACACCGGCAAATTCATTTGCATCCATAAGGCTAAGGGTCTTACGCGCGGTGTTGATGTGCCAGTTGGCAGCGAAGTTAATCTGAGGCTTTCCGCTCTTGCCTTTCTTTGTAGTGATGATGATGACACCATTAGATGCACGGCTACCGTAGATCGCGGTTGCTGATGCATCCTTAAGGATGGTCATTGTCTCGATGTTCTGCGGATTGACCATAGTGAGCGCGTTTGTTCCGCCGGCAGTTGACTGGTCAGTCATAGGCACACCGTCAATCACGATAAGAGGGTTGTTGTTGGCCGACAGGGATGAACCGCCACGAATACGGATTGTCGCATTACCTGTAGGGTCACCACCGTTAGTAGTTACTGTCACACCGGGGCTTGCTCCGACGAGAAGGTCCTGGGCGGATACTGCCATACCGGCATCTACATCGTCCGGTTTTATCATGGCGACTGAACCGGTGGCGTCGCTCTTTTTAACCACACCGTAACCGATTGCTACGACTTCGTTGAGCACTACGGAGTTCTCGTCGAGAGTCACGTCGATGGTGGTTTGTCCGTTGACTGCAACTTCCTTGGTGTTGTAGCCTACGTAGGAAAACACGAGGGTGGCGTTGGGCGCTACTTCAAGACGATAGTTACCGTCGAAGTCGGTGGCTGTTCCCACCTGCGATCCTTTTGCCAGGACACTCGCTCCGATCAGGGGCTCACCGGTGTTGTCGGTCACAGTACCGCTGACGGTAATTTTCTGCGCCAACGCCGGGAAAGAAAGCATCAGGACCATCAGTGTGACAATCCAAGCCTTCCGGTTCATTTGAAAACAAATGTTCTTCATGCAAGAGTTTGTTTAGTTTTACATTATTTATTTATCTCTCATTTTCAATTAAATCGCTTCATGGCAGTGTCAGTTTCAGGTTGACTTTGCCGGCATTAAAAAGAGGCAGGTAGACGCTTGGTGTCCATTGACTGTCGCCGACACTCTACCGATGCCGTCAGTCGTTGGACTCAATAATGTAACTTGTTGTTTCTTAAGACTCTATCTAACTATCTTTAACGCTTTCTTATCTCTTCACTCCTTCTCTTGGAGTGCTTGGAAGTAAGTACAGGCGCAAATATAAATCTTTTTTAAAGAACTTTGGTTAAAAATACTCTAAAATACCAACCTATTCACGAAAATTAACATAATTTAAGCCTAACGTAACTATTCAGCGACTCCAACAGCATGATTACAATTAAATTGTAGGGATGCTCCCCGGAGCATCCGCCGCCCTTATGCTCCATTAACTCTGTTTTCGGATGCACCATGGTGCATCCCTACTTGATAATGAGGCTTTTATATTGACAATATTCACTGAACAGTTACCCTTAGCGCCCCTAATGCCTTTAGAGCCCCTTCCGGGCGCCCTCCCAGGCAGCCCCTACAGCTACGCGCTGCCAACTGCCAACTCCATCCCCGAAAGGGGGATTCATCCTGTTATCCGCGGGTAATGCCGGAGGCATACCCGTGGCTCAAGCTCCTCTCTCCTTGGTTCAACCCCAGAGTGGGTTGAATAGCCATCTGATTAGCATGCACTTATGCAACCCGTTTCAGGGTTGTGGTGTTGTGGTGGTATCGCTTTCCACGGGTGCCCCATCCGGGGCTACCCGCGGATAACTCTATCTTGCCCATTCCGGGCAAAATCCTTAAGTTAGTGATATTGAGTGGAAGCTCGCCCGGATCCACCACTCGCAACCCGGGCTCCCTTCCGGCAGCCCCTACAGCTACGCGCTGCCAACTGCCAACTGCCAACTGCCAACTCCATCCCCGAAAGGGGATAATCCAAATTTAGCCGTCGGTTGAGCGAAGCGATACCGACGGAAAGCGAATATAAGCGGATGTTTCCGCAGGAATCATCACGGTGCAAAATTGATGATTCCCTATCGGGAAACATTCCAGAGAGAAGCCACTATCCGGGGGTTTCGCTACGCTCAACGCCCCGGCTACAAACTGATGATGCCCTTCGGGCAACCACATGCCGAGGATACGCGCTGCCCTCCGGCAGCCCCTACAGCTACGCTCTGCCAACTGAAAACTGCCAACTGAAAACTGACAACTGCCAACTCTCAATACCAGGTGATACCGTTGGAGTAGGAGGAGCGCTTGTCGTATTTGAGGTCCTGGAGGAGCGACGACTTGACGGCGATATGGAAATTGTAGCTCTTGTACGGGCCCACGGGCACGAAACTTGCCGTCATGGTGAAGCAGTGCAGGTCGCGCGACACGTTGCAGTTCATGTAGGCGAGTTTGTGAGTGTCAAAATTGTAGCTCGCGCTGAAGCCGAAGTTCCAGTTTTTAGTCGGCTGGATATTGCCCGAGAAGCTCAGGTTCTGGGTAATGCGCGGGTCATATTCCATCTTCTCCTTGTTGAAGTTGCCGTAGCCGTAGTTGATGGAGTAGTTGAATGTAAGGCTCCAGGGTACTTCCCATTTCATATAGCCGCCATCGTTCATCTCCACCATGCTGTTATCATTGTCGCGGTCACGGCGGCGGTTGTTGTTGCCGGAGAAGTTGTCGCCCTCCTCGTCGTCGGGCTCATAGTCTTCGTCATCGTCGCGGCGGTTGCCCCGCTTGTCGTCGCGCTTGTCTTTTTTCTTGAAGGTGTTGTTGTTAAATGTGTAGGAAAACGATGTACCGGTCGAACGTAGCCTTCCGAGACCTTTGCCCGCTTTCCAGCGCGGTATGTTGACACGCACCGGATTGCCTGCCGAGTTGAGCTGGTAGGTGTACACGTCCCATGTCGCCGACAGGTTGAGGTTGAAGTTTTTAACCAGGCGTATGAGTATCGACGTGTTGATGTCGCTCCAATTCATAGAGTCGGCGGCGAAGTTGTAGCTTTGCGATATGGAGAGGTTTTCGATAAGCGAGATTTTCTTTTCGCCGATACTGTCGTTGCTCTTCACCTTCATTTCGAGGTTGTTGGCAAGCGAGAAGCTGAGTGACCCTGCTTTGCCTTGTCCCGGTACGCCAAACACTGCATTGGGGAAGTAGGAATATTTGCGGCTCATCGTCTCTCCGGCTGTGTTCTGGTATTGGTATTGTCCGTAGTAGCCGAAAAACGACGAGGAGAAATCGGGATTGCCCGAGAACGATATTGACGGGGTTAGCACGTGGCGTATCATCTTCACCTTGTCGCCAAGGAATTTCATCGGCTGATAAAAACCGTAGAGCTTCGTGTCGAGCGACACCGAAGCCTGGAAGTCCCATACGTTGTAGAAGCTGTATGACGTGTCACACACCTCCGCCATAGCCGCGGGGTCCCAATGGCGGCGCACTTTGGTCGTGTACATGCGGTCGGTGAGCTGTACCGACGGCGTCACGTTGATATATTTGAGCACGTTGAAGGTGGCGGAGATAGGGATGGAGTGTTTCATGCCGTTGCGCCAATCCTTTATCAGGCTCTTGTGGATAAACTCATCCTGCTTCGCTGTAAGCGAGTTCTGGAGGATACCCGAATATGACATCTTGATTTTCTCGTACCAACGCTCCTTGCCGACGGCGCGCTTGCGCTTGAACGGGTAAAACTGCGACATCGTTGCGGTGATGTTGGGAAACGACACACTCAGCGTCGAGTCCTGGGTGCGCTGCGCGATGTTCATCGTTGTGGAGAGCGACCATTTGGTGTTGGGTATGCGGTAGGTGAGGTTGACCGTCGAACTCTTGGTGTTTTCCGTAAACGAGTTGCTGTAATAGCTGTTGACATCGCTGCGGGTATATCCGCTGGTCGAGAAGTTGACGCTTGCCGACAGGTTCATGTTGGGATTTGCCTTGGCGTCCTGGCTGTGGTTCCAGAGCACCTGGAAATTGGTCTGCTTGGCATAGTCGGGGTTGCCCTTCTCTCCGTATATGGTGTTGAGGTAGCTCACATTGAAGCTGCCCGAGAATTTGTAGCGTTTCACGTAGCTTGACCGTGCTGTGAGGCCCCATGAGCCTTTGGTGTATATCTCGCCGGTGAGTGCGAGGTCCACGTTGTCGTTGATGGCGAAGTAGTAGCCGCCGTTGCTGAGATAGAAACCGCGGTTGTAATCGTCGCCGAAAGTGGGGAAGATGACTCCCGACGAATATTTCTCCGAGAAGGGGAAGTAGCCGAACGGCACCGCGAGCGGTAGCGGAAGCCCGGCAAGCACCATGTAGGCGGGACCGGTCACGATATTGCTCTTCGGCTTCACCTTCGCTTTGGTGAGCTGGAAATAGAAGTGGGGGTGGTCATGGTCGGAACAGGTGGAGTAGCGGCCGTCTTTCAGGAAGTACTCGCCATTTTCCATCTTTTTGGTTTTGCCGCCCGTGAGATATCCTTCGCCCTGCTCGGTGACCACATTGTTTATGAAACCGCGCTGGGTCTTGAAGTTGAAACTCATGTTCTCCGACTCATAGTCGCCGCTGCGGTCGGTAAATATCGGTTTTCCCTCAAGTTCTCCCGTTGAGTCGGGACGACCGAGCGCATGGACATTGCTGGTTGCCATGTCCATCGACACCTCCGCCGCCTGCAGCTTCTGGTCGCCATAGGTCAGTTCGGCGTCGCCATACATATAGGCACTGTTCTGCCCGATGAGTATCATCGAGTCCTTGGCGGAAAACTGCACCGTGTTGTCGAGGTCGACTTTCTGGCGGCGTATGCGCGAGGGGCGTGGCATGTCGGGGAGCGCCGGAGGCACTATCGCCGCAGCCACGGAGTCGGAGTCCATCTCGCTGAAGAGTGTGCGGTCGTGGCGGTTGAGGCGACGCGGTCCCGTCACCGTAACCTGGGAGTCGGTCACCGTCGCGTCGGAATCGCCTGCGGCAGGAAGGCTTTCATCGGCTGCCCGCGAGGGGAATGATGAAGCCATGGCACTGAGGGCACACAATAGCACCACTGTTATTATATATATGTGAGAACGTCTCAATTTCGGAATCAATCCTATAAATTCTGTGCAAAGATACTACTTGACAGCGTATTTAAAAAATTATCCTTGCAAGTTTAGCGAATGTTAAAAACAAAAGATGTAACTTTATGTTATATTTTTTAAAAGAACTGTTTATTTACGTGGGACACCTGATAAAAAATACATTCATCCGACGTGTGCTTAAAGCGCTGATGTGGATATTGATAGTGTTGCTGTTGATTCCGGCTTTGCTTTATGTGCCATTCGTGCAGGACTTTGTCAAGGACATCGCCTTGAAGGAGGTGTCGAAAAGCACCGGCATGACAATCGAGGTAGACCGGTTCAGGCTGAAATGGCCGTTACGGCTGCGGCTTGAGGGGGTCACGGTCGTGGAGGCACAAGGCGACACGATGCTGCGTGCGGGTGATGTGGCTCTAAATGTGGGCATGATGCAGTTGCTCCGCCTTGACATCCATGCCGATGCCGAGCTTAACGATGTGCGTTATCAGCTCGGTACACCTGACTCGGTGATGTATCTCGTGGCGGATGTTAAGAATTTCAGGCTGAATCCTTCCAATTATGACTTGAAGCACCAGCGTATCAATATAAGCAAGGCGCGTCTTGACGGAGGTGATGTCACGCTGCTGTTCAACGGCACCGACACTACCGCGACACCGGTCGACACCACCGCATCGATGCCGCTTGTCATCAACGCCGGGCTTATCGAACTTCACGATATCAACTACCGAATGGCGATGCTGCCCACTATTGACTCGCTGGGAGTCAATGTGCCGCTCGCCCGCTTGCGCGACGGGCTTGTCGACATGGGCAAGAAGCGCATCCATGCCTCGTCGCTCAGCGTCGACTCCATATCGGCGGCTTACCTCACCCCTTCGCTTGAATGGCTGAAGACTCATCCGGTCGACAGTGCGCTTGTGGCACATACCGACACGGTTGTCACTCCATCAGATGAAATGTGGGTCATCACGGGCGATTCCGTCAGTCTTACCGCTAAGGAGGGACTATATGCCATGCGCGGTGCCGTGCCGCAACCCGGTCTTGACATGAGTTATCTTCAGGTCCGCGATGTGGATATCCGCGTTGACTCGTTCTATAATAAAGGGGTGTGCATTGATGTGCCTTTGCGCTGGCTCGCCGCCAAGGAGCGTTGCGGTGTCACCCTCGGTGCATCGGGGCGTTTCTCGATGGATAGCGTGGCTATGCGCGCCGAGCGGTTTGATATCACCACTCTTTTCTCTCAGTTTAATTTCAGTGCCATGATGGGTATGGGCGACTTCGCTTCCGACCCCTCGTTGCCGCTTGAACTTAAGGCAATCGCCCGCGTTGGGTTGCCCGACTTGGAAATGATCATGCCCTCGATGGAGCCGATGCTGAAAAACGTGCCGCGCTACAACGACATGAAACTCGAAGCCGACATCAACGGCACCGTCTCCGACCTTTCCGTCGACCTGCTGTCGGCAGCTCTTCCGGGCTACATGAATGTCGAGATGCGAGGTAATGTCGTTGAAATGATGAACCCCGACCGCCTCGGGGGACGTATCGACATTGAGGGACGGCTCAACAACGTGAATTTCATAAAGCCTACGGTGCTTGAGGCGAAACTTGCCAAAGAAATCAACATTCCCCCCATCAGGCTTGCCGGAAGGGTCGACATGAACCGTGGTGCCATAAAGGGCAATCTGGATGCCTATAGCGGCGGTGGCGCGGTACTTCTTGATGCCGCCTGGAACGGTCGTGTCGAAAGTTACGACATGGATGTCGCCATGCAGGAATTTCCCGTAGCCTCGATAATGCCGGGACTCGGTGTCGGCAATGTGTCGGCTACTGCGGCGGTAAAGGGAAGGGGATATAACCCCATGTCGCCGCGCACCTCGATTGACGCTCAGATAGATGTGACTGCGGTCGAATACCAGAAAATCGTCTATTCCGACATACGCGCATGGGCGCAGCTCGACAGCGGCAAGGTCGATGCCGGGGTGATGTCGATGAATCACGACGCCAATTTTGACCTGACGCTTACGGGCGCTCTCTCCGCCGACTCATACGAGGCGCAGTTTGAGGGCGATGTGCGTAATCTTGACCTCATGGGGCTGAAAATGTCGCCTACCATGTCGAAAGGGTCGTTTGCCATCTCCGGTAACGGGCGTATGGTCCCGAAGCAAAACATAATAGATGCCGACGTGAAGGTGACCGACCTTATGTGGGATATGCCCGACATGAGTCTGTCCACTCCGCAGATTGACGCGTCGCTTGCCTCCAATGATTCCACAATGACCGTAAAGTTGCAGAATGAGTCGCTTAACACCATCCTTGTCGCCGGATGCCCGCTCGATTCATTCACCACGCGGCTCACCTCCACCATGGCTCTCCTCGACCGCAATATCGCGGCGAAACGCATAGATATCGACTCGATACAGAAATCGCTTCCTCCTTTCGTGCTTGAATTGCAGTCAGGGCGCAAGAGCATTCTTTCCGGCTTGCTTGAACCGTCGAAAGCCTCGTTCAATTCGCTCAGCCTCAATATGCGCAACGATTCGCTGATGCGTATGAATGGTGACGCCTACGGCATCGCTTTCGGCGACACTCGCATCGACACTGTTAAAATCAACGCCTTCCAGCATGGTAAATATCTCGTGTTCCGTGCGTCGATGAACAACCGTCCGGGCACATTTGACGATTTCGCCCATGTCACCGCATCGGGCTTCATCGCCAACGAAAACCTCTCTGTGTTTGTCAACCAGTCCAATATTCAGAATGAGATAGGCTTCAAGCTCGGCGTGAATCTTGCTGCCGCCGATTCGGTGATAACCTTGCGCATGACGCCGCTCAAGCCGGTGATCGGATATAAGACCTGGAGCATTAATCCCGACAATATCATAAGCGTCAATCTCCTTAAGAAGCATATTGACGCCAATCTTAATCTTACCAACGGCGATAGTCATCTGAAGATTTACACGGAGCATGGCGGCGGCGAGCCGGAGGGACAGGAGGATATCATAGTGAATGCTTCCGGCATACAGCTTGCCGACTGGCTGTCGCTGTCACCGTTCGCGCCTCCGGTGAAAGGTGTCGCAGGCGCCGATATCCGTCTTGGCTGGAATGCAGAGGAAAAATCGATTACCGGCAACGGCAATGTATCGCTCGACGACCTTTTCTATGGCGGAGAGCGTGTGGGCTCGTTCCTCTTTGATGTCGGGCTTACGACCGATGCATCGGGAGTGGTCAATGCCAGCACGTCGCTCATGGTCGACAGCATGAAGGTGATTACCGCTGTCGGGAAGCTCAACGACAGCACTGCCGTCAATCCGTTTATGCTCGATTTCTCGATGATACACTTCCCGCTGCGCATAGTCAACCCGTTCCTGCCCCCCGGCATGGCGAGCCTGAGCGGTATGCTCAACGGCGAGATGGATGTCACCGGCACTCTCGCGTCGCCTACGTTCAACGGCTATCTTGACTTTGACTCGGCGGCGGTGATGGTCGACATGATAGGTACTGCGTTCAGCTTCTCTGAAAACAAGATACCGGTCGACAGCAATGTGGTGACTTTTGACAACTATACCATTTCCGCTAAAAATGAGAATCCGCTTTACATCAATGGTTTGGTCGATATGAAAAATCTCATGTCGCCAATGATTGACCTGTCGATGAAGGCGCGTAATATGATGATTATCGACTCTAAGAAGAAAAAGAGCGTCGATGTCTACGGCAAGGCTTACATAGACCTTGACGGCTCGGTGAAAGGCAATCTCGATTTCATGCGTGTCAACGCGCGTCTCGACCTGCTTGAAGGCAGTAATGTGACATATGTGGTCAATACCGTGACCGACGGGCTCAGCACTCTCGGGACGACTGACGACGATATGGTGAGATTCGTGCAGTTTGCCGACACGGCTGCTGTCACTCTTGCCGATACGATTGCCAATTCAGGCATGGCGATGATGCTTGACGCCCAACTGATAGTGTCGCAGGGCACAACCATTAACGTCGACATCTCCGCCAACGGTCAGGACAAGGCGCAGATTCAAGGCACGGCTAACCTTAACTTCTCTATGTCGCCATTCAGCGATATGCGTCTCACCGGGCGTTTCAACATCGACAACGGTTTCGTGCGCTACACGCCTCCGTTGATGTCGCAGAAGCTATTTAATTTCGAGAGCGGAAGTTATGTGGCGTTTAACGGCGACATGATGAACCCGATACTGAATCTCCATGCCCATGACACGATGAAGGCTAACGTCACCGAGAGCGGTCAGGACTCGCGTCTCGTCAACTTTATCGTGGCGCTGAATGTGACCGGTACGCTCAACAACATGGATGTGGGATTTGACTTGTCGACCAACGATGACCTAACCGTGCAGAACGAGCTGGAGACCATGAGTCCCGAGCAGCGCGCCAACCAGGCGATGAACCTGCTGCTCTATAATGTGTACACCGGTCCCGGCACAAAAGCGTCGGCTAATCTCGGCGGCAACCCGCTCTTCTCGTTCCTTACCTCCAGATTGAACTCATGGGCGGCAAACACGATAAAGGGTGTCGACATCAGTTTCGGCATAGATCAGTATGACCGCACTGCCGACGGAGCCACTTCCACCACCACGAGCTACAGTTACCGCGTGAGCAAGTCGCTTTTCAACGACCGCTTCAAGATTGTCGTGGGCGGAAATTACTCGACCGATGCCAACATGGATGAGAATTTCTCCCAGAATCTTATCAACGACATATCGTTTGAATACATGCTTAACCGCAGCGGCTCGATGTATGTAAGGCTGTTCCGCCATGTCGGATATGAGAGCATCCTCGAAGGTGAGGTGATACAGACCGGTGTCGGATTTGTCTACCGCCGCAAGCTCGCTTCGCTCCGTGACATGTTCCGGTTCCGCCGTCGTCAGCCTTTTGATGACGAGGTGGCTGTGCCGGCAGTCAATAACACTTCAAATGACGAGAAAAAAGATGAAGGCAAGACTGAATGATATTTTTTCCCGCTATGGCATCATGCCGTTGCTTGCCGCCATCATGCTAATGGCGGCTGTGACTTCATGCTCGACGACAAGCCGTCTCGGCAAGGACGACATACTTTATACAGGCGTGAAAAAGGTTACGGTGACTCCTGCCGAGGGTGAGACGGTGCCGGAAGGGGTGAAAGAAAAAATCAATACGGCGGTTAAGGTCGACCCCAACGGATTGAAGGTCATGGGCATGAATCTGCAATGGATTCCCATAGGGTTGTGGACTTACAATCACATGAGTAACCCGGAAAAGGGGCTCAAGCACTGGCTTTATGAAAAGCTCGTGCAGGAGCCTGTGCTGATAAGCGATGTGCGCCCCCAGTTGCGCACAAAGATGATCGAGAATGAATTGAGTAATTCGGGATATTTCCGCAACAGTGCATCGTATGAGCTTGTCTACAGTAAGAAAAATCCCAAGAAAGCAAAGATTTCCTACGATATACAGACCGGTCCGGCTTATCTTCTTGACTCGATTGAATATCTGCCTGATACATGTCATCTCTATCATAAGATTGACTCGATTGCGCGGTTCAACGAGTATCTGCGCAAAGGGGAGCGTTACTCGACCGACTCGCTGAGCACCGCCCGCATACGTATCGCCAACTCCCTGCGTAATCTCGGCTACTACTTTTTCTTGCCGGAATATATCGAGTATCTTGCCGACAGCACCATCACGCGTGAGCGCATAGCATTGCGCCTGTCTATTGCGCGCAATGTGCCTAAGTTTGCCCTGCAGCGTTACCGCACGGGCGATGTGACGGTATATATCAACCGAAATCAGGGTGGAGGCACACCCGACACATTCCAGACGCGGCGCGCAACCGTGGTGCAGATGATGCCCTCCAAGCTGCGCACCGCCATAATCCCGGAATGTGTCACTTTCCGCAAGGACAAGTATTTCTCCGTTCGCGACATGAACCGTACACAGACCTATCTGTCGCGTCTCGGCATATTCAACTATATCAATATCCAGGCGATTCCCGACACGACGTCACGTGAGCCGGTGCTCGATGTGCTGGTCGAGTGTACGTTTGACGCGCCTTACGAGGCGAGTATCGAGGCAAATGTATCGTCGAAGTCCAACAGTTACCTCGGTCCCGGTCTTACCGTGGCGGTGACCAACCGCAATCTGTTTGGGGGCGGCGAGCAGCTGCGTGTGGCGCTTACCGGGTCCTACGAATGGCAGACGGGGCGCGACCGTAGTTCGGTGTTCAACAGCTATGAGGTAGGACTTAACGGGTCGCTTGCGTTCCCGCGTGTGCTTGCCCCGCGATTTATACGCCTGTCGCGGCGCAATCTCAACTGGACGCGGTTCTCGCTTAACGCCGACCTCCTTAACCGTCCGCATTACTTCAACATGGCACAATTCAGCGCGTCGATGAACTACGACTGGCAGCTCAGGAAATATTTCACCTACACCTTCACGCCGCTGAAACTCACCTATACCAAGATGATGCGCACCACCCATGAATTTGACTCCATAATCGGTGCCAATCCTGCCGTGGGGCTGAGTTTCCGCAACCAGTTCATCCCGCAGATGTCGTGGTCTATGATTTATGACCGCCGCATCAACCGCAACAACCACATCAATATCCAGGCATCCATCCAGGAAGCGGGCAATATCTGCTGGGCGTTGTGGAGCGCCTGCGGGGTCAAGGGAGAGAAGAAACTTTTCGGTATGCCGTTCTCGCAATTTGTCAAGGGCACGGCGCAAGTGGTGTATTCGCGCCGCTTCCATTCCGAAAACTGGCTCGTCACGCGTATATTCGGGGGCATAGCCCATGCTTACGGCAATGCCTCGGAAGTGCCTTATAGCGAGCAGTTTTATATCGGCGGTGCCAACTCCGTGCGCGCGTTCACGGTGCGCAGCATCGGTCCGGGAAGCTACCACCCCGAAGGTTCCGGCTCAAACAATTTTGACGAAACCGGTACATTCAAGTTTGAGTTCAATGTAGAATACCGTTTCCGCATATACGGTCCGCTCCACGGTGCCGCGTTCCTCGACACCGGTAATGTGTGGCTGCTCAAAAACGACCCTTCGCGCCCCGGCGGCAAACTTGAAGGCAAGCGTTTCTTTAAGGATCTCGCCGTCGGTACCGGCGTCGGCTTGCGAGTCGACATAAGCATGCTTGTAATCCGTGGCGACCTCGGCATAGGCATCCACGCCCCCTACAATACCGGCAAGCGTGGCTATTACAACATGACCTCCTTCAAAAAATCCCTCGCCTTCCACCTCGCCATCGGCTACCCGTTCTAAAGAGTTGTCAGATTTCAGTTTTCAGTCGTCAGTTTTCAGTTGTCGGCGCGTAGCTGTAGGGGCGCCTGGAAGGGCGCCCGCCTGGCAAGGAAGGTAGTGTTGCCCGAAGGGCATCATCTGAATTTAGCCGGGGTGTTGAGCGTAGCGAAACCCCCGGACGGCATTGCATTAGCTGATGTTTCCGTAGGAATCATCACGGAGCGGTTTTGATGATTCCCTGTCGGGAAACATTCCACTTTTGCTTGTTTTCCGTCGGTATCGCTATGCTCAACCGACGGCTAAATTTGGATTTTTTCCCGCAGGGAAAAGGTTTTTGCCATATTGTAACGCGTAGCCGTAGGGGCGCCTGGAAGGGCGGCCGCGATGCGAGGGCTGGTGCGGTCGAGCTTCCCCTCAATGTCACTAACTTAAGGATTTTGCCCTGAAAGGGCAAGATGGGGGTAACCGCGGGTAGCCCCGAAGTGGGCACCCGTGGAAAGCGATACCGCCACAACAACGCAACCCTGAAACGGGTTGCATAAATATATGCTAATCAAGCGGCTATGCAACCCGCTCCGGGTTGAACCAAGGAGAGAGGAGCTTGCGCCACGGGTATGCCTACGGCATTACCCGCGGATAACAGGATGAATCCCCCTTTCGGGGATTTATGGCTCTTCTGCTTAAGTTAGTGACATCGCCTGGAGGGGTGCCTGAAACACATTGTCAGGTAATTTTTCAGTAGGCAGTTGTCAGATTTCAGTCAGCCTTCAGCTTTCAGAGTCCTCTGAGTCATCCGAGTCATCCGATAGTGTATGGCTGTACCATGGTGCAGTCGCTCTCTATCGCCGGGATAATCTTCACTTAGCCGGGTCGGTTGAGCGAAGCGAAACCCCCGGAAATAGATGCAAAGTCAGATGTTTCCGTAGGAATCATCTTGGTGCACGGTTGATGATTCCCTGTCGGGAAACGATAAGGGGGAGATCCCGCAGTCCGGGGGTATCGCTGCGCTCAACGCCCCGGCTAAGTTCGGATTTTTCCCTGCGGGAAAAGAGTTGTCAGAGGACAGTTGTCAGTTTTCAGTTTTTAGATTTCAGATGTCAGCGCGTAGCGGTAGGGGCGCCTGGAAGGGCACATGCATGGCAAGGGAGGTTATGTTGCCCGCAGGGCATCATCTGAATTTAGCCGGGGCGTTGAGCGAAGCGAAACCCCCGGAAATAGATGCAAAGTCAGATGTTTCCGTAGGAATCATCTTGGCGCACGGATGATGATTCCCTGTCGGGAAACGATATGGGGAGAGCCCGCAGTCCGGGGGTATCGCTGCGCTCAACCGCCCGGCTAAATTTGGATTTTCCCTGCGGGAAAAGAGTCGACAGTTGTCAGAGCGTAGCTGTAGGGGCGCCTGGGAGGGCGCCCGCGATGCGAGGGTTGGTGCGGTCGAGCTTCCACTCGCCCCTACAACGGCGTGTGTAGAAATGTGCAAGGAGGTAAAGCGCGTAGCCGTAGGGGCGCCTGGGAGGGCGCCCGCGTTGCAAGGATGGGTGCGGGCGAGCTTCCACTCGCCCCTACAACGGCGTGTGTGGAAATGTGCAAGGAGGTGGAGCGCGTAGCTGTAGGGGCGCCTGGGAGGGCGAGTGTGGTTGTTGCCCGAAGGGCATCATCCATAAATAGCCGGTGGTTGAGCGTAGCGATACCACCGGAATGATGGCGGCACATTTGAATGTTTCCCGACAGGGAATCATCTACCTCGCTACGGGATGTTGCTAAGCTATGATTTTGCCCTCAATGTAGGGATATCACTTTGCGATGTAGGTTGGTAATCAGAGCATTAAGTAAACGTGCCAAAGGCACGTCCCTACATCTTTGCGGTTTTGCAACATCCCCGGCTACGCGATATTTTCACTGTATGAAGGGGCTGCACCATGGTGCAGCGTTGCTGCCGGGTAAACTACAAAGGATTCTTGTCTCTTGGGTTCTGTGTCCATTTGTATCTCTGACTGCCGAAATCTGAAATCGGTTGACTACTTGACAAAACGAGAAAATATACATATATTTGTGAAATAAACCTTTTTACTTGTTAAAAACTAACTTGCAATAGAAATGAAAAAATTTTTACTCACAATTTTAGGAGTGTTAATGGCACTCCCGTCAATCGCTTACGATTTTAAGGTTGACGGTCTTTATTATCGCTATCTCTCCGACACTGAGGTGGAGGTCACCTACATGCAATTACACTGGAGTGGAAGCCAGGCGGACAGGGATGTGGTCGTGCCTGCAAAGGTGAGCTATGAAGGTAAGGAGTATGATGTCACTGCAATAGGCGATGAAGCTTTCTCGGGTGAAAGAAAGATGAAGAGCATCGTATTGCCGGAAAGTATCACCAAAATCGGCAAACTTGCTTTCCATATTTGCGAAGACCTGCGCTCCATCGTGATTCCAGAAGGGGTCACGTCATTGGGAGAAAAATGTTTCGACTGCTGCTACGGACTGCGTAGTATAACTCTGCCTTCCACGCTTGAAACAATAGAAGCCGAGTGTTTCGATGGTTGTGTTTCACTGAAAGACATTGTTATCCCGGAAAAAATTAAGACAATCAACAGTGAGACCTTTTTTGACTGCGCCGCACTGGAAACCATAATTTTGCCTGAAAGCGTCACCGAAATAGGTCGTGAGGCATTTGCAAACTGCGATAAGCTTGCCACAGTGTCTATGCCCGGTGTCACTTCAATCGGCGAAGAAGCTTTTTTCTACTGCCTGGATTTAGGTTCAGTCTATATGCCAAAGGTGGTCACACTCGGCGACCGCGCTTTCGGCTGTTGTGAAAGCCTGACCTCCATAGTGCTTCCTCCCTCGATAGAAGAAGTGGGGCTGCAGGCATTTCAATTTTGCCACAATCTGATTAAGTCGGCATTTCCAAGCACTCTTAAAGTAAGCCCGTTTAGATTCGGTGTTACCGTGAGATACAATCCGAGAGGTGTCATTCTTGAGGATGGCTGGATTTATGGACCGGACAAAGAGTCGATATTGTTTGCGCCATACACCCTTGCCGGGGAATATGTGGTTCCGGATAATGTGAAGACCATCGGTGACGAGGCATTTAGCCGCTGCCGGTTTAGCAGCGTTACCATGACGAATGTAACATCAGTCGGCGACGCGGCTTTCCGGAATTGCCCCAATCTGCACACAGTAATGCTTTACCCTTCGGTTTCGGGAATTACGGAGGGTGCTTTTGAAGATTGCAGTATAAGGAAAGGTGCATATCCTACGACTATGAAAAATCCATTCAGGGAGCCGACGTACTATGATTGTATGGGATATGTAGGATATGATCCGGAAACCTCGATTATAGAAGATGGTTGGATTTTCGGTCAGAACAAAGAGTCGATATTGTTAATGCCCTATAACTTTACGGGTGATTATACTGTTCCCGCTTCAGTGAAAACCATCGGTGAAAATGCTTTTGCTTTTTGCGACGGATTGACTTCGATTGACCTTACGTCGGTCACAAAGATTGGGGAGAATGCTTTTTTTGACTGCGACGGATTGACTTCCGTCACTATCCCTCCCACGGTTACGGCAATCAGAAATAATGCATTTTGTGACGCTAAAAATATAGAACGTGTCGACATCTCCGATTTGTCGGCTTGGTGCCGGATTAATTTTTCAAGTTTTGACACCAACCCGCTTTCTTATGGCGCCTTCTTATACCTCAATGGCGAAAAAATAGAATCACGATTAGTGTTGCCTTCTGACATAAAAAGTGTTGGATTCAACGCCTTCAAGGGTTACAAGCATATCGATACGGTGGTGGTCCCCGGAAATATCATGAGATTAGGTGAATTTTCGTTGGATTGCCCGAATCTGAAAAATGTAATATTTACTTACAGCGATTCGCCGGTGGAGATTCCGAATTTTACATTCACAGAGTCGCTGACCAAGATTTATTATAACCGTCCGGTTGGCGATGAATTCGACATTCCTTATGACAATCTTGGCACTCTCATTATCGGTAATGATGTCACGGAAATTCCTGCCGGGGTATTTAAGAATGCACCCCTGTTGACCGAACTGCGACTCGGCACCAATGTCAAGAAGATAGGCGACAACGCTTTCAGTAACTGCACCTCGCTTTCCCGCGTGATTATTCCGCCTTCGGTCGAGACAGTCGGAGCATCGGCATTTGCCGGATGCTCCGGCATCAAGTCGGTCATAATGGGCGCACATATACAGAGCATCGGTGAAATGGCTTTTGACACATGTCCGTTAACAGACGTGTATATCACCGCGCCGACAGCTCCTGCGGCTTTCGACAATACGTTTGGCGATTATACCGGTACTTTGCATGTGCAGAGCAGTGAGGCGCTTTCTTTGTATTCAGGAAGCAAGACCTGCTGGAATAAATTCGGCAATTTCAAGGTGATGGAAGTGCCTGACGACATCGAGTTTGATGTCAAGACAGTCGAAGGGGAGCACGGGACCGCCTATCAGATTAATGCCACATTCTCGGGCGTTACAGTTACTTTGCCTTGGCTCTTCTTCCGCAGCTCAAATCCTGAGGTGGCAACGGTTGATGAAAATGGTCTTATAACGCTTACGGCAAATAAGAATGAAGGTGCAGAAATTAAAGTGTCTGCCGATGATACCACTACTGAGGGCAAAACCAGCACCATCACAATCCTGTCGCTGTATGCCAACGGCCCTGTCGCCAAATTTGAGATAAACGATATGGGTGATGTGTCAGGCATAACCGACATCTTATCTGACAACAATACTGCAGGAGAAATAGACTATCAGATGCCATACGAGGTCTACAGTCTTAACGGTATGCAGGTTGCAACCTCCGTTGAAAATCTCTCCGGCGGATTCTACATTGTCCGTCAAGGCAAGATAGTAAAGAAGATTCTGGTTAAATAAACAGTGCGGCAGTAGTGACGAGTGGAAGCTCGCCCGCCATGCAACCTAAAGATTTTATCCCTCCGAGAGACGCAATCTGTTTCCCGGAGGGATAATCTTTTTATATCCGTGGGCACTTCGCTCAACTGCCCGGAAATTTGGATTTTTTCCTTGCGGAAAAGAGTGGTCAGTTTTCAGTTGTCGTCATTTGCCGCGCGTAGCTGTAGGGGCGCCTGGGAGGGCACCCGCGATGCGAGGATGTGCGCCAGCCATGTAAGGAAAATAAAAGAGGGTGCATCCGAAGCGATGCACCCTCTTTTTATTGGATGAGTGATGATGTTACTTCTTGTTGCGGTTGCGCCAGAGGGCGGTCATATCCTCCAGGGTCTTGCCCTTGGTCTCAGGCACGAGCTTGTAGACGAATATTGCCGCGATGACGCAGATTACGCCGTAGAGCGCGTAGGCAAACATGTGACCGAAACGGTCGCCCATGCCACCCAACTCCATGTTATACATCGGCACGAATGTGCTCGATACGATGAAGTTGAATATCCACTGGAATGCCACTGCGATAGCTACTGCGGCACCACGGATGGTGTTGGGGAAGATTTCGGAGATGAGCACCCAGCATATCGGACCCCATGAGAACATGAACGATGCCGAGTAAACCATGATGCTGACTACCGGGATAATCGGAGCTACGCCGTCAACGAGATTGGATATTGCCACACCGAACGCTCCGACAGCCATGCCTATCGAACCCCAGATGAGGAGCGGCTTGCGGCCGATCTTCTCTACGGTGAAGATAGCGACAAGAGTGAAGCTGATGTTGACAATGCCCATGATGATGGTCTGTACCATCGGGTTGCCCATGTTCATCGACTCGAATATGCGCGGAGCATAGTAGAGCACGGCGTTGATACCGACAGCCTGCTGGAACACAGAAAGCATGATACCGACGAATATAACCATGACGCCGAACGAGAAGAGACGTTCGCTCTTGACATCGACGGTCGACTTGATTTCGTTGAGGATTTCACGCGCTTTCTTTATACCGTTGATACGCGCAAGCACACTGAGAGCAGTCTCGTCTTTGCCGACAAGGGCAAGATAACGGGGCGATTCGGGCACAAGGCATACAAGGAGCGTGAACGCGCCGGCGACGAATGCCTCGCTGCCAAACATGTAGCGCCAGCCTGTCATGATGGTCCATGCGTCGGAGCCTGAAACCACGATGTAGATGTTTTCAGCCGTCTTCTCGATGATAGGATTGGTGTGGTCGCCGAGGATGAGGAAGTTGACGAAATATACCACAAGCTGACCGAAGATGATGGCAAACTGGTTCCATGACACGAGGGTGCCTCGGATATCAGACGGTGCAACCTCGGCGATATACATCGGGCATATTGCAGAGGCGAGACCCACGCCTATACCACCGAGCACACGGTAGAAGTTAAACATATAGAGAAGGCTCATCGTGGGTTTCCCCTTCTCGAAAAACAGAAATTCGGGATAGTAGGAGCCGAGCGCCGACAGGAAGAAGAAGATACCGGCGAGGATAAGCGACTTCTTACGGCCTAATTTCGTAGCGCAGATGCCCGAGAGCGCACTACCTATGATACAGCCGAGCAACGCGCTCGACGAGGTGATGCCATGAATGACATCGGTATAGACAAAGTCTTTTGCTCCTAAGAAAAATGCCTGAAGCCCTTTCTCGGCGCCTGATATCACAGCTGTGTCGTATCCGAACAGCAGACCGCCGAGCACGGCGACAAGCACAATCGAAAAGAGATAGGCTTTGCTTCCTTTTTCAGGATATTCCATATTCATGATATTTTTGGGTAATGTGATAATACGACACTATGACAAAGCCCTCTGCGGGGCTTCGTCATAGTGTGAAAAATCGGTTAACTAAGTAGCCACAAGGCTATGGTTTAGCAGCTGTAAAGTGCTACGATTGCCTCGTAAAGTTCCTGCTTGCCGCTGGTCTGCTTGGGCTCGCCGTTGGCTTTGCCATACTCATATACTTGCTCGAGGGTGAGGGCGCCGTTCTCGAATTCCTTGCCCTTGCCGCCGTCAAATGATGCGTAGCGGTCAGCGAGCATCTTCTTGTAGGGTGACTCCTCAAGGATAGCGGCTGCGTTTTCAAGGGCGCGAGCCATAGCATCCATACCTGAGATGTGGGCGATGAAGATATCCTCAAGGTCAGTTGAGTTACGACGGGTCTTGGCGTCGAAGTTGGTACCGCCGTTGCCGAGACCGCCGTTGCGGATAATCTGCATCATAGCCTGGGTGAGCTCGTAGTTGTCAACGGGGAACTGGTCGGTATCCCAGCCGTTCTGATAGTCACCGCGGTTGGCGTCGATAGAGCCGAGCATGTGGTTGTCTACTGCCACTGCGAGTTCGTGCTCGAATGTGTGACCTGCAAGAGTTGCGTGGTTCACCTCGATGTTTACCTTGAAGTCCTTGTCGAGGTCGTGAGCCTTGAGGAAGCCGATTACAGTCTCGGTGTCAACATCGTATTGGTGCTTTGAGGGTTCCATAGGCTTCGGCTCGATGAGGAATGTGCCGGTGAAGCCTTTTGAACGAGCATAGTCGCGGGCAAGACGGAGCATGGTTGCGAGATGCTCTTTCTCACGCTTCTGGTCGGTGTTGAGAAGTGACATGTAACCTTCACGGCCGCCCCAGAATACATAGTTGGTACCGCCGAGAGCGATTGTTGCGTCGATAGCGTTCTTGATCTGAACGGCAGCGCGAGCCACTACGTCAAAGTCGGGGTTGGTTGCAGCACCGTTCATATAACGTGCGTGACCGAATACGTTGGCAGTTCCCCAGAGGTTCTTGATGCCTGTCTCAGCCATCTTCACCTTCAGGTAGTCTACGATTTCCTTGAGGTTGTGCTCATATTCCTCTACAGAGTTGCCTTCGCTCACGAGGTCGATATCATGGAAGCAGAAATATTCGATGCCCATCTTCTGCATGAACTCGAAGCCTGCGTCAGCCTTCTGCTTTGCGATAGTCACAGCGTCGGTACCTTCGTTCCAGGGGAATTTCTTGGTTGTTCCGCCAAACTGGTCGCCGCCCTCTGCGCAAAGTGTGTGCCACCATGCCATAGCGAATTTCAACCAGTCTTTCATCTTCTTTCCAAGAACTACCTTTTCAGGATCATAGTAGTGGAACGCCATAGGATTCTTGCTGTCCTTGCCTTCAAACTTGATTTTGCCGATACCGGGAAAATACTCTTTTGTTGCCATTGCTTATTTGTTTTTAAAGTTTGGTTAATATAGTTGTTTTAGTTGTTGCTTTATGGGATGGAATCAGCGGAGATACATTTCGAGACGCTCTTTCCATAGATTATAGGCATCCACGTATGCCTGACGGTCGGCGGCTACCGGCTCGATTACCTCGATGCGGTCGAGGGTGGCAAACGCCTCGTTGTTGTCGGCATAGATGCCTGCTCCGATACCTGCGCCCTTTGCCGCGCCTACAGAGCCGTCGGTGTCATACAGTTCGATGGTCGCTCCGCTGATGCCGGCAAGAGTCTCGCGGAAAAGCGGGCTGAGGAACATGTTGGCGTGACCGGCGTGGATTTTCTTGACATCCATGCCGAGACCTTCCATGATTTCGATGCCGTACTGGAACGAGAACACGATGCCTTCCTGGGCGGCGCGTACGAGATGATGCTTCCCGTGACGGATAAAGTTGACCCCGTGAATCGAGCTTCCTATCTCGCGGTTCTGAAGCACACGCTCCGCTCCGTTGCCGAAGGGAAGTATCGACACTCCCTCGCTGCCTATAGGAGCCTTGGCGGCAAGATCGTTCATCTCGGCGTAGCTAATGCCTTCGGGAGCGACGTTGCGCTTCATCCATGAGTTGAGGATGCCCGTTCCGCTGATACATGCCATGATGCCGAGGCGTGTCTGACCGGGAGTGTGGTTAACGTGGGCGAATGTATTGACGCGCGACTTGGTGTCATAGTTCACCTCTCCGTTTACACCGTAGACCACACCCGAGGTGCCTGCGGTAGAGGCAATTTCGCCGGGGTTGAATACATTGAGCGAAAGCGCGTTGTTGGGCTGGTCGCCTGCACGGTAAGTCACGGGGATGCCTTCGGCAAGACCGAGGTCGGCTGCCGCTGCGGCGGTCACGTAGCCTTGCACCGCAAATGTGGGCACGATTTCAGGTATGATGTCGCGGCTGAAACCGAGATACTCGAGAAGGAAGTCGGCTACGTCGCCGGTCTTGAAGTCCCAGAGCATAGCCTCGGAAAGACCGGAAATGGTCGTGCATACACGGTCGGTAAGCCTCATGGCGATGTAGTCGCCGGGAAGAAGTATCTTGTCGATTTTTTCAAAGAGTTCCGGTTCATGCTCCTTTACCCATGCGAGTTTGGTGGCGGTGAAATTGCCGGGAGAGTTAAGGATGTGGCTCAGGCACTGTTCTTCGCCTATCTCCTTGAACGCTTTTTCTCCATACGGTACACCGCGCGAGTCACACCAGATGATTGCGGGACGAAGCACATTGCGGTCTTTGTCGATACATACGAGTCCGTGCATCTGGTAGGAGATGCCGATAGCCTTGATGTCTTTCGGATTGATGCCCGATTCTTTTAGAATCGCTTCGGTAGACTGCTTGAGATGACCCCACCACTGGTCGGGACGCTGCTCTGCCCAGCCCTGTTTGTGGGAGATTATCTCCGCTTCAACCTTCGGATAGAATGCGGTCGATACACACTTGCCGGTCTCTGCGTTGACGAGACTCGCTTTTACCGACGAACTGCCTATGTCGTAACCTAATAGATACATTGCGTTAAATTACTTTATGGTTAATTTATTATCTTCTGTGTTGGTTGTAAGTCTTGCGGTCAAACTTGTAATATCTCGCCGCGCGGTGAGCCACACCGGTCTCTCGCTCTTCGAGAGGTATCACATAGTCCATCATCGCGATTTTCTTGTGGAAGTTTCTGACATCTATCTCGCGGTCGTAAATCACCTCGTAGAGTGTGCGCAGCTGCGTGGCGGTGAATTTCCTCTGTAACAGGTCAAACAAGACGGCAGGATTAACGTCGATTACCCTCCGTATATATTCTATAGCCTCTTTTACTATAAGGTTGTGGTCGAAGGCGAGGTCGGGCACATCGGGGAGTGACACCCATGTTGACTGATGCTCGTCGAGCGACTTGTCAAGCGCCTTGTCGATTTTCACAAGCGCGAGGTAGGCGATTGTCACGATACGCTCCACATGGGCTTTCTGGGCGCGTTCAAGCCAATGCACGTCGCGCGGGTCACGTGTGCGGTCTTTTGAGCCGAATGCCTTGAATTGCATAAGATTGACCGATTTAAGACCCGTAAGCTCCATCAACACTCTTTTTGCCGCCTGGTCAAGGTCCTCATCCTGATAGATAAGGCTGCCCGGCAGTTTCATGTCGTGGTAAGCCTTGCCGTCTTCTACGCCATGGCGGTTGACGAGCAACAATTTAAGTTGCTCGCCATCAAATCCGATGACCACGCAGTCAACCGAAATATGATTGTTCGCCAGGGGCGGATAGGATAGATTGTTTTGCACGGCGTTTTGTAAAAGTGTTTTTGATAATGCAAATATAGCGATGCTTTCTGTAAAAACAATACTATTTTATATGTTATAAAGCATTGTTTTTGTGTAGCGATAGTTATCGTAGCTATTACAATATCCCTAAATGCCTTATTGTAAGGAGTACAATAACTATTCTGTGTCTTATGTTAAATATAGTTAAAGAGATGCAAGACGTCAGTTTTCAGATTTCGCTGCGTAGCAGTAGGGGGGCTGGAATGCCGCCCGTGTGTCGACAAGAAAGCATTCATGGCGTGTGGCGGTCGCCTTTCCAGGCAATGTCACTAACTTAAGTATTTTGCCCGGAATGGGCAAGATGTCGTTAACCGCGGGTAGCCCCGAATGGGGCACCCGTGGAACGCAAGCCCTACCACAATATACAACCCTGAAAAGGGTTGTATAAATATATGCTAATCAGATGCCTATGCAACCCACTTCGGGGTTGAGCCAAGGAGAGAGGTGCTTGAGCCACGGGTATGCCTTCGGCATTACCCGCGGTTAACAAGATGAATCCCCTTGCGGGGATTTATGGCACTTGCGCTTAAGTTAGTGACATTGCCCTTCCAGGCGCCCCTACTGCTACGCGATTGTTTTTTTGCATTTTTCAAATGCCGCGATTGGTTGTTTTGCATTCCTTGGCGGTCAGTCGCGGAATATCGCGCCATTGACACTGATTTCAGCGCGATAGGGTATTGCCTTGGGTGAACGGGGAATTACGCGTGTGGTGTGATGATAGTATGCCTGCTGCTTGTCCCACGACCGGAACGACAGCTGACGCGTCTCTCCCGCCGGAATCGCGCACGGAATGTTGATGCTGCGCTGATGCAGCATCTCCCCGTTGACCGACGTGTAGGTTATCGTTACGCTCACGAGGCTGATTTCCCGACGGCTGTGGTTGGTGACAAACAAGGTTTCCTGTCCGGAGCGGAGCGGCTTGTCATATCCACTAATGGTAAGGCTGTCGGTTGCCGGTGTGAGTTTGGAGGCATCTGCCGACACCGTGGCGTGTCTTGCCGCCTTGAGGTTATGACGCGTGGTCTTGGTGTCGGCGCAGGCATGGAAATATCCTGCCGCCAATATGAAAAACATGATGAGGAGTCGCATGATATAGCAGGTATTATATTACAGGTATTATATTAAAGGTATATAGGTTCGACCGGTCCTGTCACGGGCATGGGGTATATCCTTATGCACCCGTCAAGGTCGCGCGGGCTGTCATCGCGTGTCGAGATTCCGAGACGCGAGATATATGGCAGCAGTCTCCAGAATCTCACCTTGATTTTCAATCCGTGTTTATGAAAGCCAAGATGACTGTCGTCGGTGAGTGTAAGCGTGAATTTCTTCGGCTTCAGCAGGCGGCTTCCGCCATCGCTGTCAGTAAAGATTGTGGCTGAATAGCTGCCGCGTTTTGCCGTAGGCGATAGATAGCCCATCACTGTCCCGGGAAGCACCGACCTTGCCGGGGAGCGCATGATGACCATGCGGTAGCGCATAGGGGTGTCGGATGTCGGGCGTTCGCCACTGTCAGTGTCGCGCTCGATTACTACCGTCGCTCCGTCGGTAGTAAATTGCCAGATACCTTCTATCGAGTGAAGCGGTGTCGCGTCGAGACGCGCTTTTACGGCATCACGGTCATAATCGCGTATGGATAGCGGAGTTGTGGCGTACATGGCTGCCGCATATAGCCCCGTAAGGAGCAGCGTGAGGAGATAACGCATGTGAGGAGTATATAAGTGGTGGACTATCAGATGGTTTTAAACTGGTATTGCAGACCGAAACTCAATATCTCTTTCAGCTGCCATTTATGCCAGCGCGACCCTTCGACCGACGGCTGGCTGGAGTCGTAGCGGAGGTGTACATAGAGCTGTGTGGAAAGATAGCGGTTGATTGAGAAGTTGATGGTATTTTCCCAGCCGCCCTGAACGTAGTCGTAGTCGGTGAACACAAAAAGGCGTGACAGATAGGAGATGTTCCACACGATGTCCCACGCCACCTTTACCTCGGCGTTGCTACCGACTTCGCTTACCGAATGTCGTCCTTCGCTGATGCCGAAGTTGGTTACCGGAATACGGTCGCTGGTCGACATTTTCAAGTTGTATGAGAGGGGCGCGATTGACACCTCGACCTTGAATTTCTTTTTCGGGTTGGTGTAGTTGTAGGTCATACCGACACCGAGGTTAAGCTCTCCGGGAGAGAGGAATGCCGCCTTCATGTCGTTGGAGTTGGGCGGATAGCTGTTCAGGAACTGTGTCTTGAACATGCCGTTGAGGGAGTAATACCAGTTGTTGAACGCCTTCAATCCGAGTGTGCCGTTAAACTGGAAAAGGTCTTCGCTTATGGTGTAGTTGTGTACCTCGTCTTGCGGCGCACTGGCTATCGCAAGCTTGTATTGGGTGGTTGCCTCGGCTATGAGGTTGGGATGGAACTTGTTGTTCAGTTTCACGTTCCATCTCACATTGCCGATCATGTTGACATTGTTGTTGCCGCCCTGATACCAGTTGGGGCTTATGTACGCCTGGGAGAACTGGAGGCTGGCGCTGAAATCGTGAAGCCAGTTGCGTCGTGTCACTTCAAGTTGTGTCGCTTCCGACACTATCGGCGCCTGGACAGGCGATGTGACGATTTCTTCCTTGATCGTGATTACCGACTGCTGAGGGTCGACTGTCGCCACATATTTCTTGGGGGGAGAGGGAAGGGTGTTGATATTGTAACGCACAGCTGCCGGATTGTGAATCATATAGTTCTGCTTGAGGTCGCGGTAACGGCGCGCACGTTCGGTTTCAATCTTTATCCAGTTGAATGCACTGTCTTCTAACAATGGCTCGGGGTTGGTGAAGTCAAGGCTGTCAACATAGTCGATACGGTCAAACACTACCGGCAGAAACGCTATCGACGGCAGCTCCGAGGGTGCGATTAGTCGCAGAGGTTCAGGTTCAGCCTCGCTATTTTGGATAGTATCGGTGATAAAGGCTGAAAACGGGTCGCTGGCGATTTCTTCAGCGATTTCCTCTTCAGTGAGGTCGGGATCGTTGTGGTTGATGTAGTCGAGCAGCGATGTGTCAGGTGTGACAGGTTGCTGAGCGGAGACGGTGCCCGTCGTCGCCACTGACATAAGAAGCGCAAATAGTGCGGATTTTAGCGGGTGATTGAATGACATAGCCTTTATCTTTACCAATAATGATTGAATCTTGAAAAAAAGTAGTGCTACTTTTTGACTCCCAGATATATGGTACATGTGCCGAAGGTGAGGCGCCGGAAGCGGCAGTCACTGAATCCGGCGTCGCGCATCAGCCGCAACATGTCGTCGCCCTGTGGGACGGCAGCGATGCTTTCCGGGAGGTAGCTGTAGGCGCGCACATCATGTGACACCGCTCTTCCTACGAGCGGTATCACATGGCGCGTGTATAGGTTGTACAAGGGTCTGACAATCGGTGATGGAGGCACTGACAGCTCTATGACACACAACACACCCCCGCGCTGAAGCACACGGTACATTTCACGGTAGCCGGCGTCAAGATGCTCGAAGTTGCGCACCCCGTATGCCACTGTGATGCAGTCAAACACTTCCGGCGCAAACGGCAGGTCAAGGCAGTCGCCGGTCATGAATCTCACGGAGTCGCCTGCTCCGGCGGCATCCGCCTTTTGTTGGGCGATGTCGATCATGCCTTCGCTCAGGTCAATGCCTGTGAGACGTCCCGGACGCAGTTTGCGGTGAAGCAGCAGCGCGAGGTCGCCGGTGCCTGTCGCCACATCAAGTATGTGCTGGTGAGGATAGCGGCGGAGCATCCTCACCGCCTTGCGGCGCCATAACTTGTCGATGCCGAAAGTCATCATGCGGTTCATGAAGTCGTAGGCTGGGGCGATTGAGTCAAACATCTCCCTCACCTGCTCCGTCTTGCTCCGCTTGTCGTCGTAGGGGTTTATCTTCTCTGCTTTTACCTCCATCGGCTGTCAGTTGCGTGTGGCAAGATAAGCCTCCACGTTTTTCTTGATACGTGTGTCAAGGTCGGTGTCGTCGGTCTTGACAAACGGCTCTCCGGTGATATGCTCGTAAAGCTCGATGTAGCGGTCGCTTACCGAGTCGCAGTATTCATCGGTCATTTCGGGCACTGTCTGTCCCTCCTTGCCCATGAAATCATGCTCGATAAGCCACTGGCGCACAAACTCTTTTGAAAGCTGCTTCTGCGGCTCTCCCTTGGCGAAACGCTCCTCGTAGCCGTCGGCGTAGAAATAGCGTGAAGAGTCGGGAGTGTGGATTTCGTCGATGAGATATACTTTTCCGTCACGCTTGCCGAACTCATATTTTGTGTCGACAAGTATAAGACCCTTCTCGGCGGCGATTTCAGTGCCGCGCTTGAACAGCGCACGGGTGTAACGCTCCATGGTCTCGTAATCTTCCTTGCTTACTATGCCCTGTGCTATTATCTCTTCACGCGAGATATTCTCGTCGTGACCTGCCTCTGCCTTTGTAGTCGGGGTGATGATGGGTTCGGGGAAACGCTCGTTTTCCTTCATGCCGTCGGGAAGCTTGATGCCGCACAGTTCGCGCATTCCTGCCTTATAGTCGCGCCATGCGCTTCCGGTAAGATAGCCGCGGATGATCATCTCCACGCGGAAGCCTTCGCATTTCAGACCTACTGTCACCATCGGGTCCGGAGTGGCAAGCTTCCAGTTGGGCACGATGTCGGCAGTCGCGTCAAGAAATTTTGCCGCAATCTGGTTGAGCACCTGTCCCTTGTAAGGGATACCCTTGGGGAGGATAACGTCAAATGCCGAGATGCGGTCGGTTGCGACCATCACCATGAGGTCGTCGTTGATGTCGTAGACGTCACGTACTTTTCCGTGGTACACGCTTTTCTGTCCCGGAAAGTTGAAATCTGTGTGGGTGAGAGTTTTAGCCATTGTTGTAATTATGATTGATTATTATTGTTTTGAATTGATGTCGGTTGACGGTGTTACTCTTTTTCCGCTTCGTCGAGTGTCGCCTTGATGTCGGCGGCCGCCTCTTCGGGATGTTCCTTCTTGAAATCGTCCCATTTCTGATAGGCGTCGACTATGCGCTGCACCAGCTGATGCCGCACAATATCCTTCTTGCCGAATTCAACCATGCCTATGCCGGGTACGCCTTTCAGCACCCGCAACGCCTGAACCAGTCCGGAAGTCACGCTGCGAGGCAGGTCAATCTGGGTTACGTCGCCGGTGATAATCATCTTGGCGTTCATGCCCAGACGCGTGAGAAACATCTTTATCTGGTGGGTCGTGGTGTTTTGTGCCTCGTCAAGCACTATTATGGCATCATTAAGCGTTCTGCCTCGCATGAAGGCGAGCGGGGCAATCTGGATTACATTGGTCTCCATATACTCCTTCAGCTTGACGGCGGGTATCATATCTTCAAGCGCGTCGTAGAGCGGCTGCAGATACGGGTCGATTTTGTCCTTCATGTCGCCGGGGAGAAATCCGAGCTTTTCGCCTGCCTCGACGGCGGGGCGCGAGAGTATGATTTTTCTTACCTCGCGATTTTTCAGTGCTCTCACTGCAAGGGCTATCGCCACATAGGTCTTGCCGGTTCCGGCAGGACCGAGCGCAAAGGTAAGGTCGTTTTTTATCACCGAGTCTACAAGCAGCTGCTGATTGGGATTACGGGCTGCTATCGGCTTGCCGTTGATGCCGAATATCACCACGTTGTCCTGTTTCATCTCTTTGGGTGTGTCGCCGTGAATCACGTCGAGTATCACATCCTCGGGAAGCTTATTGTATTTGGCACAATAAGCCTCGAGTTCTTTTATCTTTTTCTCAAACACTGCGGTTTCTTCCGGGTCGCCGATCACTTTTATGACCTGACCGCGCGCCGCCATGCGCAGTTTCGGAAAAAGATTTCTGATAAGCTGCATGTTGCAATTATTTATGCCGTAGAAGCTTACCGGGTCAACACTGTCTATGATTATTATCCTTTCAATCATCCTGTAATATTGAGTTTACAAAGATACAACAATATTATGATAATATTAGTTAACTCCGAATTTTAGTAAAAGTTTTCAAATCCACAAGAGGCTGTGCCTATTCAGCAATTCCAACAACTTGATTTCAACCAAATTGTAGGGATACTCCATGGAGCATCTACCGGTTTTAAGGCTAATTAACCTCGTTTTCGGATGCACCATGGTGCATCCCTACCTGATAATGAAGATCTTATATTGGTAATATTCGCTGAATAGTTACATTGTTTAATCGCTACCTAAGTGTTAGAAACTACCGGATTATGGGGGTGGGAACGATCGGGAAATACGAAGTAGGAGGTAAACACCATATAATAAGTGCTTACCTCCTACTGACTTGTGTATTTGAGAAAAAGTGTCAGCGTTTTTTGAGTACCTGGCAGGTACGGGCGGGGAGATAGAGTTTCAGCCAGCCTTTGCCGTCGGGTGCATACAGCTCATCGTGCTGCGTGAAGTGATGTACTCCTTCATCGATGTTGCCGAAGCCTCCGTATTCGGCATTGTCGCTCGACAATACCACCTCGTATTCGCCCTCGGGGGCAAGAAATCCATAGTCGCTGTAAGACTTGAACGGTGCCCAGTTAAACACAAACACGTAGTTGCCGCGCATGAAGGCGAGCACCTGGTCGTCGTCCTTGTCCCAGAGTTTCACTACAGGGAGCGCCTGGAAGTCGTAGATGTCGTCTACAAGATGTATCATGGCGTTGTCAAACGCGTTAAGCTCGCAGTAACGGAGCTCCTTGCGGTCGACAAGGTCCCACTGACGACGGGCATATTTATAGCTCCATCCGTTACCCTCGCGCGGGAAGTCGATCCATTCGGGATGCCCGAATTCGTTACCCATGAAGTTGAGGTAGCCGCCATTGATGGTGGCGAGTGTCACCAGACGTATCATCTTGTGCATGGCTATGCCTCGGTTGACTGCGGCGTTGTCATCGCCTTTGGTCATGTGCCAGTACATCTGGTCATCGATAAGGCGGAATATCACCGTCTTGTCGCCTACAAGTGCCTGGTCGTGGCTCTCGACATAGCTGATGGTCTTTTCGTCGGCGCGGCGGTTGGTAAGTTCCCAGAATATAGAGGTCGGATGCCAGTCTTCATCTTTCTTCTCCTTAAGCATCTTTATCCAGTAGTCGGGGATACCCATCGCCATGCGGTAGTCAAATCCTATGCCGCCTGCCTTTATCGGGGTGGCAAGTCCGGGCATGCCGCTCATCTCCTCGGCGATGGTGATGGCCTTGCGGTTGACTTCGTGGATGAGCTTGTTGGCGAGGGTGAGATATGTGATGGCGTTGGTGTCCTGTCCGCCGTTGTAATAGTCGCCGTAAGAGCCGAATGCCTGTCCAAGTCCATGATTGTAATATAGCATCGAGGTCACACCGTCGAAGCGGAAGCCGTCAAACCGGAACTCCTCGAGCCAGTACTTGCAGTTGGAGAGCAGGAAGTGAAGCACCTGGTTTTTGCCGTAGTCGAAACAGAGAGAATCCCATGCGGGATGCTCGCGCCTGCCGTCGCCGTAGAAATACTGGTCGTAGCTTCCGTCGAGCCTGCCGAGACCTTCCACTTCGTTTTTAACGGCGTGAGAGTGTACGATGTCCATGATTACGGCGATACCTGCCTCATGGGCGGCGTCGATAAGAGCCTTTAGCTCTTCCGGTGTGCCGAATCGGCTTGACGGGGCGTAGAAACTCGACACATGGTAGCCGAACGACCCGTAGTAGGGATGCTCCTGAATTGCCATTATCTGAATGGCGTTATACCCGTCTTGGGCGATACGTGGCAACACGTTTTCGCGGAACTCGGTGTATGAGCCTACGCCTTCGCGCTCCTGTGCCATACCGATATGACATTCATATATGAGTAGCGGGCGCGTGTCGGGGGAGAAGCGTTTCACCTTCCACTTGTAGGGCTTTTCAGGAGCCCATACCTGCGCGGAAAATATCTTGCTCTGCTCATCCTGCACCACGCGGTTGGCGTAGGCGGGGATGCGTTCTCCCGCACCGCCTTCCCAGCTTACTATCATTTTATATAGGTCGCCGTGGTGGAGTGCGTCTTTCTTAAGTTTGATTTCCCATACTCCGTTGCCCACGGGTTTTAGTGCATATTTACGATATTCTTTCCATCCGGAGAAATCGCCTATGAGGGTGATGCCGGTGGCGTTGGGAGCCCATTCGCGGAATACCCATCCGGTCTCGGTGCGGTGTAGCCCGAAATAGTTATAGGCATTGGCAAATGCTTTCAATGACCCGTCGGCGGCGATAAGTTCTTTCTCTTTTCTCACGGCATCTTCATGCCTGCCGTTGATGGCATCGGCATACGGTTCGAGCCACGGGTCATTTTTAATGATAGATAATGTTCCCATAAGTCATTGTGGTTTTATATACTTAATCAGGTTATGAAAATCTGCGATTACAAATCTAACAAATTAAATCCAAGATTGCATAATCCTTACCGCTATTTTTTGTAAAAATCTCTACGGAATGGATTCAAAACTATGATTTTGCCCTCATTGGAGGGACATCGTTTTGCGATGTTAAGCCGTAATCAGCTAATTACGTAAACGTGCCAAAGGCTCGTCCTAATATCACTAACTTAAGGATTTTGCCCGGAACGGGCAAGATAAAGTTAACCGCGGGTAGCCCCGGATGGGGCACCCGTGGAATGTAAGCCTCACCACACTATACAACCCTGAAACGGGTTGTATAAATGCATACTAATCAGGTAACTATGCAACCCACTCTCGGGGTTGAGTCAAGGAGAGAGGCACTTGCGCCACGGGTATGCCTTCGGCATTACCCGCGGTTAACAGGATGAATCCCCTTGCGGGGATTTATGGCTTCCTGAACCTTAAGTTAACGATATTTAGGCGCGTATCTATGTCACGACGGTTTTGCATCATCCTCCTTGCATTTTTATCGGAGCTTGTATCTTGTGATTTCAGAGCACTTGGCTGCCACTTCCTCAATTATCTGCCGGCAGCGTGGTTCGCTCATTTTTATTCTCTTGCCTGCCGCCAGAAAATCTGCAATGCGCGGTTGTCCCGTGCCATTGACAGAAGTGGCATGTTCGCCGTTATATCCTTCCGTGCAGAGCGTAAGGTCGTATGCTGGTGATAGCCTCCAGTGCCGTGTCGCATGGTTATCATCTTCCAGGATAAAACTGAAATTCTTACAATGGTCATCTTTGTTGTCAGTCAGATAATTGAACACCATCCGGCGATACATTTCCTCGACATCAGCTGTATTCTGTGTCAGCCATCCTGTCAGGGAAAGTAGATTGCAATAATCAAGCAACGGCATTGAGAGAGAGATACACAGCAACCCGCCTGCTGTTGCCGTGTGTACGCGTTCGCCTGTCGGCGACAGGTCAAACCGTCGTGAAGCAAAATATTTCCCGTTTATAAGTTTGAAATCCGGTACGGTTATGCCACATTCACGGGCAATCTCATTGTATCGGTTTTCCTGTACACCCATGTCTTCCGGATCGTATGTGTGGCGGAACTTCACAAGCCAGTGCCCCTCTGAGTCAGAGAAGATGGCTTTTGGTCGCGCGCCTCCGCTGTTTCCGCTTTTAAACAGTAGCAGCGACGCGTCATCGTCTTGCCTCTCTCTCAACACTTCAAGCGCTTTTGCCTGAAGGGAGTCGAAATCACAGATTTCGTTACCTGTCAAAATTTGGTTTACCGGCGAGAAAGTGAGTGCGCCCATTCCATTGCTTCCGACTATGCTCAGGCGGTCAAGAGCCGACAAGTCATAATCGTTTACGCCTTCACGCAACAATGCCTTATGAAGAAGGTATCTTCCATAGCCATCGGGCAGACAGTCTTCAAATATGCCGAAATCGCCGTTGAAAGGAGTAGGCTTTGCAATGAAAATTCCCGGTTTAAGCGGCAGTTCCAGCGGGGATATGCTGAAGCCGTCGAGAAGCCACGCTTTGTCATACTCAAATGTGCACAAGCGGTTGTCGGGAGTCAGTGATAGGGTTCCGACGGTGTGGTCGTGGTATTTTACCGAGAGGAGGCTTATGGGTTTCATCGTTTCGGGGTATGGGCTTTTTTCTTGCCGGAGTTTTTGCGTATCTGCAACAGCTCTTCAGTCGTCGTGTATTTTGGCGTGGCGAAGATGTCGCGTATCTCGGTCAGGTAGCCGAGTGCCATGGCGAGGAGCAACAGATTTTTCAGCGATATCAGCCCTTTCTGTTCAAAACGGGTGATGTTGGAGAGAGCCACTCCCGACTTTTCTGCCATAACCTCGCGCGTCAAGGATTTCTCCACGCGACGGCGGCGGAAGTCGTCGGCTATTTTCTTTGCGACATCCTCGACATCGGGGAGCAAGTATTGCTCAAGAACTGATAACATATTATCTGTATCGCTCATATTTTTGAAATACTGTCTAAATATTGTCAGTTGCAAAGATACGGGTAAGCGGTCATAATGCCAAATTTATTTTAGCATTATCAAGCTGGAGTATCTTTTACCATTAGCTGTGGCGGTGGGCTGTCAGATGGAGGTGAGGTTGAGGATTTCCTGAAGCAGGGCGACGGCTTCTTCGACAGTGGGCACATCGCTGATTACGATGCTGCGCCGCCCGTTTTTCTCGCGGATACGGCAGCGGCGCGGATGAGCCTGCATGTAGTTGAGTATCCTGCCAAACATGGGCGACCTGTAATATGCCTGATTGCTGTCGTCGACAAAATACATGTACATCTGACCCATCTTGAGCATGATTTTCTCAATGCCGAGACGGCGCGCGAGATAGCGCAGACGCGGTATGCGCAGCAGTTCTGCGGTCTCCTTGGGAATTTTGCCGAAACGGTCCTCAAGATTCATCTTGAATTTCTGCAGGTCGAGTTCGCGCTCGATGCCGTCAAGCTCCTTGTAGAGGCTTATGCGCTCGCTCTCCTGCGGCACATAGTCGGGCGGCAGCAGCAGCTCCATGTCGCTCTCTACCGTGCAGTCGGCTACAAATTCCTCTTCGCCGCTACCGTCATCGGCGGTCAGCGTGTCGGCAAACTCCTCGTTTTTCAGCTCTGTCACAGCCTCTTTAAGTATGCGTTGGTAAGTCTCGTAGCCGAGGTCGGCGATGAAACCCGACTGCTCCGCGCCGAGCAGGTTGCCCGCGCCGCGTATGTCGAGGTCCTGCATGGCGATGTGGATTCCTGACCCGAGTTCGCTGAAACTTTCGATTGCCTGCAACCGGCGGCGCGCCACGGGTGTAAGCGGCAGGTGAGGCGGTACGAGCAGATAGCAGAATGCCTTGCGGGAACTTCTTCCCACACGTCCGCGCAGCTGGTGAAGCTCGCTCAGTCCGAAATTCTGGGCGTTGTTGATTATTATGGTGTTGACATTCGGCATGTCGATGCCCGACTCGACGATGGTGGTGGCAAGCAGCACGTCGTAGTCATGGTTGGCGAAGTCGATTATCGCTTTCTCCAGCTTGTCGGGGGGCATCTGCCCGTGTGCCACGATGGTACGTGCATCGGGCACAAGCCGTTTTATCATGTTTTCGAGGTCATACAGTCCTTCGATACGCGGATTGATTACGAATACCTGTCCGTTGCGCGACATCTCGAAATTGACCGCCTCGGTCACGATGTCGTCGTTGAGGGCGTTGATGGAGGTGACGATGGGGTATCGGTTGGCGGGCGGCGTGGTGATGGCGGAGAGGTCGCGCGCTCCCATCAGCGAGAATTGCAGTGTGCGCGGTATCGGTGTCGCCGACATCGTGAGAGTGTCGACATTGACTTTGAGCTGCTTTAGCTTTTCCTTTACGGCAACGCCGAATTTCTGTTCCTCGTCGACTATGAGCAGTCCGAGGTCTTTGAACTTCACATCCTTGCCTATGAGCTTGTGGGTGCCGATAAGTATGTCGATTTTTCCTTCGGCGAGGTCGGCGAGTATCTGTTTCACATCCTTGGCGGAGCGGGCGCGGGATATGTAGTCGACGCGCACGGGAAACTCTTTCAGGCGCTCTTTGAAGGTGTTGAAATGCTGGTAGGCGAGCACGGTTGTCGGCACGAGCACGGCGGTCTGTTTGTTGTCGGTCGCCGCCTTGAATGCCGCTCTTATCGCCACTTCTGTCTTGCCGAAACCCACGTCACCGCAGATGAGGCGGTCCATCGGGCGCGGCGACTCCATGTCGCTCTTCACCGCCTGGGTGGCGGTGAGCTGGTCGGGGGTATCCTCGTAGATAAACGATGCCTCAAGCTCCTGCTGCAGGTAGCTGTCGGGCGAATAGGCAAATCCCTGTTCGTCTTTTCGTGCCGCATATAGCTTGATGAGGTCGCGCGCTATATCTTTCAGCTTCGACTTGGTGCGGTCTTTCATTTTGCCCCAGGCTCCCGAGCCGAGACGGTTGATGCGCGGTTCCACACCCTCCTTGCCCCGGTATTTCGACAGCTTGTGGAGCGAGTGGATGCTCACGAGCAATATGTCGTTGTTGAGGTAGATGAGTTTTATCATCTCCTGCATACGCCCGTTGACCTCCGTCCGTATCAGTCCGCCGAACTTGCCTACGCCGTGGTCTACATGCACGATGTAGTCGCCGGTCTCGATTTGTCCTAACTCCTTCAGGGATAGGGCAAGTTTGCCGGAACGCGCGCGGTCGCTCTTGAGGTTGTATTTATGGAAGCGGTCAAATATCTGGTGGTCGGTGAACACGCATGTCTTTGTCGCGTGGTCGACAAAGCCTTCGTGGATTGTCGATATCACCGGCGTGAAGCGGATGTCGTCGCCACGGTCCTCGAAGATGGCGCGCAGTCGCTCTATCTGCTTCTCCGAGTCGCTGAGTATGTATATCTTGTACCCGTCGGCGAGGAATTTAGCAAACGAGTCACTGATGAGGTCGAAATTCTTGTGATATATCCCTTGGGGCGTACACCCGAACCCTATGGCGGTGGCGCTCTCTCCGTCGGGATTGTCGGCGGCTGCCGTGAAGTGTACAAGCCTGTGGCGGCTGAGTGCCGTCGCAAACTCCTCGGGGTCAATCACCTGTTTCATTGCTTCGGAGTCGCCCTCGTCGGCAATGAGTGCGGAGTCGCTGAAACTGTCGGCGGCGATTGCCTTGATACGCTCAACGGTGTAGTCGGCGTCGCGCACCCATATCGGTGAATTGTCTTTCAGATAGGTGAGCAGCGAGCCGCTTGACTGTTGCGCCACGTTGGAGGTGATGGCGATTGAGTCGAGCTTCCGTTCCGATAGTTGTGTCTCGATGTTGAACGCGCGTATCGACTCTATTTCGTCGCCGAAGAAGTCGATGCGAAACGGTTCTTCCGAACTGTAACCGTAGATGTCGAGGATAGAGCCGCGCACGGCGAAGTGTCCCGGGTCATACACATAGTCTACTTCCTGAAAACCGTTTGTTCGAAGCCATTTTGCCGTTTCGGCGAGGTCGGCGGTGCCTCCCGTGGCGAGATGCAGCGTATGGGTGTCGATGGTGTCGCGCGATGCTACTTTCTCGGCGAGTGCTTCGGGATAGGTCACGACATAACGCAGCGAGCGGTCGGTGTCCCAGCGGTTCAATACTTCCGTGCGCATTATCTGCGACGGCGGGTCGGGCTGTCCGTATTTGATGGCGCGCTTGTAGCCTGACGGAAACATCAGCACCGCACCTTCCCCCAGCACTCTCGACAGGTCGTGATAGATATATCCTGCATCATCGAGCGTATCGCCCACGACAAGTACCGGACTGTCACCGTCCTCCGCGGGAAGCGCGCCCATGAGCATTGCCGGAGCTGAGCCGGCAAGTCCGTAAAGCGTTATGCGGTTTACCCTTTTGTCAGCAAATGCCTTGGCCAGAGCCTCGCCTCTCGCGGGCGTAAGTATGTTTTTGCACAATTCTTCCAGATTCATCTTCCCGCGTTATTTAGCTTTTGCCGCAGGCGAAAGTATCTGCTTGTAGCGCGCCTTGTCGTTGAGCACCACTACCGCCGAGTCGAGCGTGGCATCGCGTTTCAGTGCCTCGATTACCTGTCCTTTCTGGTAATAATAGCGGCGTATGATTTCCGAGGCGAGTATCTCCTCAATATCCTTGCGGTTGTTGTCGAGGTCATGGCCGAGGTTGTGTTTCAGCAGGCCTTCGAGCACTGTGAACTCTTTCCGCGTCGAGTCGTTCATGTAGCCTTCGATTTCAGCCGCTTTCTTAAGCGACTCGAGCATCTGTTCACACACTTTGTCGTAGTTGAACTTTTCGGGGTCGATAAACTGCTTGAAGTCGTCAAATATCGAGTCGGTGATCTGCCATTCCTCGGCGGGGGCTATCTCAGGATGCTGCGCAGCGTAGCGTGTGGCGTAGTCAAACGCCCAGTTGTCGCTCACGATATTGTAGGTCAATCGGTTTGCCTCCCCGTAGTCGATATCGATATCGGGCGTAATGCCGCCACCGTCGCGCACTTCCCTTCCATGTACGGTTTTGAACACATTGGTCAGCGAGTCGGGTATGCGCGCAACCGACCCGTCAGGATTGCGGTGGCTGTAGTCGATAGCCTGTATCAGACGCCCCGAAGGAATGTAATATTTGGCGATGGTCACTTTCAGCACACCGTCGTAGGGGAGGGGGCGTGTCGACTGTACGAGTCCCTTGCCGAAAGAGCGGTTGCCGATGATTACGGCGCGGTCAAGGTCCTGGAGTGCGCCTGCGGTGATTTCCGAGCTTGAAGCCGAACCGCCGTCGATGAATACCGCAAGCGGTATCTGCGTGTCGACAGGTGCCGATGTGGTCTTGTACACCTTCTCGTTGAGCAGACCTTTGCCGCGTGTGCGGAGCACCTCGGTGTTTTTCGGCACGAAGAGACCCACGATTTTTACCGCTGCCTCAAGCAGTCCGCCGCGGTTGCCGCGCAGGTCGAGCACAATCGACTTCACACGCGGGTCTTTCTTCAGCTCTATAAGGGCATTGCGCACATCGGTCGCCGCCTTGTCGGTAAACGAGGTGAGGTTGATATAGCCGATGTTGTCTCTCACTACCCCGTAGTAGGGTACGGCTGGGAGCTGTATCTTCTCGCGGGTGATGTCAAATGTCAGGATGGAGTCGGCGGCATACGGGCGGTTGACCGTCACCTTTACCTGGGTGCCTGCCTGCCCTTTCAGCTTGCCGCTCACCTGCGAGCTGTGCCATGTGGTGACGGTGTCGTTGTCGACCATGATGATATGGTCGCCCGGGCGCAATCCTGCTTTCTGTGCCGGGCTGCCTTCGTAAGGCTCGGAGATGAATACGCCCTTGCCCGGCTTCTCAAGTATGACCGAGCCGATGCCGGCATATTCGCCCGATGTCATCATCGTGATATCCTCCTGCTGCGATGCCGGGAAATACTCCGTATAGGGGTCGATGTCGTTAAGCATAGCCGCGATGGCGGTGTTGATTGACTTCTCTGCATCGATGGAGTCCACGTAGTTGGTCTGAAGCTCCTTATACAATGAATTGAATATGTCAAGATTGCGGGTGATTTCCGCCTTATTGCTGCGGGTGGCGGCAATAGCCGACAGTGCGAGTGCGGCTACAAAAGCCACCGCTCCCACACGTCCCGGAAGTGAGTTACGATACTTCTTCATCCTCTTTTACAAATTGAGTTGCTAAGTTACTTAATATTTATAACAACCAATTCTTAATTTTGTCTAAATCGGTTAATAAGTTTTCAGTCGGACAACTGAAATCGTAACTATTCAGCGACTCCAACAGCCTGATTACAATTAAATTGTAGGGATGCTCCGTGGAGCATCCACCGGTTTTATGGCTAATTAACCTCGTTTTCGGATGCACCATGGTGCATCCCTACCTGATAATGAAGATCTTATATCGGTAATATTCGCTGAATAGTTACCTGAAATCTGACAACTGAAATCTGACAACTGCCAACTCCTCCCTAAATTCTCCCTTATTTTGGAAGATTCTTCCCCATGGTATTGCATTGTCATGCTTTTTTATCTAACTTTATCAAAATTTACTTGACAATGAAAAAGGTCCTATTATTGGTTTCTCTCGCAGTGGCGGCTTTGGTCGGCAATGCGGCTAAACCTTACAAGGTCGCGATACTTGGCGACTCCTATTCGACATTTGAGCGTCACGTGCAGCCCGATACCAACTATGTATGGTATTTCGACGGGGAAAACAAGCCTGAACGCACCGATGTCAACGCTCTCGGCGATACCTGGTGGCAGCGCTTTATCAATGATACCGGTTTTGAGCTTGTCAGAAACAATTCTTTCTCCGGCTCCACCATCTGCCACACCGGTTACAATGGCGAGGATTATTCCGGCAGGTCGTTTATCACGCGTATGCGTTATCTTGGCGACCCCGACATAATATTGGTATTCGGTGCCACCAACGATTTCTGGGCGAAAGTTCCGGTTGAGTCCGACAGCACTCTCCACAACCCGCTATATGCCTTCCATCCGGCGATGAAAGAGCTGGTGACAGGTCTGCCCGCGCTTTATCCCGGCGCGAAAGTCTACTTCATGCTCAATGACGAGATTGACGGACCTGTGCGCGACATTATATTAAAGGAGTGCGAGGCGCAGCGCATACCGGTGCTTCAGCTGGAGGCAATAGACAAGCGCATGGGACATCCCTCAAAAGCCGGCATGGCGGAAATCAACCGGCAACTCAAGGAATTTTTAAGAATCGAATAAATAAAAACATTACACAATATGAAAAAGACCATCACGGCAATCATCGCTGCCGCAATGCTCGCTATACCCGCGGCTTCGTCGGCACAGGCTTTAATCGACACCGGTACACCCTCTAAAGTGGTGCAGGCAGGTATCCGCGTAGGCTTCAACACCTCCAACCTCACCACCAACTACGATGAGGCTTTTCCTGAAATAGCATGGAACCACACCCAGTGGAAGCAGGGTTTCACCATCGGGGCTGCTGTTGACATCAATCTGAAAAATTACCTTGCCATTCAGTCCGGCTTCTATTTCAAGTCGCGCAACAGTGATTTCCATTACCTGTTGAACGAGACTTCGCTTCAGGCAATCGACGGACATTGGGGTGCATACTATTTCGAGATACCTTTGCTGCTGTCATTCCGCCTCGGTGTCGCTGAGTTGGCTCAGGCACAGATTGACCTCGGACCCTATTTTGCCACCGGCTTTGGCGGAAAGGTCAATTACACGCTCTATCAGTCGGAAAGCTCTCTCCTTGACGGGTCGCATAGCGTGGTCGCCTACGAGAGCAAGGGTGACTATTTCGGCGACCATGGTATCGCCAACCGCTTTGACTGGGGCTTGAAATTCGGGCTCGGATTCCTGGTGATGCAGCACTATTATATTGGCGCGCACTATAATTTCAGCTGTAAAAATATCCTTAAGGATGTACCCGATGCCGCAAAGCGGCCCAAAGGTCACAACAAGGCATGGACCTTCACTCTCGGCTACAACTTCTAATCCCTCCCCCTCTACGGCTACGCGATACGGTCTGACAACTGAAATCTGAAAACTGACAACTTTTTTCCCGCAGGGAAAAATCCAAACTTAGCCGGGGTGTTGAGCGTAGCGAAACCCCCGGACAGCATCGTATATGTTAATGTTTCCGACAGGAATCATCCCGGGCAAGATTGATGATTCCCTGACGGGAAACATCGCTGCTGAAGCCCTGCTCCCGTAGGTTTCGCTACGCTCAACACTACGGCTAAACAAAGATGATTCCCCTCAGGGAATCAATCCCATTGCAATGCTTTACTCTCTGCTACACCCGCAATGCTCGCCCCCCCTCCCGATGCGCGGGCGACCTTCCAGTCGCCCATACAGCTATGCGCTGATTCACAAGTCAATGTAGGGGCGAGTGGAAGCTCGCCCGCCCACTCGCCGAGCCAAATCTTCATTGCTTCCACTGGACAAAAAATAGAGACTGCCTAACTTTGGTTGTTAGACAGTCTCCTCCTAAGCTTCGCGAAGAAAATTATTTTTTATAATCAAATCAAGATTTCATGAAAAAGTTTTCAGGAAAAGAGAAGCAACCTCAGCCAAATTACCGAATGAAATGCCGCCAAATTACCGAATGAAATGCAGCCAAATTACCGAATGAAATGCCGCCAAATTACCGAATTATCAAAATAATTTGTTATCTTTGCGGCACAAATGACAATGTAGATGGCTAAAAAAGAGAAATATAGACCCCGTATCGCCGACCGGTTGCTTGCCCGCAAATTGCAGGGAAAAGGTGCGGTGCTTTTAGAAGGTGCAAAATGGTGTGGCAAGACCACCACTGCAAAGCAGATTTCCAAGAGTGTGCTGTACATGACCGAGCCGGGCAGAGTCGTACAAAATCTGGAGTTGGCGCGGTTAAACCCCTTGCTGCTCCTGCGTGGCGCAAAGCCGCGTCTTATCGACGAGTGGCAAGTAGCGCCGCAACTTTGGGATGCGGTGAGATTTGAGGCTGACCGCAGCGATAGTCTCGGACTGTTTATATTGACCGGATCGAGTGTGCCGTCCGATATGAGCGGAGTCATGCACAGCGGTACAGGGCGTTTTGCTTGGATGAAAATGCGGCCTATGTCGTTATGGGAATCGGGGGAATCATCAGGAGAGGTTTCCATGGCGTCGTTGTTTGACGGCAATCTTGATATTGCGGGATACTCGGAAGTCGATTTGGAACAAATTGCGTTTGTCGCCTGTCGCGGCGGTTGGCCCCTCGCTGTATCAATGAATGGCGATGTGGCGCTTGACCAGGCTTTTGACTATATATCGGCTGTAGAGCATCGTGATATACAGCTCGCCGACGGTGTGATGCGTGACCCCGCGAGAGTACATCGGCTCTTGCGCTCCTACGCGCGCCATCAAGGTACACAGGCTCCAAATTCAGTAATCCGTGCCAACCTTATCGAGAATGAGGGCGAAGCACTCGACGTTGACACCGTCGCTTCCTATATAAGGGCATTGGAGCGCATTTTCGTAATCGAGGATGCAACGGCATGGAACCCCAACCTGCGGTCAAAAACCGCAATCCGCACCTCCGACACACGATATTTCACCGACCCGTCAATCGCAACGGCGGCACTCGGAATCGGTCCTTCCGACCTTATAGCCGACCTTGAGACATTCGGGCTGATTTTCGAGACGCTCTGTATGCGCGACCTGCGGGTGTACGCTGAGCCGATAAGCGGTACGGTATATCATTACCGCGATAAAAACGGGTTGGAATGTGATGCAGTGGTGCATCTTCGTGACGGGCGTTACGGACTTGTGGAAATCAAGCTCGGAGGCGACAAACTTATCAGCGAGGGAGCATCGACCCTGTTGTCGCTTGCCGGAAAAATCGACACAGAGCGGATGAAGGCACCATCGTTCATGATGGTGCTTACTGCTGTCGGTAATTATGCCTACCGCCGCGAGGACGGTGTGCTCGTCGTCCCCGTCTCCTGCCTGAGAGACTGAGCGGGGCGGTTTTGCAACACCCTCCTCATCTTGTTAAAAATGAATTTAGAATTTATAGGAATTGCGTTCCTCCCGCTCCTTGCGTTTCTTATAATTAGGGTCCATCCACGGCAAGCCGCGCTGGTCCTTAGAAGAGTGCTTAGATGGCACCTTTATCATTTTAAGGACAAGAATTACAATGCCCATAAGGATAAGAGATTCCATAATGTCAATCGTTAAATTCATCATTTTCACGAATATACAAATTTTGCGGGAGATTATAAAATTTTCGTGCAGCAAATTTCAAAATCTGCGTCGTGAATGAGGCGTTAGCGATTCAAGATGATTCCCTACGGGAAACATTTATAGTTATTCATCCTTTCCGGGGGTATCGCTGCGCTCAACGCCCCGGCTAAGTTTAGATTATCCCTGCGGGAAAGGGTTGTCGGCGTTAGGGGCGTACTGCCGCTACGCGTTATCGTGGGGTGGATGTGGTGAGGTCAAGGACATAAAAAGGTGCAGCGCCGGGAGTCCGGGACTGCACCTTTTATGTGGGGGGAGGGGATTGTGTTATTTTACTTCCCAGTGTTCGCCCGCAAGGATCATGTCGCGCAGACAGGTGAATCCTTTCTTGGCTCTTACTTCCTCGACTTGACGGTCGACTTCCTCGTTGTAGACGGGGCTTTCCACATCGCGGATGACTCCGACAGCAAGCGGGAGCGAATAGCCGTCCATCATGGCAAGCTGCTGATGAAGGAAGTTGCTGGGTGTATGCGCGTCGTGTACAAGCACGTCATCAATCGTGTATCCGTCCTTGCCTACCTCGACTGCTTTCAGCAGGAAGCCGTCGCGCACGAGTCCACGGGTATTGTCTTTTCCGAAGAGCATCTTTTCACCGTGACGGAGATGGATTGTGCGCTCTGCGCGAAACTCGCGGTCAGTGATATAATTATGTATACCGTTGTTGAAAATCACGCAATTCTGAAGCATCTCGACAACCGAGGTGCCTTTGTGGCGCGCAGCCGCCACCATCACTTCCTGTGCTGTCGGCAGGTCGACATCGATCGAGCGGGCAAAGAAGTTGCCGCGCGCACCGAACACAAGTTCGGCGGGGATAAACGGGTCCTCGGTCGTGCCGTAGGGCGACGACTTGCTGACAAATCCGCGCGCACTGGTAGGCGAATACTGCCCCTTGGTCAAACCGTAAATCTTATTGTTGAAAAGCAGGAGGTTTATGTCGATGTTGCGTCGCACGGCATGGATGAAATGGTTGCCGCCGATGGCGAGTCCGTCACCGTCGCCCGACACCTGCCATACAGTCATCTCCGGATTGGCAACCTTGAAGCCTGTGGCAACTGCGGCAGCCCTGCCGTGGATGGTATGGAAGCCGTAGGTGTTCATGTAGTAAGGCAGTCGCGAGCTGCAGCCGATACCCGATATGACAGCCGTCATGTGAGGGGGTACGCCGACCTCTGCCATAGCCTTGTGGAGTACGTTAAGTATCGCGTGGTCGCCGCATCCGGCACACCATCTTACCGACTGTCCGTTTTTGTAGTCGCCGGCGCTATATGTTGTACATTCCATAATTCCTTGTCGTTACTGTTGGTCCATAAATTTTTTCACTCCGTCGACCACTTCTTTTACAAGGAAGGGCTGACCCTGAATCTTGTTGATGCGGTGGATTTCCATGCCGGCAAACTTGCTCTGGAGATAGTCGGCAAACTGTCCGGTGTTCAACTCGGCGCATATCACGCGCTTGTAGCGGCGAAGCACCTCCCCGGTATTGGCGGGAAGCGGGTTGATGTAGCGGAAATGGGCGAATGCCACCTTGCGGCCTTCGGCACACAGCTCCTCGGCTGCAGTGTAAAGATGTCCGTAAGTACCGCCCCAGCCTATAAGCAGGGTGTCGGCATCGGCATCGCAAAGCACATCGAGCGCGGGGATGTCTTTAGCTACATTTTCCACTTTCTTACGGCGCACCTCGACCATGTGCTCATGGTTGACGGGGTCGGTGGAAATCACGCTTGTGTCGAAATCTTTCTCCAGACCTCCGAGGCGGTGCATGAGGCCCTCTGTGCCGGGGATAGCCCAATAACGCACAAGTGTCTCCGGGTCGCGCATATAGGGCAGCCACTTTTCACGGAGTTCGTCAGGGACAAAGTGAGGCTTGATTTCAGGATACTCCTCAGTGTCGGGGACACGCCATGCCGATGAACCATTGCCGATAAAGGCATCGGAAAGCAGGATAACCGGCGTCATGTGCTCGATGGCGATGCGTGACGCCTCGAAAGCCATGGTGAAGCAGTCGGTAGGCGATGCGGGCGCAACGACCACCACAGGCGATTCACCGTTTCTGCCGTAAAGAGCCTGCATGAGGTCGGTCTGCTCGGTCTTTGTCGGGAGACCGGTGGAAGGACCGCCGCGCTGTACATCAATCACCACCAGCGGAAGTTCAGCCATCACGGCAAGACCTATACCCTCGCTCTTGAGGGCAAGTCCGGGACCGGAAGTTGAGGTGACGCCGAGATTGCCTGCAAACGACGCTCCGATAGCGGAGCATACGCCCGCAATCTCGTCTTCCATCTGCACGGCTTTCACTCCGAGATCCTTGCGCTTGGCAAGTTCGTGGAGTATGTCGGTAGCGGGAGTGATGGGGTAGCTGCCGAGGAAAAGGGGGCGACCCGATTTCTCCGAAGCGAGGATGAGTCCCCATGCGGTAGCCGTGTTACCGTTGATGTCGGTGTAGTAGCCGGGGGCTATGTTTTCCGACTCTATGCGGTAGGTCGATACCGACGCGTGTATGTTGGCACCGTAATCATAGCCTGCCTGAAGCACCTTGGCGTTTGCCTCGTATATCGCAGGCTTGCGGGCAAATTTATTTTTAAGATGACGGAGCGCGGCATCGAGCGGGCGGTCAAAGAGCCAGCACACGAGTCCGAGCGCGAAGATATTGCGACATTTCAGCACCGACTTGTTGTCAAGCCCCGAGTCGGCGAGAGCCGCCTTTGTCATCGATGTCACGGGCACTTCAAGTACCTGGGCGTTGATATTCAGCTCCTTGAAGGGGTCATCGGTAGTAAAGAGTGCCTTCTTGAGGTCAGCTTCCTTGAAAGAGTCGATGTCGACGATTACAATGCCGCCGTGGTTGAGATGCTTGATATTCTGCTTAAGTGCGGCGGGATTCATCGCCACGAGCACGTCAGCCTTGTCACCGGGGGTGTGTACACCTACCCCGATATGTACCTGGAAGCCCGACACACCGCTTAACGAGCCCTGCGGGGCGCGGATTTCTGCCGGATAATCGGGGAAAGTGGAAACCTGGTTGCCTACTCCCGCCGATACGTTGGTAAAAATGTTTCCCGCAAGCTGCATGCCGTCGCCGGAATCACCGGAAAAACGGATGACAACCTTGTCGAGATACTTTACATTTGCTTTTTCTAACATAATGTCAACGCTTGTTGAACTTTTTCTTTATATAATCACGAAACATCCGCAAATTTACGACAAATTTTTCGGATATCCGCAATTTTTCTGACTAAATAACACTTTGTGCAAATTTCTACCGCCGATAACGCAGCTCCATGCCTCGCGCAGCTTCATCGACCGTGCCGTTGTCGTAGACACACCTGCCGTTGACGTAAGTCTTAATCACGCGGTTGTGAAGTACAGTGCCGTCAAGCGGAGTCCATCCGCAGCGGCTGAGCACCATGCCGTCGGTCACGGTATAGGGAGTGTCGGGGCTGACCACTGTAAGATCGGCGTAATAACCGGGGCGTATATAGCCGCGACGGTCAATGCCGTACAATTCGGCGGGAGCGTGACACATCTTTTCCACTACAAGTTCGGTGGTAAACACCCCCCTGTCGGCAAGCTCAAGCATCACGGGAAGCGAGAACTGCACCATCGGAGCGCCGGAAGCGGCTGTAAGGGCGTTTCCTTCCTTCTCCGACAGCAGATGCGGGGCGTGGTCGGTAGCCACTATATCAAGGCGACCGTCGCGCAGTCCCTCGCGTAATGCGTCGCGGTCGGCGGCACTCTTTACGGCGGGATTCATCTTGACGCGTGTGCCGAGCGTGTCGTAGTCGGCATCGGTATACCACAGATGATGAACACACACCTCGGAGGTAATGCGTTTTTCAGTGAGAGGCTTCGGGGAAAACATCGCCACTTCCTCGGCTGTCGACACGTGAAGCACGTGCAGACGCGTACCGTAACGCTTCGCGCGCTCTATGGCGCGTCGCGTGGAGATGATGCAAGCCTTGCGGCTGCGTATGAGCGGATGATATTTCACCGGCACATCCTCGCCCATTTCCGATACATAACGCTCACGGTTGGAACGTATGGTCGCCTCATCCTCGGAATGGATGGCGATAAGCGCCGGCACGTCGCGGAATATCCTTGTGAGTGTCTCTTCCTCGTCGACAAGCATGTTGCCGGTCGAAGAGCCGAGGAAGAGTTTGACACCGGGCACACGCGAATAGTCGCAGTCGAGCAACTGTTCGGCGTTGTCGTTGGTGGCACCGATGAAAAAGCTGTAGTTTGTCACCGACACCTCGCTTGCATGACGCAACTTCTGCTCGACCGCCTCCACAGTCACCGTAGGCGGCTTGGTATTTGGCATGTCCATATAGGATGTCACGCCGCCGGCTACAGCTGCGCGTGATTCGGTCGACAAATTCGCCTTGTGGGTAAGACCGGGGTCACGGAAATGCACCTGGTCATCTATCACACCGGGGAGCAGCAGCGCCCCGCCGAGGTCGACCGTGTCGCGACATTCACCAGCGACTGCCGCCGGGGGCATACCCTCGCCCACAGTCACGATAAACTGCCCCTCGATCACTACATAACCTATAGCCTTTTTACCTTCATTGACTATAAGGGCGTTGTAAAGGAGTGTGTCATGCATCGGTATCTTATTTTTGGTTACTGTAATCCTTGTATTTATGGGTCATGCCGTGGTATTTCAGCCTGATTACGCCAAACACCGCCTCCGAGAATATGCCCGAACTCATCTTGCTCTCGCCAAGCACACGGTTGACGAAGACAATCGGCACCTCAACGATTTTGAACCGGTGCATGTGGGCGGTAAATTTCATCTCGATCTGGAAGGCATAGCCCTTGAAATGTATCTTGTCGAGGTCAAACGCCTCCAGCACCCTGCGACGGTAGCACACAAATCCGGCGGTGGTGTCGCAGATGTTCATGCCTGTAATAAGGCGCACATATTTCGACGCGAAGTATGACATGAGGACACGACTCATCGGCCAGTTGACCACATTGACCCCTGAGATATATCGCGAACCGATCGCCACATCGGCACCGTCGTCATGACAAGCCTTGTAAAGTGCCATCAGGTCCTTGGGATTGTGGGAGAAGTCGGCGTCCATCTCGAAGATATACCCATAGCTGCGTTCAAGCGCAAACTTGAACCCGGCGATATAAGCGGTGCCGAGCCCGAGTTTGCCTTTACGTTCAAGCAGATGCACACGCGCGGGATATTCCTCCATTTTGGTGCGCACGATGGCGGCTGTGCCGTCGGGCGAGCCGTCGTCGACTATGAGCACATCCATCTCATGAGGCAGAGCCATGACCGCATCTATGATAGCGGCGGCATTCTCTGCCTCATTATAGGTGGGGATAATTACAAGACAATCGGAAGATGCCATGTCGTCACACAAGTTTGGCAAGTGCTTCCTCTATGCGGCGCATCGCCTCGCGGATGGTATCGTCGGCGGTGGCATAGCTGAGTCGGATATAGCCGGGACAGCAGAATGCCGAGCCGGCGACGGTAGCGACATGTCCCACCTCAAGAAGATACATGGCGAGGTCGGAGTCGTTGTTGATCACGTAGTCGCCGTAACGCTTTCCGAAATAGCTTGACACCTCGGGGAAGAGGTAGAATGCGCCGTCGGGGCGGTTGACCTTCCATCCGGGTATTGCCGATGCGAGTCCAACGATGAGGTCGCGGCGGCGTTCAAATGCCTTGCGCATCTCCTCGACACATTCCTGCGGACCCGTATATGCAGCCTCGGCAGCCTTCTGTGCGATTGAAGAGGCTCCGGAAGTGTACTGGCTCTGGAGCTTGTTGGTGGCGCGGGCAAGCCAGAGCGGTGCGGCGAGGTATCCTATACGCCAGCCGGTCATGGCATAAGCCTTGGAGACACCGTTGACCACACATACCCTGTCGGCGATTTCGGGGAACGACGCAAGCGAGGTGAACTCGCCGGTGAAGTTGATGTGCTCGTAAATCTCATCGGAAAGCACCAGTACATCGGGGTAGTCGGCAAGCACGTTGACGAGAGCCTGGAGCTCATCCTTGGAGTAGACGCTTCCTGTAGGATTGCTCGGCGAGTTGAAAAACACGAGCTTGGTGCGCTCTGTGATTGCGGCGCGGAGCTGTTCGGGAGTAATCTTGAAATTCTGTTCGATGGTGGCGGGCACGAGTACGCTCTTTCCCTCGGCGAGGTTGACCATCTCGACATAGCTTACCCATGCGGGGGTGGGGATGATAACCTCGTCGCCGGGATTAATGACAGCAAGAATCACGTTGCAGAGCGACTGCTTGGCTCCGTTGGACACCACGACCTGCTCCGGAGCGAAGTCGATGGCATTCTCGTTTTTAAGCTTTGCGGAAATCGCCTTGCGGAGCGACATGTAGCCCGGCACGGGCGAATAGAACGAGAAATTGTCATCAATCGCCTTCTTGGCGGCTTCCTTGATATGGTCGGGAGTGTTGAAATCGGGTTCTCCCACTGAAAGGTTGATGACGTCTACGCCCTGAGCCTTCAGCTCCTGGCTTTTCTGCGACATAGCCAGGGTCTGCGAGGGGGCGAGTGCCTGTACGCGATTGGAAATCTGTTGCATCATTGCTTGTCTGATAAAAAGTTAAAATCGATTTTATTTCGGTGGCAAATTTACGAAAAACAATGGAATATTTGTAGCATCTGTCAATTTTCAGCTGACTTTCGGCTGATTTTTGACTGATTTTTATCTACAACCGTTTTCCTGTGCCGATGGTTCAACGTAACAGCAGTGACGCGTCGCCATAGCTGAGAAAGCGGTAATCGCCTGTAAGGGCATAATCATACATCTCGCGCCATCCTCCGCCTATAAATGCCGATACAAGCAGGAGCAGTGTCGATTTCGGCTGATGGAAATTGGTAATGATGCCGTTGACCACCTTGAAAGCATAGCCCGGCGCGATGATTATGCGGGTCGAGGCGAGCAAGGTTTTCGCCCCCGTGGAGTCAAGCCATTTCACCAGTGCGGAAAGTGAGTCACGGCGCGACAATCGCGGATGGTTGTCGCTGTATGGATACCATTGCGGCACCTCGCCGGTCCATTGACCCGTAGCGACAAGACATCCTATATGGTAAAGGCTTTCGAGCGTACGCACCGAGGTGGTGCCTACAGCGATGACGGGGCGCGTGGTGTCGGCAAGTTCCCGGATAAGGTCGCGGCTCACGGCGATGAACTCGCTGTGCATGTCATGCTCGCCGATTGAGTCGCTTTTCACGGGCTGAAATGTGCCTGCACCCACATGCAGGGTCAGTTCGCGCCGCTCCATGCCTGCCGCATCAATGCCGTGTAACACTTCATCGGTGAAGTGGAGCCCCGCCGTGGGGGCGGCGACAGAACCGTCGATGTGGCTGAACACAGTTTGGTAGTCGGTTGAGTCGCTCGGCTCGGTATCGCGGTTGAGGTATGGCGGGATAGGTATCTCGCCTGCCGCCGATATTATCTGTGAAAAAGTCACGTCGCTGTTATCCCAGCTGAAATTTATGACCGAGGCATTTCCCTCGCGCGCCTCGCGGGTGGCGTTCAGAGTGACCGCAGTGCCGTCTATGTCAAGCGGCATAGTGAGAGAGCCGGATTTCCAACGCTTTGAATTACCGACAAAACAGAGCCATGAACAGCTCCCCGAGGAAGCGAAGCTGACGGCGTAATCAGCCGGATCGACAGGCTCAAGGCAGAATATCTCTATCACGGCGCCTCCTCCGGGCTTGCGGAAACGCAGACGGGCGTTGATTACGCGCGTATTGTTATATATGAGCAGCGACTGCGCAGGCAGTAGGGCGGGCAGTTCGTTGAACACACGGGTGGAGAGTGTCCCGTCGGGTTTGCGCACCAGCAGTTTACACTTGTCGCGCTCCTGCAACGGATGCTTGGCTATGCGCTCGTCGGGGAGCGGATAGTCGTAATCTTCGATACGGATATCGGCAACATTAGTATTCATGCTGCAAATTTAGCTATAATCCGCGACATTTTTACCTGTTGGCAAATTTCTGCCCCGTTATCCCCACCACCGCTGATTGTTCTATATGGAATTTGCAGACATTTAATATTTCTAACTGCTATGTTTGACGCATTTGGTCAGATGTCGTATTGCAATCATGGAAAGGAAATTTTGTTTTTGTCGGCTTTTTTGCCCGAAAAATTTGGGCATGTCAAATACTGTTTGTAATTTTGCGAACAACAAATAAAAATGATATGGCAAAATTAGAGATAACACCCGAACAGGAGCGTCTTGCGAGGTTTGCGAAAGCGATGGGACATCCAACGCGGATAGCGATTCTCAATTTTCTCGCTCAGAGAAACGAATGTTTCTTTGGTGACATACACGAGGTGCTTCCGATAGCGAAAGCCACGGTATCACAACATCTGAGTGAATTGAAGGAGGCGGGTCTGATACAAGGCACCATCGAGCCGCCAAAAGTAAAATATTGCATCAACGCAGAAAACTGGAAACTCGCACGGCAACTGTTTTCACAGATGCTTGACGACTGCTGTCCCTCAAAAAATAATAGCTGCTGCTCGTAAGCACTATTTTTTTATTTCTGATGTTCGTAATTCGGCAAACAACAACTTAATTAAATACATTTAAGCTCATGAAAAAGTTACTGATGTTTTTCGCCCTTACGATAGGGGTACTGTCATGCGGAAGCGGGGATAATACTGCCGCTGCGAAATCCCCGGAAAAGGATAGAGTGGAAG
>QAMW01000048.1 GCA_003150235.1 Bacteroidales bacterium
CCGAGTTCTTCAAATTTATTGCCTAATTTTGCACTTGCAGGTAGAATCTGCGAAGTCGCGGGTGACTGTCCACGCATTTAGGCGTATCACCGGCGCAATTCCGACGTGCAGGGGATGAAATTTTTCTGCAGGTGGCACGACATGCGTAATAAATTTACCGGAATCCCGCGTTATTTGCTTATTTTTGCAATCTAAACATAAAAAGAACAAAAATGATGATACGCTATAATACATTGTTGATATCTATTCTCTCGTTTTGTTGCTTCTCTCTTCATGCCGAGAAAAGCATGGAACAGCAAATCAGCGAATACATCGACGGAAAAGACGCGCGCATAGGCGTGGCTGTAATAGTTGACGGTGCCGACACCATCGCCGTCAACGGGACAAAGGATTTCCCCATGTTAAGTGTCTACAAGTTTCCGCAGGCAATCACCGTAGCCGACTATTGCACGCGCAACGCTATAGAGTTGAGCGACATTATAGACATACTCCCGTCGGAACTATCGGAAAACACATGGAGCCCGCTCCGGGACAAGTACGGGGTGACACGACTGCGCCTGCCGGTTAACGAGCTGCTTGCCTACACGCTTCAGCAAAGCGACAATAATGCCTGCGACATACTTTTCCGTCTTGCCGGAGGGCCACTTGCCGCCGACAGCCTGATGAAGTCCATGGGATATCCTGACATCAACGTAGCCTCGACGGAAGATGAGATGCACCGCGACACAGACCTCTGCTACCTGAACCACTCTACACCGCTTGAGATGTCACGGCTTGTCGACCGCTTTTATCGCGACCTCAGCCACTCTTCACCCGAATGTGCTGAAATCGCGCGATTGATGGAGTCATGCTCTACAGGCGCCGACCGCCTCGCGAAACCGCTCGCAGGTCGCGGCGTGACAATCGGGCATAAGACCGGCACGGGCGACAGGAACTCCCAAGGAAGGATAATCGGCGTAAACGATGTGGGATACATAAAGATACCCGGCGGGAGGTCCTACTCAATCTCCGTTTTCATTGCCGACTCCGCCTACGACATTGCCGGGACTTCGGCGATAATTGCTGACATTTCCGAGATTGTATTTTCTTGCCTAACCGAATAACCCAATAGCATTGAGCATGAAAAAAATATTGTTTTTACATGGACTTAACTGGAGCGGAAGCTGCCCGATTGCGCGCGCACTCCAGACGGAGCTTGCGGACATCGCTGAAGTCGTGTCGCCCGACCTTCCCGTTGACCCCGAAGAAGCGATTGCCACGATACTCGACATTTGTGACCGCTGGCAGCCCGACCTCCTCGTCGGGAGCAGTTACGGTGCTTTTCTCGGTCAGCAGATTGTAAAAATAGCTGGCTGTCCGGCGCTTCTGTGCAGCCCCATGTTCCGCATGGCGGATTTCCTTGAATCGCGATTGGGTGTCCATGATTTTAAATCGCCGCGCGCCGACGGGGTCACATGCTACTGTGTCACGGCTGAACTTGTAGCCAAGTTTCGCGAGATGGAGAAGCATCAGTTTGATTGCTATGACAAATTTTACTTCGACCGCGTGTGGGGATTTTACGGGTCACGCGACACGATTGCAGATACCCGCGATAAGTTCAGCTCGCTTTACTCTACCGTTATTGAGTATGACGGTGAACACACAATGTCGCCTGACAATGTAAAAACCGTATTGGTACCTGCCGTATTGAAAATCACAGAGACGTTTCCCCGTCGCGAAGCAAGATATTTCCGGCATTTCAAGGGCAACTACTACCGGCTCGTGTGTCATGGACGCGACAGCGAGACTCTTGACCGTCTCGTGACCTACCGTGCCCTATACGGTGGCTACGGTTTCTGGGTGCGACCCGAGCGCATGTTTTTCGAACGTATCACCCGTGATGGAAAAGAGTTTCCGCGTTTCGCAGAATCGCAGCATCTGGCGTCGGCGGGTGTTCCGTCTCAAAAATTCGCCATATTTGCCTCAGGCAATGGCTCCAACGCCGAAAACATAATCCGCTTTTTCCGCGACCACGAATGTGATGCCGAGGTAGCGTTGGTGGTATCCAACCGCCGGTCGGCAAAAGTGCTGGAGCGCGCCGCCGAGCTTAACGTGCCGTCGGCGGTCATGACACGCGACGAGCTCAACGACCCCGACAAAGTATTGCCCGTCATGGAAAGATATGGCATAACTGCCATCGTGCTTGCAGGATTTCTTCTCCCCGTACCGGAATTTCTAATACGCCGATATCCCGACCGCATAATCAATATCCACCCGGCACTATTGCCCCGCTTCGGGGGCAAAGGAATGTACGGGATGCATGTGCATGAAGCGGTTGTAGCAGCCGGAGAGAAAGAGACCGGCATTACAATCCACTATGTCAACGAGCGATACGATGAAGGGAAGATAATCTGCCAGGCAAAAATCCATATCGCCCCCGGCTGCACCCCTGAAGAAGTAGCCGAGATGGTTCACATGCTCGAATACCGCCATTACCCGCGGGTAATCATGGAGACCTTTGTGCATGCAGCTGCTGAATGACATCACGTGGAATTGACTTCATTTACCCAATTCTTTGCAAAAACATGCTCATTCTGCTAAATCATTTGAAAATATTTGCATATAAATATTAAAACAGTTAAATTTGCACAGATTCAAATCTCACATAAACACATTTTACCCCAAGCCTTCCTCGCCCTCAGCGGGGAATTGCTTTATCCCCCATCCCACTCAACTGCCTCCCTCTCATGCCGATAATGTTACCTAGGACCTTATGGGTATTCTTGAAAATCGGGAAAATCCTGTTTAGATTTTCCCGATGGAAAGCAACCTTAACAATCTTTTTTACCTTAACAGTTGCTATTTTACCTGTAAAGATAAAGTTGCCGGTTTGACTCCTTTTGCAGAAGCGGTAAACTTTATCTCACCTTCTTTATCTGCACTTCTGACAATTGCTGTGGCAGCTCCGCTGAACAAGTTCATTTTCGGATTCTGAAATGGCATGAGTGAAGTAGGATCTCCATTAGCTGTCGCTTCAAATGTCCCGGCACCAGATACTGAAAAGTTGACTGTTCGGTTATCCGTAGGAATGATATTGCCATCCTTATCAGCGACTTGAACAGTTATATATGCAAGATCTTCACCATCTGCAACGAGGCTTTTTCTGTTGGATGTCAGAACCAAATGATATGGTTTACCTGCTGTCCGTAAGAATTTTTCAGCAGTCTTATTTCCGACAGCATCATAAGCCACAACCTTCACTTCTCCCGGTTCATACTTTGTCTCGTTCCACATAAGACGGTATCTGGTTTGTAAGGTTGAATCATTCTTCTCTCTAATGCCTTGACTTTTGCCATTGATAAACAATTCTGCTTTAGGATATGAAGTATAAACAAATATGGGAGTAACTTGTCCTTCTCGCCCTTTCCAATTCCAATGCGGAAGAATATGGAGGGTAGCATCGTCAGTATTCCATACAGAACGATAAAGATAATATCTGTCCTTAGGCAGAGATGCCAAATCAACGATACCGAATACTGAACTATGACTTGGCCACGCATCAGTATCGTATGGCGACGGTTCACCGAGATAGTCAAATCCTGTCCATACGAACTGACCGAGTACCCACGGCTGTTCATCCATATAAAAATCTATGTCGGGCGTATTTGACCAATCACACGTCTCGTTATCATAGCTCGAAGACTGATGGTCGGGATGGAGCACAGAATTATGTTCTTTTTCAAACGAAACAGGGAAATGATACACTCCCCTTGAAGATACAGTCGAAGCGGTCTCGGAACCCAGAATCATCTTTTGAGGAAGCATCTCAAATGCCTTATTGTAATACTGTGGTTTATAATTGAATCCCGGAATATCCAGAGATGCTGCAAAACCATTGTCCAACACCGCCCCAATCTGGTCCATTCCACAGGTGACAGGCCGTGTTGCATCAAGTTTTTTTACCAAATCCTGAAGCATGGTAAGTTCGGAGACTCCATCCGGACCCCATTGGCTTGGGACTTCGTTACCGATTGACCACATCACCACAGACGGATTGTTTCGGTAATGCTTTACCATATTAGTCACGTCGTCAGTAGCCCATTCATTGAAGAAAGCTCCATAACCGTTAGGCGATTTCGGCCGGAAACTCCAATCATCAAACGGTTCAACCATAAGCATCATGCCGAGTTCATCACACAACTCCACCAGTTCCGGAGCAGGCATATTGTGGGAAGTTCTTATAGCATTTGCTCCCATATCCTTCATAAGTTCTACCTGATGACGCAATGCGGACTTGTTTACAGCAGCTCCAAGCGGACCGAGGTCATGATGATTGCAGACTCCCTTGAATTTGGTCGCTTTCCCGTTCAGGAAGAAACCTTGTTCCGGGATATATTCAAGTTTGCGGATACCGAAACGGGTGTCATAGCAATCAACAATCTTACCGTTTTTCTCAATCTTCGTTCTGGCGGTATAAAGACGTGGATTTTCGGGACTCCATAACTCAGGTTGTGAAATCAGGAAATTTTGAAAATGATTCTGACCTTGTGCTATGAAGGGGGCATTGTTGGTTGCCACAATCTTTCCATCAGGAGAAAGGATTTCAGTTGTGACACCAAGTTTATCGCCTTTTTTAGTTCCCGCAATCTCTATTTCCATCTTTACCGAGGCTTTCTCCGATGAAACATAAGGCGTAGTAACGTAGGTTCCCCAAGTAGGAATATGCACTTTATCCGTGTTGACAACATGGACATTCCTATACAGACCTGCTCCCGGATACCAACGGGATGCCCGTTCAAAGTTTTCCAGTTCAACAATCATGTTGTTATCACCGGGTATGACAGCATCTGTCACATCCACATAAAACGAATTGTATCCGTAAGGCCAGTAAGCCACCTCTTTTCCATTGACTATGACATAGGCATTGCTCATGGCTCCGTCAAATATGATGGTAATATTGCGGTTAGCTGTATCCGGTACTTCAAAAACTGTACGATAAGTTCCCTGTCCGATGAAAGGGAGACCTCCGGTTCTGCCTGTTTTCTCAGTTTTTTCGGTTTCTCCATTCTGCTCTACAGCGACAGTCTGAAGATCATTCGCTCGGTCAAACGGGCCATAAATAGCCCAGTCATGCGGAACTCTGACCTTCTCCCACGATGTCGTGGCATCTGGTCTTCCTTTGGTAAACTCCCACCCCTCTTTGAGGGTTGTCACTGTCCTTTCAGCATGGAGATTTACAGTAATGGCTCCCGAAAGAGCCATTACCACGAATAACGAGTATCTGTTCATATCATTACTTAGTCTTAAACGCATCCAATGCCACAGTCGGAGCGTCATTGTCAAAACATCCAAGATTATAACCATCATTATAGCCATTCGGTGCCTGGGGTTCCCAATAGAATATACCTTCCACTTCTGCGCCCATCATTTTAGTGATTAACTGCTTGCAAAGCTCACCTTGGTCATAAGGCATGCCAATTTCACAAACCATCACTGGCTTATGGTATTTCTGCCTCAGATGATTAATATTTGCTATGCAATCATCGGCTACTTTCGTCCAACCGCCGGTCTCGCCCTGCTGTTCTGCCCAATAGGGATAGATTGACATGCCAATCATGTCATATTTGCCTCCATTGTTTTCAAGAATGTCAAACATTCTGTCATACGCCCACTGATGATTTCCGCCATCAAGATGGACGATAACCTTAGCCTCGGGAAACACGGATTTGACAGCATCATAACCTGCATTGTTAAGCCTCGTAAGTTGACCGGGATTATCGACCGAGCCGACCGGGAGCATCATTCCGGGAGTCGTTTCGTTGCCGACTTGCACCCATTCAGGTGTCACGCCAACATTTTTCAAGGCATTGAGAGTTTCAGTGACATGATTTCCAACTGCTGTGGTAAGCTCATCAAAAGAGAGATTTTTCCAAGCCTCCGGCATTTCCTGATGGCCCGGGTCGGCCCAAGTATCAGAAAAATGAAAGTCTATCATGGTTCTGAGCCCGAGATTCTCGGCACGACGTGCCTTGAGTACGACATCATCTATATTATTCCAGCCATCTTTGGGATTGACCCATACACGAAGTCTTATTGAATTGACTCCACAATGGTCACGGAGAAGTTGCATACACTCCATTTCCTGACGGTTATCGCCGGGAGTGTAGAATTTGCGTCCCTCCGATTCCATCTGCGTAATCCAGCTTACATCCGCGCCACGTGCAAAGCCGGGTGCATTGCCGTCGGCACGGAGAGCCGGGACTGCCGTTGTCACCAATAGAGCAACGGCAGCCACAGTCCGCGTTAACATCATATACTTAATCTTTGACAAATGGATTTAATGCAGCGGTAGGAGCGCCATTTTGGTCAAAACATCCTTTTGTGTAGCCTCTCTCGGAAGGTGCTTCCGGCTCCCACCAAAAGATTCCTTTGAGTCCGGCGTTCTGTCCGTCGGTCATCAACTGCGACATTATCTGCTCTGCGATTTCAGGCTTCGAATAATCAAATCCAACCTCACACAGCATCACCGGTTTGCCAAATTCGTTCTGAACCTTGGGTACATTGGTTATACAGTCGTTGACATCCTTTTGCCAAGTTGCCTCGTCGGGATATAGCGACATGCCAATCATGTCATACTCCGCCCCGTCAACCTTGAGCTTGCCGAACAAGCGGGAATACAGATTATACTCATTGCCGCAGTCACAGTGTACTATCACGGTTGCGTTAGGGAACACTGCCTTCACTGCACGGCTTCCGGCTGTCACCATACGGCTGAAGTTGTCTTCGTTGTCGTAAGAACCGAGCGGCCACATCATGCCGGTGCGCGTCTCGTTACCGATCTGCACCCATTCCGGCTCGATGTCATAGCGTTTTAATGCTGTCATCATGTCGTTAACATGATCGGTCATCGCGGCAAGGGTCTCGTCAAGGGTCATGCCCTCCCAGGCTGAGGGGATACCCTGTTTGCCGGGGTCTGCCCAGGTGTCGGAGAAATGGAAATCAATCATTACGCGCAGTCCCAAATCATGAGCGCGGCGCGCCTTGATCACTGCATCGTCGACGGAACACCATCCGTTGATTTCAGCATCACGCTCCGGATTAACAAACACTCTAAGGCGTATGGAGTTTACTCCACAATCGTCGCGAAGCAGTTCCATCAGTTCCTTTGCCGTTCCTTGCTGATTTTGGAAAGTGTATCCGGCATTTTCCAGCTCGGTAACCCAGCTGACATCGGCACCCTTGGCAAACGAGCCGAGTTGCGCTACAGGGACATCCTGAGTGTCGGCATTGTCCTCGGGCCACACTGTCTTGGGACTGTCCTCGGTACATGAACACATGGACAAAGCCAGCGCCCCGAGAACCATAAATCTGAATATTTCTGATGTTTTCATTATTGTCGTAGGATTATTTCTGCGTGTAGGAATAAGTTGCATTGTAAATATCTACGGTGAGAACGATTGTCGAACCGATTTCAAAATCATTGTCGCCTGTAAAACCGTCATGATTATAGCAGAGCTCGCCGTTATTGCCGTTGCCACCGTAGAAGAGGTTCCAGTCACCGTTGAACACAATCTTGACACCCCACGGTGTCTCGGCAGTCTTCGTGAACTCGTAGGTGTAGACTCCAGATGCTTCGCCGGGGGTCATTTCATGTAGATTCCAGTCATCGTTCATACCGGTGACACTCACACTTTCAAGTTTCACAAGCTTGTAGTAGAGCGAGCCCAATGATATGTCAAAGATATAATCACCTGCCTCGGGAGCCGTGATGTTGTTCTCGCCTTGGAACACCAATGAGCCTTCGTAGGCGGTACCACCATCGACCATTTTGTAGACATCGCCCCAGTTGTCGACTTCAATTCCGACCTGATAGCCCCATTGTGAGTCAACGTAATGGCAGCCGCCATACGACTTGGTATCCTCGTTATAAAGACGGAGGTAGTCATTGAAGCCCCAAGGGTCAACGATGCCAAGGAGATATACCTGCTGTGCCACTTCCTCGACGGGGGCACTCTCTCCGACTGCCAATGTCCAGTGCTTAGGATCAGCCAGTGAGAGTAGAACTGTAGTTTCCCCTGCGGTATCCACGTCAAAACTTACGGTAGAAGCCGTCGAGCCGAATGTCAGGGCATCGGAAGTGCCTCCAAATCCAACGGGTATGTCGGTGGAAGCGGGCGCGCCATCGCCTCCCTCGCTGTTATACTGATTTCCGAGACCGCTGATGTTCACGTTATAAGTCTTTGCGTCGGCATTAAATGTGTAGCTCCATACATTGTTTCGTCGATCATACTCCATAGTTCCATCAAGGTCACCGCTGATAGTGAGCGACGGTATGAGCAGAGCGGTCCACTCGTTAGCGGGGATATCTACCACGGTATAGTAACATCCGGCAGGTTCAGGGAACCAGTTGTTCCAGATATCACACTTCGCCGAACTTCCGAGTACAAAAGCTTTGCCCGGATCGGCGGCGGTTCCCCAAATTACACCTGAAGGATCTCGGAAATACCAGTTTTCCCACGAGGAGGCATTGAAGAATCCGGCATATACATCGGCTCTGTCAGTAAGCGCGAGTGTGCGACCTGTATCGCCCATATTACTGTCAAGAATGGTACCGATTGTAAGATCGATTTTATAAGTAGTAAGACGGAATGTGATGACATTGCTATAACGCGGCGGCACATTAACGCCGAGCACACTCTTGAGACGCATGAACACGGTTGAGGTCGAGCCGCTCTCCATGCCGGCGCGAAGGGCTGCCGAGTTAAGTTCGGAGGTGGTGAACTGGCGGCTTGTCACTCCGCTTCCGAGAGTTTCCTCAAAAGCTGTAGAGAAATTTTCATCGACCGACATCTGGAGAGTGTTGGTGAGGGCATTCAGCGGGGCAGCAACCTCGGGGTCAGACAGAGAAATCTGACCGTTGTCGCCCCAATATACCGTCAGTGCCAGCATGTCAAGCCGATTTTCGTCAAGGACGATATCACCCGCACTGGTAGCTATGTCGGTGTCGGGTATCTGGCTGACGAATATCTGATCGCCGTCATTATCGCAAGCTGTCAGCATAACCGACAAGGCGAGCGATGCGAGGCATTGTTTCGTTATCTTGTTCATTGTTTGCGGTATTAGGATTCTCAATAAAGTTCGTTTTTAAGATTAGGATTGGCTGCCAGTTCTGTAGCAGGAATCGGATAGACATCGTAGCGCTTGTCTACGCCACGACCGTCGAGCACACCACCCTTCCACTGCCAGTTGTAGTTTGACCCGGCAAAGCGGCCGAAACGCACCAGGTCAGTGCGGCGCATCAGCTCATGATAGAACTCGCGAGCACGCTCGTCGATAATGAAATCGAGGTTTAGCTGAGCGTCGGTTATTTTGCCGTTGTCAGAACCATAAGCCCTGTAACGCACATCGTTGACGAGCCCGAGGACTTCGGAGCGCGACATGCCTGTAGCGCCTCTAAGCACTGCCTCGGCGGCGGTCAGGTAAATCTCTGCAAGACGGAACACACCGAAATCGGTGTTAACACCTATGTCGGTAACACACGCCTGATTGCCCTCATCATCAAGATTTGTCCATTTGTTCGGGCGGTACCCCTGGGCGGCGGTTTCGATTCCGTCGGTAAAGAACTCGGTGCGTCCGTCGGTGAGGAACAGACGGCGAGTGTCCTCCTCGGCAAACAGTGAAGTCACTTCACCGCGCATCGAGAAGTTGCCCCACGCCGTTCCAACGCCGTAAAGACCGGTGACATCATCACCGTCATTAGGACAAGCACCGGCGATAAAATATGTGGCAGAGCCCCAGGTGGCGGAATTAGCGTTGTCGGTTGCAAATGCAAAGATAATCTCGTTGGTACGTTTATCATTGTCAGCGTTGAAGAGCTTGCGATAGTCACTCTCAAGAGAGTATCCCAACTCCATGACTTTGCGGCAATAATCGAGTGCATCGTCGGCGTGCGACTCTCCGGTGTAAACCTGACCGTTGATGGCAAGACGCGCTCCGAGAGCGTATGCGGCTCCCTTTCCTGCACGCGCATAATCGGGATTGGCAGGCAGATTTTCAGCCACATCGTCGATTTCACTCTTTATGTAGTCATACAGCTCTTTCCCATTGTAAGCGTCGGGGATGTAAGCAGTCATCGGGCTGTTTTCATCGACAAACGGTCCCTTACCGAAAAGATCGAGCACTATATAATATGTATATGCTCTCATGAAACGTGCCTCAAGGGCATACTGTCTGATTTCCGACTGGTCAGTAGTGTCGAATCTTGACAAGGAGCCTTCATCGCAATAACGTAAAAATTCATTAGACAGTGCGATGATATAGTACAGACGGTAGTAGGCGTCAGAAACCCACACATCGTTTTCGTCCCAGCTGATGTAACTGATATCGGTGAGATTGTCGCCCGACATATATTTGTAGGCTGCGTCATCGGTGGGCAGTTCCTGAAGGTTGAACAGAGTGCGGAGCATGTCCTGACCCTGGTTGCTGGAAATATCAGAAGAGCCGCCGCCACGTTCGGCGCCGATAAGGCTGTAGGAGCCATAAATTTTGGCGAGAACCGATTGGTAACCCTCAACCGAACTGTAAATCTGCTCGGAAGTAGTACCGATAACCGGCTTCTGGTCTAAGTCGTCGGTGCAGGCAAATGCAACAAGAGCAAGCGCCGCGGCTGTCATTATGCTGTATAATTTCATTGTTTATTAAATATTAGAAGTTTAAGCCGATGGTGAGCGAATAGGTGCGTGGACGCGGATACATAGTGTTCTCGATACCCCAGTCGCTTTCAGGATCAACACCCGAATATTTAGTGACGGTGAACACGTTTTGTACCATCGCCGAGACATTAATGTCGGCGACCTTGCCTACTCTGCCAAAATTATAGGTCAGCTGGAGATTGTCCATCTTGAGGAAAGAGGCGTTCTCGACATAGAGGTCAGAGCCATACTGACGGCGCTGGAACTGAGTATCAAGGAAGCTCTTGGAGAGATTGTTGACCTGTCCAACATTCCATGACACACATTCCCATGCGCCCATATTGGCGGCGTTGCCGTTGTAGAGGTAGTTTCCTACTTGAGCGCGGAGGGCAGTACTGAGAGTCCATCTTTTGTAACGCAACGAAGTGCTGAAGCCAAATATCCAGTCGGGCGATGCGTGATGGTAGTAATACTGGTCATCGGAGGTTATGCGACCGTCGCCGTTGAGATCGGCATACAGTCCCTCGACAGGCAGCCCGGTCTCAGGATCGTAGACCTGTTTGTAAACTTTGAATGTGTTTGGGGTGTAACCTGTCTTGTAGACCATCACTGGAGTCGCCTCCATATATCCGATATTGGTGTCGGCGGCATCAGAACCGGGCACGAGGCTCAGATTTGTGATTTTGTTTTCCTGCCATGTCGCGTTGAAAGTGGCAGTCCAGCTCCAATCCTTTGTATCGATGATATTGGCGTTAAGCAAAATCTCCACACCTTTGCTGTCTACGTTGCCGACATTTGACAGCATGGTCTTGTTGAAGTTGATGCCGGCAGGGATGGAAACGGTGGCGAGAAGATCTTCGGTTCGGCGTGTGAAATAATCAACCGAACCTGACAGGCGGTTACTCAAAAATCCGAAATCTATACCGAAGTTCCAGCTCTTTGTTGTCTCCCACTTCAAGTCTGGATTATATGCCTGCGGGCGCGCTACGGGAATCCAAGTGCCGCCAAACCAATAGTAAGCACCGGGATAAGATGTAGTGTAGTTGGGAAGGTAGTCGTAATTGGCAATACCGTCCTGCTGACCGGTCACACCATAGCTTGCACGGAGTTTAAGATTGTTCATTATATGGGAAATGCCCTTGAAGAAACTTTCTCCCGAAGTGTGCCATGCGATTGCTACCGAAGGGAATGTACCCCATCGGTTTTCTTTGCTGAAACGGCTCGAGCCGTCGCGACGGAATGTTACAGTGAGCAAGTAGCGGCTGTCATAACCGTAATTGAGACGACCGTAGTAGGAAACGAGTGTGTGGCGCTCGTCATAGGGCTGACTGCTGTTTGTGATATCGCCCGCTTCGTTGAATGTATCGTAGGCGGGATAATCGTTACGCCAATACTGATAATCGTAACCGGCGGTTACGTCGACCGACGATTTGATTGCATCAAAAGTCTTGTTGTAGTTGGCGTAGGCCGTGAGCAAGCGGTTAGTGTTCTTTTGCGGACCCTGAGTGTAGGAATATCCACCCGAGGTGTAGTTGTCAAAACTGTTTTGAGGCATCCACACAGTACGCTTTCCGTGTGAGAGGTCTAAACCGCCGGTGACATGGAAACGAAGTTCGGGAAGCGGATGAAGACGGTAGTCAATGTCGACGTTACCGACGAATCGCCATACCTTAGAGTTGTTGTGATATTGTTCAAGCATTGCCACAGGGTTGGCAATTGCGCCTTGAGCAGGGTTGTAGACATTGTCGACAACCTCATGGAAACCGCCGAAGAGAGGCTCGCCTCCTGAAGTAAGGACCTGGTTGCCATCGGCATCGAGGATTCCATAAACGGGTTGCGTCGGATCGTAGGAACCTGCATTCCAGATAGCGCCGGAATTTGCAGTGCGGCTTTTGGCATAAGTGCCCTTTCCGCTGAGGTTTACGCGCAAGTGGTCGTCCAGGAATGTCGGGTTGAGGTTGATGTTGGCAGTGTAACGGTTATTGTTGTCAGTGCGAAGTATACCATCCTGATAAGTGGCACCGAGCGCCACGCGGAACGGAAGCCACTTTGCTGCGCGACCCGATATGCTCAGCGAATTGTCCGTGCCGAAAGCGGTGCGGAAAATTTCATCATACCAGTCGGTATGGCTGTTGCCGAGAAGAGCAGCCTGGTCGGCGGTACCAAATCGTGATATCACATCACGGAACTCGTCCACCTCAAGATGCTCGGCAGTTTTTGTCTTCGTAGAGATTGAATTGGTTGTCTGGAAGGAGACTTTTATGCCGTCACCACTACCCTTCTTTGTCGTGATGATTATTACACCATTTGAAGCACGGGAACCGTAGATTGCGGTCGATGAGGCATCCTTAAGGATAGACATGCTTTCGATGTCGTTAGGGTTGATAAGACTCAGGAAATTGCCTGCGCCTTCAACTCCGCCGCCAACCTCCAAAGGCACTCCGTCAAGCACAATCAGAGGGTCGTTGGAAGCGTTTAACGATGCGCCACCGCGTACACGGATAGTCGAGCCGCCATTGGGTGAACCGCCGGAGTTGGTGATTGTCACACCGGCTATCTTACCGTTGATGAGCTCTTCGGGCGATGAAATGACACCTTTGTTAAAGTCTTTTTCGCTGATAGTCGAGACAGAACCGGTCATGTCATTTTTCTTCTGAGTACCGTAGCCGATTACTACTACCTCATCAAGAACTTCATTGTTAGGCTTAAGGGTGACATCAATTACATTAGATGTAATGTGTACCGTAAGATTTTCATAACCTACATAAGAGAATGTAAGTTGTGTCGCCGCAGCAGGGACTTTCAAGGTGTAACGGCCGTCGAGGTCGGTAGCCGCGCCTATCGGTTCTCCTACAACTTTCACCGATGCGCCAATAAGCGGTTCACCGGACTCGTCCATGACAGTACCCGTCACTGTCCGTTGGTTCTGTGCATAAGCCGAAACGGGTATCAGGAGAATCGAGAGTATCACTCCCAGTAGCCAGCTCCTTGATTCGGCGTAGCCAATTGCTTTGTCCATTAGAAATGTTTATTGTTGTGTTTATATATAAATTTAAGGAAGTCAAAAGGACCAGTCATTTCTAAAACTAAAAACAATCTTTCTTACTTTATCAATCTACCGTATATACAAAGGTAGAATATCGCTGTGACAGAGGGGCTTAAAAATCGGACAAATAAGGCAACAAAATGGACAAAGCGTGTCAGGATTTTGCATTTGTGCGCTATTTGTCTTATTTGTGACTCACATTCTCATCCTCGCTGTGATATTGACTGGGGTTCACCCCATACTGATTCTGGAAACATTTGGCAAAATATGACGGAGTCTTGAAACCTACCATATAGCTGATTTCAGAAACGGTGAAACGGTGCTGACTCAAAAGCACAGTTGCTTTCTGAAGTCTTACACTTCTGATATAGTCAAGCGGGGCGATGCCCATATATTTTTTAATGAGACGATAAAGCCGTTTATTGGGGATACCGCTCTTTTCACATAATAGATTTACATTCAAATCAGGGTCGGAGATATTATCCTCAATGACCTTTGCTATCTTTGCCAGAGTCTTTTCATTTACTGATTCAGCCTCAATCGGTTTCGCTTCAGCTTCTGTAATTGTCTGAATCCTTACTTTCTCTTTTATCTCGCTTCGGCCTTTTAGCAGATGGTCTATACGGGCTAAAAGTACCGCGGGTTCAAAGGGCTTGGTCATAAACACGTCAATGCCGAGCTTGATACTCTCGTTTTCAGTCTTATTGTCAGATTTTGCCGTCAACATAATAATTGGAATCGACGAAAGACGCGGGTGCTTCTTTATGCGCCTGACCATTTCGAAGCCGCTCATTATCGGCATCATTTCATCAACAATTATGAGGTCAGGGATTATAGAGGCAGCTATAGCAAGTCCGGAACGGCCGTTTTCTGCCGTAAAACAGGTATAACTGTCTCTTATAATTTCAGAAATAAAGCCGGAAATCTGGGAATTATCCTCAACAATAAGGATTTTTGCATTGCCGGAATCCACATCCGTTTCCTTGTTGCTTGAGACAGGCAGCGTTTTCTCCGAGACTGGAAGTGTCACTACAAATGAGGTCCCCTGACCTTCCTTACTGTAAAGAGCGATGTTACCTTTCATCAATTCAAGATATTTCTTTATCAGATACAGCCCCAACCCGGTCCCTTCATGAAGCTTGGATATGGAGGGAGAACGGAACATCCTTTGAAAAACGAGCGGTTGGTCTATGTCGGCTATGCCTACGCCGTCATCCGACACGGCAATCTCAATTTCTCCTCCACTGACACTTATACCCAATGATATGGTCGAGCCATCATCGGAGTACTTGCAAGCGTTAGAGAGAAGATTTGTAATTACCGACTCGAATTTCACGGCATCAGCCTCTATAAGCAGCTGAGGACACTCGGAGTGAAAAATGAATTTTTTCTGAGTGTTGTTTTCTTTGAAAATCTCAAAAACGCCCTTACAGAACTCCACGACATCAAAAGTGGACAATATAAGCAGGTTTTCATCATTATCCTCCAGATGTTGCAGTTCCAATGTGCGATGTATCATGTTGTTGAGACGCACGGCATTATCATAGACAGTCTCAAGATTGCGCTTGCTTTCAAGGTCTTTTGCTTTCTCCTTCATTATGCTTATAGGGCCTAAGATCATTGACAGCGGAGTCTTGAGATCATGAGAAATCGTCGAGAGGAACGATAATTTTTTCTCGACATTTTCCAATGCTGTCTGGCGTTCTCGCTCTTGAAGGGCCCTGATGTTTCGTTTTCTAAAATACCAGATTATACCCAAAAGCGCTCCAAGCCCCAACAGGATATACAGGCAGATAGCCCACCATGACAATGCCGGGGGAGGCATAACCTTAAGCGGAATAGATAGTGGCTCAATCGGCGAACCGACAGTTTTCACCAGTATCTTGTAATTACCCATTTTAAGGTCAGAAAGAGAAATAGTGTTGGCACCTTCCGGCATCACAATCCATCCGTCCAATGTATCGGCTTGCGATTCTGCAAGTTTGTACATGAAGCGTTGCGTAGATTCCGAAGAATAATCCAGTGTGCTGATAACCATGGTTATATTGCCGCCGTAAGGAATCGAAACGCCCTTTTTGCCACTTTCCAGATCAGACAGGTCAAGGAGCCCTTTCCCCTTGTCATGAAGCACAAGCCTTATAGCCTTGTAATCATCTACATTACCTATATTATGATAATCAACTTCAAGTATTTCATCAGTTCCGCCGAGTAAAACTTTACCGGTGACAGTATCTTCATAAACAGCCGTATAGGAGTTTTGCGGGATGGGCAATAGTTTCGCTTTTAAGGTCTCCCCGTCAATGCTCCATACATTACTTATTGTAGAAACCCATATACCATTGCCGACTTTTCCAATTGCAAGGATTGCCTCATCGCTATTTGTATAGGGGAAGTTAACTATCTCATTATTGCCTTTACAGTCAAAAACAATGGCACCTCCTTTATAAGCACACCATATTCGACCTTTTTCATCACGGCATAAATGGGTAGGATAATAACCTGTCAATCGATGTACGTCATATTTTTCCAGATTATCTTTAGAAGGAGAATACTTTGTTAAAACATTGTCCCTGAATAATAATATCCAAAGATTGCCATCAGTATCGGTAACCATGTCGTTAACGAGGTCATTCGCCATACCGAGACTTTCGCCATTTGATGATTTACTATCCGTGTTCAAAGAATAATTGGCGACAATAGTTCCTCCTCCGGTATCAAATTTCGACTTTTCTACCCGGTGTAAACCACCGAGAAAGCTGCCTATCCAGTAATTATCCTTGTCTTCTTCAAAGGTATATACCCAATTGGAGCTGTGTTCTCCATTTTCATCGACTATATGAAATACATCAAATCCATTTGACTGTGGGTCAAACCTATTTAAACCACCGTCGGTCGAAAGCCATATATTGTGGTTGCTATCCTCGTCTATGGCTCTTATCCTGTTATGGGATAACGATTTCGAAAAGTCGGAGTGGCGATACCAACTTGGTGACGCTCCATCTGATAATTTTATTGCCCCGTTGGTTCCTCCTAACCATAAGTTATCCCTGCTATCCCGGTATATCGCGTGAATCTCATTTCCTTCACCGGTATGGGCAAGCGTACTCAGTTTTATTGTCCTGATAGTATTTGAATTGGATGCTATTGAAAAGCCCCTCTCATGTCCTGTCCAGATATTATGGTCTCTGTCGGCAAGAATACACCATATCTCGTTATCTGACAGACTAAGTTCTTGCCTTGAATCATGACGATAATGACGTAAGGTGTCTTTATGCCAATCAAATACGCCATTATCCGTACCTATAAGAATATGGTCGTTATGTCCTTTTGCCATACTCTTGATATTGTTATTCTCTAATGCCGCTATTTTCTTCCAAGTATCATTTACAGGAGTATATTCATATAAAGTCCCCTCACTGCCGATATAAATACTGCTGTTGTCCGGAGATTCCAAAAGGCAGTTCACAAATAGATTCTTTAGATTCGGATTATCAATCCCCGCTTTTACCTTGGTAAATTTATTGGTATTGGAATCCCATCTGGCAAGTCCGTTATATGTTCCCACATATAATATACCCCTACTATCGCGTATCATGGAATAGACAGATTTATGCGGCAAGCCTGCGGAGAAATCCGTCACGCTCCCATTATTAAGATTTAAGTTAAATATTCCATAGAGACTTCCAATCCAAAGCTCGTTATCGTATAAGAGCAGGCATCTGATTTCTTTAGGTAAGGGCGCGTTGCTAAAATTGACACCCCCCGTGTTATAATCATAAATCAGAAGACCATTGTTACCACCAATATACATCAGCCCGTCTTTCTCAATGATAGAGTATATCTGGGTTCCGAACAATTCATTCTTTCCTACGGGATGAACAGTCACCCCATCATAGAAATACAATCCACTATTAGTGCCGACCCACATGATGCCATGACTATCACGCAACATACAGAAGACTGCCGTCTTCTTTCCGTCAACAGTCACATTCTTCCATGCAAGTTCAGGCTCCGGCAACTGCGGGACCGCCCCAACTTTCATAAAGACTCCACTCAACAGAGCCATTACAAAAAGACTTAGCCATGCGGGATTTTGTTTCATTGGTTTCATGCTACTGATTATTCGGTAATTAATGTACAAAATTAGCTATTTTTTAATGAGCTAAGCATATCATTTTTACTAATACTATACAACACTTCGGACAAACCATGCATTAAATAAGACAATGTACCTACATCCTATTCTGAGATTGCCGGAAAGGATATAGGATCAATGCTGTTCAATAGTTAAAGACTCAATTTAATACGCGCCAAAACTACTTGAAATCTTCATCCCATTCTATAATCACATTAAGTCAGACTTGAAGAGGGCAATAGAATCGTGTAATGATAATTTCTCATAGCCGACATAGAGAGCCGTCATGTAAAAGGAAAAGCATTAATACCTCTATATGATTATAACATATAGATGCCATGCGGCAATCTGACGTGAAATTCAGAAAATATAAACCGAATTTTGTTGTCCGAAATGCCAGACTATAATTTGAGATTCTAATAGATACACTGGAACTGGGAATCGGTGCCGGATTTCAATGGCGAGTTTTTGCTATGTCGGGATTATAGAATGGAGATTGCATTTATTGTTGCACTCAATTAGACTATACGTTTGCCGTATTAAATTTAAATCCGATATGACATCACACTATCTTCTTACCGAGTTTTCGATTGGCGCATGGTTCGGCATCGGGCTAAAAATGTTGCCATATCGCAATACGAAAAGTTATTCTGGCAGACAAAAACATCCTTCGAAAAAATTTCGTCGATTCTTTCTTTTCGTGGCTAACTTTTGCAGTACACTTTCGCATTGAGTACACTTTTAGCACACCACGGAAATAAGAAACCCCTTGAAAATCAGTCGATTATCAAGGGGTTGGAGTGCCCAGAACAGAGACACGAATATTACCCAATTTCTCCCAAAAGGTAGCACGGTGAAACCTTTCAAAATGTTTTCTTATTATATTGATAATCAGAATAGTAACAAGGTTTATCTACACCGCGCCGACTACCCTCTACAACACCTATTGAATACAATGAGAGCCGTTTTGCAGACATTTTGCAGACAAAAATTTGGTCGTTTCGAGTATTTGTATTAACTTTAGCATCAGGAAGTAAAGTGTTAAAATGAGGGTTCCTCAATGAAACCTTTATCGCTAGACTATCGTTAAACTCATAAAATCAAACTCCTCTATGGCGACAATCAAACGATCTTTGTCAAAAAAGAGGGCACTCAACGGAAAGTCTGAAATCCTGCTGCGAGTGAATATTAACCACGGGCAGCAGGTGAGGCTTAAAAGTACCTTATTTATAAATCCGGAAAATTACGATGCGGATCAGAATAAAATCAAAAAGGGAAAACCAGGTAGTGCAATCTTTATGGAGCTTCATCAGTTGAATAAAACTCTTGAAGCTCTGGAATCCCATATATGCGACATTTGCATCGAAGAGCCACATTCGTCTTTAACGACCGAGTATCTTCAGGGGCGCGTTAATACATTCCTCAAACCAACTCAAGCAGATGACGAAGAAGATTCCACAAAAGAAGAAGGCTCCGCGACTAAGAAACGGGCAGGTCGCCCGCGTAAGTCATCTACCGAACAACAGGCTCAAAAGGAGCCTACCTTCTTTGAGGCTCTGGAGCACTTTATCGCTACAAGACCGGCATCGACGTGGCGTAAAAAGCGCTACGAGGTTCTCATGCGTGCTTTACAGCGTTTTGAGATGTATCGCAAAATCAGACGAATAAAAACGTATAAGCTGACTCTTAGAGGGTTTAACGTGGATGACATCAATGATTTTGAGAAGTTCCTTCGCAGCGAGGAGGAGCTTTATGTGAAATATCCTAAAATCTATGAGAAGCATCCTTGTGATACAAGGAAGGTCAGAAAGAAAGCCAAACCGCTTCCCAAAGGGGACAACACAATCATCAATATGTTTGCTTGCCTTCGATATTTCTTCCGTGATTGTATCGAGCAGAAACTGATGGACGAACAGCCTTTCGCCAAGTACAAGGGCAATACCACAGAGAGATACGGAACACCATATTACATAACCCTTGAAGAGCGAGACATCATTGCGGCTCATGACTTCTCAGCCAATCCTTCGCTGGAAACGCAGCGCGATATCTTCATCTTCCATACATTGATAGGCTGTCGTGTATCAGACCTCTATCGCCTCACTCACAAGGATATTATCAATGGTGCAATCGAGTACATTGCCTCCAAGACATTGAAGGACAGAGCGTCCACCATTCGCGTGCCTCTCAATCAGAGAGGACTCGACCTTATCGAGAAGTATAAAGGCAAGGATCCTGAAGGTAGGCTGTTCCCGTTCATCAGTCAGCAGAAATATAATGTAGCAATCAAAAAGATTTTCACAGACTGTGGGATAACCCGGATGGTAACAATCTTGAATGCAGCTACAGGTCAGGAGGAAAAGCGACCGATAAACGAGTTGGCAAGCAGCCATCTTGCCAGACGTACATTTGTCGGTAACCTCTATAAGAAGGTTAAAGATCCCAATCTTGTTGGGGCATTAAGCGGGCATAAGGATGGCAGTCGTGCTTTCGCCCGTTACAGAGAGATTGATGATGACCTCAAGAAAGAACTGATTAGTATTTTGGACTAATAAGACTATCTCAAAACATCAATTGCCCGGTCTCTGTAAATTCAGAGACCGGGCAATCATTACTTTTTCAAAAGTTTATCTATCAATCTTTCCTTAACAATCCGGTATGCTTCATGCGGATCGAAAGTTATACCGGGACGGAGCAACAGTTGGGAGTCTGTCAAGAAGTCTGCATCCTGCATCTTCTCTTCCATATTGAGAATAAACTGTTTGTGCGTTGGAGGCTGCTGCACGACAAAACCGATATATCTTTTATAGCATCGTATAATATCATCGGTATTGACGTCCGTCTGTGTCAGGGCAAGATACAGGTCAAGAAGATCACGCCCTTTTTTGCGTTGGTATAATGCCCGCAACTTTGTCCCGAGCAATTCTGCAAAGTGATAAGTGGTTATATCGCAGGAACCGCTGAACCATTGGTTTTCCATGGAAAATGGATATTTGACCAGCCCCATTTCAGTAAAATGTTCATAGCAGTTAATCTCGACTTTCAGCCGCAACTGTACGGGTGGCGTTCCTTCCGATTGTATGCGGCACAGCATAGTGTTATTGTAACGCTTCTGTTTTGTCACACGGTCTGGAATGAAGCTTAAAACTTCACCCAGCCTGAACATGATTGGTTTTATCGGGCCTGCATTAATTTGTACAAGATCTATATCTTCGCTGTACCTTGCCTGGGGCTGGATGTGGAGCTTATGAAGGGCAGTGCCTCCGCGAAATGCCAGTTGTGACGCGAGGAACTCATCACTGAATATGGCTACAAGAGCACGCGATATGATGAGATCCTGTTCAATATAGGCTACATCTGTCCACGGTGCGTATTCACGCCATTGTTGTATTGCTGATTTGATTACCATTCGTCCGGTTCAATATCTTGGTTAATTATAATCTTCCATTTCGATTGCCTTTTCATACCATCTGTTGGCTTGTCTGCTGCAAGAGGCCGGTATTTCAAATTCTTAAAATATGGCCATAGCAGACGCTCAATCGATTCCGCCTGTTCCTGATTTTTCAGTATATTGTCCATAATATACCCAAGCCTCTGAAGTGTGGGAAATGTCGTGTATTTGAGCAACTCCTCTCCGTTCTTGTTAAAATCTGTTTTTTCAAGTAGTTCCTCAATAACGGTTGCAGCAGAGGAAAGCCCCCCTATAAGATGACTGTACTGCACTAAGTCAACTGCCGTAAGTTCAGCATTGGAGTAGAGGATTATCCCGGTATCGGAATTGGTCCGGCACAGAAGATCCTGAGGAATCGCTGTCCTGTACCCCCAGAACAATTGGTCGTTACTATTCCTGGAGAATGTGATGCGCGGCGGTTCTGTCATGATGGACGTCCTTTGTGGACGCTGGTGAGCGGCTCCATGAAGGACGCCTGCACTAAGTAGGCTTATATAATAAGGCCTCCCAAGATACAACATAAGTTGTCCTATATAATTGTACGGTGGAACGATACCCCTGTCTTTGAATTGTATGGGTACAATAGTATAGAACCCCTTATGCACAGATTGGATACGTTTGAGTTTTCCCAAACGATACAACTCATTTGACACAACCTTTGCAGATAGTGTCGGAAAAGAGGCGCATACTTCCTTGTATGAAAAGGTCGGAAGCCCCGTCATTTCTCTGTTCTCAATCCAGTCAGATATTGGCATCTCAGACATTTTGTCGCAAAGATAATGATTTTTTGATGAAGTACGCAATATTTTGTCCGTATTTTTATCGTCAGAAGCAAAAAATTACTCAGAACCATATTGGTAATTGAAAAAGATTTATAGCATCGTTTAATGCTATCCATATGCATAAGAATGAAATTATTTCATCAACCATCTATATTGGTATTTCAGTTGGTATTTGAGTTGGTATCCCCTTATATATTCCAATGACCTTTTCTATTGTCAATTCACATTTTCGCCGTTTTTAGGCGTCACGGAGAGCTCTAATCATGATAAACCTGCGGCAGATGCCTTCTTGAACTTATCGGAATGACTATCCTCCCAGAGTGCGCTATGCCTATCTCGAATATTTACGCTGTTGCAGTCGGCACTTGTTTCCTCTATTGATTGCAGGCCTTGTGTGCTTCGCTATTGAGATCGGTCTGTTGATTCTTTATTTGCGCCATAGGAGTTGCGGTGACTGGGATGTCATCGCAGCCTGTTCTTCCGGCTTATAGGAGCTGGCTGGTTTTCTGATGTTGTGTCGGCGCATCTGAGATATTCGGCTGATGACCAAAGAGCCGGTGGCGATTTCTTTCCATGTCCATTTTTTCGGCCGAAGTAAGAGCCAATCATTTTACTGCGCAAAGGTTGTATGCGGCGACATCGTGATTATGTCCTGTGGTCGCTCCCCGAATGTCGCTCTGCCAATGAACGTGCAAAAAATCTTCCTTCCCATAGGTTCGTGCCTCTCTTATGGAAAGAGTATTGTTTTTCACAACCCCGGCTGCCACAGAAGCCGCACACCTTGAAATGCACATAAAATTAATTTACTCACTTCTAAAAAATTACAGACATGAAGAAAATCAGCAACACTTTCGAACTCTCCGGTTTCATCGTAAACGACGCCCAGATCCGCAACTTCGACACCGCATCGGTAGCCCGCTTCGCCATCTCGGTAAGCCGCCCCGAAAAGAACCAGGCCGGCGAGACCTCCTACAAGTCAGCCCTCATCAACATCGAGGCATGGCGCAAGAACGAAAGCCTCGACTCCTTCGACCGCCTCAAGAAAGGCGAGCACATCACCATCGCCGGCTACTTCAAGCCCGAGGAATGGACCGGTGCCGACGGCAAGAAAAATCAGCGCATCATCCTCGTGGCAACCAAGTTCCACCGCACTCCCGAAGCGGAGGATAAGCCCGAGGCTTCCTCCAAAAAGACTTCCAAGAAGTCGAAGAAAGCCGCCTGAGGCTTTCATATCCTCTCAAAGAGAGCGGTCTCCGGGCCGCTTTTCTTTTGCTCATACGGATTTGCGTAACCTTTTATACCTCCATTTTGCGTTTCTATAACTTCGCCCCAACCCCGGCATACACGCAGCATACTTTGGGCGAGAGACTGTCCGTCAATGTTTCACGTTGCCAGCCAGACACTCGCCTTCAAAGCGGAGAGCTGAAGAATGCCTGCCAGACTCGCGTTCCGGGAAAGCATAGGTTACGCCATGCTCCACTTACGCTTTCCCTTTCAAGTCTCCCTTGTCCGGCAATCTTCCCGACCGCTCTCCTTTAAGCCGCACTGATATGCCTGCCCACCCTTCGTTTCCCTCCTATTTTCAATCCCCGATTGTAACCGAGCAACCGCTATAGCCTATTCTAATGCAATGACTGGTATCATTTGTAAGCCGGAGGGCTTATCAAGTGCCATCCGAAAGGGAGCCGTCGATTTTTAGGTCGGCAAAGTTAAGGCCGCTCGTGGATATGTCAAGGCCCGGCGGAGCGTGCCACGGCATCACACATGCTGCTGTGGCAGCCTTGTCGAAATCCACTGTGATCACGTCCTTTCTGATTAGCCGAAAAAATTGATTCGGCACCCTTACGGAAAGGACTTATTAAAGTTAGGGAAAGAATACAATCGCTTCACAGACAAAACATAACATTAACTTTTAGCATTAACGAAAATGGAAGCTAACAACACCAACCGCACCGCTAATCGTGGCAACAACAACCTCGTTAACAACACCGTAGTCCGTGGTTTCATCGCTACCGAACCCGCAATCCACAACTTCGCTGAGGCAAGCGTAATCCGCTTCGCTCTCGCAGTCCGCACCAAATCGACTTCCAAGAAGTCAGGCGAGACAACCAGCCAGTCATCGCTCATCACCGTGGAGAAGTGGGCAAAGAACACCAATCTCACATCGTTCGATGCCATCAAGAAAGGTCGCCTTGTCGAAGTCAAGGGCACGCTCAAACCTAATGAGTGGACAGCAGCCGACGGCAGCCATCGCTCCCGCATCATCCTCGGAGCACGTTCCGTGAAGGAGGTCGCCCGACCGGCCTCACAGATGGAACCGAAAGCAGAGGCACAGCCCGAGGCAGTCGCTTCTTAATCGACAATTCACTATCCGACAGAATGTCCGGGACTTCCAAATCGGGAGTCTCGGATTTTCATTTGATACCGAGATGCGCCTTCTGAAGGCGCATGACCTGTTATAAGGCTTGTTGAGCCGGTTCCTGTTTTATACGGCAGAAGCCGCTGGTGGCGAGACGGGTGACTACATTGGCTCAGCGAGGAAGGGAATGACGGCTTGCGACACCCGAGTGCCCTCCTGGTCAGGATGAGCGAGGGCCGGCAGACATCTCCCTGCAGTCGAAGACTGCCTATCTGCGATACCCTCTATTCATTGTTCTTTCTCCGCTGCGCTACGAAAGCAGCAAGCCGATAACACTCCGGTGACGGTAGCTGTCATCTTTGCCCTTCCTTTCACCTTCGCCATGCGCACACCCGTCACTGCCAATGTCGTTTTTATAAACGCCTGCGGCGAGTCGGCAGGGACGGCAATGCACGACCATCTGCCTCGTCGCCATAACGCCAACGCTGATCGCTGCACTCCGAGTGGCCTCCGGCTCAGGGCGAGCGAGGGCCGGCAGACATCTCCCAGCGGTCGAAGACTGCCTATCTACGATACCCCCGGTTCGCTCTGCACTCCGAGTTCGCTGGCTTATGGCTATGCCGAATGAGGCAAGTGCAGCATTGCCATGTCCCTTTCACCGAGCCTTTTTACATTTTCATTTACCGATTATAAGTCAATCAAAGTCTGCCCTTTATAAATGGAACTTCTCCCGGGAGACCGTCCTGCCGGAGTTATCGGCGCGAAGTTAGGCATCGGGGCTATGCGAAAAGGTCAGGCTATGTTTAGGCGAGATTTCACGGTCTGCGACTGATAAATCTCGCTTAAAACCTTGTCGCTTGCGCCCTTGAAATATGCCACAGGTATGCGCAAATAACCACCTTACGGACGGCTCCAGTGGAGCAAAAAGTAAGGGAAAGAATTAACATTCAAGCAATTCAGATATGCAGACAAAGAAAATGACTGTGGAACAAGGCAAGAGATGCGGCATTGACCGCTTCCCGAATTTCCACCGCACAGGCTCTATAAGGGGCATGAAAAAACTCTATTACGGCAAAGACGCATTGCTCGTGCGCTGCGGTCAGTACATCTACAACGTAAGCTCCGAGCCAAGCATCTACAATGAAGCGACAATCTAAACACCATACCATTATGAAGAAGCAGATAATCTGGACAAGCGACACTTACCTTGACGATGACGCAAGGGAGGAATATGAGCAGTATCAACGTGAAATCCTTGAGTACGAGGATTATTGCGTCAGCGACCGGGAGTGGGCAGATGTTGTCAACGGCTATCTCGCCGATGAACGCATGAACCTCAACAAGCAGGTTGACGGCGTTATCATCGCGTTTGCCAATGTGGGACGGTGGAACGGCAGACGTCCGGGTTACAAGATACTCGGAAGCGCAATCAATGACATATTCAAAATTTCCGAGGATAACAACGAATGGTACTCGGACGGCAACAATATCCGTGGCATACTCACGCACCACGATGCCTCGCACTATGTTCTTTACCGCGTGGCAAAAGACATCGAGACAGCGGAGCGCATAGCCGAACAAATCTATAATCTTGAAATAGACGAGGCTGGTTTCCGCAGACGCACCCGTTCACTGCACCCTTATGTAGCAGAGATATACGGTTGGAAAGCCGGTCGTTTCACCAAAGCCAAGAAAGCGGTATGAAAAGGTACAACTACATCAGACGTATTGTTGACAAGCTGACCAGTTCGGGCAGTAACAATGAGGAATTTATACTCTACAATCATCTTGTGGATATGCAAAGCGGCACTGACGGTTTCTTCGCAGTCAGCATCTACTCAACCGCCGACAGATATTCTGGCGAGGTCGCGGTTTTCAGTTTTGACTATCTGACACGCAGCCTTTATCTTTATATAGAAGATGCGGAGAGCCGACAGATGGCAGATGCCATAATCAGTGCCTTCAAAACATTTTATCCCGATTATCTGAAAATCATAGATGACACTCTAAAACAGGAAGAAATATGATGCTGTTCCCCGATTTCAATGACCCTGCAAATTCAGAGCAAGGTCAATACACAGACTTCCCCGAGTATGGGAAGCAGTGCGACCTTATCAAGCCGTGGCGCGGCTACCGCCGGGCAACCATAGTGGCACAGACCTCAAGAGGTTTTATCGTACAGGTAAGTTCCGGAGCCGAAATAGATGTCTATCCCGATGAAATTGAGATAGATTGAAATACCCAAGCCAATTATGCAGACACGGTTTCAGCCGTGTCTGTGTGCGGCGGGCGGGTCGAACCCTCTTATAATTCTTATTATTTCCCTTCCATTTATATAATTGGGGCTGTATCATTCCACACTGGAGCACTCTGCGGCGTTTATGGCGCGAAGTTCGGCATCCGGGAGCGACCGCCAAGGTCAGGCAAAGTTTCGGCGAGATTTTCCCTGTTCCGGAAAAATCATCTTGAAAACCTTGTCTTGCGCCCCTTTGCGATGCCACCGTAATGCGCATTAAACACCTTCCGACAGCTCCACAGGAGCAAAGAAACGGAGGGAGAAAATACATATTCATTCACTCTAAATCAATATTTCAGATGGACGAAAAAGAACTCGCACAGGTGATTGAGAACGCTGTCAACAACTTCTCATTCAATCCGAAGAAAGTGGCTGAACAGGTGCCTTTCATGCACCGCACACTACAGCAGAATGTCTATAAGCTCTGCAAGGCTGTCATTGAGGTTATCGGAGCAGATGACTACGGCACAGACCCACGTAATCAGGCATCGCACGACGAAGCAAAGGCTATGCTCCACTACCTCAAGGAACATGGACGCTACATACCGCTGATTTAAGAAACTCACAAATACTCACAACTATGGAAAAGAAATTCTATCTTGTTACCACGCTGATTGAATATTCAGCAGAAAGCATCACGGATGCTCACGCCCTTTACGAGGATTATGAAAAGGCGAAGGAGGCAATGGCTGTAGAAATCGAAAATGCCGCCGAGAACTTTGAGGACCAGGAAGGCGATACGATTGTCGATGTCGAGACCTGCCGCGAATGGCGCAACGATGACGGCTACGGCTATACCGTTGGCATCGAGGAACTCACTCCGATTAAATGAAGCTGTATGGAAACCGGTGTTGAAAAAGTTCCCACATACGCCCTATGCTATCTGGTGAACGGCGACGCCACCGGCCTCACAGAGCAGGAAGTCAGTGAAATCGACTCCCTGCTCCGTGAGCAATCGGTGGAACTTGTCTGCCCTCCTGCAAGTGATGAACAATGGCAGCCATACTTCAGCAGCTCCCCGTGGTTCGGGAAGCCCTGCGAGGTGATTGACTGCGACATAGTATATCGTGTAACTTAAATCAAATTCTATATGAAGAAACTCCTATTGATATTCTTCCTCTACCTTTTGGTGGAGGGAGACAACGTGATAGGCGACGGACTTTATGTCTATCACCGTGGCAAACACGCCGTTGACGAATTGAAAACGAAAGTCGATGAATATTACCCCCGTGTTCAGGCAGTCGATACCGTTATGGCAAAGGCTCTGTCAGACGCTTATCGGGAGCCGACTGATACTGTAGCCGCCCCATATACCCAAGAAAGACAGATGATTAAAAGGACGAGAATGGTTACATCGCCGTAGTCTCCGGTCTCTTAATCCTGTCTGTCGGGATGCCCTGTCTGCGCAGGATGCGGAAAAGGGTTGTCTTGCCGATGTCATTATGCCTTAATATGTCACTGATATTTAGGCCGGTGAGATACATACCTATGATGCGGCTGTCCCTTTTATTCTTACGTTCACGAGGTTTCTCCTGAATGTTGGACGGCAGGTGGAGCGGTTTCTCGCCGTTTTCCTTTTTTAATTTCACCACATCTGAAGTCAGCGTCTTGAACGCTGATACTATATTCCTGTCTGATTCGCCGACATATAGTATGCCGGCGGTGTCAATTCTATCCTCTACGGAGACAAGACGTATGTTGCGTGCGTCGCAGTATTCCAGAAGCACCGCAAGCTGTGTGCATCCGTTGACGATATGGCACAGCCGTGGTACGATTATCTCGTCATTGTTTACGATCTGCCTGAAAAGAGTCTTTCTCTGTGGGCGTGTCACGGTATCATACTGCGACTCTTTGAATATCCGGCAACACTCCATTTCGTTCATCCATCCGATTGTGGAGTCTGTTGCCTGGTGTAATATGTATCCGTATCTTGCCATTCGTAAAATTGTGTTTTGATTGAGTTTGCAAAGATAACGCAGCAATAGAATATTATTGTCTGGCTTACAATATTTTAACAATATAAATATTATCCCTTTTTGTAAATAATGTTAGAGAAAGTAGCCAATATTTATATACTTTTTCACACATTTGTCTTACTCTCTGCAAGATAACCCCATTATAAATATAATCCCATATCATAAAGAAGATTAAAGCCTTGAACTCAGGCTTTTACGGATTGTTTTATGCGCTTATCTTTGCACCTCGAAAAACCAATCGTACAATTTCAATGACAAACGGAACCATAGAACGCTTTTTAGAGTCGGCGGCTTTGAAGCTGCCGGCAATCATCAAACCAAGACTTGAAAACAGGACGGCACGCGAGGTATATGACGAATACGCATATCTCAACTTCTCGCTTCCTGAAGATCTTTCCATCGAAGAGTTCTGCGATGAACTCAGCGAATCATACGGAACGACTGTGCTGTATCACCACATGCGCTCCGTCGATACCGACTACGGACATTCTATCTGTGCCTTTCAGGAGCCGGGCACGGGCGTGATGTTCCAGCTCTGTGCCACAACAGACTCCCGCGGCAAAATCACCGAGGCGGATGTGAAGGTTTTCTTCTCCCTCGAAAGGATGCTTGCGGAGCTTCGGGCCACCCTCGGCAGAGCCGCGATGCAGACCGGCCGGTTCGCATACGGGATTACCGACCATGAATTGCTGAGCCTTTTCTTCTGATGACCGACACCCTCGCCGAACATCTGATAGACGTAATCGACTGGCACAGGACGTGGATCAAGGCAGTTGATTTCGGGTCATACCGCAGAGGTGTCGCGGTAACGGATGCGTCAGTTATAAGAGTCCCTTCAAGAGTCTTCCGTCTCGAAGTGAGGATTGCTCTTTACGGATACAGGCGCGGAATGATATTGTCAGTCCCCGAAGGACGTATCGACGAAGCAATATCCGCCTGCTCCTCACAGGACAGGTCTCTGATTTCCCGGGTCAATACTCTTTCCCTTACATTCAGTGATGTCAACATGATTTTCTCCAAAGCCTCATGGGGAACCCTCGACCTGGGTCTTGAGGCATAACCAATCAATGAACTCAAATATGCAAATGTTCCTCCATTTTTATCCGGCAATCGTCACCATGCTGTCGATGTTCTTCTATCGCCGGGACTCGCCGAAGATGCAGAACTTCTATCGCCGAATGACATTCAGTCTTTCTGCCCGCAAACTTTTCGTATCGCTGCTGATGCTGCTGATGCTCTCTTTCAACTTCTGCTATCTCCAGAGCTACGGCGTAAACTGGGCGCTCGGAATCGGAACGGTTCTATGTCTGTCGATGTTTTCTTTCCGGATAACTGAACGCAGCCTGTTCTGGCTGCAGGCAAGGCTCGGTATCGGTCTGGCTTTCATAGCCATGCTGACCTGTGTCGTCGAACCTGCGGTATGGCCTCTTTCAATGAATCTTTACATATTCTCCATCGGTTCTTTTTTCTATCCCTCGGAAAAACTGATTCGGCATCTGAAATCGCCGGAAAACTTCTCCCGATACTCCGCGTGTGCGGACACAACTCTTATAACCGGATACTATTCACGTTGACTCCGGGATGGTTGTCTTTCTGCAAAGTTAATCGCCGCCTCGGTTTACTCTCCAAAACAGGCCGTCGGTCTCACTGAGATTTTGGTTCGTAAGATGCGGCAACTTGTATGGCAGAAAACAACCGGTTTCCCGTAGCCAATGAGAACGGTTCTCGAAAGTGAGGGAAACAATAAAACTCACCGATATGGATAAACAATATGTAATGCACGTTGCGGAGACTATCCGCCAGCAGCTTCTCGCTACCACCCCCGTTGATGTCATCTGCTCATGGGGTGCCCTCCATGGTTTCATCGCCACCGCCTACAAGGACATGGCAACACTCAAGTTCTTTGTCAAGGGCAGACTCTTCAAAGGCTATGTGCTCATCGCCTATAACGAGATGGATTACTATGAGATCTATCTTCAGAACGAGTCCGGCACGAAGTGTATCCACGAGGAATGTTATTTCGACCAGCTCGGCGAGGTCATTGACGTAGCCATCGAACGCGGAGAAGACGCCGAAGAATACGAGGCTTTTTGCGCGGAGGAAAAAGCAAAACTGATGCGCGGAGAGATTGACTGAACGCAATGCGGAGACAAGGGGTGCCACCGACCGGCAACGGCACGGAGCATCCCGGCTCTCGCCGTTTGGCAAAGAGTGCCCCTTTCTATTCCCTCCTGTTAGGAATTTACCTTTTATAAACTGATAATAAATCTCTTGTTCAATTACCACATTACTTCATGACCAAAAACAAGTATGACCGTCAGACCTCTCACAGCCGCCCGTGGTGTGTGAGGCTCACTCCCGAGATAATGGCTTATCTCTCCGCTCCGACCAAGTACGGGGCATCGAGGCTGAGTGCATATCTCTTCCTTCTGCGCAGTGTCGCGGAAACGACAACCGTTTATAATCCGGCTTTTGGACGCACCTTCAGTCTGGAAGCAGGACAGCTCGTAATCTCGATTACCGACCTTGCCGACCGCTGGAACTGGGCGCGCGAGACCGTGCGCAAGTTCTTCGACCAGATGGAGTCTTTCGGACTTCTGACCAAGTCGCAGCTTGACCGCTGCTCACTCGTCACCATGGCGATGGTGTGGACCGATGCCGGATGCGCCCCTGCTTTTATGATGCCGTCTGTCCCGTTTGTAGTTCCGAAGGTGCTTTCCGACAAAATGGACGAATGGCTCGACGGCGATATTACCGACAGCGAGTTTGTCGAGATAATTGAAGATGCCATTGCGGATTTTGGCAACACTGGTGTCAACGTGTCTCCGAACACAATTTCCGCTTTGCAGTATTCACTGATCCGGCAGATGGTCCGCAAATGGCAGACATCCGGATCTGACCTTCCCGAGACGCCTGACACCTACAGTATCGAGTGCCTTGGACGCATCTTCTCGGTGTGTCTGTCCGGCAACTGGACGCACTGGCTCCGCCTCCTGAAAGGTTTCAGTCCCGGTATCGGTTCCGAATCCGGAATAACGGCTATCGCCAGAACGCCGTCTGCTATCGCCGACGCCCGGGTCGTGCTCGACGGGCTGTTCATCCACTTGAAAGTCGATTTCACCTCAAATAACCGCTGAAACGAGCCGCGGCTTGTTCCTTAACGCCTCCGGTAGTCCAACGGTTGTAGGACGCTGTCCAGACCTCTCAGACGCGCTCTGCGCGGTTCTCCGGGTATATGCCTGCCCGATTACCGTAGTTATCGTTCAGGTCAGCTTATAGACAACGCGCTTGCGCGAGTTGCCGCATAAGTACCATGCGGGGTAGCCTAATACCCCCTCGGATTGAAAATCCTCCGGGAGTTGCCGCATACGGCAGGCCATTCAGGAGCAAGCTCCGGCCGTTTTTAGATTTCATTAACCTCTAATTTTCAGTTATATGGCTAAACAGGTTATCGACTTCCATGCTTCGGCGGGAATGTCGCCCAATCAGTCAAACGAGCATCAGCGACGCTGGTCTGACCGCAGTTGGAATGTTGCCGTTAAGGGCGGCAACTATGACCGCACCAGGGCACATCTCAATTTTGAGGTAGCCCGCGGTGGCATCGTGCAGCCCATTGATCAGTCCAAAAGCATTCCCCGACGAATCAGGGAAACGCTTGCGGCACGCGGAATCATCGACCCGAATGAGGAGATGAAGCGGAAAGGCAAGGAGCCGAATCGCCGCACCGTTGTCAACATCATCTTCGGAGGAAGCCGCGACCGGATGCACCAGCTGGCATTCGGGAGTCAGACCGTCAATCTGGAACATGGCGCGGACAATTCTCATATCACCCGCTGTAAAGACATCGAGGATTGGGCAAAGGATATTTACAGATTCGCCTGCGACAAGTGGGGCGAAGACAACATCGTAGGTTTCTATGTTCACCTCGATGAGAAAAATCCGCACATTCACTGCACTTTATTACCTATCACTCAACGCAATAAGTTTTCGTTTAAGGAACTGTTTGCGGGCAAGGACAAAATCGAGTTCAAGGAACGCACCCTCCGGCTGCACAATGAGCTTGCCGAAGTCAACGCGCGCTGGGGTCTCGGCAGAGGTCAGAGCATCATGGAAACGGGAGCACGCCACAGGACTTCCGAGGAATACCGGCGGGAACTGCGTCAGGAGTGCGATGATCTGGAACTTCAGATAAGCGAGAAGCATGAGACTTTGAAGGAGCTGTATGCGGATATACGTAAGGCAGAGAAACGCTGCAAGGGTCTCACCACGATGATCAGCAATCTTGAGGCGCGCGAGACTGACCTCAATTCTGAGATAGCGCAGCTTGAGGCTGACATCGAATCGGGAACCGGCGATGCCGCTGACCTGCGTCGCCGAATCGCCGACCTTGAGAATCAGCTGAGAACTACCGCATCGTCTCTCGCAGACAAGCGTCTCAAACTCAAGACTGCCGACCGGCAACTCGCACAGCTTCAGGAAGAGCTGGAAGCCGTCAACGAGAAGCGTGCCAATGCGCAAAGTGACTACCTCAAGTTCACGGACAAGAATCAGGAGCAGATGCGCATGAGACTGACGGATGCCGTTTTCGGAAGGTCAGTTGTCGATATGCGCTCGTTGTTAGCTGCCATGACGCCGGAACAGAAAGCGGAGTTCGACGGGGAATTTCTTATGGCAATGGCGGAGAAGCCCAACGAGATATTGAAGTGCGCGATGTATCTGTTCGTCGGCTATCTCGACGGTGCCATCCAGTTCGCCAAGGGAAGCGGCGGCGGAGGCGCGTCTTCCGACCTGCCGTGGGGCCGTGATCCGAAGGAAGATGACCGTCGTTTCGCCTACCGCTGTATGATGCAGGCTCACAAGATGCTCCGTCCGGCATCCAAACAGGTCAAGCGTTAATAACACATTTGGAGTGCCATAAATAAGTGCCGATTGCTTGATATTCATAAAGCAACTTAAATAATCGGCTGATTTCCAGCCATTATTTCTATTCCGCACCTTTTATGCTTTCCTTTGCACTCAAATTTCAAAACCAATCAGATGAAACACAAACTCTATATACTCTCAGCAGCCCTGATGGCAAGTGCCGTCAGCTCGGACGCTTTCGCTTATGCAACTCCGATATATTCTAAAAGCAGGGATATTGGGGAGCTTCTCTACAAGCCGTCAATCTCTTATAATAATGATGTCATCGAGTCGCCCGGATGGAAAGGCAACTGGTTTGTCGGTTCCAACGGCGGCATCAATGCCTTCCTCGGGACACCTATGGGATGCAACGATCTCGGCGGCCGCATCAAGGGTCAATTCGGCATCAACGCCGGCAAGTGGTTCACTCCGACAGTAGGCAGCAGGGTGTCCTTCAACGGCTATTGGCTCAAAGGTGCCGACAGCAGGACTCAGGACGGCTGGGGCATTTCCTCGGAAATCCTCTGGAACCTCACAAATTCGCTGTATGGCACCCACGAAAGCAACCGCTTCGGACTTGTTCCATATCTCGGTGTGGGGATGCTCCACAACCGTCAGGCCCAGACCAACCCATTCGCTCTCAGCTATGGTGTCATAGCCCAATACGGCATTACTTCCAGATTGAAGCTGAATCTTGAATTAGGATGCAAGACCACATTCTCCGACTTCGATGGTGCCGGAACGCCCAACCGCTTCGGTGGTGACAATATCTTGTCTCTGTCTGCCGGTGTATCTTTCACATTAGGCAGCACAGGCTTCCGCAAGGTTGTCGATGCCCGACCGGTAATGCTTGACAATTCACGGCTGCGCGAGCTTTGCCTTTCGCTCTCGGATGAGAATGACCGGTTGTCGCGTAAATCTTCAAATGATGCCCGTATCGTTGCCGAACTGAAGAAGATTCTGGAGATCGAAGGTTTGCTCTCCAGATATGGCAACATCTTTAATAATGAATCTGACAACGGGGATGTTGTAAGAGCCTATCCGGTCAATGACTATTCGGGACTGAACAGCCTTCGTGCCCGTCTCAAAGGTGCCAACAATGATTACAGCTCCAAGATGCTCAAAGAACTTGAAGGTCTTGATGACATAGATGATGAAATCGACTTCATCGACAACATCCTCAATGATACTCCTGCCGATTCTCTCTCCGGATTAGCGCATGGAGTCAACAAGGATGTCTCACCTAAGCCGGTTGACATATCGGATGGAGACAGTTATCTGGCAATGATTCAGTCAGGCAAGCAGTGTATCGGAAGTCCTATATTCTTTTTCTTTGACCTCGGAACCACCAATCTCACAGATCGTTCACAGCTTGTCAACCTTGACGAGATTGTCCGTGTCGCCAAGCAGTATGGCCTAAAACTGCGTGTAACCGGAGCTGCTGACAGCGACACAGGAACTTCCGAAATCAACCATAGACTTGGCAACGACCGAGCCGACTATATCATCAGCCAGCTTCAGGAACGAGGCATCAGCACCTCCCTCATAACCAAAATCAATCGTGGCGGCATCGACCGTTTCAATCCCGGTGAAGCCAACCGCCACTGCAAGATAGAACTATTTCTTACTGCCAAGTAAAACTATTTTTCATAATTGGATGTAAATTTGTGCATGTTGCGAAGCAGCTCGACCGTGAGGCCGGGCTGTTTTGTAGATATATGAGATACTGTATACCTGTCGAATTGATTATAGGTTCGTAATCAGGATTCGGCATTTCTTTGTTCAGAATAATCTCGGCAAGAAATCGACGAGATATTTACGCCAATTCTCCCATGTGTGCCCTCCGTCTGTCTCGTTATAAACATAAGGATATTTACGTGAGTCAAGGCGTTCTCTTAGGTCATCATTCAACTTCTTTACAAAGTCATCCCGACCTACTGCTATATAGAATAACTTGGGCTGAGCTTTATAAAGATATTTGAGTTTAATGTCTACGTTGTCGTAAATTGAAAGATCCTCAGAAGTATATTTGGAAATCGTTTTGTCAACGCCACCACCTCCAAAGAATGGTATTTTGTTTTTAAGATTTTGCCACTTTTCTCCTATTCTCTGCATACCACTAATTTTCCCGTCATCTAAGGCATTAGTCGTTTGAGCTGAGAATAATCCTATATAATCGAAATACTTAGGATTATTGAGAGCGGTAAACAATGTCTGAAGCCCACCCAGAGACAGTCCGGCGATAGCTCTATTTTCCTTGTTTGCTAATGTTCGATAGTGTATATCAACATAGTTAACTACTTCATTGACAAAGACCGACTCAATTTTTCCGAGCATTGAGCTGGTATTGTTAGCTGAAGGTTTTATGTCAGGGTTATTAGGATCATGTCCAGGCGCAGCGGCTAAATCTACATTGCCATTGGGCATAACAACTATCATGGGTTTACATTTACCCTGAGCTATTAGATTATCAAGAATTTGGGCAGCTCTTCCCGCATCGCACCATGAATCCTCATCTCCACCGGAACCGTGAAGTAGATAGAGGACGGGGTATGATTTATGAGGATTCGTTTTATATGATGGCGGTAAGTAAACTGTCATTCTTCGTTTTGACATTCCCTCAATATTCGAGGGATACCAAACCTTTTCTATGGTTCCATGCTTTACTTTTTGGGTGACATAATTATCGGCGATCCCTCCATCGATGATGAAATAGCTCAATGTATCAGCAATGTCTCGTATTCTGTCAGGATTTTTAGGATCGGGCTTAACCTTACCATCTATATCGAAAGTGTAAGTGTATAACTCTGACGTCAAGGGTTGGGATGTATACGTCCAAGTCCCATTATTGGAAGTCATTTCGATACTCCCTTCTTTGCTAAAAGTACCAGCCGGCGTTTTAATCGAACGACCTTTTGGCAAGAATGTACCACTTAAACTAACCTTTTTTGCATCAGGAGCATAGAGAGAAAAGGTTACACTTTTATCTTGGTTTATCACAGGCATTATTTCACTGCTTGCCGCGAGAGCGTTTATGCCTACAATACAGCTAAAAAAGATATATAGGTAATATTTCATAACTTTGATGGTGAGCGTTATATTATGAAAATTGTATGAGGCCCAAGGATGGAGTCTTTAATTGAAGAATCACCTTCTCCTGTGTAATAAACATTTAAATCATCCTTTTGTATTGCCATTAGTTCATTATAAGAAATGATTTGAACATTTTTTACAAAATTATCGGCACATCCTTCCATAATTGAGCGACTATGTTCAGAAGCTGGATATGAAAATATATCCGCTTCCGGGTACATAAGAGCAAGCAGCAGAGATAATTCTCCGTTTGTACCATTCTCAACAACAAGAAAATTCTTGCCATTGTACAGACCTTCAAGCTTAGTCTTGTTTGCTGAAAAGATTTTGATAGCCTTTCTTGCTATCTGTTCTATTTCAAGTCCTTTATAACGGTATCTATCGTAAACGATTGGCGATAATTGTTTGACCGTCGATAAAGTACGCCTGATTTCAGTAAAATGGTTCTGATATAACTCATGAATTGCTTGAGATCTCAGCTGCTCCGTATCTCCAAACGCCATGAGCTGAGCAGGTGTTATACGTTTCCCTACCTCAATTTGTATTTCTCCTCCGTTCGAAATTGCGACACCTTTAGGCATGGCTTGGGCTATTCCATAGAGATAAACGGGTAAGATGTCTAAGTTGAAATCCTGAGCAAATTGTACAGCACCTTTGTGGAACCGTTTTATTACAGGGCTTGCCTTTCTTGGTCTTTCGCCTTCAGGGAATAAAGCCACGCTGTAGCCTTGTTCAATATAAGGGCGAATTTTTTCAGACATTTTTTCATATCCTTGACCGACTGTAACAAAGCCAAGCCAACGAAACATGCGCCCGGTTATAATGTTTTCGCCAACATGGTCGTTGGCAAGCATAACCATTTTGGGAGAAAGGGTCATCAGGTAGAAAGAATCGAGCAGCGACTGATGATTACTTATAATAACAGCTGGTTTTGAGAAGTCTTCATTCTGCTTGTTCACATATCTGAATTTTTGTCCGGGCATACGTTTAACATCCCAACGGAACACTGAACAGCAAAAGCGATGTAACAATTGTTCTTTTTTAGGAGTACGTTTTGTCAAAACAAACATAAAGAAGCCGAGGATATATGCAACCATGAGTTGTGACAGGAATACGAAGGCACAGAACCCCGTACATAATATTTTCTTTAGTGTAATCGGGCGTTCGCGAAGTTTCCCTCTTTTCTTAACCAACCAGTTGAATATGAGTGGCGGTATCAGATATGCCATGACCACTACCGAAAGCATTCCCACTATTGTTACTTCACCTAACGATCTCATAGCCGGATGCTTTGCAAATATCAAAGTGCCTATACCAATGAACATAATAAGTGCAGACACTGTAATACTGTTCTTGAACGACGCTAATACCTTTTTGCGGTAAGCTAATTCGTAAGACAACCCCTCGGTCATAAAAATGGTGTAGTCATCTCCTTGTCCGAATATGAACGTTGCCAGGATGATATTTACGAGGTTGAATTTTATACCAAGCATACCCATTATACCTAAAATCCATATCCAGCTGACAGCCATAGGCATGAATGAGACTATTGCCAGCTCTATGCTTCCCAATGAAAGCCAAAGGAATAAGAATACGATACATCCACAAACGATGCCTATGTAATTGAAGTCATCTGACAAAGTATTTGCGATAGAGCTGTTCATGCTTTTCACGTCAAAGGCTAACCCGTCAAAACCATCTTGAGCTTTAATGTGTTCCTTAATCTTATCAACTCTGTCTGTGCTAACTTCTATGCTTTGCACAACGTGCTTTATACTGTCGGCGCCAATACTGAGATTATTCATAAATGCCAACGAGGTAAGCGATTCAAAATGGTCAATGCCTACTGGCGAATAATCAGCAGTAACAATGTCTGCAAAGTTTGAAAAAGCATCCTCTCTGAATCCAGCAGTTTCGCCTGCACGACTTATTTCTGAAAGCAAGTTAGGGTATTTATGAACAAACGCATTCCATTTCACAAGCCTTGACTGTTGAACCTTCTCTGATGTCAAAAAATCAGAGACTTCATTGTGCTTTGTAGCGAGTCCAACGCAGACCAGCGAATCTATCGTTTTTGAAATATGGTCGTTTTGCGACAAAGCCTTATCCCATGAGTCACCGCTACTAACCACATAAATACTCTCAGTCTTGTTAGAACCTGTGCTCAATCTTTGAAAGTATTCCATGTCAGTTTTCTGCTCAGGAGTAAGGTAGTTAATATTTCGCATATCTGAGTCAAACTCGGTTTTAAAGCTGAAAAATCCGAAGATGACAGTTAAGATCAATATCACACGAACCGCCCATTTGTTATTCTCAAGTTTAATAGATGAAATTCGCGTTATCAATGCCGGTGCTTCAACTTTTGCACTTCCCGGTTTCCTCGTTTTTACCAAATGGGGTAAGAATATGAGCACGAATAAGATTGTACCAACTAAAAGAAGTGATGCGTAAAGCCCCAAATCGTGGAGAGCCGAAGCATTAAGCGGCACAAGGCAGAGGAATGCACCGACCGTAGTAATATTGCCTACAACGAGAGGACTTATTATCTCTTTCATTGCAGCCCGCCGATTCTCGCTCTCTCGCAAATGGTCTATCAAATGGAGGGGATAATTGATAGCTATTCCTAAAATGACTGACGATATACCAATTACAATTAGAGATACTGAACTGTAGAACAATCCGATAATGCCTATGGCGAACAGCCAGCCCCATGCAACAGAAACGATAATTAGACAAATATTCCTGGCGCTACGGAACATATAAATTAGCAAAGCAATTATCAATATCCCGGCGATGGCGACAGCCAGCACACTGTCCGATTTTATGCGATCAGCATTTGAAACAGCTATGACCGGGGCGCCGATAACATGTACATCAAGGCGCGGATTTTCTGCCATAGTTATATTGGCTGCGTTGTTCAACAGGCCAACCAGTTTGCTATTGTTTTCCGACTCATTAGCACCAAATGACGACTGTAAGATAGCTATGGCTTTTTGACCGTCAGGAGACAGGATATATCCGTCATATGTGTCGTGATTTATAGTGGCGCCTGTATTTGACAAACGATTGATGGCTGGAGAGAACAAGTCTAATGGGTCACGGGCTATATTCTGGACTATGACACCTGAAGTGGGAAACAGCAACAGCTGTTTATCTTCGTCTATTTTACGTTGAATGTATTCTGGCGACGCAAGCAGGCTGTCGATTCTCGCATAATCCTTTTCGGTAAGAAAATAGGGTATATTTTCATATACTTCATCGCCTATTTCCATAACTTGGTCCAGATCGATCTGTTTTACTATGTTTGAAATATACCCAAGTGAATCTGATTCAGCGATAATCGTGGTGAATTTTTCAACGCCATCAACAAGTTCCTGTGGGTCAACATCGGTGGTGTCTTTAGTGCTGATTATTGCAAAAATCTTACCGGCACCCGAAATGTCTTGATACACATTCAGAGCCGTTTGATTTTCTTTATCAAGAGGCAGAAAGGCTGAGATATCCTCTTTGTAATGCAGTGACAGCATAGAAAGCACCAGTGCTACGGTAAGTAGCACACAACTAGCCCAGCCAACAATTTTATGATGACAGAACCAATCGTAAATACCGATGAAAAACCTATTCATTTCCCTCCAATTAATTTTGTTGACGTTGGTCTATAAACTTCACAGGTTTACGTTTGTCTCCAGGATTGTTGATTTTAGCAATGTCTTCAGATGATAGGATTTCTACAATCGGAGCTACTCGTAAGCGAGAACGGAACCGATCTTTTAAATCTTTGATGACATCGAAGGGTTGAGGGGCTGCAACACCAACCTTGACAACAACCTCATCTGTTCCTGCGTAACTGTTGCGCACAACAACTACATAGTTTATCACATAAGGAGTATTGTCAAGAACATCGTTTATTGCAGGTGGATAGATAGTCGTGCCTTTCAGCTTTATCATGTTGTTCTTGCGACCCAACAACGGGGTGAGACGGAAAGAGTTGCGACCGCAGGCGCACGGGGTAGTAATCTTGCTACTTATATCTCCGGTGCGGAAACGAAGTAGCGGCATCCCTTCGACCCCCAGAGTGGTGATAACCACCTCGCCATGCTCGCCATCGGCAACAGGTTTGTTGTCATCGCCAATAATCTCGACGATTATGAGCTCAGGATGATGATGGCCGCCACAACCGCATGTGCACTCTGAGAATGTGGCTCCCATCTCAGTAGAAGAATATGTGGCAAACAAATCCACGTCCCATTTCTCCTTAATTCGTTTACCGAGTAGGTTGAGGCTGAAATCTTGTTCACGTAAGCCTTCTCCTATACCAATTATACGTTTGATGCTTGAACTGCGATAGTCTATATTGTTTTGCTCTGCATACTCCACCAATCGAAGGATGAAGGAAGGAACGCACATGATTGTATCGGGATGCAATCGGTTGATGGTGTCCCACTGAAGCTGTGGCATACCATTACCGACTCGAATGATGCTGGCACCGAGTTTTCGGATGCCAAGGAAGTATGCAAGTCCGGCCATGAACCGTTTGTCCATAGTGGTCATAAGCTGAACAATATTCCCCGGCTTCAGTCCGGCACAGCTGAATGATTTCATTTCGTTGTAAGCCAGACGCTCAAGATCCGAATCGGTACAGCCGAATGTTACCGGTTCGCCAAGCGTCCCTGAAGTCGTAATATAATCGATTATCTTTTCAGCAGGGACGCAGATAAAATCTCGATTATAAAGTTGGAGATCCTTCTTCTCTGTAAATGGAATTTTGACAAGGTCATCTACAGTTTTTATAGACTCAAGATCAATACCATTCTCCCGAAACATGCGCTGATAGAATGGCGAATGTCCGTTTAGATAGTTCAATGCTTCCCGAAGTTTGCCGTTTTGGTAATCACGGATTTCTTCTGGCGTGCAAAATTCTATGTCTTCGTGCGAATATTTAGTCATTTTAATATGTTCTTTAACCAGTTGATAAATTCATCCTTCCAGTCTATTGCCTCTGAAGTGGTTTTGGATGGGTTTGCGCCAAAACCGTGTCCGCCGGTCTTGTATTGAATATATTTGTGCTCAACTCCTTTAGCGGTCATCGCCGAATCAAACAGTTCGGAATTTTGATATTTCACAATCGGATCATCGACGCAATTCATTAGAAACACCGGTGGCATATCTGTGCGTACTCGGCATTCTATTGAAAGCGAATCCTTCATTGCTGAACTTATATCTGACCCTTCGCCAAGCAGACCTCGCCTTGAACGTTTATGAGTGCAAGGAGCTGTAAGGCTTACAACTGGATAGATACTTGCGATGAAATTCGGTTTTAATGAAACTTGTGTTTCAAGAAGATTACTGTCGAAATATATTCCAGACAAAGCCGCCAAATGTCCACCTGCAGAAAAACCCATAACACCGACAGCATCAGGATTTATTTTCCAAGTTTCTGCATTTTGCCGGACAAGATCTATGCTTCGCTGCACATCCAAAAGCATATCGGGATATCGGTTGCCGCGAGACAGCAAGCGGTAATGCGTAATGAATGCAGGTACACCACCGACTCGGTATTCAAGGACAAAAGCAGAAATACCCTGAGACTGCAACCACTGGGCTACGCCGTGCCCCTCGGTTTTACGGTCAAGCCAAAAATAGCTTCCTCCCGGACATACTATGATGGCAGGATTACTATTGCCCTCAGCGATATACGGTGTCAACTTTACATTGGCCTTATTATTGGTGCTTTCCCAGATGTTAATTGCTGTTTGAGCATTTATCCGGACAACGGAAAACAAAGAGATGACGATTAATATCAGTATGTTAGCAATCCGTTTCATCGTAGTCGTTTATTTCGTTTATAATATTGCGACCCAATACAGCTTCGGCCGTGCTGAGAGCGGTTAGCGGCACTCCGCAGTTGCCATGCAAAATTAAGTTCTGGCCTGTTAAATATAGATTCTTAACCTTTGTATATACAGGCAGAATCGCCTCGAACATATTATCACAATCTTTACGGTACCCAAAGATAGAGCCGCGTCGAGTGCCGTAGAAGTCTCTGATTGTCAACGGTGATGCTGAGTATATATTAGCAACAGCCTCTTTGATTCCCGGATGTACAAGACTAAGTTTCGCAAGGATGGCCTCAACTCGTTGTTTTTTCCAAACTTCGTAATCCTCGCCTCTGTGGCCGGTTATTGTGTTCTCCCATCTTTCAACCTCCTTAAAATCCATAAGACAATGTACCAATAACCGCGAGGCATACTGAGTCTGATCCGCATCCGGCGGAGTCATGTACATAAAAGCACGCGGCCAGGTCTCAATAGGTTCGTTTTCTTGTTGCCATATCTGCCCATAATCTTCATTATAGTAACAAGTATGGTCAATGTACGGGAAAGCTTTGTCTTTTAGGTCGATATACACCGAAAAAGCCGAAGCGGTGTCGGGTAGTGAATTAAGGCGGTTTACAAATCCCGGACGAAATGTTCCGGGGGTGATAATTCCAGTCAAGACTGTTGGATGCAACGAGGAAACGAAAAAATCCGCAGTGTATTTATTGCCTTCTGCTGTCAAAATATGAGTAACACAGCGGTCTTTAACATTTACTTGTATAACATTACAGCCCAGAATTACTTGTCCTCCATTTGACTCTATGACATCTTGTAATGCTTGCGCGAGTTGCTGGCTTCCGCCCTCGAAACGTGAGGCTCCGTTAATATACAGTACGCTAAGCAGCGCATGCACATAGGCAGGAGTAAGACCTTCAATACCACTATAAAATGGATTGAGGTAGGCCAAAACATCCCGTAATTTGAGGTCATCAATATAAGAAGCTATAAGTTTGTCAGCTGGCATCCGAAAATTTTCCGAATGGACCTGCAAGAAAGAAGTCTCTTCCCTGAGTGAAAACCGAGAAACCTCATCGGTGATTCGGTATAGCTCGTCTGTGTATCTTTTCAGATTGGCTTTTTCTTTTGGGAAATATGCGGCAAGACTTTCGACGAATCCTTTTCGGCCGGATGCTATATTAAAGACTTCGCCGGTCTTATGATAGTATAATTCATCCATGCAATCATCCGGAATGTGCTGGATTTTAAGTTTGTCTAATATGCCCAAATAACTGCATATTTTGCGCAGGTTCCCTCCTGGATGAAAGCCTCCAAGGACATGCATCCCGGTCTCGAAAATTTTTCCATTGCGCTGGAAGCACTGCAGACCGCCTCCTATTATCTTGTTCTTTTCAAGAACGGTAACTTTTACACTGTTTTTAGCAAGGAACGCTCCGGTGAATAATCCACCCATTCCTCCTCCGATTATCAAACAAGTTTTATTCATCATTTAAGGAGATTAATGAGTGGTTATATTTTCTAAATAATTGTACCATAGTCGGCTGACCGAGTATGAATACCCGTGTGTCGATTGGCATGATGTCGTAATCCTCTTGAAAGACTACTTTATGTATGCTAAGATTGTTTGGTAAACCAACAGTTGCGGTAAATGTCTCATAATCTCTTTTACCCGTAACAAACGCATAGACATGAACCGATGGATTAGCAAGCGCACACAACAATGGAATAACTCCGATACCGGAATTGACAAAGGCTACAGGACCATCAAGGTGACTTATTAACTCTTCATATTTGCCTATTTGAGATAATGCGTTTTTGCATTGGCTAACAGTGGTCCATCCACGATAAGCGTATTTATACAGTACTAATGACGCAAAATATTTAGGCGTTTCTTTCCCTGACGCGATGCTTTGCAATTCTTCGTTAATGAGACCCCGACATAATGAAGCCTGCTTGCGAAACGGCATTTCTTTGACAGATTCCTGGCTTATTCTAGGCAAAACCCTAAGTGTCATAGGATTTTTGCGCAGCATATTCTCGTGTTTAGGTAGATAGTGACCGGCACCGTGCAATACCATCGGAAGTATGTCAAGTCCCAGTTGTTGGGCAAGCGAAAAAGCGCCCTGATGGAAACGCTGAATCTTACAGTCATCCGATCGAGTACCTTCCGGAAAAATCACTACAGAGCAACCTTGTTCTATCATGCTTTTAATCTTGGGCAGCATTGAATCTATGCCCTCAGTCATACACACATAGCCAGCCGATTGGACAATATTCCCAAAGAACTTGTTTTTCCAAACCCAATCATTCGTCATAAAGATCAGATTTGGAGACAATGACATAAGTATCGGCAAATCAAGGTGCGATTGATGATTGCAGACTATTATCGCGGGCTTGCGGAAGTCTTCTTTGGTATAATTTTCAATAGAGGTTTTGCCGCCCGGGAAATTCCGCGTAAAAAAAGACGATATGTGATAGATCTTTTCATGGAGGGAGCGACTTTTTTTTGCTGTAGGCTTGGAAAACTTGAAGTTAAGCCATACATACGGCTTAAACACTATTATTGACCAAAATACAAAATGAAGCAAAGTATAGCCTGTGCGGCATAATCTGCCAATAGTAATATTCGCAGGCTTGTCCTTTTTAGCGAACCAGCTCATCGGGTTGCCAAAAATTCTCTTGCGCCGAATGTTTTGCCATATCCTGACAGGCAGACCATACAAAATAGCCCCAATACATAAGATTGTATTTAGGATGCTGATACGGGTAAAGTCAAGTGCTGGACGAAAGTGCGAGATTCTCTCTCTTTGCGAAGGATAGAAAACAGGAATCGGCATAGACACAATCTCTGCACTATTCCAAGCTGAAAAGACCAGCAATAGCAATTCTGCCTCGTAGCGATTTGTCATCAGCCCGAAACCATAAAGATATTTCAGAGGATAAGCACGATATCCGGTTTGAGTGTCTTTAAGCTTGCGTCCTGTTTGAACGGTAAACCAGAAATTAGAGAATTTATTGGCGAATGAACTCTTACCATTGATATCAACTTTGGATAAATCACGCTCTCCGATAATCAGAGCTCCGGGATGTTCTATAATAGCTCTGACAAAAGCAGAGATTTCTGAAGGATAATGCTGCCCATCCGAATCCATCGTGATAGCGTAGTCATAACCTCGCTCTCGTGCTTCTTTGAAGCCCTGCTTCAAGGCATATCCCTTTCCTTTGTTGGTGTCGTATTCAACCAGGGTAACTTTATCAGCAAATTCCTGAAGTAACGTATGCGTAGCATCTGTGCTACCGTCGTTTACGACAATTACATCATCGCTATATTTAAGTACTTCGGTTAAGACATCGCCAAGAGTACCGGCATTATTGTATGTCGGAATCAAGACGCAAATTTTATGCGCCTTCATGGTCTGCTTAACCGAATTCGAGTTCATTCTTATTTATAGATCAATGAGAATTTTGTGTATATTTTTGCTTCATCGGCAACGGTGCCTCTCACCTTAATAGAGTTGTCTTCTTCGATTATCTTATCGAAGTTGATAGAAACAGTCTTCGTTTCCGAAGGGCTTAAGACTTCAAGAAATTTTACGTTCGTAACCTCAATAAGAGACAGATTGATACCTTTAAGTTCTCCCAATATCTCGGTAACTATCTGTATGATGCATACTCCGGGAGTGATTGGCCGTTCCGGGAAATGCGCTTTATAAATCAGAGAATCGGGCAATAGTTCCACGGATGCAGAATTATTGTCTCGGTTCAGAGATATTATGCTATAAAGATTATTCTTTAGTGTCATTTGATTCTTGCATTGGTGAGTATATATACCTGATTTTCCGTTTCTTGTTATACACGACAGTCTCATTGGGAGATACTGATACCTCTATATTCTTTTCCGGTTTCAAAGGCATTCCCCATAGAGTCTTAATACATGCTTTGATGTCTTTGCTAATTACACGCTTGATATACCATTTGTCCAGAAACTTGATCACATGGAGTAGTTTAAGCTTATCCTTGGAAATATCGTATGTAAAACCCATTGCCGTTACTCCGAACTCATTAAACATACATCCATTAATCACGTCTCCTTCTTGACTAAGTATCAGGATGCCGCTAAGGTAGCCCTTCTCAGTAGACAGCTCGAAATTATATTTTTCCGACCTATCCAGTGAGTCAACCAAGACCTCAGCCTTTGTCTGAAAGACGAAAGAGAGAAGAATACTAATGTATACTAAAAAGCGTGTCATCTACATGTACCGATGATTTGACATTCTTAAGTTTAATTGTCGAAGAGTCTCCGTTCTTCTCATATATCTGTATTTCAGTTACCATACAGTCGGTTTTACGGAATGTGATAATGATTTTGTTGAACATTGACTTCATGTCTTTACGCTTTGGTATCAATGTTACCAGCCATCCTGAGCTGCCTTCTGCAACATCGGTTTTAAAATCTGCCGGGTTATTTAGAGCTTTGCCGGTTACGGTATTCATCATTATACGGGCGACCTCTTTGAATACCTTGTTTGACTGAGTATCAATTACACTCTTCTTTTTAGAGTTTTTCACCGACACTTTTGTCCCGTTGAAAATAAATGTGTAAGTATAGGGTGATGTATATTCCCAACGCAACTTGTCGGGCTTCTTGTAATACATCTTGCCTTGGGACGTCATTGTTTCCTTGACCAGCGAGACTTTCTTTGTCTGAGTAAAGTCGCAAGTCATGGAGGGTAAAGCAGCGGCAGCCGTGCTTATTTTATTTAAGACTGTTTTTTTCTGCTCCGGCGTCATAGCGCTGGAAGTAATGCCCTGTAGAAGGATAAGGCATAGTATCAATATCTTCTTAATCATAGTTTTCAATATTTACTTACCACTAATATCACGCCACATAGAATGAGTCCGGTACCTAACCAACGTTCCCATGGGACTGTCTCGTGAAATACGATAATAGCCATTAATGTTGTTATGACATAGCTCATACTTACTAAAGGAGCGGCCATGCTTAGCGGGTAATGTTTGAGAATATACATCCACAATATAGAGGCGCTGCCGAATATTATTCCACTCAATGCGAACTGCCAATTAGTGAGAAGACTCAGCCAAAACTTGGAATTCCAGCCAAACGGCGGCATAATCTGGAGTGCAATCTTCAACACTACCTGTCCTAAGGCAAGTAGAACGCTCTGTATAACGGATAATACTAACAGCCACCACATATCACTCGTCTTTTTGCAAAGTTATTATAGACCAAAGTTCTCCAGTATGATTCAGAATGACCATCCTGTTTATCTTTGAGGGATACTCATTATCTTTTGCGAGATGCTCAGGAACTGACTGTCGCTGAAGAATTACGAATCCGACATAAGTTCCAAGCGCTGACGACGAATAGTTGTCTCCGAAAAGATTACGGTATTCCACCACAGGATATTTCCCGTCAATTACAGAATTGTATGGTTCGTCATTGATAGGATTACCGTTTGTGCCGCAAATAACGAGACTGGGGTTTGCAGCATTTAAGATGTTTTGAAGTTCTTCAGCCTTTGGTTCATTCAGAATCTGAACATCAATGATTTCTACGCCATTGCCAGTAAGGTTTTCTGACGCAGTCAGAAACGATACTGAAGTCTCAGATATGAATCTATAATCTGAGTTGGTTTGCTTCAATATCTTAGCCACAAGTGGAGTTACTTCATCGTGGCTTCCTACCAAAGCATTGCTTATGGCGTCTTGTTTAATTTGCAGCCATGCGTCCCAGAGCGCGTTTTCGAAAGAGACGCCGCGCTGCGAATACGTGCTATTGTAACCGTGGCACTTGAGGTTGATCCCTATAAGCGAACTGATGGTATTGTGCGTAGATTGCATGAACAAAGTCGGTTTGAGCATATTCTCACCGTACTTCTCCATATCGGTTAGGAATTTTTCCGAATTTTCAATACAACCCATGCCGGTGCCAGTAATTATGGCATCGGCATGCTCGATACCTGATGCTTTCAAAGCCGATATAGATGTGCAAATTGCACGTTTAAGCAACTTGCTCATGCGACGTGCTTCACCAACAGGGATAAACGATTTACTGTCAGGCTCTATGGCACGTACATAATCAGACTCACAAACAATCGGATTATTACACCAATCATCCGAAAGAGGCTTTTGACATGACACTTGCGCAGCCGAGAGTATGTAACATTTCTTTGCCATAAGCTTAATTTGCTGTTGCTGTGAATACTATCGAAGTGTCATTGCCTCCAAAACCAAAGGAATTCATCAGGACATTTCTTAAAGGTATATCCTTGATGGTTTCCATGACAGGTTTATAAAGCATGTCCATAGGAACAGTGCAACCAAGAGATGTCGGTATAAAAGAGTGCTTAATTGCTAATAAACATATTACAGCCTCTATTGCTCCAGATGCACTCGTTGTGTGTCCGGTAAACGCCTTGGTAGATGAATATCGTGGACATTTGGTTGTCCATAAACGTTTCATCGAATTCAGTTCGCTTGAATCATTGTTCGGGGTTCCGGTTCCATGCGTATTGACATAATCGATATCCTCTGGTGACAAGCCGGCCATATCCATCGCATTACGCATTGACAAATACGGGCCTTCTCCGTTATCGGACGTGGCTGTTTGATGGAAAGCATCACATGTGTTGGCAAAGCCTTTGAGCATAGCGTAAGGCTTTACTCCTCGACGATGCATAGATTTTTCACTTTCTATGACAATATACGCCGCGCCTTCTCCCAGGTTTATGCCACAATGATTTTGGTCGAAAGGCTTACATTGCTCATGATCCAGAATCATCAGTGTATTGAAGCCATTAACATGAAAACGAGTTAAAGCCTCAGCACCGCCTACTACTGCAATATCGACCACACCTGCCTTTATCAGATTTGCACCGAAAATGACGGCATTGGCTGCTGAAGAACAGGCAGTTGAAATTGTGGCCATAGTCTTGAACTTGCCAAGTTCTTTAGCTATGAGTTCAGTGGAACATCCGCAGTCATTGTACTTCATGTCCTTTACTTCCGGACAATTTGCCTCATTGGCAAATACTTTTCCAAAAGCCTGTTCGGTCATGTCCATTCCACCGACTGTAGTACCATTGATGAATGCTGTCCGACGAAAATCATCTTCGTTCAGCGATGCTGACTTGACAGCTTCCTTTCCTGCAATGATACCCAGCATTACTGTTCGTAACTCTGATTCAGGATATGAAAGATTGAGTTTAACAGCCAGCTCAGAGTTGGACATGCCGACCTCTCCGACTGGCAAATCGGTATGGCTGGTATGTAAGTATCGGATGGAACTAATACCTGAGCGCTCAGCAAGGATAGCATTGAGTGTTTGCTCTATGCCTTCGCCAAGTGAGGATATTACTCCGAGTCCGGTTATGTAAACTCCGTCTTCCATTTTTTACTTTTTGCGGTTTTTGCTTACGTAGTCAGCTATAGATGCTACTGAGCTGAATATTGCCTTACCTTCGGCAGGGTTTGTAAGCTTGATGCCATATTCGCGCTCCATCAGCACAATAAGTTCAAGTGCATCAATAGAGTCGAGTCCAAGACCCTCACCAAATAAAGGTGCCTGTGCGTCAATATCTTCAGGAGTCAGATCCTCAAGATTAAGAACTTCTATAATCTGTTCTTTAAGTGTATTGATAAGTTCTTCCATTATATTGGGGATTATTTATTTGCTAATTAGTTTAATTTCAGCTTTGAATTCTGTTTCCGACTCATAATCCACCCATCCTGTTAAAACAAGTGGAGATTGAGATTCATCAATTAAAGCTTCAATAGGCTGCGCATTCATTACATCCTCATTATCAAGGATGTAAAAAGATGTTTCTCCGTATATCTTATGTCGTATGGCAATTTCGCCTGTTACGATATTAGCCAGAGTATACACAAAATGAGCCGGACTGGGAAAGTAATTTTCTGAGTCTTTGATCGTGTCTTCGTAAATTCTGTCTGTATATACTGAACCGCCATGATTGAAGAGGATAACAGAACTATTTGCCTTGTCCTCAGCGCTTACATCGGATAACAACCATTCAGCTGCTACAAATCCGAGTTTGCAGAGACCGTCCATCTTAAAGAACTTGGGATATGTTCCACAAATATGACGATAAATCTCGACCAGTGTTTTGCCCGACAGATCTGCATTAAACTGCCCATCGGTAAACACTTTGTTGGGTTCGATTTTGATTTCTTTTAGCAATTTCATAGTTGCGTTCCTTTCTTCCGGTATGCAATTCCGGCATTAGAGCCACCAAAGCCCGAAAGAACCTTGAAGAAGGCTCTTTTTTCTGACGAGCGACTGTAGGGGACCACATTTAGAGATTGTGATGTTCCTTGCTCAGAAAACCCCTTAGTTGGCAGAATAACAGAATTGTCTACAGCAAACATTGAAAGGATAGTTTCGATGATGCCAGCCGCTCCGAGAGTATGACCGAAGTATCCTTTCAAACCGTTGCATGGAGTCCCGGAAAGCCCGGCTCGCTCTATGGCTATAGATTCCATCTCATCATTGTAGTTAGTACCAGTGCCGTGCAGGTTGACGAAAGATAAGTCTTCTTCGTTAACTCGACTAAGCATATCGTTCAAAACACGGTAAGTGCCTTCGCCTGTACGAGATGGTCCGGAGATATGATTGGCATCATTGTGGATTGATGATGTTATATATTCCCAATCTCCAGCATCAGATGTTTGGAGAATTAATGTTCCTACTGCTTCGCCAAGATTGAGTCCCTGACGATTCTTGTCAAAGGGCTTGCACTGTTCTGGGCTCAATGCCTTAAATGACTGGAAACCTGACACAATGAATTTTGAAAGCGTATCGCAACCAACTACTACCGCTGTCCTATACAAGCCCGCTTTCAGAAATCTGACCGCAGCAATTTGGGCACATACTCCAGAGATGCAGGCATTTGAGGCGACAATAGGTCGGTTGCTATTCTTGAAGAATCTAGTGATTTTGTCAGCTGACTGTGACAAGTAATAGCGCTCGTCATAAGGATTTGACTCTAAAACTTCAACATTGCCTTTTGTCGATGACAGGACAAATACTACATCGTCAGCACCTAAATCGATTTCGATATTTTCAGCGGCCTTAATTATCGACATGATGGCGATAGTTTCAAAGAAAGTATATTTCTCGGAAGAGATATTACATTTCTCAGCCTCTTGGGATATGATATTGCGATCAAGAATGGAGCCAACAAAATCTTCAGGCAAACCGAACATACCGGAATGAAGTTTCAGCCGCGTGTCTCCGCGCATCACAGCATCGAAGTTCTCCTGTGAGGAGAGCCCCAATGGTGATATAATGTTGTCTGCAATCTTATTGATTATAATACCTCCCATTTCTTCTGCCAATTGCGATAAAACTCCGGAGACTCCCAAACAAGCTGATGATCAAAACCTGTAAACACCTGCACGGAGCATCCGGTGGCGAAGGTTTCCCCACTAACCTTATCGCGAATCTCGTATTCGAAGACTATTTTAGCCGACTCGGTTGGTATGTAGGTTATTATTATCTCGGGTTGCGACTGATAGAATATCGCCTTCTTATATTTGAAATTCAATTCAACCAGTGGTGCATAGTATCCATTATTGAGGAACGTCATGTAGCCGAGTCCATACTTTCGGCCAAATTCCTCACGAGCGTCCTCGAAGTACAGCGGGTAGGAACCGTGCCATACTACGTTCATGGAATCCACTTCACTGAACCGAATGCTAAAGTCTTTGCGTGCGATGAGTCGTTTCATTGTTGTTTTATCTGATTGCTTCATCCTTGCTCAAAGCTATTTTCATAATGCCTTCGGCCAGTAGGTTTTCACCGCTTTTGACCACGGCTTCGACCATAATCATGCCCATGATTTCCTCAATAACATTGATTGTTGTGGTGATCGTTGAACCGACAGCCGGCAACTCTTTTATAGTTAAGTTACGGATTGCGCCGATAAAACCTAACTGAATACCTTTTTTCAAGATATACTTGTTGATATAGCCAATGCGGGTAGCACAGGTTTGTGCAATATTCTCAACCAGGCCCGATGCCGCGAGAACACCGTTCTCTACAAAAAGATTGTCCGGAGCAACAGTCATGTCGGTTTCGGTGCGTTGCATATCAAAGTGTAGAAGATGCCCCACCATAACAAACGGCTCACACTGCGGCAGCAGCTCGTGTACGTCTATATTTTTTAAGTCAGTCATCAGTCCAAAGATTAAAATAATTATACCATTGTTCGGGATAATGGCGTACTGTATCGTCGAGCAAGTTGGCAAATTCACGAGCCATACGTTCTGCCTCCTTTCGGGGTTGCATTTCTTCGGATGCGCCTGCTATAGGTCTTATTATGATTCGATACCTGTTTTTCCCTTCCTTCATCACCGCTACAAAAAGCATTGGTACGTGCTTGGTCGCCGCCATCACGAATGGACCTTGCGGTAAGTTGGCATTAGCCCCCAGCAAGGGAAGACTGTAAGATTTAGCAGAGCCGAAAACACGATCAGCTGGCATACTAACCACCTCTCCGTTGTCTAGTGCTTCATTAATTATGAACAAATGGCTCATGTCGGCACTCATTGGTATCATCCGTATACTGTTGGGGGCAAACATACTTTGGCGATTAGCCATTACTGTAGCTTTTTCACCGCCGAAAACAAGTGCGTTGAAGCGTTTGTTCTTTGCTTTCAAAGTATACCCAGCCAGCTCATAATTACCAATATGAGACGAAAGCTGTACGAATCCGGATGGCGAGCTATCAAGTGACAAATAATAGTCGTACCCATCCAACTCAACGTCGAATTTCCGTCCGGCATACATGGCGAATCGGTCTATAATAACTTCAGCAAAAGCGTTGAAATTACGAAAGACATATTTGATTGCGTCAAAACGTCCTAACCCGAGCCTTTTGCGAGCAAAGGAATAAGCATATCGACGGCCATTTGTGTTGATGGCAACTGTTGGTGGAATAACAAAAACTTTGGCAAAGGCATAAATCAACCGCGGAGGAATGACACGCAACATTCCAACCAGATGCCTGTGCATCCAGCTGTTGCCGTAGGTTGTCCCTTTCCATTCGCTATGTTGAAGTTCCTTCTCCAAAATTTATGCCTTTATTAGCTTTTATTTGCTTACTTTGCTTTCTATATAATCATAGAACTCGTTGAGTGTCTTAACTTTAGCCATTTCTTCAGGCTTGATTTTGAAACCGAAACGCTTTTCTACGATTACAACAATGTCAACGAAATCAAGGCTGTCAATGCCAACATCTTCTTTCAGGTTGGCCTCAGGATAGATTTTCTCCTCGTCGATTTCCAAATCTTCGATAAGAAAATCTTTTACTTCATCTTCTATCTGTTTACGATCCATTTTATTTTTTACATACTATTATACTGTGCCCTTGACCGAGTCGGTCATGGGTTGTTTCTACTTTAAGCCCAGCCTTTTCTATCAACACGTACAAGTCCTCCGAATGGTACATTTTGCTGTTGCCGTTAGCCATTGCTGTGAAGTAAAGGCTTGTGAGAGTGAGACACAAAGACGCAGGTTCAAAGCGCTGTCTATCCCACAGGGTTTCCATTATATAAAGGCGTGAGTCAGCGTCCATTACCTGAACGGCTCGTTTAAGGATGCTCACAATCTGCTCCTCACTAAAACAATCGAGGAACTGGCTCATCCAAATAGCATCGAAACGGCATTCTTCAGGCATTTTTGCATTTTCGTCCAGCAAATTAATGCCAAGCCCTTCAATGCGATCCGCACCGTATTTATCAGCAATGTTGTTTTGCATCATCTCAATCTGCTGCGGTAAATCAAGAATAGTAACTTTTACATTATGATCATGTCCTACACACTGCAGAGCCCATCGGCCGGTGTTTCCGCCAACATCGAGAAGTGTTCGCGGATTTGATGCGAATACTATATCAAGAGCCTGCTCGAAAGAGCTGTCAGAATAGAAATGGTCAAAAGCGAACCAACTGTTCTGAACCTCTTTCGGTAGGGTTGACAGACCTTCATAAATAGTGGGCCAGTTGCCAAGCGTCTTAAGCCCCTCCGGTTTCCCGTTTTTCAGAGACTCGTCAAGGTAATACCAACCCCGATAGTTAACATCGTGATTGAAGTCTATGTTGACTCGTGTTGCCGGGTCATTGATAAGAAACCATCCGGTTTTGGAAATGGTAAACCGATTAGTTTCAGGGTCTACAAGAACTATTCCAATGCTTAGAGATGCCTCCAGCAGACATTTGGCTGCATACTCACTGATTTGGGCTTTTTCTGCCACCTCAATGACAGTCATCCCGTTGTCACTGTCACGCAACATATCCATAATGCCCCAATTGAGCATTATTCGGGCTGTCTGGAAAATTGCGGGCCCAAATGCAATGAACTCAGCTTGACGTTGAGCCTCTTTTGCAGAAAGAGTTTCATTGCAATATCTCTTTTTAAGTTCGGGAAACAGGTTCATTACGGATGTCCTAATATATTATGGGCTGATTGATATACAATCCTATAGCCCTATATTTTTAGTGGTTCTTTTTAGCCTTCTCGGCTTCTTTAAAGTCTTTGACAAAGAGTTTGCCAAGGCTTTTGCCGATACTTTTGAACTGATCTCGGAACGCAATCTTATCATTGCTATCTGCATCATCCGAAGAGAACGCAATAACAGCAATTGGGTCAGTCGAACCGATAGCTGAAACTACGATTTCACCCTTGATGTCGCCTCCTTTTGAAATGGAATTTACGACAATTTCAAGTTTATATTTAGATTCATCGCTCTGGCTGTCCGATACTCGGACACCGTATTCAACGATAGATTCGTTCATTCTTGTGAGGAAGTATCCTAATGAAGCCTTTTCCCAGTCTGAATTTCTCTCAGCCGTACTCAGAAAGTCCTCAAGAGTACCAGCTTTACCGTAGATTGCGTCATTCCAGTTAATCGAAACTGGGACAACTTTTGCTCCGATCAGTTCGGAAACACTTCCCGTGACCATTTTGGTCCCTGCGAAACAGGGCATTGCCAAAATCACCATCAGCAATGAGAAAATAAATTTTTTCATAAGTATTTATGTTTTTGTTTCTGTTATTTTGCTTTGTGATTTACAGTATTCAATTATAAAGCGGATTATAATCATCAGCCGGTCGTTCTCGTCTCTTTTTGCTTGATTCCGTCTTTATGTCTTTGTTATTCTTGAACTGACTTGTCATAAGTTTTCCGAGACTTTTACCAAGACTTTTGAACTGATCGCGGAATGCAATCTTATCATTATTATCTGCATCATCCGATTTAAATTCAATTGAGGCAATTGTTTCAGATGGGTCAATGCTTATAATATTAATTATTCCTTGGATTGTACCATCTTTTGAAATAGATTGCACTAAGATCTCCATTTTATATTTGTAGCTTGTGGTATCCTGAGGACTTGTCAAGCGAACTCCATACTCGACAGTCTGAGCGTTAGTGCGCGTAAGCAGGTAGTCCAGTGATACTTTTTCCCAGTTGTCATCTCTAATTGATGTGCTAAGGAAATCAGCCAGTGCCCCAGAATTACCATATACTGCATTATCCCAGTTTACAAACACAGGAATTGCCTTAGCGCCAGGCAACTTTGAGAGGTCGCCTGATATTAATTTTGTTCCTGCAATAATCGGGAAAGCTATGATAATTGCAAAAATTAGGGTAATCAACTTTTTCATGATCTAATCTTTGAATTTTCTTATTACCAAAGCACTATTTGTACCTCCAAAGCCAAACGAGTTAGAAAGAATAATATCAAGCTCTTTCGGTGTCGTAACTCTCGCTAAGTTAAGCTGTGATGCTGCTTCACTCGGTTCATCGAGGTTAATGTTAGGGGCAACGAAATTGTTTTGCATCATTATGATGCTATACACGGCTTCGCTCGCTCCGGCCATCCAGCATTCATGACCGGTCATGGACTTGGTGGAACTTATAAGTGCCTTTTTGCCGTTGAAAAGCTCGTCCAAAGCCTTGGCTTCGAGATCGTCTCCCTGCGGGGTCGAAGTAGCATGAGCATTGACGTAGTCGATATCATCAGCAGACAAACCGGCATCTTCAAGGGCACGAGTCATTGCTATGTAAGAACCTTTGTCACTGGGCGATGATATTCCTCCGCCATTAGATGAGAAGCCGTAACCGACAACCTCAGCCAAGATATTGGCGCCACGTGCCACAGCATGTTCGTAATCTTCCAGAACAAGTGCTGCGGCACCTCCACTGGGCACAAGTCCGTCGCGGTCTTTATCAAATGGGCGAGACGCGGCAGTCGGATTATCCAACCGGGCTGAGAAAGTGCCAAGCGCATCAAAAGATGACATTGCATACACGTTGACTTCCTGAGCGCCGCCAGCAAGTATCATGTCCTGAAGTCCGTCCCTAATCATTAGATATCCTATGCCAATAGAATGTGAACCGCTTGCACAAGCTGCACTAATGGTGAGGTTTATGCCACGCAGATGGAAGATGGTGCTGAGGTTCATGTTGACGGTCGAGTTCATCGATTGGAAAATAGATCCTGAGCCAATAAGAGCAGAGTCTTTTTTCTCCTTCATGACTTCGTGGGCCTCAACTACCGCTTTGGATGATGAATCGTTGCCGAAAATAATTCCGACCTCGTTGTTTTTGAGATAATCATCATCTACATTAGCTTGCTCGAAGGCCTGTTTTGAAGCCATAAAAGCAAATTCGGCTTCTTCAGACATACCAACTCTTAGGCGTCGGTCAAGCACACCCTTGAGTTTAGGGCGTTCAACAATTCCTGTTAGAGCTGACCTATAGCCATACTCTAAGCGAGCGTCGTCAATGCCGATGCCGGACGCCCCGGCAAACAGCGAATCTTTGACTTCGTTTATATCTTTTCCCAGGCAGGACCAAATGCCCATGCCGGTTATAACTACGCGTCTATTTTTTGCCATAGCAATTCCAGTTTAATAAAGCCCACCGTTGATAGAAATTGTCTGCCCGGTGATGTATGCAGCTTTGGGTGAAGCGAGGAAAGAAACTAAATCGGCCACTTCTTGAGGCTCTCCGAATCGACCAAGGGGTACAGTTTTCTTCAGTTCTGCCTCATTCAGATCTTTTGTCATGTCTGACTTAATAAAGCCGGGGGCGATGGCATTTACCGTCACCTTACGGGGTGCCACTTCTTGAGCTAAAGCCTTTGTAGCACCAATAAGAGCCGCTTTTGCTGCGGAATAGTTTGTCTGCCCTGGCAAACCTTTCAGACCGGAAAGTGAGGCAACGTTTATTACACGGCCATTACGCTTGGTTAGCATACTCTTAAGGACGCGACGGGTCACATAGAAAAATCCATCAAGCGTAGTGTTGATGACTTTGTGCCACTGTTCACTTTGCAAGAATATCATCAGGTTATCATCGCGAAGACCGGCGTTATTCACAAGGACAGATATGCGATCATCGGGATGCTCATTTTCCCAACGTTCCAATGCTTCATCTACAGATGCCTCATTGGCTACATCGAAAGGTAGCAGTTCGGCTGTTTTCCCTTTATCCTGTATTGTATGAAGCACCTCAAGAGCGGCCTCTTCATTACTGCGATAATTCAGTAACACAGCATAACCGTCTTCGGCCAGTTGGATTGCTATGGCAGCACCAAGACCACGGGAGGCTCCAGTTACTAATGCGTAATTCATTATTTCAGGGCAATTAAAATGTTTGAACGAAGATAAGCCTCAGTTTGTACTATTTCTTCGTAGAATGGGGTGTCCTCGACAAATTTCGGACAGATAGCACGGATAGCATCATATTGTTCCCGTGTTGCAGGTGCTAATTTGTCTGCGATGTTTAGACAATCTGTTGCCTGGGCAAGAGCTATGAAGAGAATTGACATTACTTGATATGCATTGTCTATCACCTTTTGACACAGTAATGCGGAGTTTGTACCCATGCTCACAATGTCCTGGTTGTCGTTGTTATTGGGGATGCTGTGGACGTAATTCGACATTGCCAAAGTCTGACACTCTGCAGTAGTCGATGTAGCTGTGAATTGACAAGCCTGCATGCCATAGTTGAGGCCAAGTACACCCATATTGAGGAATGGGGGTAGTATTCCATTGATGCGGTCGTGGAAGAGGTAATTGAGTTGACGTTCAGCCGTCATTGTCAGTCGTACAATGGCAAGCTTGACTTTATCAGCTTCTAGAGAGATATAGTCGCCGTGAAAATTCCCACCATGATAGATATTCTCTGTAGTATAATCTACAATAGGATTATCGCTTGCTGAATTAACCTCATTCTCAATAATTTCATGGGCATTCTGCAATGTGTCGTATATAGGACCGAGAATTTGTGGTATGCAACGCAACGAATAATATGCTTGTACCTTATGTTCGAAATACTTATCCTTATTTTTTTCGGGATTGTATAGCTCATGCTCGCGTCGCTGAAGACGTTTGCTTCCTTTGCTTGTTTCTCTGAGCCATCGTGCTATGACCTGCTGACCCGGCTGTCGACGACAGATATTTTCTTCTACAGACATATAATCGTCGAAAGACTCAGCAATTTCATTTATCCATGCCGATGCTAAGGTCGCGTATTTTACCAGATTTTCGGCATAGTATTGATTGACTATCGAAATTCCGGTCATAACCGACGTACCGTTTGTTACGGAGAGGCCTTCACGAATGAAGATTTGCATCGGCTTCAAGCCCTCCTTTTTCATTACATCCGCAGTCGGAAGCCATTCACCATTGTAATGAACTTTACCCTCACCAATTAAGCAGAGAGCTATGTGAGCCAGTTGAACAAGATCGCCACTTGCACCGACACTTCCATGTTTAGGTATAAATGGATAAATACCTCGGTTGATAAACTCTGTAAGAATACTAATAACCGAAGGATGAATACCGGAACGTGCTTGCAAGAAATTGCAAGTGCGAACAATCATCGCAGCTTTGACTTCGATGTCATCCAAAGGTTCACCTGCTCCGGTGGCATGGCTACGAATGATATTATACTGAAGCTCTTTGAGGTGTTCATCATCAACACGCCATTGAGCCATTGGCCCGAATCCTGTGTTAATTCCATAAATCACCTTATCTGATACAAAGTCATTAAGGAATCGATAACTCAGCTCTACCTCCTGCATTTGTTGCTCGGAGGTAGTAAATTCCTTTGACCGGAATAAGTTATCGTATATATTGTTTAATTCCATCTCTAATATGAACGCTCACGGATGAGTCGATTGGTTTATACTGGCATATAGACAACGCGGAGCAGTTCTAACCGCTCCTAACTTCTTAATACTTCAGATGTCATTGCTCTCGTTGTCGTTGTCATTTCAATTAGAATTTATACATCATTCTGTGTTAAAAAATAGCATCTCTTTTCTTTAGACACAAAACGTCATGCAAAGTTAATAAATTATTCTGAGATAGCGGTTATGCTCGAGCACTAAGTTATCTACAACTTGCCATTTAAAACATTTGGGATACGAACACACACCCTCTATTATGCAAAAATGCTAACAGAGGGTGTAGAAATTACGCAATAATATGTTTACGGGTTGAAAAATAGTTCTAGTTCCATCCAGCGGCGGCGATAGAGGCCGGGATGGCGGCGACCTTTGTAGCGGGAGAACGAGGTGTATTCTTGATAGATGTCGCGGTTGCCCGATTTCAGTTTCTTAAGCAGCGTGCTGTTCTGTATGCGGCCGCTGCCGACATTGTAAGCGAGGCAGGCAAGCAAAAGACTGTCCGCACCATAGCCGCGATAATAGGCGCAGAGCTGAGACAGGTCCTTGCGGAGAATACGCTCGGCTTCCGTGTGTGAATATTGCCGTTTCTTGTAGTTCTCGCCTTTCTTCACTACATGACCGTATGCGATTGTCGGCCAATGCTTAGGCGCATGGAGCGTTTCGTAATGCCGTATCAGGACACAGGCACGTTCAAATGGAGGCAACGCCATAAGATTGGCTTTGCGCGAGTCGGAGATAGAGGTGGCGTTGGCTGCCATCGCTGACAGCAACGCCACCATTACAAAGAGCCACTTTCTCATCGGCGGCATCCTCTTGACTGAGATTCCTTCTCCTCCTCCGATTGATCTTCGGACTTAGTTTCCTCCCTCTCATCAACATAATGGTCAGAGAGTCTGGTTTCACCGTCACGATTCAACGCTCCGAAAAGACTCATCACATCAACCTGCCGGAAGCCCGGTTTCTTTGACGGCACACCCATAGCTGCAATCTCTTCCTTTTCATCGGCAACAGTTTTCGGAGTTTCCTTGAAAGGCACTTCCTCCGGAACCAAAGTCGGGTCCAAGGCAGCCTGTTCCGACGTATAAGGCTGAACTGTCTGACCATTCTCAAGCTGCTGACTCACATCCTGCATACGATAGTTGATGACAGCCGTAGCCTTCTTGACATCAGACATGACGGTGCGGATGAAGTCCGGAGATTCTTCAAGTTCTGTAAGCCACGACTTGAGATAGGCGGCCGAATCTCCCTTGACATGCTTCTGTATGCCATTCTGCTGACAGATAAGGGCTGAGCCGAGTTCCGCCACCAGTTCCTCACGGGCATAGTCCTTGTCGCCGAAAGTACATGCTTTCAGACGGCCGAGACGGCTTTCGGCACCGGTCGAATGTGTCATCTCATGGAGAAGTGTTCCATAGAAACTCTCGCCGTCAACAAACTGCTCTTTGGTCGGAACTACGATATGGTCTTTCGATACGGAATAGTACGCCCGATCCTGATTTTCCGGCTTTATGGGGCAAATCCAGGCATTGTTGGCAATCATAGCGTCAACAACCGGAAAGGAGAAAGACTCACCTGTTGGAAAAGTCGGTGCAGATTGACCCCTCTCGGCGGAAAAAAATTGACCCCATCGTCAAAATAAGATTGACCCCTTAAAAGTCCTGGCGGCGGGGGTCAATTTAATTTTGTCGATTTTATTTCCGGCTTACTTTTTAGCCTTGAGTTTTCGCATGCTTTCTCCGGAGAGTTCGATGGTATGGGGGGAGTGGACTATGCGGTCAAGGATAGCGTCGGCCACAGTGGGATCCCCCACCATGTCGTACCATGCCGAGGGCGGATACTGGGATGTGATGATTATTGACTTGCGCTCGTGCCGGTCTTCGATTATGTCCAGCAGTATGGGACGTTCCTTTGCGTCAAGAGGGACAAGGAACAGGTCGTCAAGAATCAGAAGCTGACAGCGTTCGATTTTCTTGAGTTCGGCTTCAAGGCAGTTTCTGACTTTTGCCACCTTCAGGGCACCGAGAAGTTTTGCGGCATTGCCGTACAGGGTGCGTATGCCGCGCTTGCAGGCCTCATGTCCCAGAGCGCATGCCAGGAAGCTCTTGCCGGTTCCTGCCGAACCTGTGATGAAGAGATTAGTACCCTGGCGCACGAAGTCGAGAGTGGCGAGCCGTTCCATCTGGTTACGGTCGAGGCCCCGGCTGACGGTGTAGTCGATTTCTTCCATATAGGCTTTGTAGCGGAATGACGCATTTCGGGTCAGACGTGCAATGGCGCCCTGAGCGCGCCAGTCCCATTCCCGGGCGAGCAGCATAGAGAGGAAGGAGTCCGGAGTCATCGACTGCGCTGTGGTGCCGGCGAGGCTTTCGCGGAAGGCTTCGGCCATGCCGTGCATTTTCATTCGGTTCATCAGATCGAGCGAGATCTGGTTCTGATCCTGTACTGGGGATACAGGGGCGGTTTTATTATCTGTTTCCATTGTTGTCTTTTTTATTGTTGTCTGAGTTCTGGGCCAAGAAGTATTCTCGGCCACGTATATTTTTGTGTATCAGAGAAGGAGCGGGTTCCTGTGGCCGGGAGATGTTGCCGTTTTCATCCGGCAGGAAGTCTGCGTCCTCACCCAGTTCGAGCACCCGGCGCAATGCCTGGTAACCGTATTCCGCCTTCATTCCGGCACAGGCGCAGGCCGCGATGAGCCGGTCGGCTCCATACTTCTTTTCAAGGGCGATTATCCCACGGCATGAGCTGAAGGACTTCGGCGGATACTGTATGTGTCTGTCTACTTCCCGGAGATAGTCGAGCACGATGTTGTCGATCTGTCCGGCGCGTGCGAACAGTTCCTCAAGGTCCTTGTCGTAAGCCCCGTAATGGCCCGGCAGGTTGTGCTCCCGCTTCCATGAGTAGGCATAGGGGATGTCACAGCGGTCGTGAACCGCCACAAGATTCAGTCCGCAGTATATCTCCACGGTGTCGGCGTCATAGAGAATGACCACACGTTTGCCGACATGTTCTCTGGGTACGCTGTAGTGATGCTTGAAAAGCGACACATAGCAGTTCTTTCCGACAGTCATCAGCTTGCGTTCCTTCACAGTGAAGCTCCGCTCGGGCAGCGGACGCAGCAGGTCTTTCTCCATACGGTTGAACATCTGCACCCGTGAGACGTTCCGCCCGGCCATTGTCTTTTCGTTGAAATCGAGCAACGAGATACGGATGGCGGTGTTAAGCTCGTCAAGGCTGCCGAATGTCATTCCCTCGATATCGGCATAGACGGATTTGTAAAGCAGTTTCACGGCATTCTCCACCAGTGCCTTGTCCTTGGGGTGCCGGACACGTGCCGGATATACCGCACATCCGTAATGCTCGGCAAATGCGGCGAACACTTCATTGATCACCGGCTCGTTGCGGTCGCTTCTGCTTACGGCCCCCTTGAGATTGTCCGGCACTATCGCGGCAGGAACGCCGCCGAAGTATTGCATGGCGCCCTCACATCCTTTGATGAGGTCTTCCTTGCGCTGGGACCATACGGCCTCACAGTAAGTGTAATGACTGAAAGGCAGTATCGCGACGAACACCTCTGCTTTTTTAGTCTCGCCCGTCATGCAGTCGACCACCTCAAGGCGGTCTCCGGCAAAGTCGATGTACATCTGGTCTCCAGCATAATGCTCCACATGTCCGACCACCTTACTTTGATGCAGGTACTAACGAAGAACCTGCTTGAACATCGTCTGCCCATAGCCGTCAGGATAGGCAGCATGATACTGCTCGTACAGCCGTGCCTTGGACATACCCTTGCGTGTCAGCTGTTTTGCATACTCAGGAAGAAGTGCTTCAAGCTCCGTCTCACGCTCTGAAGGTTTGCTGTGTCGCACCTTCTCCTGCCCAAGCTCCTGCCGGAGTTGTTCTTCCGTCATGGCAAGAAGCTCTTCCATGGACTTTCCGCTCGACTGAAACAGACGCACATATTTGCGCGTGCTGTTGCGGGATATATGGAAAATCGCGGCCATTTCCTTTAATCCCATCCCCGACTGGTAACATCGAAGGATATTTTTTAATTTTGTAATCATAAATTTGTAATTTTAGACTTACCCCCGCCGTGCCAGGACTTGGGCTTCTAAAACTACAAAAAAATCCCCTGCGGAGTATTCCGACAGGGGTCATTTTTATTTCGTCGCCGAGGGTCAATCTTATTTCGACGAAAGGGGTCACATTTTTCCGCCGAGAGGGGTCAATCTGCACCGACTTTTCCATATACGATTCAACAAATGATCCGTTGCCTCTTGTAAACCATTCTCCAGATAGGAAATGGTGCTCTGAGGCAATTGCAGTACCTCCGCGAGGTGCTGCTGGGTCAGCCCGTGTTCCTTTCGGAATAGTTTCAGGTTTATGAACTTCATTTTCTGTATGATGGTGATTGGTGAACTATTTTCGTATACATTTCCTGTATTCGGTCAAAGACACGCCAGCCATATTGCTTGAACAAGTCATCCGACACCAAATTGGTTGTGATAACAGTAAACCCCATAGTTTCATACCTCTTCTCTATGAGGCGGCGCACTGGATGTGCTGGAGTCCCGAAAGACAGAACTTCACATGGTTCCTCTCCAAGATCGTCGATGACAAGGAATGGTATTCCTTTGAGTGTTAGAATTTTGTCATCTTCCTGATTCTTATAATACTCGCATACTTCCGTAGCTGTAATGAAACGAGTACCGAATTTGAAATATTCGCCCATAAAACGGAACTTGTCTTTTCTGTTTAGATACTTTGCCATCTCTATAAGTGCTTTAGCAAGAGTAGTTTTGCCATTGCCGGGAACGCCACATAGCATGATGCCCGATTCAGGATACGGTTTGGTAAGATGCTTCGCCACCTTAGCGACAACATCCTGAGTATAGACATCACTGATGAAGTCAATGTACCTTCCTTGGACTTGTTCCTGATAGAACTGGTAAAGCAGCAGAAAAGCTTCTTTCGGGTCCATGTCAAAACGGAAACATGGAGAAAGCTTCTGCATTGCCTTTACGTTGGCAACCTGGTCGCTTAGTTGAGATTCGGATATACCAAATTCACCGAGAATATCCCCTACAGATAGCGTGCCTGATGATTTCATAGTCAGGAGTTTTTTCTAAACGGCATCCAATCCAGTTCAATGATTGAATAACTGTTAGTTATGATTGAAGCGATTTGATTCCCATATACTTCTCGTATGCTTCGTGCGTCGAATGGCGTGGCAATCAACGTAAACATACGCATATCATAGCGCAGTCGTATGAGATTTTTGATGAGTGTGACCGCAAGGTCATCTCCGGGCGTATCCGATTCTATTCCGAGATTGTCAAGGAATAGGATGGGCGTTGCTGCGGCTTCGCAGAACTTTTCGTATGAGGCGATAGGGTAGCGGAAATCTTCGGCCCGGATATAAGCGTTGTCCAGAGAGTTAATCTCCTGATATGCCCAGGCAGAAGGAGCCTCCTTGAGTAAACCAAAGAGCTTGCGGAGTCCAAGCATAATGGTAGTCTTTCCTGTACCGTAGCTGCCGGTGAACAAAAGCCCGCATTTAGCCCGATTGTTTACCAACTCATCGCTTATCGCTCTGAGCATACAGTGATACCCGGTGTTGTCTATCAGTTCTTCACCTCTCTCACAGCCCAAAGAATTGAGGCAGTATATCAGTGATTCTTCAATAGTCTCTGGCCTCAGGTTCAAATGTAAACGGCTTTTCATAGTCTGCGGCAGAGCGCGCGCTAACCTCAGCACCTCGGCGTCGGGATGCTCCGGATTCAGCCCGGGGTTCTTTTTCTTTCTTTCCATTTTGAGTATGTTTTTTGTCATCAATTTTTCTCGATCGAATTTCTTTCCTTGCCCAATTCATGAAATGTCTCTTAAACTCGGAAAAGGTATTGTGGAAGTCGTCGGTCCCCAAACACTGGTTGATAAATTCATCCAGAAGAAGCAACAAACCTTCTTGACCATTTTCAGGTTTCAGACTATAAGTCATTTGTTCAAGAGTGAGATCTGATTTTTTTAATTCTTCAAAAAAATCTTTCTCTCGTGCGGATAAATCAATATAAGTTTTTTTGAAATTATTATTTTCTATATTTCTTATAATTGGTGGCATTTGAACTGCCATTTCATCATGTATCTCGTCGGGCATTTCACTGGGTAATTCGGCACTCATTTCACCGTCCGTCTCATCTGTCAAATCATCATCCGTCAGAATCTGCATTTGACTTTCCTTCCCGGTATCCGTTTCTTTGACCCTGCCGGATGGTACGGTTATGAGCTCATCTTTGGTAACACGGATAATCAGGATTCCTTTCTCATCACGACATGATATGCGTCCATCTTTAACCATTTGCTTCAAAAAGCGGTCAACGGTCTTTATATTTACGCCCCATACATTCTTCAGATAAGTTTTAGTGACAGCTAACTCTCCGAATTGAAGATTGACCTCAACACGAGCCTGTCCCACACACTGCATACATGGTTTGTACGCAGCGCGGCACCTTATCCATATCCACCACATAAACCGTTGTGGATCCTGAATGAGCCAGTCATCTAACTCATCCCGGTAGAAAGGAATGTATCCTGAGTTATACATCGCTTTGATTCTATCAATGGCTGAATATCCGAACCTTTATAGGCGGCATGACCGTCTTTTAATTCGTAGAGTATTCCGCTATTATTTATTAAAGTGAGCATGTCATATGGCGCAAGCCCAAGCACCTTTGACAGCTCTGATACAGAATAATATTTCTCCGGGCGTAAGGTCGTCTTTGTCATATGGGTGTACTTTTTATCCCTCTTCGAGAGGAAAGAGTTGAGAAATAGACACACCTATGACTTGAGCGATTGCAATCCTGGCACCTTGCATCGGAACCTTTCGAGCTTTCAACCATTTCCTGACTGTCTTTTGCTTTGAATGCGTGGCTAAAGAGAGCAGGAATATGAAATTTTGAAATTCAATACCATTCGGAGAAAGGCGAAGATAGACATCTACTATTGACCCGGTCTGCGTTCGGTCTGCAGGAAACAACTGGTTGACATCCATTCCCATAAACTCGGCAATTTTATGGCGGATACGCTTCTTGGGATATATGCCGGAGGTTGTAGGACACAATATCATTTTGACAGTGTTTGGAGACAATCCCGTTGTTGTAACGAGTTGGTGAAAGAGCCTTTTCCGAGGACTGGGTATAACTTTTATTCTGTCAGCCATCTCGAAAAGTGACAGTGGCATCCGCAGGAAACCCTCTAAATGATTCATAGAGTATGTCTGTTTGATTATGTCACTGCCGCTTATTCTTGAACTTTCAGTCAGCGGGCACCGTAGTGTATTCGATTTGTCTGAATTGATATTCGTCAAACTCATTGCAGTGGTATACTCACTGTTGCTTTCGAGGATTTCCCCGAAAGTGGCACAATGAGCTGGGATGTCGACTTCTTCACGAGAGTAGCCGGCTTCGAGCTGAAACTTTGGCCCTCTGCTATCTCTAACAAATGACTTAGGATATAAGAGATTGTCGTTCATATTACCCCCCTTTCTTTATATTGAGTCCCTCTATATCACTAAGGCGGTAATATGGACTGCCTTCTATATATACCGGTACAAGCGTACCTTTCTCTTCCCATTCCCGTAAGGTCTTGGTGCTTTTCTTGAGCATTTTCGCTGCGGATGAGCGTGACAGCGACGGTATCTCGCCAAATCTTGCCAGAAGATGGGACAACGCATCAAGAGTTCGAATGACTGTGCGGTCGGTAAGCTCACTAAGCATCTCTACGGTGACAGGAATCACAATAGGAGGCATATCCTCCTTGGGCTGGACGTTAATCTTCTCCCAGATGTTCTCGATGCTCATCCGGAGTTCTTCAACAGTCCGATCGTATAGATTCTTTTTCATATGCGACTTTATTTATAATTTTCTGTCGCAAATTTAGGACTGACAATACCCTCATATAGAAAAGAAAAGTAAAACTTGGTAAAATACACCGAGTTTTACTTTTTACTAAATTTTACTTGTATGTAATGTGCTACTATTCAGGCAATTTACTTAATAGCTCTTTTCTGGCGTTCTCAATATTTTCTTCCGGGATAAGGCTTCCTCCAACCTTGTTGAACATCTTGCTGACGGCTCCATGAGAACCCTCCACACCCCAGAACATCTTCATTGCCGAAAATTCGGGAATATCAGAAAGCCAGTCCAATTCCTTGGCTGCCTGAATATAGGTAGCAACGGTCTTGCCTTTCATTCCGGTAAGGACTTCTCTCATAATTTCATACTTCCGATTTTTCTCTTCTGTGCTGGAACCGGTGATAACACTAAACAGGTTGCGCAAGGCATGATCTCTGTTCACTTCGTCAATATTACGCATCTTGGCTCGTCTAAGCTCATCTGCTGTAAGAGTCTCAGGTAGTCTCTGAGATTCCTTTTTCAGTTCTTCGTATCTTTCCCATATAAAAGGTACCCAAATAACTTCGATGGCATTTGCAATAGCTCTGGCAATGACAGCTTTTTGAACGACCTCATGTATCGTGTGTTTGAGTGCCATGCAGATTATATCCTTCAAATCATAGAACCATCTTGAAAATTTTTTGAGGGTGCAATAAATGGATCTTACGCAATAGGAACCGTAAAAGCCACTCTGCATATCTGCGAGTATGGCACGTTGAAAATTCATCCATTCTTTATCCAGGCAGTCCTTAAGCTCTATGAGATGATTGACATTCACAGCCTCCCAATCTGTGCAGAATGGTTCGATAAACGACATTCTCTCACAGAGCACATTTTCATAATATGGGAGGTCGTATGTACTCATTTTGTTTCGGATATAAAATAGAAACACATTTTTACATACGAGGGTTCGTCAATGGATAGTTTAGAAACAAATCGGTACAAATCCGCTGGATTCTTTATGCTTCCGAGGGTAGCAGCGAGGGAACTCTCGTTAACAATTTAACCGTTGTTAAAATTTCAAGAGGGTCATTTTTAACATTTAGTTTTGTCTGCGGCAGACAAAATCATACCTGTACGGTGGATTTTTTAATAAAAAATGGGGGAGGAATGAGTTATTGACTTCCGTTTTGCAGACATTTTGCAGACAAAAACAAAAGAAAAATCCCGCAACTATTGAAAATCAAATAGTTACAGGATTTTGAGGTGCCCAGAACAGGACTCGAACCTGCACGCCTCGCAGCACTCGCACCTGAAACGAGCGCGTCTACCATTCCGCCACCTGGGCATTGCGACTGCAAAGATACATCATGTTTTTTGATTTTCAAAATGTATCTTTGCAGTTTTTCTAAAGTTTTTCCGAAAGTTTGCGTGATGTTTTCCGAAAAAATCAGTCTTCGATGTAGAATACGATGGAAGAGACTACGCGCACATTCTTGATATAGGGCGTGTATGGGTCGCGGTTTTCTATTGAAAACTGCCCCTGGGTCGCAGTCTTGATTTTGCCAATCTTGCTGTGGGAGTCGGCGGCAAACTTGTCGGCAGCCTCGCGGGCATTGTGAGTGGCTTCGGCTATCATGCCCGGCTTAATCTTGTTGAGGTCGGTGTATTCGTAAAGTGTCTGGTAATTGTAGTCGCCGGCGGTGATGGCTATGCCCTCTTTAAGCAGCTCGGTCTGACGCTTGATAAGTTCATTTACCTTAGCCACATTTTTTGAGGTGACGACCACGACCGATGTCACATTGTAGCGATACTGGAAGTCGCGGCTGCCGTAACGCTCAGCCTGAAGGTCGACGATGTCGGGGGCGTTGATGGAGATTTCTTCCTGTGTGATGCCGTTGGAGGTGAGAAATTTGACAAGCGCATTGTTGGTCGACGTTATCTTGTCGTAGATTGCGGGCAGGTCATTGCCTACTTCCTTGCACACGATAGGCCAGGTGACCTTGTTTGCCATCACCTCTTTTTCGGCGAGTCCGCGCACGGTAATCACACGGTCGCGATTGGTGAAATTGTCAAATCCCGCCTTGATAAACACTCCAAGGAAGAAAATGCCGGCGGCTATCAGGAATGCCGGCAACACGCGATTCAATAGTTTCATGTCGATAAACAGTTTTAGTTAAGTTATTTAAGTTTAACAAGTTCACTTAAAGGTTAACAGGTCAACGGGTTAATGGGTAAACAGCAGTGACTATCGTCAACCCGCTTGCCCGGCAAGCTTTAACCTCTTAACATTCAATTTTCGCAAGCGAAAGTTGAATGTTAAGTTATAGTTATGACAAATGCCGCCTTGAAAAGTTTAGTCGGCAACGGCGGCATTTGTGATTGTTTCAGGCAGGAAGCGTGTCAGAGCGCCTCGCGAATAGCCTTGACCATGTCGGCGTATTCCTCGTCGGTAAGATATACCTCCCCGGGATTCATGCGGAATGTGCCTCCGTAGTCGGGACCGTCGACATATTTGGGGGCGAGATGGAAATGGAGATGCGACAGCTTGTCGCTGTAGGCACCGTAGTTGATTTTTTCGGGATGAAACACCTTGTCCATCGCGCGGGTAACACGGGTCACATCGTCCATAAACGCGTTGCGCTCCTCGGGTGTAAGTTCAAAGAGGTCATTGACATGATCCTTATAGGCGACAAGGCAACGTCCGCGATAAGTCTGCTCCTTGAAGAGAAACACACGCGACACGCTTAGCGGCGCAATTTCTATCATCAGGTCGTGAAGAGTCTGATTGTTTGTACAATAAAGACATTCTTTGGGGTCACTTTTCATAATTCTTGGTATTATTTTAATGTTATGTTCACAAATGTACAAAGAAATCTCGACAAACAGGCGCGCAAACTCGCATAATATTGATACATTTGTATAGCATATAAAAATGGCTTCCCGATGAAGAAAAGATATAAATCACGAAACAGACGCCGCATCACGCGACTACTGCTCTCACTGGCGGCTCTGGCATTTGTGGCTCTCCGCCCGCTTGCCGGCTGTCATGCCGACGACGGAACCGTTGCACCCCCTTCCACGACCGGCGACCTTACCGCCGTAATCATCCCCGACACACTGCGGGCGCAGATTGTGGAGTATGCCGGCATGACCGTATCATTCAATCCCTCGCGCCATATTCCCAACTGGGTAGCATGGGAACTCACCGCCGAGGAGACACTCGGCACTGTGCCCCGCGCCAAGGGATTCACCGCCGACCTCTCAGTAGCCGGATGCCCCGAACCGTGGGAATACTCTTACTCCGGATACGACCGCGGGCATATCGCTCCCGCAGGCGACATGAAATGGAGCCGCGAGGCGATGGAGCAGTCATTTTACATGACCAACGTGTGCCCGCAGGTGAAATCATTCAACTCCGGAGTGTGGGCGCGCCTGGAGGAGAAATGCCGCACATGGGCGCAAGCCGACAGTGCCATCATCATCGTAGCAGGTCCGGTGATGACCGATCCCGTCATCGAGACTATCGGTGACAGTCACATCGCAGTGCCGCAACGCTTCTTCAAGGTAATCCTGTCGCCCTACGCCGACCCGCCGCGAGCCATCGGATTTCTGATGAACAACGGCGCTGTCTCCGGCGGTATGCAGGCGGCAGCCGTGTCGGTCGACGCCGTGGAAGAAGCCACCGGCTACGATTTCTTCTCCGCCCTGCCCGACAGCGTGGAGAAGGAAGTGGAATCGCAATGCCGCTTTCACTACTGGAGTACCTTAAAACCGCGCCGATAATCGCCAAAATGCAGGAAGATATGAATTTCACAGCCCTACGCCGCCTCCCGGCGGCAATTATCGCACTGACACTTTCAGCAGTCGCTCTCGCCGAGCTACCGCATTACAAGGAAATCACCACCGGGAAAATCCCCATCGCCACATCGGGCGAAATCCGGCGCTACTCCGTGGAGTCACACCAATTAGGCTCATCAGTCACCGTCGATGTGTGGACACCCGACGGGTATTCATCCGCGGCATCCACCCGTTACCCGGTAATCTATGCCCATGACGGGCAAAATCTCTTTGACCCCGCGTTTTCATTCGCAGGAGTGGCATGGGAAATTGACTCCAAGGCACAAGAGCTCATTGACCGAGGCACTATCACAGCCCCAATCGTGGTAGGCATCAGCAACCGGGGCGACAAAGGTCTGCGTCCCAACGACTATTTCCCCGAGAAGGTGCTCGACTATATCCCCGCCACCGACCGCGACAAAACTAAAATTTTTGACACCTGCAAAGGCGGCTTTTACGGCGACGAGGAAGCCGCCTTCGTGGCGACCGAACTGAAGCCGCTCATCGACCGGCTCTATCTCACCAATCCCGCGCCATCCCACACATTTGCCATCGGCTCATCGATGGGCGGACTCGCATCGCTCTACCTCATGTGTGAATACCCCGATTTGTTTGGCGGCGCGGCTTGTCTGTCAACCCACTGGATAGGGTCGCTTGACCTCGACCCCGACTACAACATGAGCGACGACCCGGTGTGTGCCAAGGCAATCCTCGCCTACATGAACGCGTGTCTCCCCTCCCCCGCCACTCACCGGCTATACCTCGATCAGGGCACCGAAGGCTGGGATGCCGCCTATCTGCCCTACGAGGCAACGGCACGACAGATTGCCCTCGACCACGGATATTCGGTTGCCGACGGCTCGCTCATGACCCACGACGCCACCGGAGCGGGACACAACGAATGGTACTGGCAGCAACGCATCACCCTCCCGCTCGAATTTCTGCTCGACCCGCACCGCCTACCGGCATCAATCCCCTCCATATCCACCACTATTTATAGCGACAATCTCTATATCGGGCTCACCGGACTCATCCACCACGACGACAACACTCTCCTACCCTCAGGCATCTACATCCATCCCCGGTCCGATACCAAAATCCTCATCCCCTGACCGGCACATATTCCATACGGTTACACATTTTTATCGGATATCGGCAAGTTTCAGCGAAAAGAGAGGATGCATCAGCGCGATTCTAGTACATCCAATATATTGCCATTTAAACAGTTCCGCCATTAGGGCGGCTGTGAGCCACACAGATTCATTAAAGAGAGACGGGGCTCAATTTTAGTCTCGCCGCCCTGTGTCTGACACCCTATAATCTATCCGTTATCCATTCATTACTTACTCTTCCTCATAATAATAGGAGTAGTCAATGCCTTTCATGAACATTTCTCGGTCGTTGATTTTGTCGGTCAGCGCTCCTTTCAGCAAAGCTTTGATATGTGTGGAATCGACAACGCTCTCACGCATCGCTGTCAGATATTCATTCTTGTCAATCCGGCTCCAGTCCACACAGCGCTTAAGCGATTGGCGGAGCATCAGGTCGAGCCAGATGCGTGTGCTTCGCCCGTTTCCATCCATAAATGGATGAACCACATTCATTTCCACATACTTGTCGGCGATTTCATCGAGAGCGGTTTCCTGCATACGTTCAATCGTCGGAATGATGGTTGGGAAGTGTAGACAGTTGGCAAACGTAAAACCACCCTTCGATATATTCTTATTCCTTATCTGTCCGGCAAATTCATATAATCCGCCAAACAGATAGGCATGTATCTGCTGTAGGCATTTCATACTGCCCGGCTCCAGGGAATTGAGCAAGCCACTTTCAAACAGTGTGTATGCCTTCTTGCGGCTCTGCCCGTCAATAGTATTGTCGCTGTATGTGAACCAGTCAAGAAACTTACTTGCTCGGTTATTGGGATAATGTTTGGCAAGAAGAACAATATCCTCAGCTGAAAGAGCATCACTATTGTACTGCTTACCATCAGCAGCGATAATTTTCAGTTTGTGAGTGCCACTCACGAACTGAACACCCTCATGTTTCAGCTTACGTTTAAGCCAGCGCCAATAGTTGCCTGCCTTCGTGTAGTCCGGCTCATCATTGATAGCGCGCACCACATCCGTAGCCGAGAACCACCAGCAGTTGTTCTCGTCATCCCAGACCGCCCTAACCTCGCGATCATTGAAAAACCGTATCGACTTCTTGCTCATTTGTATGGTATTTTATATTCCACAATTTGATTAGAGGTAAGCTGAAACAGCTCCGCCATCTGGTCAGCCGTGACCCACACAGTCTCATTGGCGAGTCGAACCTCAATCTTCGTTTCTCCGCCCTGCGTCTGAAATAATATAATCTGTCCGCTATCCATGAGACACATTAAATGATTTCAACACGGAGTTTGATGTTAAGGACTTTAGCTATTTTGTCAAGCATCTTCTTTTTATCGGCAGTTGAACTATGTGTCAATATCATCCACCCATTGCCAACATCATGCTGCGCCCTTCCATACTTCTTATCTCGAGTATTTGAAATAATGGGAATTTTGCAAAATTTCAAGCCGAGTGAACGCACTCGTTCAATGCCTATCGTGAGAATTGCTTCTATAAATGTGTCTTTAGCTTTTGCATGGGTAATTACTTGACCGTTAGGCATGATGACACGTAGTCTCGTCTTAGGTGCAATGTCACCCTTGCCGACATTGCGTGAGCCGTATGTTTTATGCTGCACTTCTGGATCCGGTTTGATTTCCACTGCATCGGGAAGGACATCGGCGATGTTGCGCTTGCGGGAGAGGCTGACCTTTAGCGGAGAGCCGGGAATGTAATCAACCACGAGTACAAGCTCCCGTTCAACTTGTGCGAGTGCCGGCTCAATATTTTTACTAACGACCGGGAGCACCTCATTTTTGATAAGATGCTCTTCTTCGGCTTCAAGTTGCCGTTCCTGCTTTTCTGTCCACTCCATCCCGAACTCTTGGGATAGGCGACGAAGCTCATAAAGTTTGCTTAATTTACTCATGGTGTTAAGTCGATATACGTTAAATTGGTCGTATATTATGTTACAAAGTTACAATTTTTTTCATAAAACATCAATGATATACGGCTATATAAGAGTTAGTTCCGACAAGCAGACCGTCGAGAACCAGCGTTTCGAGATAAATAAGTTCTGCGAGCGCGAAAAACTGACTATTGATGGTTGGATTGAAGAAACCATCTCAGGCACTAAGGCTTATAATAAGCGTCAGCTCGGTGTGTTGCTCAATCGTATCAAGAAAGATGATCTAATCATCTGCGCTGAACTTTCACGCCTCGGTAGAAACCTCTTCATGATTATGGAGATACTAAACATCTGCATGACAAAGGAGGCTAAGGTATGGACTATAAAGGATAACTATCGCCTCGGTGATGATATCCAGTCGAAGGTGCTTGCATTTGCCTTTGGATTATCTGCTGAAATTGAGCGCAATCTTATCTCTCAGCGCACAAAAGAAGCATTGGCACGAAAGAAAGCAGAAGGTGTAACCCTCGGTCGCCCCAAAGGGCGTAAGAGTTCTCCTGACAAATATAAATTGAGCGGAAAAGAAACACTTATCCGAGAATTGTTAAAAGAAGGCGTATCAAAACGAAAAATCGCAAAAATATGTAAGGTAGATAGGAATACTCTTGCTCGTTTTGTCAATTTGATGGAAGGAAAATGAGCGATTTCATGCGGCACAACGCCGCTGAAAGTACTTTCCCAAGTTCGGATTCATGGGTGATTCTGTCGCCGATTGAACAAAGCATAAAACGCAAAATTGAGGCAGCTGGCGTTCCATTGAAAAATTGGGACATTCAAATCAATTATGGAATTAAAACCGGCTACAATGAAGCTTTCATTATTACCACCGAGAAACGAGATGAAATCCTTGTTGCTTGCGCTGATGAAGATGAACGTAAGAGAACGGATGCATTAATACGACCTATTCTTCGTGGCCGCGACATTAAGCGTTACGGCTACGAAGATTCTCATCTATACCTAATTAACACCCACAATGGCATCAAGGGTAAACTTGAACGTATCCACATCGAAGATTATCCTGCGGTCAAGGCTCATCTCGACCAATATTGGGATAAGATCTCGACTCGTGCCGATAAAGGAGACACCCCATTCAACCTCCGCAACTGCGCTTATTTGGACGATTTTTCCAAGCCAAAAATAGC